>NZ_JBVAXS010000003.1:0-946839 GCF_055419465.1 Mycobacterium sp. IDUB_17 | reverse complement strand
CGCCAGGCGGCGTCGATGTCGCTGGCCGCCTCGGCGATCCGGATCTTGGCGAACGGATCGTCCTTGGCCTTCTCGCCGGCGAAGGCGGCGCGGACGCGCTTGCCCTGGTGCTCGACGTGTGCGTCGTAGGCGCCGTAGGCCATACCCACGATCGGGGTCGAGATGGTGGTGGGATGGATTGTGCCCCACGGCATCTTGTACACCGGGGCGGTGTTCGTCTCATACCCGCCGGCGGTGCCGTCGTTCATCGCCTTGTAGGACAGGAAGCGGTGCTTGGGCACGAACGCGTCCTTGACGATGACGGTGTTGCTGCCGGTGCCGCGCAGGCCGACGACGTTCCAGACGTCGTCGATCTTGTAGTCGCTGATCGGGATCAGGAAGCTGCCGAAGTCGACCGGCCGGCCGTCCTTGATCACCGGGCCACCCAGGAAGGCCCAGGTGGCGTGGTCACAACCCGAGGACCAGTTCCAGGCGCCGTTGACGATGTAGCCGTCGCCGGCCTCGCTCACGGTGCCGGCACCCATCGGGGCGTAGGAGGAGGAGATCCGAACCGAGGTGTCCTCGCCCCAGACGTCTTCCTGGGCCTGCTGGTCGAACAGCGCCAGGTGCCAGTTGTGGACACCGATGATGCCGGCGACCCAACCGGTGGAACCACAGGCACTGGCCAGCCGCCGGACCGCCTCGTAGAAGACCGTCGGGTCGCACTGCAGGCCACCCCACTGTTCGGGCTGCAGCAGCTTGAAGAAACCGATGTCTTCCAGCGCCTTCACGTTCGCATCGGGCAGTTTGCGCAGATCCTCGGTCTCCTGAGCGCGCTCACGCAGCGTAGGCAGCAGTTCATCGATGCCGGCCAGAACCGCCTGCACGTCACGCTGTTCAATGGATGTCACGGAAATGCCTCCCAAGATTCGGACTGCGATAAGCGCGAGCTGACCGCCTAGACAGAGATTAGAACACGTTACGATTTGTGTCGAGCAGGGCCTTGTAATGCGGGGCTGGACCTGGGCAAGTACGTTTTTGTAACATGTTCTAGTTATGAGTGATGAGAGGGTCCAGCCGTGACTGATGAGCCATTGGGCAGCCATGTGCTCGAACTGCAGGTGAGTGCGGTCATCGAGGAGACGGCCGACGCGCGGTCCCTGGTGTTCGCCGTCCCCGAAGGTTCGGACATCCCCGCCGACCGGTTGCGCTACGCCCCGGGGCAGTTCCTGACCCTGCGGGTACCGAGCGATCGCACCGGCTCGGTGGCCCGCTGCTACTCGCTGTCCAGCTCGCCGGTGACCGACGATCAGCTGACCGTCACGGTCAAGCGAACCGTCGACGGCTACGCGTCAAACTGGCTGTGCGACAACGCACACGCCGGGATGCGGATGCACGTGCTGGCCCCGTCCGGGACGTTCGTGCCCAAGAATCTCGACAGCGACTTCCTGCTGCTGGCCGCGGGCAGCGGTATCACCCCGATGATGGCGATCTGCAAGTCCGCGCTCGCCGAGGGCAGCGGCAACGTCGTCCTCGTCTACGCCAACCGCGACGAGAACTCGGTCATCTTCGGCGCCACCCTGCGCGAACTGGCCGCCAAATACCCCGACCGATTCACCGTCGTGCACTGGCTGGAGACCGTGCAGGGGCTGCCCAGCCCCGCCGCGCTGGCCGGGCTCGTCGCGCCCTACGCCGCTCGCGAGGCCTTCATCTGCGGGCCCGGACCGTTCATGGCCGCGGCCGAGCAGGCGCTGCAGCAGGCCGGTGCCGCCGACGAGCGCATCCACATCGAGGTGTTCAAGTCGCTGGACTCCGACCCGTTCGCCGCCGTCGTGATCGAAGAAGACGACAGCGACCAGGGGCCGGCCACCGCGATCGTCACCCTGGACGGCACCACCCACGAGGTCCGCTGGCCGCGCTCGGCCACGCTGCTCGACGTCCTGCTCGACAAGGGCCTGGATGCGCCGTTCTCCTGCCGCGAAGGCCACTGCGGCGCATGCGCGGTACTCAAGAAGTCCGGAGACGTCGAGATGAAGATCAACGACGTGCTCGAACCCTCCGATCTCGACGAGGGCCTGATCCTGGGTTGCCAGGCCACGCCGGTGTCGGATTCGGTCGAAGTCACCTACGACGAGTAACGAGCGGATACCTTTCTTGACGATGACGATCAACAGGCTCCCCGCAGCGAGCGCGGCAGCAGTGCTGACCGCGGCGGCGCTGACGTTCCCCACGTCGGCCACGGCGGCCGCGAACTCGGCCGTCACCTCGGTCCCGAGCCCCCAGGGCACGATCGAGATGCACGTCAACGCCGACTGCGCGGGCACACAGTGCACGTTCAACACGCAGGCCAACCTGCTGACGCCGGACGGCCCCATCGGTTTCCCGGGTGACGCGTGGGCGCGGCAGACCATCACTCTGCGCAGCACGAACAAGGACACCTGGCAGGAGGCCTCGTACAGCGCGCCGGCCGGGATGCCCCGGGAGATCAAGGGCTCCAATCACGACAACGTGCTGTCGAAGCTGTACCGGTCGGTCAACAAGGTCGAGATCTCGGCGACCTACTTCGGCGGCGGACCGATCGAACGGTTCCGCGTCGAGGGCGTGTCGACCCCCACCGAGTGGCGCACCGGCCAGCCCAACACGAAGGACCAGTTCATCATCTGCTCAGTGATCCAGGTGGTCTTCGGAGGGGTCAACCTCACCACGCCGACCGCCTGCACCCAGACCGGGTTCTGAAGCCTGTCCAACCAGCGCTAAGCCGGGATCTTCGCGCGGTCGAGGCCGTCGAGCACCGCCTGCGTCGTCTGCTCCGCGGTCATGGCTGAGGTGTCCAGCCACAGTCCCAATCGAGGCGTCGTCGACCGAATCGTCTCGACGAAACCCGTGCAGTCCCAGTCGGTGTCGTAACCAACCTTGTTGCGCGCGTGCTCCCGCTGCGCGATGACCTCCGGGGCAGGATCGAGTACCACTACGAACAGCGGACGGGTCCGAAGCATGCCGACGACATCGGCCAGGTACGGGCCGACGATGATGTCCTGCCAGATCGTCACGAAGCCCGCCTCGGCGTATGCGTCGGCGCTCGCCGCCCCGAGCCGATAGCGCAGCGAAAGTTGCGCCTGCGCTTCGGAGCTCATCTGCTCGGTCGGCTCCGCCCGGCCACCGACGACGAAACGGCGAAATACGTCTCCGCGCACGTGCGCCGATCGCTCGAACCGTTCGGCCAGTAGCTGCGCCACAGTGGATTTACCCGACGCCATTGCACCGGTGACGACGATGATCACGCCTTGGAGGTTAGTGACCTACCGCGGCAGGCCCAGCAACCGCTCACCGGCGAGGGTCAACAGGATCTGCTCGGTGCCGCCCGCGATCGTCAGGCAGCGGGTGTTGAGGAAGTCGTGCACCTCACGGTTGCGCACCGCACCCCCGCCGTCGGACAGTTCCAGCCGGAACTCCGCCAGCGTCTGGCGGTAGCGCACACCGATCAGCTTGCGGGCGCTGGCCTGCGCACCGGTGTCGTGACCACTGACCGCCAGCTGGGCGATCCGCTGATCCAGCAGCGAACCCACCTGGGCCGTCAGGATCAAGCCGCCGAGGCGGTCCAGATCGGCCGGGTCGACGTCGGGCTGCGCGCCGAGGGTGCGCAGCAGTTCCTCCATCGGATTGCCCAGCGCAGTCCCGCCGGCCATCGCCACCCGCTCGTTGGCCAGCGTGGTGCGGGCCAGCCGCCAGCCGTCGTTGACAGTGCCCACCACCATCTCGTCGGGCACGAACACGTCGTCGAAGAACACCTCGTTGAACAGCTCGTCGCCGGTGATCTCCCGCAGCGGGCGGATCTCGATGCCGGGTGTCTTCATGTCGATCAGGAAGTAGGTGATGCCCTTGTGCTTCGGGGCGTCGGCGTCGGTACGCGCCAGGCACACGCCCCAGTGCGCCTTCTGCGCCGCCGAGGTCCACACCTTCTGGCCGGTCAACTTCCAGCCGGGCTCACCGTTGGGGCCTTCTGCGCGAACAGCTTTCATGCGCAGGGCGGCCAGGTCGGAACCGGCGCCCGGCTCCGAGAACAGCTGACACCAGGCCAGGTCACCGCGCAGCGTGGCCGGTACGAACTGGTCGATCTGCTCGGCGCTGCCGTGCTCCAGGATGGTCGGCACCGCCCACCAGCCGATCACCAGATCCGGGCGCTCCACCTCGGCCGCCGCGAGCTCCTGATCGATCAGAAGCTGCTCGGCCGGAGATGCGTTGCGGCCGTAGGGACGTGGCCAGTGCGGGGCCAGCAGCCCGGACTCGGCCAGGGCCACCTGGCGCTTCTCCACCGACAGTGCGGCCACCTCGGCGACCGCGGCACTGATCTCCGGGCGCAGCTCCGCCACCGACTCCAGATCGATACGGAGCTCACGGCGCACACCCTGCTGGGTCAGCGCGGAGACCCGGCGGATCCACCGGCGCCGGCCACCGAGGGCATGCGAAATCCCGTATGCGCGACGCAGATACAGATGCGCCTCGTGCTCCCAGGTGATGCCGATACCGCCGAGCACCTGGATGCAGTCCTTGGCGTTGGCCTCGGCCGCGTCCACACCCGCGGCCGCCGCCACCGCGGCGGCGATCGACAGCTGGGAATCATCGGATTCGGACACCGCGCGTGCCGCGTCGGCCGCCGACACCGAGACCTGCTCGGAGCGCAGCAGCATCTCGGCACACATGTGCTTGATCGCCTGGAAACTGCCGATCGGCTTGCCGAACTGCTCGCGCACCTTCGCGTACTCGGTGGCGGTCTGCAGGGTCCACCGCGCCAGGCCGGCGGCCTCAGCGGCCAGGACGGCGGCGGTGATGTCCTCGAACCGCTGCCGTGAGACGTCGAGCACCTGCGCGGGCGCCGAATCGAGCGTGACCCGGGCCAGTGGCAGCGAGAAGTCCGTGGCGGTGAGCAATTCGACGCTCACCCCGGCGGCACTCCCGTCGACCAGGACCACGCGGTCCCCGGCCGGAAGGAGCAACACCCCGGCGGCATCCGCGCCCAGGACGTGCTCGGCGGTGCCCGAGACGGTGCCGGTTTCGAAGTCACCGGACAGCGTCAGGTCCGCGCTCAGCGCCGCACCGGCGGTGCGCTCACCCGACACGAGGGCCTCCAGCACGGCCTCATCGGTCACGACCAGGGTGGCCAGGGCAGTGGTGGCCACGGGACCGGGCACCAGCGCCGCGGCGGCTTCGTCGACCATCGCGCACAGGTCCTCGACCGTGCCGCCGGCGCCACCCTGCTCCTCCGGGACCGCAACGCTGAAGATCCCTAGTTCGGCGAGACCCTGAAACGGCCTGCGCCATGCATCGGCATCGTTTTCGCCGGATCGGACCGCCGCGGCGGTGTCGGTTGAGCCAGCCCAGCTCCTTACCAGGTCACGGGCGGCAAACTGCTCGTCGGTGATGGTGGCGGATGCGCCGGCCATGGTGGACCTCCTAGCCCCTAAAGCGAGAAGTCCGTGCTTCCCACTAGAACGTGTTCTAATGGTGACAGTGTTCGACCGTCAAGTCGACCCGCATCACAGCAGGACACGTCCGTGTGTTTACCGGCGCGGAGGTGCGTAGAAGGAGATCGCCGTGCGTATCGTTTTCGTCAAGGTACGCGACGAGAGGGGGCCACACACCGCATGTCCAGCGCACCACAGCAGGCAGGCAGCGAATCGTCCGCTTCGGACACCCGACCGCGTGAGGTTCTGAACGTGGCTGTTCTCGCCGAATCCGAACTCGGCTCAGAAGCACAGCGGGAGCGCCGCAAGCGCATCCTGGACGCAACCCTGGCCATCGCATCCAAGGGCGGCTACGAGGCCGTCCAGATGCGCGCGGTGGCCGAGCGCGCCGATGTCGCCGTCGGCACCCTCTACCGCTACTTCCCGTCCAAGGTCCATCTGCTGGTGTCGGCCCTCGGCCGGGAGTTCGAGCGCATCGACGCCAAGACCGACCGGGCCGCACTCGCCGGCGGCACGCCCTACCAGCGGCTGAGCTTCATGGTCGGCAAGCTGAACCGGGCCATGCAGCGCAACCCGCTGCTCACCGAGGCCATGACGCGGGCCTTCGTCTTCGCCGACGCCTCGGCGGCAGGCGAGGTCGACCACGTCGGCAAGCTGATGGATTCGATGTTCGCCCGGGCCATGAGCGACGGCGAGCCGACCGAGGACCAGTACCACATCGCGCGGGTCATCTCGGACGTGTGGCTTTCCAACTTGCTGGCCTGGCTGACCCGGCGGGCCTCGGCCACCGACGTCAGCAAGCGACTGGACCTGGCCGTGCGGCTGCTGATCGGCGCTGAGGACAAACCTAAGATCTAGCGGGTGAGCCTTCCCGCCGAACTCCAGGACGCATTGGCCCGGGCCGCACAGGCACCACGGCTACTGATCACTTCGGATTTCGACGGCACCCTCGCGCCGATCGTCAACAACCCCGCCGACGCGCGCCCGTTGCGCGACGGCGCTGACGCGCTCGTGGCGTTGTCTCAGTATCCGGACACCTCGACCGCGCTCATCTCCGGCCGCGCACTGGAAGTACTGCGGGAGCTGTCGGGGATGCCCGCGGCCGTGCACATGGTCGGCAGCCACGGCGCCGAATTCGACTCCGGATTCGCCCACCCCATCGACCGTGCCCTGCTCGATCGGATCGCCGCCGAACTCACCGCGATCGCCGCCATCCGGCCCGGGGTGACCGTCGAAGTCAAACCCGCCAGTGTGGCCCTGCACGTCCGCAACGCCGAGGCCGGCGACGCCGAAGCCGCGTGCGCGCAAGCACTGCGATCCGCACAGGCGTGGGATGCCCAGCTGACCAAGGGCAAGGCGGTGCTCGAGTTCGCGGTCATCACCACCGACAAGGGCGAGGCGATCGACATCCTGCGCGACGAGCACCGGGCATCGGCGGTGATCTACTTCGGCGACGACGTCACCGACGAGAAGGCGTTCCGCCGGCTGCGTGACGGCGACGTCGGCGTCAAGGTGGGACCGGGCGAGACGCTCGCCGAATACCGGGTCGACGAGCCCGAAGATGTTGTGGCAGCACTGAAGTACCTGCTGGACGCGCGCCGCTCCGTCGAAACGGATTAGGCCGGCGGGCCCGACGTCCGGCCGCGCACCACTTCGGTGGGGAGCACGTCGATCACCGGCAGCCCGTCCCGCGGCGGATTGTGCAGCAACTCGCCGGCCCGTCGCCCCTTGGCCACACTGGACTGCACCACGGTGGACAGACCGCGGCGCAACGCTTCGGGCACCCCGTCGAAACCGGTCACCGTCATCTCCCCCGGCACGTAGATGCCACGCGAGCGCAGATAATCCATGGCCGACAGCGCCAGCACATCGGCGGTGCACATCAGCGCGGTGATACGGGGATTGGCATCCAGCGCCACCTCGGCAGCCGCCCCTCCGGACGTCGGCAGATGGTCGTAGCTCTCCACCACCGTCAGCCGGTCCGGCGCGAGACCGGCGGCCGTCATCGCGTCGTACACACCGTGAATCCGCTCGCGCTGCACATGGAAATGCGGTGACAACACCCGATCTGGGTCTGCCAGTGCGGGTTTCGTGCCCTCGTGCGGCCACTCCCGGCCCAGCCGCATGGTCAGCAGGCCGATGTCGCGGTGGCCCAGGTCCAACACATGCTCGGCGAGCCGGCGCATCCCGCCGCGATCGTCGATGCTGACCCGCGACACCCCGGGAACGTCCTTGGGTTGATCCACCACCACGACCGGCAACTGGCGCTGACGCACCACCGGCAGATAGGGATCGTCGTCGGAGGCCGAATACACCACGAATCCGTCGACGCCCGCCGAGAGCACCGCCGCCGAACCGTCCTCGAAACTGCGGTTGGGTCCGATCGCCACCAGGAGCAGCCCCTGCCCCACCGCCTCGCAGGATTCGGCAAGTCCGGCAACGAAATCCAACGCCGCGGGATCGCTGAACGAATAGTTCAGTGGCTCGGTGATGATCAACCCGACCGCGCCGGCCCTGCGGGTCCGCAGGGAGCGCGCCACCGGGTCGGGCCCGGCATAGCCCAACCGCTTCGCCGCATCGAAGATCCGGTCGCGAAGCTCGGCGGACAACTGGTCAGGACGGTTGTAGGCGTTGGAGATGGTGGTCCGCGAAACCTTGAGTTCAGCCGCCAAGGAAGCCAGGGTGGCCCGCCGTGGCGGGTGGGGACTCCTCGGCATGCTGTCTGAGGCTAGTGGATCGTCGAATTCCGCACCCGGTCAACCGTCCATACCGCCAGCCAGAATCCGCAGGCAATCGTGACGATCACGAAGCTCGGCGGCATGTTGAAGATTGCGGACACCGCCAGCCCCGCCCACACCGACACGACGCTGATGCCGGTCGAGATCGTCATCGCGAGGATCGGCCGGGCCGTCACCATGATTGCCGTCGCGGCCGGGGTGACGACAAGCGCGAACAGCAGCAGCGTGCCCACCGCCAGCACCGCCATCGTCACCGCGATCCCCAGCAGGACCATGAACAGCACCGACAATGCGCGGACCGGTACGCCTTTGGCCTCGGCCACCTGCGCGTTGACCGATGCGAACAGCAATGGGCGGAAAACGAATACGACCGTGGCGGCCAACACGACCAGCAACGCGGTGAACATGAGCAACTGCTGATGGGTGATGGCGAGCAGGTTGCCGAACAAGACGTTGGTCAGCGTCGACGAATTCTTGGTGGCCAACGAGTTGAAGAACAGACCGAAGCCGGTGGCCAGCGCCAGTACCGTGCCGGTGGCCACCTCGCGGTCGTGGGCGCGGCTGCCCAGCGCCCCGATGACGAGCGCTCCACCGACGCAGAATGCCCCCAACCCCAACCCGACCGGAAGCCCGAGCAGCGCCGCACCGGTGGCACCGGGCAGACCGATGTGGGCCAGTGCGTGGGCGGCGAACGCGGTGTTGCGCACGATGACGAAATAGCCGATCAGCCCGGCGGCCAGCGCCACCAGCGTGCCGCCGATCAACGCGTTACGCATGAACGCCGAGGTCAGGATCTGCCACCAGTTGTGCTGGTAGCCCATCGCGAAAGTGCCCTGCGCCAGCAGACCCGCCGACATCACCCGCTCCTCATATACATCTGCCCCAGCGGGGTGTTGGCCACCTGCACCTTGGTCCCGTACAGGTGGGTCAGCAACTCGGCATCCACCACCTCGTCGATGGCCGCATGGTGAGCGTGCCCGTCGAGCAGGTAGATGGCGCTGTCGAGCACGCTCAGCAGCGGGTTGAGGTCATGGGCGACAACAAGAATCGTGACGCCGAGGTCCTGATTGAGCCGGGCCAGCAACTGCACGATCTCGTGCTGGTTGCGCAGGTCGAGCGCGGCCAACGGTTCATCGAGGATGAGCATCTTGGGATGTCCGACAAGGGCATTCGCCAGGGCGATGCGCTGGCGTTGCCCTCCGGACAGTTCCGACAGCCGCATATTGGCGAACCCGGTGGCCTCGACCCACTCCAACGCCTCGTCGACCCGGGCCCGGTCGGCGGCCGAGGTTCGGGTGAAGCCCCACCGCCGCCCCGTGAGCCCCAGGGTCACCGCACCCCGGGCCCGGATGGCCTCCCCCGCACCTGCCGCGTAATCCTGCGGCACGTAACCGATCAGGTCGTTGTGCTCACCTGGCGCACCACCGAGCACCCGGACCGAACCCGACGCCGCGGGCAGCAGGCCCAGCATGACCTGCAGCATCGTCGACTTGCCCGATCCGTTGGAGCCGATCAGTGCGACGATGCCACCGGTCGGGATCTCGAAGGTGCCCTCCGACCAGATCAGCCGTCCCCCGCGCACGGCGCTGACGTCGTCGAAGACGAGAGCCGGTTCTGCGTTGCGGGGTGACACTAGGCCTGAATTCCGAGCGCCTTGGCCAGCGCGGTCAGTTGGTTCACCTGCCAAGCCTCGAACGATTCCGCACCCGGCGCCACCGTTTCGGTGACATCGACGACCGGAATTCCGGCGCTCTCGGCGGCGGCCCGGATCTGTTTGGGCAGCGAACCTTCGGTCTGGGTGTTGTAGATCAGCACGTCGACCCCGTGATCGGCGAGCAGGCGCAGGAACGCGTCCAAGTCGGCCGGCGACGGGTCGGTGTGGTTGGACGAGGCCGCCTGGTAGCCGGCCGGCGTCTGGTTGACCAGGCCGACCGCGGCCGCCATGTCGTCGAACACCGTTTCGGTGGCGGCGTAGCGCTTACCGGGCGCCTTGGTCTTGATGTCGGTGATCAGCTGTTGGTAGGGCTGCATCGAGGTGGTGAACTCGGTGCGGCGCTGGGCAAAGTAGTCCCGCGCCTCGGGAGCCATCTGGCCCAGTTCCTCGCTCACCGCATCGGCGACGCCGGTCACCGCGGCCGGGTTGTACCAGGCGTGCGGGTTGGCGGCGGGGTCGTCGGACTCGCCGACGGCCCGCAGCACGGTGGCATTCGGCGCCGTGCTCTGGGCCAGCTTGGCCGCCCACTCGTCGTAGTGCCCGCCGTTGATGACGACCAGCTGTGCGCCCTGGAACTTGGCCGCATCCGCCGGCGAAGGCTCGAAGTCGTGCGGATCGACCGACGACCCGGCCACCACCGTGGTCACCTTCGCGCAGTCACCGCCCAGCGCCGAAACGATGTCGCCCCACTGGTCGACGCTGACAACCACGTTGACCGGTGTGGTCACGCAGTTCCCGCCGGACTCGGGCTGTTGGGCCCCTTCGGAGCCGCAGGCGGCAAGGGCGAATGGGGTGGCCAGCAGCAACGCGGTGGCCACGGCGCGGAGATTCAGGGGCAGGAGCACGGCGATAACGATAACCGTTTGCATTAGCAGATGCACGCCCGGATGATGATTTATTGAAAATCGTTTTCATTAAGGAGTGCGATGTCCAACCCGCTACCCGTCACCGTCCTGTCCGGCTTTCTCGGCGCCGGGAAGACCACGCTTCTGAACCACATCCTGGCGAACCGAGACGGCAGGCGCGTCGCCGTGATCGTCAACGACATGAGCGAGGTCAACATCGACGCCGCGCTCATCGCCGGACAGGGACACCTCGACCGCACGGAGGAGAAGCTCGTCGAGCTGACCAACGGCTGCATCTGCTGCACACTCCGCGAGGACCTGGTGGAGGCGGTCGGCGCGCTGGCGCGACAGAACCGGTTCGACCAGCTGGTGATCGAGTCGACTGGGATCTCCGAACCCATGCCGGTGGCAGCCACCTTCAGCTGGGAGTTCGAGGACGGCTTCCGGCTCGGCGAACTGGCCCGGCTGGACACATTGGTGACCGTGGTGGACGCCTCGACCTTCCTGACCGAGGTCGTCCGCGGTGAAGGCCTGGCCGACCGGGAGCTGGCCGCCGGCGAGGGCGATGCCCGCAGCATCGCCGACCTGCTCACCGACCAGGTGGAGTTCGCCGACGTCATCCTGCTCAACAAGACCGATCTGGTGAGCCCGCCGACCCTCGACACCGTCCAAACACTGCTGCGCAGGCTCAATCCGACCGCCAAGCTCATCCGGACCGACCACGGCGTCGTCGATATCGGCGAGGTGCTGGGCACCGGACTGTTCGACCCGGAGGCCGCCGCGCAGACGCCGGGCTGGGACGAGGAGATCGCCGACGGCCACACACCCGAAACCGAGGAGTACGGCATCAGCTCGATGACCTTCCGCTCCGACCGGCCGTTTCACCCGAAGCGCCTCGGCGACGCGCTCGGTCAGGTGACAAGGGTGTTGCGCAGCAAGGGATTCTGCTGGATCGCCAGCCGCCCGACGATCGCCGCCATCTGGTCACAGGCCGGCCCGAACCTGGTGATCGAGCCGGCGCAATACTGGTCGGGCACCGAGATCGCGCCGGGTCAGGAGATCGTGTTCATCGGGATCAAGCTCGACCGGGACAAGGTCCACCGGCTACTCGGCGGGGCCCTGCTGACCGACGCCGAGCTGGCCGAGGGTGAGCGGGCCTGGCTCCGCTATCCCGATCCGCTACCGGCCTGGAACGTCACCCACGCGCACTGACGGGCTTGCGCCCCCACACCTTGTTCATCGCCGCGGAGCGGTAGGCGAAGGTCGGATCCTCCAGCGCGGCCCTGGCGGCGGCCACCGCCGTCTCCGAGAGCACCCCGGCGGCCACCATGAGGTCGTCGACCTGCTGGAAGGTCTGTATCAGGAAGTGCGCCTGCCGGCTGCCACCGCGCTCCACGGTCAGCCTGCCTTCGTTGGCCACCTCGGTGAGTCCGAGTTGATCGACGTCAACCGGCAACATCGAGCCGTAGCCCAGGTTCATCACATTGGCCGCGGCCAGGAACTGCGTGCGGACGTTCAGGTAGTCCTCGTACCCCGCAGCCAGCGGATGGGTCCGGTCGACGGGCGCGGTGGTGCTGTAGTCCGGCTCCTCGACCACGAGCCAACCGCCCGGACGCAATGCCGAAACCATGCGCCGCATCGCCGCGACGGGGTCGGGCAGGTGCAACATCAGTGTCCGGCTGTGCACCAAATCGTGACGGCCCGACTCGATTTCATCGACCGTGATGTCAAGGCGCCGTACTTCGACGCCCAACGCCGGTAGGTCGCCGAGAAAGCGGGGGTCCAGATCCGCGGCGACGACATGCCCGGACGGCCCCACGCGATCGGCCAGCCAGCGCGCCACGGATCCCGCACCTGCACCCACCTCCAGGCAGGACCAGCCGGGCGCCACACCGACGGTGTCGAAAACGCGGATCGTCCACGGATCACAGAGCGACTCGAGCACACGCAGTCGCGCCAGTTCTTCGTTCGTCTCGTAGTCGGCCGCGAAGTAGCCACCGTCCCCTGTTGCGCCTGTCACCAGACCATTCTCACCATGACGGAACTCGGTCACAGACTCGCCACCCCATAAGCTCGACCCGTGTCTGAGCACGCCTTCAGCCCCGACGAGCGCCGTGCCGTCTACCGGGCCATCGCCGAACGTCGGGATATGCGCCGCTTCGTCCCCGGCAGCACGGTGCCGCCCGAGGTCCTCAGCCGGCTGCTGCACGCCGCCCACGCGGCGCCGAGCGTCGGCCTGATGCAGCCGTGGCGCTTCATCCGGATCACCGACGACGCGCTGCGCGGCAAGATCCACGCGCTGGTCGACGAGGAACGCATCCATACCGCCGACGCACTCGGCACCCGCGGCGACGAATTCCTGGCATTGAAGGTCGAAGGCATCCTCGACTGCGCCGAACTGTTCGTCGTCGCACTCGGCGAAAACCGCGACCGGCACATCTTCGGCCGCCGCACGCTGCCGCAGATGGACCTGGCCTCGGTGTCCTGCGCCATCCAGAACATGTGGCTGGCCGCCCGCGCCGAGGGCCTCGGCATGGGCTGGGTGTCGATATTCAAGCCGCTGCCCCTGGCCCAACTCATGGGCATGCCCGCCGACGCGGAACCCGTCGCGATCCTGTGTCTGGGCCCGGTACCCGAATTCCCGGACCGGCCGGTGCTGGAGATCGAGCACTGGACAACTGCACGCCCGCTGCCCGAATTCGTGGCCGAGAACGGCTGGCCGAGCGAGGCATCGCCTTAGGCTGGGCAGGTGGCTACCTCCGTCGATCTCAATGCCGATCTCGGTGAGAGCTTCGGGGCGTGGAAACTCGGTGACGACGAGGCCATGCTCGGCCTGGTCACCAGCGCCAACGTGGCCTGCGGTTTCCACGCCGGCGACCCCACGCTTCTGTTGCGAACGTGCCGCGAGGCCGCGGCCCGGGGGGTCCGCGTCGGCGCCCAGGTGAGCTACCGGGACCTGGCCGGATTCGGCAGGCGCTTCATCGACGTCACCCCCGAGGACCTGACCGCCGACGTGATCTATCAGATCGGCGCGCTGCAGGGCATCGCCCATGTCGCGGGTACGACGGTGACCTACGTGAAACCCCATGGCGCGCTGTACAACACAATCGTCAGCCACCCCGAACAGGCCGCCGCCGTGGCGGCCGCGGTGGCAGCGGTGGACGCCGGACTGCCGGTGCTCGGCCTGTCGGGTTCAGCGTTCTTCGAGGAGGCAGGGCGGCGCGGGCTGCGCACCGTGGCCGAGGCCTTCGCCGACCGCGCCTACCAACCCGACGGCACGCTGGTGTCGCGACGCGACCCCGGCGCCGTGCTGCACGATGCCCCCGAGATCGCCGAGCGAGTGGCGGGCATGGTTATGCGGAGACAGGTCACCGCGGTGGACGGTTCCGTCATCCCCGTCACGGTGGAATCGGTTTGCGTACACGGCGATTCACCGGGAGCCGTCGAGATCACCACAGCGGTGCGCGAGCGTCTGTCCGCTGAAGGGGTCACGCTGAGCGCGTTCTGCTGACAGGTTCGCCTGGCATGATGGCCGCGTGGTGGCGAACCCGGCGGTGACGCGGTGGCGGCCGAGTTCCATGCAGGTGCTCGTGGCCGGCATCATCGCATTGGCCCTGGCCGGCACCACGCTGCGGGCGTTTGTCGAAGGCACCCCCGATGTGTCGACGGCGGCCACGGTGTTCTGCGGCGTGTTCGTCCAAGCGCTGCCGTTCCTGGCACTCGGGGTGGTGATCAGCGGGCTGATCGCGGTCTTCGTGACGCCCGAGCGTCTGGCCCGCTGGCTTCCCCGACGTCGCAGCGCGGCAATCCTGGCCGCGGGGGTCGGCGGCGCGGCACTGCCCGGCTGCGAATGCGGTTCAGTGCCGGTGGCGCGCAGGCTCTTCGGCGATGACGCCCGGGACGGCACCGTGGGCGCGGCCGCGCTGACATTCATGCTTGCGGCACCGGCCATCAACCCCGTTGTGCTGGTGGCGACCGCCGTCGCGTTCCCCGGACACCCGCAGATGGTCGCCGCCCGGTGTGCGGCATCACTGCTCACCGCGCTGATCATGGGTGCGCTCTGGGCCCGGTTCGGCAGCCCGGACTGGATCACCCGTCGCCTACCCAAGCCGCATGACGGCGAGAGTTCCCGGTGGGCCGTGTTCACCGAAGCGGCACGTCACGACTTCCTTTCGGCGGCCTCCTATCTGGTCGTCGGTGCGGCTGCCGCGGCCGCCCTGCACGTGCTGGTTCCGCCGTGGGTGTACGAGCACCTGGCAGGGCAGATCGTGCTGGGGGTGATCACCATGGCGGCGCTGGCGGTGGTGCTGGCGTTGTGTTCGGAAGCGGACGCCTTCGTCGCGGCCAGCCTGACCATGCTGCCGCTGCTACCGCGACTGGTGTTCCTGGTGGTCGGGCCGGCTGTCGATCTCAAGTTGTTCGCGATGCAGGCCGGAATGTTCGGCCGCGCGTTCGCCGTCCGGTTCGCACCTACCACCTTCGTCGTCGCCACCCTGGCCGCGACCGGCGTCGGCCTGCTGATCCTGGGGCCACAGTGAGCCGCGAGACCGAGAACGCACTGCTGCTGCTGATCGGGGTCAGCACCGCGATCATCACCATCACCGGCGCGTACACCCGGTACGTCAAGCCGGGACTGTTGCCCTACCTCGCCGCGACCGCGGTGTTGCTCATCGCGCTGGCCCTTGCCGCGATCGTGCGCGATATCCGGCACGGCCGCCGCGAGGACGGCACGGACGAAGCTCATGATCATCCGCACTCCCCCGGCGTCGCGTGGCTGCTCCTCGTCCCGATCGCGCTGCTCGCCTTCGTCGTACCCCCGGCGATACGCCCCGACGCCGCATCGGTAACCGCGGTATCCACCGATGTGCTGCGCCGTCCGTTTCCGCCGCTGCCCGACGGCACTGCTCCGGAGATCTCCCTGCCCGACGCACTGATCCGCGTGGCGCAGGACTCCGCGGGCACCCTGGACAACCGCACGATCACCGTCACCGGGTTCACGATGCGCGACGGTGACCGCAGCGACCTGGCCCGGGTGGTGATCATCTGCTGCGCGGCCGATGCTCAGCTGGCCCGCATTCGTCTCTCCGGGCCTGCGGCGGCTCAGGTGGCCGGCTATCCGGACGACACCTGGATCAAGGTGGTGGGCACGATCCCTGCGGGACAAAGTAATTCGAGCCGGCGCACCATCCCGACGATGACGGCCATGAGTGTGGCGCGCACCGATCCCCCGGCACGCCCCTACGCCTATTGAGGCCTACCCGCGTGGCCGCGCGAGTCCACAATCACCACACTTCGATCCGCCCGGAACGCGGTAGTACAGGCAACAGCTGCGCCGGCGGAACGCCCACCCGGTCAGGACGCCGGTGCCGGCCAGATCCCCGGTGGCCAAGAGCGATTCGGTGACTCCGCGGAGGTCGTCATCCAATTCCGGTCTAGCTCGGGCCAGGTCGGCCGCCGCGGCGACCAGGGCGGCCGCGGCATTGCCGTAGAGCAGCCGCGGCGCCATCTTGACCCGTAGCCCGGCGGCCAGCGGTTCGAGGTGTTCGGTGATCACCGTTTGATACAGCTGCTGCGCCAGCGGACGACGGCCGTCGACGGGTCCTCCCACCGGCACCGGCAGCCTGAGCTCGGTACGGGCGGCATGGCGCTGCAGATCGGTGAGGTCCGGCAGCACGCCGTATTGCAGCGCACAGGCCAGCAGCGGCGACCACAAGCGAGAGGCGTGACTGAACTGGACCAGGGACGCACCGATGCGTAGATCCGTCGTGTCACTGCGTGCGGCGGTCGAGGCGACGAGGTCGGCGCAGCCCTGCTCGTAACAACGGTGCACCGGAATCCAGTCGCCCGGATCCCCGCCGACGGTGATAGCGAAGAAGCCTCCGTACGAGGCGATTTCGCTGAGTTGGTCACCGATGTTCACGGCCTCACCCCCACCTTGGGCGGGACGGTGACCTGCGGCCTGCCGGTATCGGCATCGAGGGTGATCCGGGCCTCGACCCCGTACACGTCGGACAGCAGCCCCTCGGTGAGCACATCGGCCGGCGGGCCGACGGCGACCAGCCCTCCATCGTCGAGCACGCAGATCCGGTCGCAGTAAGCCGCAGCAAGATTCAGATCGTGCAACGCGGCGACCACCGTCGCACCGGTCTCCCGCAGCAGGTGCAGGGCCTCGTGTTGATGTCGCAGATCGAGGTGGTTGGTGGGTTCGTCGAGCACGATCACCTCGGTGCGCTGCGCCAGCGCACGGGCGATGAGCACGCGTTGCTTCTGCCCTCCCGACAGCCGACCGTAGCCAGCCCCGCTCAGCTCCGCGACGTCCAGTGCCGCCAGCGCCGCGCCGACGATCTGCCGGTCCTCACGGTTGTCGGCCTCGAAGGATCGCTTGTACGGTGTGCGCCCCATCGCCACCATGTCGAACACGGTGAGCTCGAAATCACCGGTGGCTTCCTGCAATACGGCCGCGACCCGGCGCGCGGCCTGCTTGCCCGGCAGCTTCCACACATCGGTGCCGTCGACCAGCACCCGCCCGGCACTCGGCCGCTGCGCCCGGTACAACGTGCGCAGCAGTGTGGTCTTGCCCGCGCCGTTGGGACCCACGACGGCCAACATCTCACCCGGGGCGACCGACAACGAGACGTCGGTGATCAACGGTGTTCCGCGCACCGACACCGAGACCGCCTCGAATGACACCGCCGCCGTCACGTCACGGCCTTCCGCCGCATCAGCCACAGGAAGAACGGCCCGCCGGCGAGCGCGGTCAGAATCCCCACCGGCAATTCCTCCGGCGCGGCCACGGTGCGGGCCACGATGTCACACAGCACCAGAAACGCCGCGCCCAACAACGCGGCGGCCGGCAGCGCTCGACGGTGATCGGCACCGACCAGCAGACGCACCACATGCGGCATGATCAGCCCGACGAACCCGATCGTGCCACTGACCGCGACCATGGCCCCGACCATGAGCGCCACGACCACGAACATTCCCGCCCGGAACCGGTGTACGTCGAGTCCGAGCGAAGCGGCCGCCTCCTCGCCGGTGTAGAGCAGGTTCAGTGATCTGGTGAAGGCCAGCAGCACCACCACGCCGATGAACACCGCCAGGGCGGGCACCCAGACCATGCGCCAGGTGGCGCCGCCCAGGCCGCCGAGCATCCACCGCACGGCCGCCTGGGTCTTGTGCGGATCGTCCGAGGTGACGATCAGCAGACTGGCCACCGCGGACAGCACTTCGGCCACCGCGACGCCGGCCAGGATCAACCGCGCGGTCGTCATCCGCCCGCCCGATCGGGCCAGGAAGTACACCGCGACGAGTGCGAGGAAGGCTCCGAGGAACGCCGCCAGCGGCACGGTGAACACTTGCAATGCACCGGCGCCGAACACCAGGATCACCACGGCACCGACCGATGCTCCCGAGGAGACACCCAGCAGCATGGGATCGGCGAGCGGATTGCGCACCACCGCCTGCAGCGCCATACCGCTCGCCGCCAGACCGGCACCGACCACCGCGCCCAGGACCACCCGAGGTAGCCGGGCGTCGATCACGATGGATTCCCTTACCGCAGGCCAACTCTGCTCGACGAGGCCCGGGTGGACGGCGTGCAACACGATGGCCCACACCTGTCCCGGCGGGATGGACACCGAGCCGATTGCCACACCGGCAGTCATCGCCATCAGCAACACCCCGGCCAGCGCAGCCAAGGTCAGGCGGTAGGGCGTCACACGAACCGGTCCGGGTGCAGCTGTCGGGCCAGAGCGTCCACCGCCCGGCCCACCCGCACGCCGACCACCACCGAGGACAACGGGAGCACCGCGAACCGCTGGTGTTGTACCGCCGGAACATGCTGCAGCAGAGGATGTTCGGTGAGGAATCTCTTCTTGTCGGCGACCGGCTGGTCTCCGTAGTCGTAGATCACGATGACTTCGGGCGCGCGTTCGGCGAATTGTTCGAACGATACGTCGCCCCACACCTTCGGGACATCGGCGAACACGTTGACGCCGCCGGCCGCCTCGATCATCAGGTTGCCGATGCCCTTACCGCCCGAAGTGAACACGGTCGCCTCACCGCTGTCGTAGACCGCGACCCGTACGGGTTGCGCGCCGCGCAGCTTCGCTTCGGTCTGCGCCAGCTCGCGATGCAGCTTCTCGATCTGCTGCTCAGCCCGGTCCGTGATTCCGAAAATGGTTCCGATGTTTCGCATTTCGTCATCCACGGTGGAGATGGTGACGGGCTCGGACCGGCAATCCTCGATGTTGAGGTAGGTGTGAACCCCGGCATCGGTCAGCCGTTGCCTGCCGCGGCCCTCCTTCTCGTCGAACGCGCTGTCCCAGCCGCCGTAGACGAAGTCGGGTTCGACAGCCAGCAGCGACTCGTAGGACGGGTATTCCTTGGCCAGCACCGGAACGCTGTCGTAGGCAGTCTGGTATTCGGGCAGGATCCGGTCGTCGAGGTAGGACGTGCCGACCATGGATTTTTCGAGCCCCAGAGCCAGCAGCGTCTCGATCGCATGCTGATTGAGCGCGACAGCGCGGGCCGGCGGCCGGTCATAGGTGGCGCTGACGCCGCAATTGTCGACAGTGACCGGGAATCCCGGTGGGACGTCACCGTCGGCGTCGGGCGCTGCGGTCGAGGCGCACCCCGATACCAGTAGCGCTGATGCCAGTCCGGCGATCAGCCAACGAGCAGCCATGGGCGTACCCATCCTCTCCGGGGAGATCCGCCCCAGTACGTGCGAGGTGGCGACTGCGGTGTGTATCTGGCTTTCACAGTGGCGGGACCGCGCCGGATTCTCACCGGCTTCCACGATCCGCAGTCGCCCTATCGCCTCGAATGGTAGGTCAAGCCGGGCCGACCACCGGCAGCAGCGCCATCTCCCTGGCGTTCTTGATCGCCGTGGCGACCTGACGCTGCTGCTGCGGGGTGAGCCCGGTGATGCGCCGGGACCGGATCTTGCCCCGCTCACTGATGAAGGTGCGCAGCAGGTGGACGTCCTTGTAGTCGACCTCGGTCACCCCGAGGGCGTCCAGCTGATTGCGCCTCGGCTTTTTGAGTTCGGTGGCCGGCGGGCGCCTCTTGGTGTTCTTCCGGGAATTCGACGCCATCACCAGCTCGACTTCCGCACACCCGGCAGTTCACCGCGGTGCGCCAGTTCGCGCACCCGGACCCGCGACAGCCCGAACTTGCGCAGATGACCGCGGGGGCGGCCGTCCACCGCGTCTCGATTGCGCAGCCGCACCGGGCTCGAATCCCGGGGCAGCCGTTGTAATGCCGAGACGGCCGCGGCCTTCTGCTCACGCGTGCCGACCGGATTGCGGATGATCGCCTTGAGCTCGGCCCGCCGTTCGGCGTAGCGCTCCACGAGTTCCCGGCGCTGCTCGTTCTTGACGATCTTGGATCGCTTGGCCATCAGCGCTCCTCGCGGAAGTCGACGTGGCGGCGGACGACCGGGTCGTACTTTCGCAGCACGATCCGGTCCGGGTCGTTGCGGCGATTCTTGCGGGTGACGTAGGTGTACCCGGTCCCCGCGGTCGATTTCAGCTTCACGATCGGCCGGACATCGGTGCTGGCCATCAGATCTTCTCCCCTGCGCTACGCAAGCGGGCCACAACGGCCTCGATGCCGTCGCGGTCGATCACCTTGATTCCCTTGGCGCTGACCCGAAGCCGGATCCGGCGCCCTTCGCCTGGCAGGTAGTAGGTCTTGGTCTGGATGTTGGGGTTCCAGCGGCGGCGACTGCGCTTGTGCGAGTGCGACACCGTGTTGCCGAACCCGGGCGAGCGCCCGGTGACTTGGCAGTGGGCAGACATCGGTCTCCTTCGGATGGGGTAGCCTCACGATAATGATAATCATTTTCAACAACAACTCCGTCGGGAGGTGCAGTGCGAACCCCTGTGGTGCTGATCGCCGGTCAAGGTGACAGCGACGGCGTAGCGGAAGAACTGGGCCGCAGGCCGGGAACCGTGCTGGTGCGCCACACCTTTGACGGCCAGGTGGTCCTGCGGACCGTGTCCGACAGCAGCGGAACATCCGAACTCGCCCTCGAGCTCACCCACGGTTGCGTGTCCTGCACGGTCCGCGACGATCTGCTGATCCTGTTGCGGCGTCTGCACCGACGCGGCGACGTGGACCGCATCGTCGTGCAGTTGATGCCCTGGCTGGAAGCCGAGCCCGTGTGCTGGGCGATCAACACCATCCGGGTCCACGTCGGGCCCGGATACATCGACGGGCCCGCCTCCCGCGACGTCACCATCGACGCGGTGATCGCGTGCCTCGACGCGACGGTCTGGCTGCAACAGTCCGTCGGCGACGAGGAACTGCCCGACGGGCGCACTGTCGCCCAGGTGGTCGTCGGGCAGGCCGAGTTCGCCGACATGCTGGTGCTCAACGAGGCCGAGGCCACCACGCTGGCGGTCCTGCGCCGGCTCGCTCCCCGCGCCCGCATCACCGTCGGCCCCGACCGGGTGGAGCTCGGCCTGGCGCATCTGGAACCGAACAGCCGGCGCGGGCGCACCGCGACACCGCACGATCCACTCCTGGCCGGTGAACCGCCGCTGGAGCCCGACGACGAGGTAATCATCGTCGAATTCGCCGCGCGCCGACCGTTTCACCCGCTACGCCTGCACACCGCCGTCGACCTGCTGCTCGACGGCGTGGTGCGCACCCGGGGGCGGGCCTGGCTGGCCAACCGGCCGACCGACGTCATGTGGATTGAATCCGCAGGCGGCGGAATGCATTTCAGCAACGCCGGAAAATGGCTGGCGGCAATGGATTCCACCGAGCGGGCCTACACCGACCCGGAGCGGCTGGCGATCGCGGCGATCGACTGGCATCACCAGTTCGGTGATCGCCACATCTCGCTGACCGTACTGGTCTGCGGCGCCCGGCCCGGCGAGGTCATCGACGCGCTGCGCGGCGCGCTGCTCACGGACGACGAGCTGGCGCGACCGGACCAGTGGGCCGATTACCCCGACCCGTTCGGGGATTGGCACGAAGAACCTTGCCAGCCCGCGGTCGAAGAACCCGCAACATCCGCCCACACAGAAGGGGAAAACCAGTGAAACCCGAAATCCACCCCGACTATCACCCCGTGGTGTTCCAGGACGCCGCGACCGGCAGCCAGTTCCTGACCCGGTCGACGGCAACCAGCGAGCGCACCATCGAGTGGGTAGGCCCGCACGGGATCCAGACCTACCCGCTGATCGTCGTCGACGTCACCAGCGACTCGCATCCGTTCTGGACCGGCTCGGCCCGGCACATCGACTCGGCCGGGCAGGTGGAGAAGTTCCGCCGTCGCTACGGACAGGTCTAGCCCTAGGGTGGGGCCATGCGGCTCAAGCCCGGCAGACCCGACCTGGCCTCCTATGCGCGGTTCTTCGACGCACCGTCGGCCACTGCGCAATCCCCGGTCAGTGTCACCTGGGCCGGGGTCAGCACGCTCCTGGTCGACGACGGCACCTCGGCCGTGCTCACCGACGGGTTCTTCTCCCGGCCCGCACTGCCGAGCATCGTCTTCGGCAAGCTGACGCCGTCACTGCCCCGCATCGACGGCAGCCTGGCCCGCCTCGGCGTCGACAAGCTCGAAGCCGTGCTGCCGGTCCACACCCACTTCGACCACGTCATGGACTCGGCCGTCGTGGCCGAGCGCACCGGCGCCCGACTGGTGGGCGGCACCTCGACCGCCCAGGTCGGCGCCGGGGGCGGACTGGCGCCCGATCGGATCGTCACGGTCACCCCGGGCGAAGCCGTCGCTCTGGGCGCGTACGACGTGACGCTGTTCGAATCCGAGCACTGCCCACCGGACCGCTTCCCCGGTGTCATCACCGCGCCCGTCGTTCCGCCGGTGAAGACATCGGCGTACAAGTGCGGCGAGGCCTGGTCGACCCTGGTCCGCCACCGGCCCAGCGACCGCAGCCTGCTGATCGTCGGCAGCGCCGGTGCGGTGCCGGGCGCACTGGACGGGCAGCACGCCGAGGTGGTCTACCTGGGGATCGGCCAACTCGGCCTGCAACCCAAGCACTACCTGATCGACTACTGGACCCACACCGTCCGCACGGTCGGCGCGCGGCGCGTGGTGCTGATCCACTGGGACGACTTCTTCCGCCCGCTGCACAAGCCCTTGCGCGCATTGCCATATGCCGGTGATGACCTGGACGTCTCGATGCGCGTGCTGACCCGACTGGCCGAACAGGACGGTGTCAGCCTGCACCTGCCGACGCTGTGGGAGCGCTCCGATCCCTGGGTCAATTGAGCCGCTGAAACGACGGCGGCAGCGGCAGACCCAGCTCCGCCAGCACGCCACGTAGCCGCGTCGGGTAGTCGGTGATGAGGCCGTCGACGCCGTCCGCGATCAACGCCCGCATGGCGGCCGGATCGTTGACGGTCCACGGAGTCACCTTGAGGCCCAGCGCGTGTGCCCGCTCCACGAATCCGCGGTCCACCAGCTGATACTGGGGCGAGAGGACCGTGGCGCCCACCGATATCGCGCCGGCGATCGGATCGCCGTCCACTGCCGGATTGACCCCACCGAGCCACGGAGAGTCGGGCACCCAGGTCGTGTCATCCCACAGCGCCACCCTCGGCAGCGAAGGCTCGGCCCGCTGCACCAATGGCAGTGTGCGCCAGTCGAAGCTCTGGATGTCCACCTTGTCGAGCTTGCCCGCCACGCGCACGGCATCGAGGATGACGTCGACGAACTCCTGCGGCGTGGCCGAGGTTTCGGGTTTGTCGGCCTCGATCTTGGTCTCGATGTTGAAACGCACGTCGGCGCCGTAGGCATCGGTCAGCGCGAATACCTCGGGCAGCACGGCAATCTTGTTGCCGCGCACCACCTCAGCATCGGGAAAGCCGCTCAGCAACTTGCCGCAGTCGAGCGTGCGGATCTGCTCGAGCGTGAGATCGTGCACCAGTTTCCCCACGTACGGGTACATGGGGTCGCCCGGGAACGCCGGGGCTGTGTCGGCACATTTGGTCTCGTCGATCCGGGGGTCGTGCCACACCAGGGGTTGCTTGTCTTTGGTGAGCACGATGTCGAGCTCGAGCGTGCTCACCCCGAGCTCCAACGACTTCGCGAAGGCCCGCAGCGACTCCTCGGTCGTCTCACCACGTCCGCCACGGTGTGACTGCAGGTCGAACCCGGTGGGCGACGCGACGGCCGGCGGGACAGCCTGGAACGCGGCAGCCAGAGCGAACAACAGGACCATCGGAGCAGCCGGACGCATGGTCACCAACGCTAGCGAGTCACCCGGGTACGGTCAGGTCCGCTAGGCCCGATACGCGAATCGTCATCGAATGTTCGACTGGCCGAAAGGACCCACGCCGTTGATTCTGGCCCTGGTGCTGCTGGCCGTCGTGCTGGTGTTCGCGCTGGCGCGGCCCGAGGGCTGGCCCGAGGCCGTCGTGGCGATCCCGGCCGCCGGGCTGCTGATCGCGCTCGGCGTGATCTCGCCGGACGATGCGCTGGCCGAGGTGAACCGCCTGCTGCCCGTGGTCGGATTCCTGGCCGCCGTACTGGTGCTGGCCCACCTGTGTGACGACGAGGGCCTGTTCCACGCCGCGGGCACACTGATGGCCCGGGCGAGCAGGGGTGATTCCCGGCGGTTGCTGACCCGGGTGTTCCTGATCGGGGCGACGACGACCGCCGTGCTGAGCCTGGACGCGACCGTGGTGCTGTTGACGCCGGTGGTGCTGGCCACCGCCCGCACACTCGCGATACCGCCGCGGCCGCATGCCTACGCCAGCGCACATCTGGCCAACTCCGCGTCGCTGCTGTTTCCGGTGTCGAACCTGACCAACCTGTTGGCCTTCACCGTGGCGGGGCTGTCCTTCACTCAGTTCAGTGCCGTCATGGCGCTGCCCTGGCTGGCCGCCATCGGCGCCGAATTCGTCTTACTGCGTTGGTTTTTCCGCCGTGAGCTGAGCCGCCCGGCGGCCGAGGTGACTCCCCCGCCGCCCGAGGTTCCGGTGTTCGTGCTCGTGGTGCTGGGGTTCACGCTGGCGGGTTTCGTCGTCGCCTCCGTCGTCGATGTGTCGCCGGCCTGGGCGGCACTGGCGGGGGCGGTGGTGCTGGGGGTGCGCAGTCTGGCCCAGCGCCGCAGCACGGTCGGCGGGATCGTGCGCGCCGTCAACGTGCCGTTCCTGGCGTTCGTGCTGTGCCTCGGCGTGGTGGTGAATGCAGTGGTGCACAACGGTCTCGGCGACGCCATGCGTGAGGTGCTTCCGGTCGGCGACTCACTGCCTGCGCTGCTGGGCCTGGCGGCTGTGGCCGCAGTGCTGGCCAATGTGGTCAACAACCTGCCCGCGGTGCTGGTGCTGCTGCCGTTGGTGGCCGGCGCCGGACCGGGCGCGGTGCTGGCCGTATTGATCGGGGTCAACGTAGGCCCCAACCTCACCTACGTCGGATCACTGTCAAATCTGCTGTGGCGCAACGTTGTTCACCGCGAAGGCCTGCCGGCGAAGTTCACCGAGTTCAGCCGAATCGGCCTGGCCACCGTGCCGTTGACCCTGGCGGCCTCGGTACTCGGATTATGGCTGAGCCTGCGACTCTTCAATGGCTAGGAAGCAGCTCACCACTCTTTGAGCACCCGCAGCTTGTTCGCCTTGTTCATCGCTTCGCGCCGCAGGCGCTTCAGCTCCGGGTAGAAGGCGTTGCCCTTGTTGGACTCCTGGCCGTTGAGCGGCAGATCGAACGTGGCGATCAGCTTTTCCTCCAGGAACCACGGCTCGGGGTGCACCATCCAGGACACCAGGGCGTTCTCGGCCATCCACTGCGTCAGAACGGCCTCTCCACCGGCAAAGGTCCGCCTGTCGCCCGAGCCGATCCGGCGCAACTTGAAGCCAAGCTCATCGGCCAGCAGGATGCCGAGCGTCTTGCGCAGCGTCGAGCCGTCAGCGTCGGCGTTGGCTGCCCCGTAGTGGTACTTCACCCGCTTGCGGAGATTCTGGGTGCTCGGCGGCTTCCCGCCAACCGGCGGGCGGGTTGGACTGATCCCCACGTAGAGCAGCGTCAGGCCATCCCGCTGCCGGCACCCCGAAACGTCAATGCCCGCGGGCACCGTGCGAAACCACCAACCGTTGGCTCCGGGCAGCTCCGGAACCGGGCAGGGTTCGCTGAACACTTCCTCCCGGGTGAACGGCACGGCGGCGAGAAAATCCGCGGGATTGCTGGCGCTTCGTCCTCTGGACATGCGCCTAACTCCGGCGCTGACGGGCGATCTCGGCCAGCACCACACCGGCCGCCACCGAAGCGTTCAGCGACTCCGTCGGCCCGGCCATCGGGATCGAGACCACCGCATCGCAGTTCTCCCGCACCAGCCGGGACAGGCCCTTGCCCTCCGAGCCGACGACCACGACCATCGGTCCGGCGCCCTCGAGCTCGTCGAGTGTCGTGTCACCACCGGCATCCAGGCCGACCACCTGAAGACCGGCGTCGGCATAGCTCTTCAGCGTGCGAGTCAGATTCGTCGCCCGCGCCACCGGCGTACGGGCCGCGGCACCGGCACTGGTGCGCCACGCGACCGCGGTCACCGAGGCCGAACGCCGTTGCGGGATCACCACACCGTGCCCGCCGAACGCCGCCACCGAACGCACGATGGCACCCAGGTTGCGCGGATCGGAGATGTTGTCCAGAGCCACCAACAGTGCGGGCTCCCCGGACTCCCGGGCCGCCTTCAGCAGATCGTCGGGATGGGCGTAGTTATACGGCGGCACCTGCAGGGCCAGGCCCTGGTGCAACGCGTTGGAGCTCATCCGGTCCAGATCGTGGCGCTGCACCTCAAGGATCGAGATACCGCGGTCGGCCGCAATCTGGACGGATTCGGTGAGGCGCTCATCGGCCTCGGTACCCAGCGCCACGTACAGCGCAGTGGCCGGAACCTTGGCCCGCAGGCATTCCACCACCGGGTTGCGGCCCAGCACCAACTCGGTGTCGTCGGTCTTCTTGTGTCGCCCCTGCGCCTGACGCGCCGCCTTCGCGGCCTTCTTGCCGGCCGGATGGTGCGGGCGCTGATCTGCACGGGGTGTGGCCCCGCGACCCTCGAGCCCGCGGCGACGCACGCCGCCGGACCCGACGGTCGGCCCCTTCTTGGTCCCCGGCTTGCGCACTGCGCCGCGCCGCTGCGAATTCCCGGCCATCTACGCTCCGTTCCCGTCCACCAGGGCCCACTGTGGACCGTCGGCGGTGTCGGTGACCTCGATACCGGCCGCCTTGAGCCGATCGCGGATGGCGTCGGCCGCCGCCCAGTCACGATTGGTCCGGGCCTCAGCCCGGCCGGCCAGTGCCCATTGCACCAGTTCATCCACGGCAGCCAGCGCGGCCGAAGTCTCGTCGCGGGATTCCCAGCGCTCGTCGAGCGGATCGCAGCCCAGGATGCCCATCATCGCCCGGATCGAGGTGGCCTGCGCCATCGCGCCTTCGTGATCGCCGGCGTCCAGCGCGCGGTTGCCCACCGCCCGGGCGGCATGCACCTCGGACAGTGCGATCGGCACCGCGAGGTCGTCATTCAGGGCGGCCGCGAACTTCGGCGTCCAGTCACCCACGGCGACGGCGCCGACCCGGTTACGCACCCGGTGCAGGAAATCCTCGATGCCGCTGTAGGCCTTGACCGCGTCCTGCAGCGCATTCTCGGAGAATTCCAGCATGGACCGATAATGCGCGCTGCCCAGGTAGTAGCGCAGCTCGGCAGCCCGAACCCGTTGCAGCACAGCAGGAATCGAGAGCACATTGCCCAACGACTTGCTCATCTTCTCGCCGCCCATGGTGACCCAGCCGTTGTGCAGCCAGTACCGGGCGAAGCCATCGCCCGCGGCCTGCGCCTGGGCGATCTCGTTCTCGTGGTGCGGGAAGACCAGGTCCATACCGCCCGCGTGGATGTCGAACTCCGCGCCCAGATAGGCCTCGCACATCGCCACGCACTCGGTGTGCCAGCCGGGACGTCCCCGGCCCCAGGGCGTCGGCCACGACGGCTCGCCCGGCTTGGCGCCCTTCCACAACGTGAAATCGCGCTGATCGCGCTTACCCGTCGCCGCGCCCTCACCCTGGTGCACATCGTCGATCCGGTGGCCGGACAGCGCGCCGTAATCGGGCAGGCTCAGCACGTCGAAGTAGACGTCCCCGCCCGCGGCGTACGCGTGTCCTCGAGCGATCAACCGGTCGATGAGCTCGACCATCTGGGTGATGTGTCCGGTGGCCCGGGGCTCAGCCGACGGCGGAAGCACGCCCAGCGCGTCGTACGCGGCGCTGAACGCCCGCTCGTAGGTCGCGGCCCACTCCCACCACGGCCGGCCTGCATCGGCCGCCTTGTTGAGGATCTTGTCGTCGATATCGGTGACGTTGCGGATGAACGCAACGTCATATCCATTGGCGGTCAGCCAGCGGCGCAACACGTCGAACGCGACTCCGCTACGGACATGACCGATATGCGGCAAGCCCTGGACGGTAGCACCGCACAGGTAGATCGAAGCGTGCCCCGGCCGCAGCGGTACGAAATCTCGTACGGCACCCGCCATGGTGTCGTACAGCCGCAAATCGGAGGCAAACCCCGACGCGACGGCTTGAGCGCGATCGGTCACGACGTGCCAGCTTACCGGCCTATTCGGCAGGAACCACCAAAGCGCTGGCTATCGCGGCCAATCCTTCACCCCGGCCGGTCAGCCCGAGCCCGTCGGTGGTGGTGGCCGACACCGATACCGGCGCCCCGATCAGCTCCGAGAGAAGCTGCTGGGCCTCCTCCCGGCGTGGCCCGATCTTGGGCCGGTTGCCGACCACCTGCACCGTGGCATTGCCGATCTCGAAGCCCGCCGCCTGCACCAATCCGCGGACGTGACGCAGCATGTCCGCGCCGGTGACCCCGCGCCATTCCGGCCGGTCGGTGCCGAAGACGCCGCCCAGGTCGCCGAGTCCGGCCGCACTGAGCAGGGCGTCACACAATGCGTGCGCGGCGACGTCGCCGTCGGAATGGCCGGCGCAGCCGTCGGCGCCGTCGAAAAGCAGCCCCAACAACCAGCAGGGGCGCCCCGACTCGATCGGATGGACGTCGGTGCCGAGCCCGACCCTGGGAATCCTCACGCGCCACGCGCCATGACAGCCTCGGCGAGCAACAGGTCCAGAGGCGTGGTGATCTTGAAAGCCAGCGGGTCGCCCTCGATGATCTGCACCGGCGTACCGATCTGTTCGACGAGTGAGGCGTCATCGGTGACCACTCCGGCCCCGGCCCGCTGATAGGCGCGGCGCAATACGTCGGTACGGAAACCCTGCGGGGTCTGCACGGCCCGCAGACCGGCCCGCTCGGGCGTCCCCAGCACCGCACCGTTGGCGTCGACCGCCTTGATGGTGTCGGCCAACGGAAGGCCGGGAACGACGGCAGCGTGACCGTCGGCCAAGGCAGCCACTACCCGGGCGATCAGCGAAGGAGGAGTCAATGCCCGGGCAGCGTCGTGCACAAGGATGAAATCGGGGTCGTCAGCGGCCGCAAGAGCCAGCCCTACCGATTCGGTTCGATCGGCTCCCCCGGCCACGATCTGCGCGCGGCCACCGAACACCATGATGGCTTCATCGGTGAGCGCGGGCGGCACCGCGACCACGACCTTGTCGATCACCCCTGAAGCCAGCAGGCCTTCGAGGGCATGCTCCAACAGGGGTTTGTCCCCCAGATTGACGAATGCTTTCGGCCTGCCCGCGCCTAGCCGCTCACCAGAGCCGGCGGCCGGGACGACCGCGACAGTTGTTGCCACGACGCGTCAGGACGCGGCAGCCAGAACCTCGTCAAGGATGGTCTCGGCCTTGGCGTCATCGGTGTTCTCAGCCAGCGCAAGTTCGCCGACCAGAATCTGCCGGGCCTTGGCCAGCATTCGCTTCTCACCCGCGGACAGACCGCGTTCCTGATCCCGACGCCACAGATCCCGGACAACCTCGGCAACCTTGTTCACGTCACCGGAGGCCAGCTTCTCGAGATTGGCCTTGTAGCGGCGCGACCAGTTGGTCGGCTCTTCGGTGTGCGGAGCACGCAACACCTGGAAAACCTTGTCGAGGCCTTCTTGGCCCACGACGTCGCGGACTCCGACGTATTCGGCGTTGTCTGCGGGCACTCGAACGGTCAGATCCCCTTGGGATACTTTCAGGACGAGATATTCCTTCTGCTCGCCTTTGATAGTCCGGGTTTCGATCGCCTCGATCAACGCAGCACCGTGGTGTGGATAGACGACGGTGTCTCCGACCTTAAAAATCATCTGATTCGAGCCCCTTTCGCTAGTCCATCCTAACACGGGCCCAGATCACATGCGCACCAACTGCGCAGGTCAGGGGCACTGCAGATGAAGAACAGGGGTTGACATGGTGACGAAAGCGTGCCACCAAAGCGCCTGTCGGACACCCGAACCGGGCCCGACCGCAAGGCCGTTGCGGGCCTGAAACACCCCTGGCGAAGCGCTCTGCCAAGCCCTCGCATTCCGCCCACCGAGGCCACCTACTACTGTGCATAGTCGAAGTACGCCGACCCAGCTCAGGAGGCTTGAGTGAACCGCTTCGCAATGCGCACCTCGGCCGGTCTGGCCGCATGTGGCCTGACCGCAGCCGTTCTCACCGGCTGCAGTGCCGGGCAGGTCTCCCAGACGGCAACCCAGGAGCCCGCCGTCAACGGTGTCAACGCGCAGGCCGGCACGGTCGCGCTACGTAACGTGCACCTGCGCGCGCCGCAGCAGAAGGACTACGTCGAGCCCGGCTCCGAGACCGAGCTGCTGTTCGTCGCGGCCAACGAATCCACCGAGGCGCCCAACAAGCTCGTCTCGATCAAGACCACCGTCGGCGACGTGGCACTGACCGGGGATCAGACCATCCCGGCAGGCGGCGTCCTCGTGGTGGGCGAGCCCGATGGTCAGACGAAGCCGCTGGAGAAGGCCGAGCCCGCCGAGGCCGTCACCGCCAAGGTCACCTTGACCAAGCCGGTCACCAACGGGCTGCTCTACGACTTCACGTTCAAGTTCGAGAACGGCGAGACCACGGTGGCCGTGCCGATCTCGGCAGGCGAAACGCCCCGACGCGACAACGCCGGCGAGGAGCCCGCCGAGGGCGCCGCAGCCGGTGGCCATCACTGATCTGAACCTCTGACCCACCGGGGTCCCCACCGGCGCGTACACGGCACCGATGTCGGGGGCACCCGTTACTGTCACGGCGTGGCCGCTTCGAAAGTACGTTCGCAATACCGCTGCTCGGAGTGTCAGCACGCCACACCCAAATGGGTCGGCCGCTGCGCCAATTGCGGTACCTGGGGCACGGTGGATGAGGTGGCCGTGCTCGCTCTCTCCGACAGAGTGGGCGGGTCAGTCCGCCGCTCGGTGGCCCCGACCTCGCCCGCGGTTCCGATCACCTCGATCGACCCCGGAATCACCCGGCATTACGCGACCGGGGTCACTGAACTGGACCGGGTTCTGGGCGGCGGCCTGGTGGCCGGCTCGGTCACGCTGCTGGCCGGTGAACCCGGCGTCGGCAAGTCCACCCTGCTCCTGGAGGTCGCCAACCGCTGGGCGCACACCGGCCGACGGGCGCTGTACCTGTCCGGCGAGGAGTCCGCGGGCCAGATCCGGCTGCGCGCCGAACGCACCGGCTGTACGCACGACAACGTCTATCTGGCAGGCGAATCCGACCTGCAGATAGCGCTCGGTCACATCGAGGAGGTCAAACCGAGCCTGGTGATCGTCGATTCGGTGCAGACCATGTCCACCACCGAAGCCGACGGCGTGACGGGTGGGGTGACCCAGGTGCGTGCGGTGACCACGGCGCTGACCGGCCACGCCAAGACCGCCGTGGGAGACCCGGCTGTGGCCATGATCCTGGTCGGGCACGTGACCAAGGACGGCGCTATCGCGGGGCCGCGTTCCCTGGAGCATCTGGTCGACGTGGTGCTGCACTTCGAAGGTGATCACGCGTCGAGCCTGCGCATCGTGCGCGGGGTCAAGAACCGGTTCGGCGCAGCCGACGAGGTCGGCTGTTTTCAGATGCACGACAACGGAATCGAGTGTGTCAGCGATCCGTCCGGACTGTTCCTGGACCAGCGTCCGGCAGCGGTACCCGGCACCGCCATCACGGTCACCCTCGACGGCAAGCGCCCGATGATCGGCGAGATACAGGCGCTCGTCGCCCCGCCGGTCGGGCCTCCTCGGCGGGTCGTCAGCGGGATCGATTCGGCCCGTGCGGCGATGATCGGCGCGGTGCTGCAGACCCGCTGCAGCCTGCCGATCGGCAACAACGACATCTACCTGTCCACCGTCGGCGGCATGCGGCTGACCGATCCATCCTCGGACCTGGCCGTGGCCGTCGCCGTCGCGTCGGCCTATCTCGACATCGCGTTGCCGATGAACGCGGTGGTTATCGGCGAGGTGGGGCTGGTCGGCGATCTGCGCCGGGTCACCGGCATGGATCGCAGGCTGGCCGAGGCCGCCCGGCTGGGCTTCAACATTGCCGTGGTGCCACCGGGGGCCACCAGTGCGCCGGCGGGGCTGCGCATCATCACCGTCGATCACATCGGCGCGGCATTACGGGCACTCAAGGACATCGCGATTGCCAGCAATCGTGGGCAGCATGGACAATAGCGGCCGACCCTAGGAGAACCGATGGCCGTGAACTCCGGCGCCAGGACCAGCCGCACCGTCGTGCATCTGGCTCGGCCGACGCTACGAGAAACCCTCGGCCGGCTGGCCCCCGGTACGCCGTTGCGTGACGGCCTGGAACGCATCCTGCGCGGCAAGACGGGCGCGCTGATCGTGCTCGGCTACGACGACAGCGTCGAGGGCATCTGCGACGGCGGGTTCGCCCTGGACGTGCGTTACGCCCCCACCCGCCTGCGTGAGCTGTCGAAGATGGACGGCGCGGTGGTGTTGTCGAGCGACGGCGGCCGGATCGTGCGGGCCAACGTCCAGTTGGTGCCGGATCCATCGATCCCCACCGACGAATCCGGAACCCGTCACCGTTCGGCCGAGCGCACTGCCATCCAGACCGGCTATCCGGTGATCTCGGTGAGCCATTCGATGAGCATCGTGACCGTCTACGTCGCCGGGGAGCGGCATGTGGTGCCCGATTCGGCGACCATCCTGTCGCGAGCCAACCAGACCATCAACACACTGGAGCGCTACAAGGGCCGCCTCGACGAGGTCAGCAAGCAGTTGTCCACCGCAGAGATCGAAGACTTCGTGACGCTGCGCGACGTCATGACCGTGGTGCAGCGCCTGGAGATGGTGCGCCGGATCAGCCTCGAGATCGACGCCGACGTCGTCGAACTCGGCACCGACGGACGCCAGCTCAAGCTGCAGCTCGACGAGCTCGTGGGCGACAACGAGGCCGCGCGTGAGCTGATCGTGCGGGATTACCACGCGCTGCCGGATCCGCCGACCGCCGCTCAGGTCGGCGCGACACTCGATGAGCTGGACGCCCTGACCGACAGTGAATTGCTCGACTTCACCACGCTGGCAAGGGTTTTCGGTTACCCGTCGACGTCGGAGGCACAGGATTCGGCAATGAGCTCACGCGGCTACCGCGCCATGGCGGGGATACCGCGACTGCAGTTCGCCCACGTCGATCTACTGGTCCGCTCGTTCGGCTCACTGCAGGGACTACTGGCCGCCAGCGCGGACGATCTGCAGTCCGTGGACGGCATCGGGTCGATGTGGGCACGCCACATCCGTGAGGGCCTGTCCCTGCTGGCCGAGTCGACGATCGCCGACCGGCTGGCCTGAGCGTCAGTTACCCGGTGCCGCCGGCTCAGCCGGCGGTGCACCCTCGGGCGGCGGCCCCGGCTGTTGCGGATTGGCCTGAGCCAGGATGAACGGCACCGGCGCCGATCTGAGATTGCCCAGCTGCACCATCAGGTTGTAGGTCCCCGGCCCGATCGGCTGACGCGGCATCGGGCACTGCGGCGCCGAACTCATACCGGTCCAGGTCACCTCGGTGGTCACCTGCTCACCCGGGTTGAAGGTCTTCACCAGCGTCTCGTTGGACGGCGCGCAGTCCAGGTTCGACCAGAGCCGGTTGTTGTCCAGCGAGTACACGTAGGCGGCCAGCACCGCGGCGCCCACGTCACGCTTGCAGGCCACCAGGCCGATGTTGGTCACGACCATGGTGAACTTCGGCTGATCGCCCACGACGTACTCGGGCTGGCTGGTGATGCCCTTCACCGCGAGCGTCGAATCGGGGCAGTCGTCGCCCTCTTTGAGCAGCGGCGGCGGCGTGACGGCAGCGGTCGGTGTGGCCGTCGGCGGCGGCGCGTGCTGGGCCGGCGGCACCACCGGGGTCTTGACCTCGGGGTTCTCGCCCGGCAGCGGCGTCGGCGGGGCGGCCGCGGCAGAGGATTCGTCGGCGGGCTTGGTCTCGGCTCCGGAGCTGCTGGTCACGATCACCGCGACGATCGCGGCGATGATCCCCACGACGACCACCGCGATTCCGATGGCCAGCGCCCGGCGCCGCCAGTAAATCTGCGAGGGCAGAGGCCCATGAGGTTCGAGATCCAACACGGCTTTCACGGTAAGCCCAGGTCATTCCCAGTTGCCCGAGGCGACTCGGCGTGTCGGGGCTGCGGCAAAATTCTCAGGCTTCGCCGATGTTGCCCAGATGGCTGCGCAGTTCCACGTGACCGTCGGACAGGTGGTAGGTGGCGCCGACGATGGCCTGGGTCCCCGCAGCGAGACCGTTGGAGATCGCGGCCGACCGCATCTGCAGCTGGTTGACCGTCTCCTTGACGTGGTAGGCCTCGAACTCGTCGACGCGGGTCAGGCCGGAATGACGACCCATCAGGATCGACGGGGTCACCCGCTCGACGATGTCGCGCACGTAGCCACCGGGCATCGCCCCCTCGTCGAGGGCGTTGATGGCGGCCTGGACCGCGCCGCAGCTGTCATGGCCGAGGACCACGATCAGCGGCACGTTCAGGATCGACACCGCGTATTCGATCGAGCCCAGCACCGCGTTGTCGAGCACGTGGCCGGCGGTACGCACCACGAACATGTCGCCCAGGCCCTGGTCGAACAGAAGCTCGGCGGCAACGCGGCTGTCGCCGCAGCCGAACACCACGGCGGTGGGCTTCTGCCCGTGTGTCAGCTTGGCTCGACGGGCGATGTCCTGGCTGGGATGCTGCGGTTCGCCCGCGACGAAGCGAGCGTTACCGTCCTTGAGTGCCTTCCACGCGGACACCGGATTCGAATTGGGCATATCAGCCATTTTGCATGAGATGCCGATGAGCATCGACGCGGAGCAGCTCGTCGGCTGGTACAGAGACGCCCAGCGGGACCTGCCGTGGCGCCGACAAGGGGTGACCGCCTGGCAGATCCTGGTCAGCGAGTTCATGCTGCAGCAAACACCGGTGGCCCGGGTCGAGCCGATCTGGCTGGCCTGGATCGACCGGTGGCCCACCCCGTCTGCGACGGCGGCCGCCGGGTCGGCCGAGGTGCTGCGGGCCTGGGGCAAGCTGGGGTACCCGCGGCGGGCCAAACGCCTGCACGAATGTGCCGTGGTGATCGCGGGCGAATACGGCGACGAGGTGCCCACCGACGTCGAGACCCTGCTGACCCTGCCCGGCATCGGTGCCTACACCGCGCGTGCGGTGGCCTGCTTCGCGTATTCGGCCAGCGTTCCGGTGGTCGACACCAACGTGCGCCGGGTGGTCACCAGGGTCTTGCGTGGGCAGGCCGATGCACCCGCCCGCGCCCGCGACCTCGACGATGTCGCCGCGCTGCTGCCTGAGGATGCCACCGCACCGACGTTCTCGGCCGCCCTGATGGAGCTGGGCGCGGTGGTGTGTACGGCCCGCTCGCCGCAGTGCGGCTGCTGCCCGCTGAGCCACTGCAGTTGGCGGTCGGCCGGGTATCCGGAGGGCACGATGACCCGAAAGGTGCAGCGCTACGCCGGAACCGATCGGCAGGTGCGCGGCAAGCTGCTGGATGTGCTGCGCGACAGCAGCACTCCGGTCACCCGCGCCCAACTGGACGTGGCCTGGCTCACCGATACGGGGCAACGGGATCGCGCACTGGACTCACTACTGGTCGACGGCCTGGTCGAGCAAACCCTCGACGGTCGGTTCGCACTCGCCGGGGAAGGCGAAATTACATGAGATCGGCATGAATCCGTTCCGCGGCACACCATTTGGGCCGCGCATCACATAGAACGGATTCATGTCAAGCAAATTCTCAACGACGTTTGCGTGTACGGCAATCGGCCTGGGCGTCGGCCTGGGCGTCGGCCTGGGGCTGGCCGCCCCGGCCAATGCTGCACCGTCCGGCACCGGTTCGGCAGCCGACACCGTGCGGGACCTCCAGAGCCGCGGCTATCAGGTGCAGATCAACTCCAATGCCAATACGGCCCTGTCGAACTGCCGGGTCACGGGGTTGCACGGACTGGCCGACTCCAACATCGACGAGGACGGGTACCGGATCGATTCGGCTCAGCACACCACGGTCTACGTCAACGTGGCCTGCCAACCCGACGGCTGACACATCACGCAGTGACGGCGTCTTCGCCCGCACCGCAGGAGAATTGGCGCCGGTAGTCCGAAGGTGTCACGCCGATGAGCCGGCGGAAGTGATGGCGCAGCAGCGTTGCGGTGCCGAACCCGGCCTGCTCGGCGATCCGGTCGATGTCCAGGTCGGACTCCTCGAGCAGCCGGCGCGCGTACAACACCCGCTGATCGGTGATCCACTGCATGGGGGTGGTACCGGTCTCCTCGACGAACCGGCGGGCGAAGGTGCGGGTGGACATCGCCGATCGCCTGGCCAACGTCGTCACCGTATGCGGCTTGTCCAGGTTGCCCATGATCCAATCCAGGTGCGGCGCAAAACCTTCCGAACACCTGACCGGAATCGGCTGATCGATGAACTGACGCTGCCCGCCATCGCGCTGCGGTGGGACCACCATTCGCCGGGCGATCTTGTTGGTCACCTCACTGCCGAGTTCGCGGCGTACCAGATGCAGGCACGCGTCGATGCCCGCCGCGGTGCCTGCGCTGGTGATCAGATTGCCGTCGTCGACGTACAGGACGTTGCGATCCACCTTGGCGGTGGGATATTTGCGGGCCAAGGCATCGGCGTGCATCCAGTGCGTGGTGCACGGCCTGCCGTCCAACAGACCCGCCGCACCCGCCAGGAACGCGCCCGAGCACACGGTCAGGATGATCGAGCCCGCATCGGCGGCGGCCCGCACGGCGTCCAACGCCTCGGGCAGGTAATCGGAGGTGCCGATCGCCGGGATCGCCACCAGGTCGGCGCCATGCAGGGCGTCGAGGCCGTGTTCGGGCGTCAACGTAGCGCCGACCGACGTCCGCACCGGCCTGCCCGGCTCGGGACCACACACCTTGAAGTCGAAGTTCGGTACGCCGTCAGCGGATCGGTCGATCCCGAAGACCTCACAGATGACCCCGAACTCGAAAACAGCCAGACCGTCGAGCACCAGCGTGGAGACGCTTCTCAGCATGGCAGCATTTTATCGTAAGGTGTCAGCGCTGCCACTGTTGGCGGGATATTTCCCCGACAAGCATTACTGCCATGACTGTTGCACTCGCTCTGATCATCCTGATCTCGCCCTTCGCGGTCGCCGCGGCAGTGGGCTGGGCGGCACGGCGCAGCAAGATCCTGCGGTTCCGCCTCGATCTGTTCGACATCGACCAACCCGACTACGAGACGTATCGCGCCGGCCATGACCTCGACGCGATACGCAGCCGGTTCGAACACCAGCCGGCCTGGCCGAGCGCAGGCGTCCTAGGCGAGCGCCGTTAGAAACCCGGTGACAGCTTCGCGGTACACCTCGGGCGCGTCGTCGTGGATCAGATGACCCGCACCGGGAACGTGCAGATACCTTGTGTCCTGACCGATCTCGGCCATCCGGCGCATCTGCCCGGGCGGCGCCACTGAATTGCCCGCCTCCATGAGAAGGGTCGGAACGCGCACGTCCCGCCACTGCTGCCAGTAGTCCCGCGTCCCCCACTGGGCAGCGATGTCCAGCCACCACTGCGGATACCCGTGCAGCCGCCAACCGGTGGCCGTCCGATCGAACGCCTCCAGGAAGTACTGACCCGCGACGGGCCCGAACTCGTCGTAAACCTCCTGTGCCGAACCGAATTCGACCGGGAGAGCGTGCACCCACGGCTCCCACGGGCCGGTGGTGCGGCCCCGGAAATCGGGGGCCATGTCCTCGACCACCACCGCGCGAGCCAGTTCCGGGCGGGCCGCTGCCAGACACCAGGAATGCAACGCGCCCATGGAATGTCCCACGAACATCACCGGCCGCCCGAGCCCGGCCACGGCATCGCCGAGATCTGCGACGAACCGCTCAGTGCTGATCGGATACGGGTCGACCACATCGCGCCCGCGGTGCCACGGCGCGTCGTAGGTGTACACCTCACCCAACTCCGTCAACCACGGCGATTGGCGTGACCATGTGCTGCCGCGGCCCATCAAGCCGTGCACCAGGACTATGGGCTCGCCGCGGCCCCCTCTGTGGGTGAGCAGATCTGTGACCATCCCGTTATCTTGCCGGGCACTCACGGTAGCCTGAACGGCATGCCTGTCGTGAAGATCAACGCCATTGAGGTACCGCCTAACGCAGGCCCGGAACTGGAGAAGCGGTTCGCCAACCGTGCACACTCCGTCGACAACCAGCCCGGGTTCCTCGGCTTCCAACTGTTGCGTCCGGTCAAGGGCGAAGACCGCTACTTCGTGGTCACGCAGTGGGAAACCGAGGAGGCCTTCCAGGCCTGGGCCACGGGCCGCGCCGCCGAGGCACACAAGGGCGAGCACGCCAACCCTGTGGCCACCGGCGCATCGCTGCTGGAGTTCGAGGTTGTGCTGGACGTTGCAGGGCCCGCTGCCCAGGCGTAGCCGCGGCCGGACGCTGCACCGCACGGTTGGCCTGACGGCCATCACCGCGGTCGTCGCGGCCCTGGCTTGTGGCTGTTCGCAGAGCGTTGCGCCCGCGGCAGAAGTGTCCTACGGCGCGCGCATCGACACCATCACCCCGCCCGGTCTGCGGGCCAAGCAGACCATGGACATGCTCAACTCCGACTGGCCGATCGGCCCCATCGGCGTGCGCACCCTCGCCGTTCCCGAGAAGGTCGATCTGGTCGGTACCAAGATGGACTCCATCTGGTGGGATCGCCCGTTCACGGTCAACTCGGTGGACATCGGGGCCGCGCAGGCGACGTTGCACGTACAGACGTCCTACAACGTCGCCCAGGACATCGAGCTGCGGACCAACGACGTGGGCCTGGTCGACCGCTTCGAGGTCACCCTCGTGCCTCCGAAGATCGACAAGTGGTCCGACATCGACGCCGAACTGACCAAGTCGGGGGCGCGGTACTCCTACCGGGTCTCGAAGGTCAACAACGGCAAGTGCGAGCAGGTCGCAGGCACCAACACCGATATGTCGCTGCCGCTGGCCTCCATCTTCAAACTGTATGTGCTGCTTGCGGTTTCGGACGCGGTCAAGGCCGGGACGCTGAGCTGGGACGACCACCTCACGATCACCAAAGAAGGCAAGAAGCTCGGTTCCGCCGGGCTGGACAAGCTTCCCCCCGGCGCTCAGATCACCGTGCGGACCGCCGCCCAGCAGATGATCTCGGCCAGTGACAACATGGCCACCGATCTGCTGATCGGGCGGATGGGCCCGGCTGCGGTGGAGCGCGCACTGGTGACTGCGGGCCATCACGATCCGGCCAGCATGACCCCGTTCCCGACCATGCACGAGGTGTTCTCCGTTGGTTGGGGCGAGCCGAACCTCCGCGACCAGTGGAAGACCGCCTCCCCCGCCGACCGGGTGGCACTGCTCCAACAGACCAATTCCCGCCCCTACGAACCGGATCCGTACCGCACCCACACCCCGGCTTCCAACGACGGCCTGGAGTGGTTCGCCAGTGCCGCCGACATCTGCCGGGTGCACGCCGCGCTGCAGGCCTCGGCATACGGGCCCGCCGCGCCGGTGAAGGACATCCTCTCCGCACTACCCGGCATCGACCCGGACCCGGCGAAGTGGAAATACATCGGCGCCAAGGGCGGCAACCTGCCCGGCGATTTGACCTTCAGCTGGTACGCGGTGGACTACACCGGGCAGCCGTGGGTGTTCAGTTTCCAGCTGAACTGGCCGAAGTTCCGTAGCCCCACCGCTGCGGGCTGGTTGTTGCAGATTGCCAAGCGGGCATTCGCCATGGCGCCTGTGGGTTAGCTCGGTACGATCCGCTGCATGCCGCTGCAGACGGGGTCGAATTTTGCTGGGTTCACGGTGATACAGCCGCTGGGCTCCGGCGGGATGGGCGAGGTCTATCTGGTCGAGCACCCGCGCCTGCCCCGCCAGGAGGCCATCAAGATTCTGCCGGCCAGCGCCTCGCAGGATCCCGACTACCGCGACCGGTTCACCCGAGAAGCCGAACTGGCCTCAAGTTTGTGGCATCCCAACATCGTCGCCCTGCACGACCGCGGCGAGGCCGACGGCCAACTGTGGATCTCGATGGACTATGTCCGCGGCCAGGACGCTGCGGTTCTGGCGCGGGCGTATCCGGCGGGGCTGCCGCTGCCCCAGGCGACGGCGATCGCCACCGCGGTCGCCTCAGCACTGGACTACGCGCACGGCCACGGGATGTTGCACCGCGACGTCAAGCCCGCCAACATTCTGCTCGGCGAGAGCGACCACGCCGACCAACGCATCCTGCTCGCCGACTTCGGCATTGCCCGCCGCACCGGGGACATCAGCGGACTGACCGCAACCAACACCACCGTGGGCACCGTCGCCTACGCCGCCCCCGAGCAGCTGTTGGGTAACCAACTGGATGGCCGGGCCGATCAATATGCGTTGGCCGCCACGATGTTTCACCTTCTGGCCGGCACACCTCCGTTCGTCGATTCCAATCCTGCCGTCGTGATCGGCAAGCACCTCAGTGCGGCGCCGCCTCCCCTGTCGCAGTTCCGGCCCGAACTGGCGCGGCTGGACCCGGTTTTCGCGCGAGCATTGGCGAAGTCGCCCGCCGACCGCTACCCGAAGTGCTCAGATCTTGCGCAGGCACTTGCCGGTGTCGGCGGCGGTGCCGTGTTCGGTGCGCCGCAATCGATCCATCAGCAGATGACGATGCCGGCTGCGATCGCGCCGATGGCGCAGGCACCGACGCAGTTCGCCGTCCCAGCGGCATCACCTCGCGGGACCGCCGCGGCGGTGGCCGTCATGCTGGCGCTCCTCGTGTTGCTCACCGGCGCGGGCGTGTTCACGGCGTGGCAGTGGTCGCGCCCCACCCCTCATGCCGCGACGTCGACACAGTGGCAGCCGTATACCGATTTCGCCAAGTCTTTCACCGAACGGATGATGTCGGTGAGTGCAAAGAACAGTGACACCGACGTCGATTGGATCTTGGACAACTCGACCGGAGCATTTCGCGACGACTTCGCCTCACAGCGTGACACTTTCGTCCAGACATTGAAAGGAAGCGGTGTCACAACGACCGCGACCACCAAATCCGTGGCGCTGAAGTCCTTCGACGATCGCGCCGAGAGCGCGATGATTCTCGTTGCCGCAGTCGCACAGACAGCGAGCAACGCCGCCCCTGACCAGACCCCTCGAAGCTGGCGACTGATCATGACCATCGAGAAAGTCGACGGCACCTTCAAGACTTCGAAAGTTGAGTTCGCATCGTGACGGGCCGCCAGACGGTTCTGTGGATCATCAACGCCGCATTGATCATCGGTGTCGCCACCGTGACTGCGCTCGGCGGCATCCAGCTGATCGTGAAAAGCCGCCCAGCACCGACCGCACTCGCCGATCAGGCTGACCTACGGCAGGCCGTCACCGATGCCGCGGCGACCAACACCGTCAAGATCATGACGTACTCCTCCGACACCATCGAGCAGGACCTGGCTGCGGGACTTGCGGTCACCACGGGCGCATTCGCCGACTACTACAAGAATTTCACCCAGCAGACCGTCCTTCCTGCCGCGCGCCAGAAGAACGTCAAGACCACGACAACCGTTGTGCAGTCCGGCGTCATCTCCATCGACAACCCCGTCACAGCAGCGGCTTTGGTGTTCCTCAATCAAGTCACCACCAGCACGGACAACCCAGACCCCTCCACCAGTCAGAGCGCCGTGCGGGTGGGCCTGAAGAAAGTCGACGGACAGTGGCGCATCGACAGTTTCGATCCCCAGTGACCTGACCGGCCTCACGAGGTAGCGCTGCTCCGCAGCGTCCAGGCCTGACCACGGAAATTCATCACGGTCCGGCTCATCGGCGCGATATCGATGCGCCAGAACGATTTTGGCGGGGCATCCAGGGCCACCAGGATGGCCGCCCGGATCACCGCGGGGTGAGTGACGGCGACCAGCCGTCCCCGCGCCGAGGCCAGGCTGTCCATCCAACGGTGCACCCGGTTGACGAGGTCGACCACCGACTCGCCGCCGTGGGGCGCCCGGGTCGGATCGGTCAGCCAGACCGCCAGGTCTGCGGGCTGTACGCCGCTCAGTACAGCTCCGCGCCAGCTCCCGAAGTCCAGATCCGCCAGTTGGGGTTCGACCGCCGCCGACAGGCCGAGCAGTTCGGCGGTCTGGCGGGCCCGCTTCTCGGGGCCGCAGTACGCGGCGTCGACGACCCCGAGTTCGACGGTCGCATCGGCCTGCCGATGGCCCAACGCATTCAGTGGCTCATCGGTGGGAAATCGTCCGGCCGCCGTGGCGTCGGTCATGGCATGAGACACCAACGTCAGCCGGACGACTTCACTCACGCGATCAGTTGCTCCTGTCGCTTGCCCTCGAGCACCTTCGACACCAGCGCCCCAAACACCAGTCCGATCGTCGCCCAGATCACCACCTGGGTGCCCAGCGAGTACAGCCGGAACTGGTAGAGGTCATCGGCAGGGAACGTCGACGGGGTCTCATGGATGCCCGGCAGGATGAGGAAGACCACGGCCATCGACACCACGTAGTCCGCGGCGCCGACCAGGGTGGCGTTCCACACCCCCAGCCTCGACGTCAGTCGACGAGCCAGCAGTACCGAACCGACGAACAGCCCGGCCGAGAGCACCACCAACAGCAGGTACAGCAGGGTCCGCTGCTGGATGGTCTCCTCGAGGCTGACCGCAGGTGGGTTCGGCGGGTATTTGAGCGCCGGGACGATCCACAGCGAGACCAGCATGCCGCCGGCGGTCAGCGCCGCCAACGCCCGCGCGGACAGGTTGGCCCTGCCGTACACCGCGCAGAACACGACGGCCAGCAGCGCTCCCATCGCCACGCTGAAGATCAGTACGCCAAGACCCATGCCGATGTTGGACTGCACGCCGCGGGTGAACACCTCGGCGCTCTCACCGCCGCCGTGGGAATGCCCCCCGGCGCCATGCGAATGCTCTGCCGCTTCATGCGCTGCACCGACACCGTTCTCGAAGTCGATTGCCCGACCGATGATCGGCTCGATCAGCAGCTTGGCCCAGATGAAGGCGAACACGCCAGCTAGGGCGCCGGCCAGAAGGCCGCGCCCGATGATCTGTTTTTCCATTTTGTTCGGGATCTCCGCTGCGTATCAGTGGCAGGGGAAACCGAGCAGGTGCCGGGCGTCGTGCACGAACTCGTGCACGTAGGTGTTATTGCCCAGAACCGAGGTTGCGCCTTGGTCCATCCCGACGAAGTAGAGGGCCAGCAGCGCGATGAACGCCGTCAGGGTCAGCCAGAGCACCGCCTTGGTGGCCGACAGATCGATCGCGGGGGCGTGGCTCTTGCGTGCCGCAGTGGGAGTCATACCGGTCCTTTCCGGGAATTCGCGTCCCAGTCCGTGTCGTGACAGGTAAGGGTCTGACTGTTAACAGTGGCGCGGCCGTCCTGGATTCTCACCAGGTTCCTCTGCCTGTCGATTACACCAGCATCCTAAACACCGCGCAGGAGTTCTCCGCATCGGCAGGTATGAAACCGGCATGAAAAATGCCCCCGCCGTTGCGGCGGGGGCATTTTTCGTCTTGGACCTTATTCGGCGGTCGCTCCGGCCTTCGCCAGATCCGGCCCGTCGGAGCCGGCCGCCTTGGGCGCTCCGGCGAACGTGAACTTCGCGTTCTCGCCGGCACCCTCGCCGTCCCAACCCTCGACGTCGACCGTCACCAGCTGGCCCGGGCCGATCTCCTCGAAGAGGATCTTCTCGGAGAGCTGGTCCTCGATCTCACGCTGGATGGTGCGCCGCAACGGGCGGGCACCCAGCACCGGATCGAAGCCGCGCTTGGCCAGCAGGGCCTTGGCCTTGTCGGTCAGCTCCATCGCCATGTCCTTGGCCTTGAGCTGGTTTCCGACCCGGCCGATCATCAGTTCCACCATCTGGACGATCTCGTCCTGTGTCAGCTGGTGGAAGACGATGATGTCGTCGATGCGGTTGAGGAACTCAGGGCGGAAGTGCTTCTTGAGCTCGTCGTTGACCTTCTGCTTCATCCGCTCGTAGTTGTTCTCGCCGCCACCCTGGGTGAAGCCGAGGCCAACCGCCTTGCTGATGTCGGACGTGCCGAGGTTCGAGGTGAAGATCAACACGGTGTTCTTGAAGTCGACCGTGCGGCCCTGACCGTCGGTGAGGCGGCCGTCCTCCAGAACCTGCAACAGGCTGTTGTAGATCTCCTGGTGGGCCTTCTCGATCTCGTCGAACAACACGACCGAGAACGGCTTGCGACGCACCTTCTCGGTGAGCTGGCCGCCCTCTTCGTAGCCGACGTAGCCCGGAGGGGCACCGAACAGCCGCGACGCGGTGAAGCGGTCGTGGAACTCACCCATGTCGATCTGGATGAGCGCATCGTCGTCGCCGAACAGGAAGTTGGCCAGCGCCTTGGACAGCTCGGTCTTACCGACACCGGACGGGCCGGCGAAGATGAACGAACCGGACGGGCGCTTCGGGTCCTTCAGGCCGGCGCGGGTACGGCGGATCGCCTTTGAGACGGCCTTGACGGCATCCTCCTGGCCGATGATCCGCTTGTGCAGCTCATCCTCCATACGCAGCAGACGCGTGGTCTCGGCCTCGGTCAGCTTGAACACCGGGATACCGGTCCAGTTGCCGAGCACCTCGGCGATCTGCTCGTCATCGACCTCGGCGACAACATCGAGATCGCCTGAGCGCCACTGCTTCTCGCGCTCGCCACGCTGCGCGACCAGCTGCTTCTCCTTGTCGCGCAGGCTCGCGGCCTTCTCGAAGTCCTGCGCGTCGATCGCGGACTCCTTCTCCCGGCGCGCGTCGGCGATCTTCTCGTCGAACTCGCGCAGGTCTGGCGGTGCGGTCATCCGGCGGATGCGCATCCGGGCGCCTGCCTCGTCGATCAGGTCGATCGCCTTGTCCGGCAGGAACCGGTCGTTGATGTACCGGTCGGCCAGGGTTGCCGCGGCCACCAGCGCGCCGTCGGTGATCGAGACGCGGTGGTGCGCCTCGTAGCGGTCACGCAGACCCTTGAGGATCTCGATGGTGTGCTCGACGGTCGGCTCACCCACCTGCACCGGCTGGAAACGACGCTCCAGAGCGGCATCCTTCTCGATGTACTTGCGGTACTCGTCGAGCGTGGTGGCGCCGATGGTCTGCAGCTCGCCACGGGCCAGCTTCGGCTTCAGGATCGACGCGGCGTCGATCGCGCCCTCGGCAGCACCCGCACCCACGAGCGTGTGCAGCTCGTCGATGAACAGGATGATGTCGCCGCGGGTGTTGATCTCCTTGAGCACCTTCTTGAGGCGCTCCTCGAAATCACCGCGGTAGCGGCTGCCGGCCACCAGCGAACCGAGGTCCAGGGTGTAGAGCTGCTTGTCCTTGAGCGTCTCGGGGACCTCGCCGTGCACGATGGCCTGGGCCAGGCCCTCGACGACGGCGGTCTTGCCGACGCCGGGCTCGCCGATCAGCACCGGGTTGTTCTTGGTGCGGCGGCTCAGCACCTGCATGACCCGCTCGATTTCCTTCTCACGGCCGATGACCGGATCGAGCTTGCCCTCCATGGCGGCGGCGGTCAGGTTACGGCCGAACTGGTCGAGGACCAGCGAGGTCGACGGGTTGCCCGACTCGCCACCACGACCACCGGTGCCGGCCTCGGCGGCCTCCTTGCCCTGGTAACCGCTCAGCAGCTGGATGACCTGCTGGCGCACGCGGGTCAGCTCGGCGCCGAGCTTGACCAGCACCTGGGCCGCGACGCCCTCGCCCTCACGAATCAGGCCGAGCAGAATGTGCTCCGTGCCGATGTAGTTGTGGCCGAGCTGCAGCGCCTCGCGCAGGGACAGCTCCAGCACCTTCTTGGCGCGCGGCGTGAACGGGATGTGCCCGGACGGGGCCTGCTGGCCCTGGCCGATGATCTCCTCGACCTGGCTGCGCACGCCTTCCAGCGAGATGCCCAACGACTCCAGCGACTTGGCGGCTACGCCCTCGCCCTCGTGAATAAGACCCAACAGGATGTGCTCGGTCCCGATGTAGTTGTGGTTGAGCATCCGGGCCTCTTCTTGCGCCAGGACGACGACCCTGCGGGCACGGTCGGTGAATCTCTCAAACATCGGTGGTTACCTGCTCTCCATCGCTAGCGATACCCGCGTACGGCCGCGTTCTGTCGGTTTTCCAATAGCCCGCACGTAGTACCTACCGTCCACTCTAATGGGCGGCCGTCCCGGGCGCGGAGGTTGGCGGTCCGTTCCGCAGAGCGATCACCCGGTACGAGCTGTCCACATGTAGTTCTGCAGATGAGCAACGCCGCCGGTCGGCGAATCGTTTCCGAAATCCACGGCTTTCCGGTTCGCCACTAGCGAAAAACTCCGGACCGGGAATTCTCACCGGTCCGGAGCTGGCAACTATCGGTTAAGTTGCAGTCGTTTATGTTGCGGCATGGAAAGCGTCGATGACGTCGGCGGGGATCCGGCCACGGGTGGACACGTTGTGCCCGTTGCGGCGGGCCCATTCGCGGATGGCGGCACTCTGCTCTCGATCGATGGCGCCACGGCCACGGACCGGGCCTGCCGCCCGTCCGCGTCGACGCCCACCGACCCGGCGTCCGGCCTCCACCCACTGCTTCAGATCGTTACGGAGCTTGGCGGCATTCTTGGAGGAAAGGTCGATCTCATAGGTAACACCGTCGAGGCCGAATTCGACCGTCTCATCGGCGGTGGCCTCACCGTCGAAATCATCGACCAACGTGACGGTCACTTTTTTCGCCATTACCCCGCACCGAACCCTTCTGCATACGCATTGGTGACTACACCTGAGTATCCTGCACCCGCGACCCAATGTGCCACAAAAACGCAAACATTTCCAACGACCTGTCGATCAAGTCGGATCGGTTGCACTGGCTAGTTACTGTGACGGCGAACAATCGGGAACAAAACCGTCTCCCGAATAGACAACCCCGTCAACGCCATCAACAAGCGATCGATACCCATTCCGGTACCCGTTGTGGGCGGCATCGCGTACTCCAATGCGGCAAGGAAATCGTCATCGAGAACCATTGCCTCGTCGTCGCCGGCGGCGGCGGCACGGGCCTGGGCTTCGAATCGTTCCCGCTGGATTACCGGGTCGATGAGTTCGGAATATCCGGTGGCGAGTTCGAAACGCCGCACGTAGAGATCCCATTTCTCGGTCACTCCGGGGATGCTGCGGTGAGCCCGGGTAAGCGGCGAGGTCTCGACCGGGAAGTCGCGCACGAACGTGGGAGCCCACAACTTCTCTCCCACGGTGTGTTCCCACAGTTCCTCGACCAATTTTCCGTGCCCGTAGCCACGGTCCCGCGGAATCTCCAACTCGAGTCCCTCGGCAATACGCCACAAGTACTCAACTGATGTGTCGGGCGTGATCTCCTCACCGAGCGCCTCAGACAGCGAGGGATACATTTCCAATGTGTCCCATTGGCCGTCGAGATCGTAGACAGTGCCATCGGGCAATGGCACTTGACGCGTGCCGATCGCCTCGTCGGCAACCTCTTGAATGAGTTCCCGCGTGACTTGCGCCGAATCGTTGTAGTCACCGTAGGCCTGATATGTCTCCAACATCGAGAATTCCGGCGAGTGTGTGGAATCGACGCCTTCGTTACGAAAGTTCCGATTCAACTCGAAAACCCGGTCAAAACCGCCGACGATGCAGCGTTTGAGGAACAATTCCGGCGCAATCCGAAGGTACAGATCAACGTCGAGCGCATTGGAATGGGTGATGAACGGCCGTGCCGCCGCCCCGCCGGCCAGCGTTTGCAGCATCGGCGTCTCGACCTCGAGGAAACCGCGCCGTTCCAGTGCCGCCCGCACCGCGCGCACCACTGCCACCCGCTGACGCGCGATGCTGCGCGCCTCCGGACGCACGATGAGATCGACATAGCGCTGACGCACGCGGGCCTCTTCGCTCATTTCCTTGTGAGCAACGGGGAGCGGTCGCAAGGCCTTGGCCGCCATCTGCCACGAATCGGCCAGCACCGACAGCTCACCGCGCTTGGAGCTGATCACCTCGCCGTGGACGAACACGATGTCGCCCAGATCGACGTCGGCCTTCCACGCATCCAGCGACTCCTGCCCCACCTGGGCCAGGCTGATCATCGCCTGCAACTGCGTGCCGTCGCCCTCCTGCAGCGTCGCGAAGCACAACTTGCCGGAATTCCGGGCGAACACCACCCGACCCGAGACACCGACCATCTGGCCGGTCTGGGTGTCGACGGCCAGATCCGGATAGGCGGCGCGCAGTTCGGCCAGCGAATGGGTCCGCGGAACGGTCACCGGATAGGGCTCGCGGCCTTCTGCCAGCAGGCGCTCCCGCTTGGCCTGACGAATCCGGAATTGTTCAGGAAGGTCGGCCTGGGACTGGGACGCGTCGTCGCGATCGGCTGGGCTCACAAAATGCCAGCTTAAATGAACACGTGAGCGCTCAATTGCACGCCGACAAGGTGGCAGCACTCGACCATGAGCCGCTGGACTGGCGGTTCAAGGGCATACCCGCTCCCCGGTGGGGGTCAGACCGCCCTCCAGGTGTGCACAACCTCACACCGGTCACCGGGCCGGCTTGAGCCTGCCCCGCTGGCTGTCGCGGTTGCGCTCGAACACCAGGCGCAGGCCGTCGAGGGTGAGGTGGCGGTCGTAATGCTCGACTGTGCGCAGGTCCGGCAGCACCAAGGGAGCGGTGTAGCCGGTGGCCACCACCGCGACGTCGCTGCCGGAGAACCCGTCGACGTCCTCGCGGATCCGGCTGACCAGTCCGTCGACCAGCCCGGCGAACCCGAAAACCGCACCGGCCTGCATGCATTCCACGGTGTTCTTGCCGATCACCGAGCGCGGACGGGTCAACTCGACCCGGCGCAGCGCGGCCGAGCGGGCGGCCGCGGCGTCGGAGGACACCTGCACACCGGGTGCGATCGCCCCGCCGAGGAACTCACCTTTGGCTGACACCACGTCGACGCAGATCGACGAGCCGAAGTCGACGATGATCGCCGCGGTGCCGTATTTGTGGTAGGCGGCAAGGCAATTCACGATCCGATCGGCGCCGACTTCCTTGGGGTTGTCGACCAGCAACGGGATACCGGTACGCACGCCGGGCTCGATCAGCACATGCGGCACAGAGGGCCAGTACTGCTCGAGCATCAGACGCACCTCATGCAGCACCGAAGGCACGGTGGACAGCCCCGCGGCCCCGGTCAGGTGCTCGGAGTCGTCACCGATCAGGCCGTCGATGGTGAGCGCCAACTCATCGGCGGTCACCTCGGATTCGGTCCGGATCCGCCACTGCTGCACCACTTTCGCGTGGTCTCCGGAACCGGAGATCAGTCCGACCATGGTGTGGGTGTTGCGGACGTCGATGGCGAGCAGCATTATCGCGGCGACATCAGTTCGGACGCATCTGCGGGGACGTACGCGGGGTCGTGGCTGTGTTCACCGAGGTCGATGTGCTTGTTGTCGGCGTCCACGAACACGATCCGCGGCTGGTAGGTGCGAGCCTCGGCGTCCTCCATCACCCCGTAGGCGATGAGAATGACCAGGTCGCCGGGGTGGATGAGATGTGCTGCGGCACCGTTGATCCCGATCACCCCCGTGCCACGCTCACCGGTGATGGCGTAGGTCACCAGCCGGGCACCGTTGTCGATGTCGACGATGGTCACCTGCTCGCCTTCGAGCAGGTCGGCCGCCTCCATCAAGTCGGCGTCGATGGTCACCGAGCCCACGTAGTGCAGGTCGGCCTGCGTCACCGTGGCACGGTGGATCTTGGATTTCAGCATGGTGCGTTGCATCAGTTCCTCCAGGGCAGTTCGTGATTGTCGCCGTCGCCGACGCGAGGGTGTCCGTCGATTCCGGCGGACGCCCCGATGTCGACAGAGATGTTGTCCAGCAGTCTGGTTCGGCCCAGCCGAGCCGCCACCAGCAGCCGTGCCTGGCCCTCGCCCGGCGCGGGGCCCAGCATCGGGTCCCGCACCTCCAGGTAGTCGACGTCGATCGCGGGTACCTCATCGAGCACGGCCCGGGCCGCATCGATGGTGGCCGACGCGCCGCCGGCCGCGGCGTACTTACCGGCCAGCAGCGCCGCCGACAACGCCCCGGCCTGCTCACGTTCATCGGCGTCCAGGTATCGATTCCGCGACGACATCGCCAGTCCGTCGGATTCGCGGACGATGGGAACTCCGACGATCTGTACGTCGATGTTGAGATCGGTGACCATCTGCCGGATCAATGCCAGTTGCTGATAATCCTTTTCGCCGAAGAAGGCCCGGTCGGGCCGGACGATCTGGAGCAGCTTGAGCACGACGGTCAGCACACCGGCGAAATGACCGGGGCGCGAGGCGCCTTCGAGCTCGCCACCGGCAGGACCCGGTTGCACACTGGTCCGCGGGCCGTCCGGGTACATTGCCGAACCGGTTGGGGTGAAAGCGATCTCGACCCCTTCGGCACGCAGCGCGGCCAGGTCCTCATCGAGGGTGCGCGGGTAGGCGTCGAGATCCTCTCCGGCCCCGAACTGCAACGGGTTGACGAAGATCGACACCACCACGACGGCACCGGGGACGCGCTTGGCGGCGCGGATCAGCGTCAGGTGGCCCTCGTGCAGCGCACCCATGGTGGGTACGAGGGTGACCCGGCGCCCGCTGGCGCGCAGGGCCCGGGTGACGGCCGCGACATCGGCAGGTGCCGAGTAGACGTTCAGTTCACCGGCGACGAACTTGGGAGGGTTGCTCTGGGTCATCCTTGACTCGTTTCAGGGCTGGTTTCCGGGCCGGTGCCTGAGAGCACCTCGAAGACGTCCATGGGCGCGTGGGCGCGTTGGGCGGTACGCAGCGAATCGGCCCGATACGCCTGGGCCAGTTGATAATCCAATGCGCGTAGGGCATTCAGATGCGCGGCCACCGCTGCTGCGTCACCACGCGCAACAGGTCCGGTCAATGCGGCCTGGCCGCGTTGGAGCGCATTTTCCAGCGCGGCCCGGGCCAGTGGGCCCACCACCCGCTCGGGCAGACCGCCGGGGGCATCGCCGACAAGTTCCTGGCCGAGCAGTTCCTCGCCGCGCAGTGAGGCCCGCAGGGTGTCGACGGCGTCGAGCACCAGGGTGACCAGGTGGTTGCTGGCATGCGCCAGCGCCGCGTGGTACTGCGTCCGCGCGTGCTCGGGCACCCGGAACGGCTCACCGCCGATCTCCAGCACCAGCGACTGACCGATCGCGTACCCGACTTCGTCGGCCGCGGTGATCCCGAAGCACGTATCGGGCAGCCGCGCGAGGTCCTCGTCGGAGCCGGTGAACGTCATCGCCGGGTGAATGGCCAACGGAATGCACCCCTGCTCGGTCAGCGGGGCCAGTACCGCGACCCCGTTGGCGCCGGAAGTGTGCACCACGATCGTGCCGGGCCGCACCACGCCGGTGGCTGCCAGACCCGACACCAGTGACGGCAGCTCGGCGTCCGGAACCGTCAACAGCAGGAGTTCGGCCCGCTGCGCCACGTCGGGGACGGGAAGGATCGAGGTGTCGGGCAGCCGGCGCTGCGCCCGCAGCCGCGAGGCCTCGGAGATCGCGCTGCACGCCACCACCACGTGCTCGACCCGTTCCAGGGCATAGCCGAGCGCCGTGCCGACCCGGCCGGCCGAAATGATGCCGACGCTGAGCCTGGCAGGACGCAATCCCTCAGGGGGGGACCACCCGTTTGCAGGGGGCTGCTCCATCGCAGACGACCTCACAGGATGAATAGGTTCTTCTCGTTCCAGTCCCGCGTTGCGGGTACCGGACGGTCGTCACGAGACTAGCTCACTCCTCGCGGCGCCTGCGACGCCCGCCTTCGGCCGGGCCGGACTGAAACCGCGCCAGCAGCTCATTCACCGACTGTCCGTCGGCATGGTGTCCGTTCGCCGGCTCAGGTTCCGCTTCGCTGCCGTGCCGTGAAGCCCGCCGGGGCGGCGTCGGTGGTTGCGAGGATTCTGTGGCCAATGCCGGGGACGCCGGTGCCGCCGGGGAGCGGCCGGGATCGGCGATCTCCGCTGCGGCGGAGTGCCGGCCACGGGGCGGCTCGGGAGCCTGAGCCGCCGACATTGCGGGGGCCGCCGGCGGGGCCGGTTCGGCAGGCGCCGGGGCCGGTTCGGGGGCCTCCGGCGGCGTTGCCTCGGGGGCGTTCGGCGGGGTTGCTTCGAGCATTGAATCAGGTGCGCGACGCCTGCCGACATACTCCGTCGTGGCGCCGTTCTGAGCGATGGGCGCAGCCCAGTTGCTGCCGGGGGCGCCGGCGGGAATCCACTGCCCCTCGGCGGGAGCCGGTTGCCAACCCGTGGCCGCAGGCTCGACTGCCGGTGCAGGCGTGCTCGCCGGCTCGGGTTCAGGGGCTTCGATCGTGGGCGAGGGCTGCATCGGCGGCATCGCCGGCGGCGGTGGGGGCGGCGCCCAGGTCGACGGCGGCTCGGGCTGCCTGCGTGCGGCCGGTTGCGGCTCGGGTCGGGGTTGCGGCTCCGGCCGGGGCGCAGGTTGCGGCTCAGGTCGGGGCTCAGGTCGAGGCGCAGGTTGCGGTTCTGGCCGAGATACGGGTTGTGGTTCAGGCCACGGCTGGGGCCTGGGCTCCGGCTGACGGGGGGCCTCCTGCTGACGCGGGGCCTCCTGCTGACGCCGTCGGCGCCGGGCCTGTTCACCGGCAGGCATCGGTCGCGACGGCAGACGATGCGCACCACCCGAGGTCGCCCAGTCGTTCTCCGGCGGATGCGGTTCGGCCGGAACATCGATGATCGGGCTTTCCTCGGTCCGCGAAATCCGAATGTCGGTGACCTCGACCGGCGGCACGTCCAGGCGGCTGGCGGTCACCCGGCCCGCGGTGCGCACGGCGCTCTTGTCGGTCTCGATCGCCGGGCGGTGCACCAGGTCCGTGTCGAACAGGATCTCCAGGTTCGCCCGCAACGCGGCCAGCTCTGAGCGCAGCGCGGCAACCTCGTCGGCGGCCTGCGCGCGCAACTCGGAGGCCAGCTCCCGGCGCAGCTCGGTCTCGACGGTCAGCTCGTACTCCCGCCGCGCCGAGATCTCCCGATCCAGCTGCAGGTCGTAGACGAACTTCAGGTCCCGGGCCTTGGCCTGGTCCAGGTCACTCTGACGCCGGTAGATGACGGAGACGAAGGCCGCCACCACCGCAGCCCACAGGGCCAGGATGACTGCGAGCTTCAGCAACTCGACGCGATCGGTGAACACCAATGCGGAACTGGCCAGAATGGCGAGTACCAGCAATACCGTTAAGAGCAGCCAGCCTGGCCTTCGGCCGCCGCGCCGTGGCCGACCACCGCGGGGCAGAACGGTCATGCGCCGACTGTACCCGTCACCGGTCATCTAGCCTGGCGACCACCGCGGCGATTCGGCCAAACTACCTCAGACAATCCGTCACTCAGGCGCAGTGTCCCCGTTGTCCGGCGGTTCCTCGGGGGACTTGCAACAGTGCTGCAGCCACACCGCCGCGACAGCCAGAGCCAGGGCACTGACCGCTGCCACCGCCGCGCCCGGAGTGTCCTCGCCGGCCACCCGCAGTTCGCCCCGTCGGGGCAGCAGGTACACCAGCACACCGATCCACCAGCCCGCGACGATGGCGCCTACCCAGGCCGAGGCCTTGGCGATCACGACCGACCGGGCCACCGTGAGCGGGTGCAACCGGCCCCCGCCAACCCCGATCTGGCCGTCGTTGATCTTGGCCCGCACGTAGAACGCCCAGCCCGCCTCGACGAGCGCGACCGCCAGCAGCGAAAGCCCGGTCCACAACGTCACCGGCGGGAACCACCGGTAGAGCACCCCGATCAGCACGTAGCCGACGATGGCGACGACGGCGACCGCGCCGGCCAGGTCACGCTTGCGGGTGGGGCCCATCAGTCCGCCACCGGTCCAGTGCCGAAGTCCAGCGCCAGGTCGGTGCGCCTGACCCCGGCCCGCTCGGCCGGATCGATCTCCTCCAGCAGGTGCGCCACCCGACGGGACCGGCCGGCCACCGTCAGCGTGGCATCCGGATCCACGACCAACCACGGGATCAGGACGAACGCGCGCAGGTGAGCAAGCGGATGCGGCAACGTCAGGTCGTCGTCATGGGAAAGCACCTCAACGTCACCGTCATGGCAGGTCACCAGGTCGACATCGAGGGTGCGCGGGCCCCACTTCTGCTCCCGGACCCGGTCCGCCGCCTGCTCGAGCCGCTGGCCGCGGCACAGCCAACCGTGTCCGTCGAGGTCGGGATCATCGGCGATCAGCACCGCGTTCAGGAACGGGCCCTGCTCGACTCCGCCCCAGGCGTCGGTCTCGAACACCGGCGACACCGCGCGCACCGCACTCCCGAGGCCGTCGACCACCGACTGCAACCGGGCCAGCCGGTCGCCGAGATTCGACCCGATCGACAGGACAGTGGTGGTCACAGCGTGCCCCTGCGGGACCGCCGGGCCACCACGGCGACATCGTCGAAGGCCAGCGGAATCGGGGCGCTGGGCTTGTGCACGACAACCTCGACCGCGTGCAGGCGCTCGTCGATCATGATGGCGTCGGCGATTTCGGCGGAGACCGTCTCGATCAAATTGCGCGGCGGGCCCGCGACGATGTCAGCTGCCTGCTGGGCCAGTGCGCCGTAGTCGAGGGTGTCGGCCAGATCGTCGGTGGCCGCCGCGCGGCGCAGGTCCACCCACGCCGTGATGTCGACGACGAACTCCTGGCCATCGCGGCGCTCATGGTCGAAAACCCCGTGATTGCCGCGAACCCGCAAGCCGCGCAACTCAATTCGATCAGCCAACCCGACCTCCAGATTCCCAGGCTTCCAACACGGCGAGCGCGTCGACGGAGGCCACCACATCGTGCACCCGAACACCCCAGGCACCGTGCTGGGCGGCCAGCATCGAGATCGCCGCGGTGGCGGTCTCCCGGCCGTCCGGTGGCCGCGGTGTCCCATCTTGTGCGGCCAGCAATGCACCCAAGAAACGTTTGCGTGACGCACCGACCAACACCGGGATCCCGGTGTCGATGAATTCGGGCAGCGCACGCAGCAAGGCCCAGTTGTCCTGGGCGGTCTTGGCGAATCCCAGGCCCGGGTCGATGATCAACCGCTGCGGGTCGACACCCGCGGCGACCGCGGCATCGACAGCGGCCAGCAGCTCGGCGCGGACCTCGGCCACCACGTCGCCGTAACCCGGGGCGTGGTGGGGCTGCTCGGCACTGACCGAACGCCAGTGCATCAGGATCCACGGCACCTTCGCCTCGGCGAGCAGGGGCGCCATGTTCGGGTCGGCGCGTCCGCCGGACACGTCGTTGACGATCTGCGCGCCGCTTTCCAGGGCGACCTTCGCCACGTCGGCATGCATGGTGTCGATACTGACGGCGATCCCTTGGGAGGCAAGCGCTTCGATCACGGGAGCGACGCGGGCCGCTTCCACGCCAGGGTCAACCCGCACCGCACCGGGGCGGGTTGATTCCCCGCCTACATCGATGATCGCGGCGCCGGCGGCAGCGAGCGCCAGCCCGTGTGCGACAGCGCGGTCACGGTCGATGAACTTGCCGCCGTCGGAAAACGAATCGTCGGTCACGTTCACCACGCCCATGACCTGCACACGCGTTCCGCGAGGGACAATCGGGCTGGGGAGGTTCACTTCCGCAGGATAAGTTCCAGCGCCTCGGCCCGGGATGCCTTGTCGGTCTTGAATTGTCCGCGCACCGCCGAGGTGGTGGTGACCGCGCCGGGTTTGCGGACGCCGCGCATGGCCATGCAGAGGTGCTCGGCCTCGATCACAACGATTGCCCCGCGCGGGTCGAGCTTGCGCATGAGCGCATCGGCGATCTGGGCGGTCAGGCGTTCCTGCACCTGCGGGCGCTTCGAGTACAGGTCGACCAGGCGGGCGATCTTCGACAGCCCGGTCACCCGGCCGTCGACCCCGGGGATGTACCCGACATGGGCCACCCCGTGGAACGACACCAGGTGGTGTTCACACGTGGAGTACAACGGGATCTGCTTGACCAGCACGAGTTCGTCGTGTTCCTCGTCAAAGGTCGTGTTGAGCACCGCGTCCGGGTCGGTGTAGAGCCCGGCCATCAGCTCTTTGTACGCACGCGCCACGCGGGCCGGGGTTTCGAGCAGACCCTGACGGTCAGGGTCCTCACCGATGGCGATCAGCAGCTCACGCACCGCCGCCTCGGCCCGCGGTTGGTCGAACACCCGCGTGGTCGTATCGGTGTTGTTGTGATGCTCGCGCAGCGACTGCGACATCGAAGCCTCCGTTCTCGGATCAGCCGTGGGCCGGTGGGTTGGACCGGTCGGCCCGCTCGGGACCGCCATCCTGACTCGCCTCCTCATTGGGGGCGGGCTGGCCGGGATGAGGATAGGGCTGATACGGGTACGGCTGGGGCTGTTGCCATCCCGACGGATGCGGCGGGGGGTACCAGTAACCCTGCTGCTGCTGGGGCGGCTGGTATCCCGGCTGCGACGGCGCGGGCGGCCAGCCCGGGGCGTGCCAACCGGCCGGTGCGCCGTAGTCGGGCTGGGTCGAACCGTTCGGCGGCGCACCATTGGTGCCGGCACCGTTGGTCTCGTTGGCCCGCTCGGCCTCTCGGCTGGCGGCAGCGATGGCGGCCTTGAACGCCGGCTCGGGGACCGGCGGCGGCCACGGCTCGCCACGCTCGATGGCGATCTCGCCCGGCGTCTTGATCGGCGGCTTGTCCGACGGCACCCGGCCACCGAAGTCGTCGAACATGGTCAGCCGGGGACGCTTCTTCACGTCACTGAAGATGGCCTCCAACTCGGCGCGGTGCAGTGTCTCCTTCTCCAGGAGCTCACCGGCCAAGGTGTCGAGCACATCGCGATACTCGGTGAGGATCTCCCACGCCTCGGTGTGAGCGGCCTCGATGAGCTTGCGCATCTCATCGTCGATATCGCGGGCGACGTCGTGGGAGTAGTCCGGCGTGGTGCCCATGGTGCGGCCCAGGAACGGGTCGCCGTGCTCGGTGCCGTATCGCACGGCGCCCAGCTTGGAGCTCATGCCGTACTCGGTGACCATGGCGCGCGCGATCTTGGTGGCCTGCTCGATGTCGGACACCGCACCTGTCGTGGGCTCGCGGAAGACCAGCTCCTCGGCGGCGCGGCCACCCATGGCGAACACCAGCCGGGCGATCATCTCCGAGCGGGTCATCAGACCCTTGTCGTCCTCGGGGACTGCGACGGCGTGGCCGCCGGTGCGACCGCGGGCCAGGATCGTCACCTTGTAGATCGGTTCGATATCGGGCATCGCCCACGCGGCCAGGGTGTGCCCGCCCTCGTGGTACGCGGTGATCTTCTTTTCCAGCTCGCTGATGATGCGGCCCTTGCGGCGTGGTCCGCCGACGACGCGGTCGACGGCCTCTTCCAGCGCCGCACCGGTGATGACGGTGCCGTTCTCGCGGGCGGTGAGCAGTGCGGCCTCGTTGATGACGTTGGCCAGGTCGGCACCGGACATGCCGACGGTGCGCTTGGCCAGCCCGTCCAGGTCGGCGTCGGGGGCGATCGGCTTGCCCGCCGAGTGCACCTTGAGCACCGCGCGACGGCCGGCGAGGTCGGGGTTGGACACCGGGATCTGCCGGTCGAAGCGGCCCGGACGCAGCAGGGCCGGGTCGAGGATGTCGGGCCGGTTGGTGGCCGCGATCAGGATGACGCCCTGGCGGTCGCCGAAGCCGTCCATCTCGACGAGCAACTGGTTCAGCGTCTGCTCACGCTCGTCGTGGCCGCCGCCCATGCCGGCGCCGCGCTGACGACCGACGGCGTCGATCTCGTCGACGAAGATGATGCAGGGGCTGTTGGCCTTGGCCTGCTCGAACATGTCGCGCACCCGGGAGGCGCCGACACCGACGAACATCTCGACGAAGTCCGAACCGGAGATCGTGAAGAACGGAACGCCGGCTTCACCGGCGACCGCGCGGGCCAGGAGGGTCTTACCGGTTCCGGGCGGGCCGTACAGCAGCACACCCTTGGGGATCTTGGCGCCCAGCGCCTGATACCGGCTCGGGTTCTGCAGGAAGTCCTTGATCTCGTAGAGCTCCTCGACCGCCTCGTCGACACCTGCGACGTCGGCGAATGTGGTCTTGGGCATGTCCTTGCCCAGCTGCTTGGCCTTCGACTTGCCGAAGCCGAAACCCATCCGGCCGCCGCCCTGCATCCGGGAGAACATCACGAACAGGCCGACCAGCAACAGCAGCGGCAGCATGTAGATCAGCATCGAGCCGAGGAAGCTGCCCTGATTGACAGTGGTGCCGAACTTGATGTGCTTGGCATCCAGCTGATCGGCCAGCTTGATGGCATAGCCGGTCGGGTACTTGGTGATGACCTTGTCGGAATTCTCGGTCTCGTCTTTGCCGCTCTTCAGATCGAGACGCAGCTGCTGTTCGCGGTCGTCGATCTGGGCGTTGTTGACGTTGTCGGCATTGATCTGCGCCACCGCCACCGAGGTGTCGACGGGTTTGTAGCCGCGGGTGTCGTCGCTGAAATAGAGAAACGACCAGCCCAGCAACAGCACGACCGCGATCACGGTCAGCGTACGGATCACATTTTTGCGGTTCATCGATCACTCGGCCGAGTTCGGCCCGGTCCTTCCAACGTGCGCAGTTGAGACATTCAAGGCTACCGCTAGACCAACGTCCGGCAGTTCCCGACGGTATCCAGCCCCACTACACATACTGGAAGCACTACTGCCGGCGGGCGATACCGGCCACTTCTGCGATGACATCGGCATACCAGCGGAAGAGGTTTCAACGGCTCGGGCTGATCGTCGCGCAGCAGGTCTGACCAGCAGTCCGCGACCGCAGCGCGGGCCACGGCACCGATCCATGGCTGCGGCAACAGTTGGGGTGGCAGCAGCGGATCCGGCTCCACCGCCCGGGTGAACTCCGCGGCCAGCTCGATCGCGACGCCGAGTCGGACGGCGCGGGTGGCGCGGGGCAGCGCACGCACCGATCGCTGGGCGGTCGCCAGGAGTCGCCGGTGGCCATCCGCGATGGCCTCCAGCGGCCACAGCGCTCCGGCCAGCGCCTGCGGCTCGGTGACTCCCCCGACGTCGAGGTCGGTTGTGGTGAGGATGGTGACCCGGTCGGAGACGCCCAATCGGTCGGCCGCAGCCCGCACGTGCGGCTCCCACGCGTTGGGCGATACATAGAGTCCGCCCTGGATGGGTGCGCCGCCCAACCGGAGAACGGCATCGCGCATCGCGTCGCGGGCCGCGCGGGCCGACTCACCGATCGCGAAGGCCACCACATGCCATTCGTGGTCCCAGTCGGCCTGCCCGCGGTCCTGCGCGTACATGTAGCGGACGAACTCGAGGTCCGGCTCGATGGTGCTGCGGACCTCGGGAGTCGCGCGTAACACCGCCTTCCGCCCGCGGCCGTCCTGAACGAACTGCCCTTCGGCGACGAGGCGCTTGATGCACAACCTGACCTGCTGGTCACTCATGCCGAGGGTGTTGGCGACTTCGTAGAGTTCGCCCGCGTCGACCGTGGCATCCTCGCGGATCAGGCTCTCCACGAGGGTGCGGGTCGGGACGGCACGGTCGGCGTCGGTGCTCGCCTCAGGGCTCATCGGTACTCCTGCTCCGTCACGATCAGCGGCGGTGAACCGTTGCGGCCGAGCTCGCGATCGAGGTCGGCGAAGAAGCGCTCGCTGCTCATCACCGCATCGGGTGGGTGTACACCGGCCCGCCGTGCGGTGCCGTCGACGACCTGGGACATGCCGAGCGCCAAGGGAATTCCGGTGGCGCGGGCCATGTCCGTCAGCAGTGCGCCAATGCCGGCCTCACCGCTGAGGTGGGCCAGCACCGCCACCTCGCGGCCCTGCCGGTCACCGTAGGCCACCGCGAAGAACGGCGGCAGCGTGCCGGGGCCCTTGTTCAGCACCGCACGCGGCAGCGACCGGATGACGGTGGTGAGATGCGGCTTGGCGACGCGACGTGCGGCGGCCTCGTTGGTGAGCCTGCCGCTGTCGATGTCGCGCCGCAACACGTCGAGAAAGGCGACCGCCGACGGCGTGACGACCATGAGGTTGGCCGATTCCCCGGTCGGTTTGAGGGTGCGTTGCAGCGTAACGGGTTCGGGGTGTCCGACGGTGTAGGCAGTGCCGCGACGTCCGCCGGGCAGCTCGAGTGTCACCGGACGCAACGGCGGTTGTTCGGTCAATGAACCTGCCCGCACCGCTGTGATGGTGCCACTGCTCTGCTGCATCCAATGAACTGCGGCCGCGGTCGGTGATCCGTCCGGGCCGATCAGCTGGTCGCCGCTGTCCTCGATCCCGGCTGTCACGTCGACCGGCCAGGCGGTGTACACGTCGCGCACGGTGTCGAGCGGAGCCGCTGCCGTCGCGGCGAGCAGGTTGCTCACGCCAGGGCTGGCGCCCATGCCGATCACGGCAGTCACCCCCGCCGCACGGGCCGAGGCGTCGAGTTCGAGCATCTGCACCGTGGGTTCCCAGTCGTCGCAGATGTCGAGATAGTGCGTCCCGGTGTCGATCGCGGCACGCAACACCTCCAGGCCGAAGCGGTAGTAGGGGCCGACGGTGTTGAGCACCAGGTCGACCTCGGCGAGGGCGCTGCGGAGTTCGGTGCCATCGGTGACGTCGACCCGGCGGGCGACGGTCGGCACCGGCGCTCCCACCAACTCTCGGGCGACGCGCTCGGCCGCCGCGAGATCGCGGTCGGCGATCACGATCCGCTCCACGTCTCCGGAGAACGCTGCGGTCCGCACCGCTGCGGCACCCATCGCTCCGGCTCCGCCCAGCGCGAGGACTCTCATGGTGTGCTCCTGTCAGGAAGATGATCGACGAACTCCCGCAGGGAGTCGAGGTAACCGGGTGCGTATAGCGAGCGCGGCGCGAACACGGCCACCAGGAACGAACGGAACCCCTGGTGATGGTCGAGCCGGGCCTTGGCGATGCTGTGCGAGGCGTCCGGGAACTTCTGGACGGCGAGTCGATCCGGCGGCAGCTGCGCGCGATAGACCCGCTCAGTTTCGGCGACGTCGACGTTGCGGTCGTCCGCGCCGAGCATCAGCAGCACGGGAACCTTTATCCGGGGCAGTACCGAAGTGACATCGGACAGGTAGTTGGCGCTCACGAACCGCCAACGGTCGGCGGACATCGGCGGGTCGTCGATGCCGCTCGCGACGTACCGGTCGTAGTCGGCGCCGGCACGCAACAGCCGCACCGATTCGGCCCGGCGTTTCAGCGCGGCGGCGATCTCGGGGCTGCCCGCTCCCTGTGCCCGAAGTTCGGCCAGCAGGTTGAATTCGCCCTGACGCAGCCAGTTGACCGCCGGCCCGACCAGGATCATGAACCGCAGCTCGGGGTGGTTCGCGGCCACCTCGGGCAGCACCCAGCCGGCCTGACTGATCCCCCACACCCCGATGCGGTGCGGGTCGATATCACCGCGGCCGCGCGCCCAGGTCAGCACAGCCTCGGTCTCGACGGCACGGTCATGCATGCTCTGGTACAGCCAATTGCCCGGCGCCCCTTCGATTCCGGGCTTGTTCCAGGACACCGAGGCGTAACCGGCCCGGGCGAACGACTCCCACAGCGGCCGGTAGAACGAATCGCGCGACGCGTCAGCGGGGCCATCGCCGTGCACGAAAACCACCAGACCGTAGGGCTTCTCCCCGCGGGTCGGCAGCGCCAGGATCGCGTCGAGCGGCTGCGTCGACCCGGGTATCGCCACATGCTCCTCGGTGATGTCGAAGTCGTTCTGACACAGGATCACCGCACCGAGTGCAGCCGCGACAACGCAGCAGACGGCGATCACCCGGACGCACACGCGAAGCATTAATCTATCGTATCTCATACGGTCGTTTTTGTTTTGATAGTTTTGAATCGGCAGGCTTACGCAGCCGTCGATCGTGTGCTTGGGTGAGATCGTGCTCACACCAACCGAACGGTTAGTCGATACAAATGGCGTGACATTGACGGTGACCGAGGCGGGTGAACGCGGAAATCCGGTGGTGGTGCTGGCCCACGGATTCCCCGAGCTCGCGTACTCGTGGCGGCACCAGATCCCGGCGCTCGCGGCGGCCGGCTATCACGTACTGGCCCCTGACCAGCGCGGCTACGGCGGTTCATCGCGACCCGAAGACATCGACGCCTACAACATCGTTGAGTTGACCGCCGACATCGCCGGCCTGCTCGATGACGTCGGTGCCGAGCAGGCGGTGCTCGTCGGCCACGACTGGGGTTCGCCCGTCGCGACCAACTTTCCGTTGTTCTACCCCGACCGGGTCAGAGCAGTCGTGGCCATGAGCGTGCCGCCGGTACCGCGAGCGCCCGCGCCCCCGACGCAGATCTGGCGCAAGATCGTCGGGGACAACTTCTTCTACATCCTGTACTTCCAGGAACCCGGTGTCGCCGACGCCGCGCTGGGCGCCGACCCGCGGCAATCATTGCGCCGGATGCTCTCGATGGAAGGCATCAGTGCGCCCCCGGAAAGCCTGTCGGGACGCCCGTTGCCGCCGCTGCCGGACTGGATCAGCGCCGACGAGTTCGAGCGCTACGTGCAGGCCTACACCGAGAACGGATTCACCGGGCCGCTGAACTGGTACCGCAACTTCGACCGGAACTGGGAGCTGACCGAAAACACTCCCGCATCGACCATCACGGTGCCCACCCTGTTCCTGGCAGGTACCGCGGATCCGGTACTGGGCTTCACCCCGCGCGACCGGGTGCACGACGTGGTCACCGGCGACTACCGCGAGGTGCTGCTCGACGGCGCCGGGCACTGGCTGCAGCAGGAACGACCCGACGAGGTCAACAAAGCGCTCTTGGAGTTCCTGGGAGGTCTGCGGTGAGTGGGCCAATCCCCCACCACCGCACTGCAATACGACACGGACCGGGTCGGGGCGCGGGACCGCCTCGGCTGCGACCGGCACTGCAAAGTCCTGGTGACCGCGTGACGTCCCGGTAGGGTTCGGTCATGCCGATCGGGAATGCGAAATTGCGGGTACTCGGCGTTGCCGCCGCGGGATTGATCGCCGTCAGCGCAAGCGCGTGTGATGCGACCTCAGGGCCCGCCGCGGGCGCGCCGGACGGCGCCCGACAGGTGACCGTCGTCGGATCCGGCCAGGTGCAGGGCGTGCCAGACACCCTGACCGCCGATGTGGCGATGGAGTTCACCGCCCCGGACGTGTCGGGCGCGCTCAACCAATCCAGCCAGCGCCAGCAGGCCGTGATCGATGCGCTGGTCGGATCGGGCATCGACCGCAAGGACATCAGCACCACGCAGGTCAGCGTGCAGCCACAATTCACCGACAGCAAGATCTCGGGTTATCAGGCCAGCAATGCGATCAAGGTGAAGATCCGTGACACCGCCAAGGCCTCCCAGACCCTGGCGCTGATCGCGAGCACCGGAGGCGACGCCACCCGCATCAACTCGGTCAACTACTCGATCGAGGACGATTCGGACCTGGTGCGCGACGCCCGTGCCCGGGCATTCGACGACGCCAAGAACCGCGCCGATCAGTACGCCGGGTTGTCGGGGCTTCACCTGGGCAAGGTGATCTCGATATCCGAGCAGTCCGGTGGCTCCACCCCGCCCACGCCCACCCCGATGCCGCGGGCGGCGATGGAAGCCGTTCCGTTGGAACCCGGTCAGCAGACGGTGAACTTCTCGGTGACCGTCATCTGGGAGCTGACTTAGGCCGCCGTGCGGTCGGCGGCTGCCGCGCGGAGTGCCGCGACTCGTTCGCGGATGCGGTACTCCGTGGAACGCGGCATCCCGGCGGGGCGGTAACGCCCGTGCCTGACCCGGCACACCCGGCCGTGGGCCATCTCCCAACGCAGGGCGTCGGAGATCGCCTTCGACGGCCGTCCCCTTGTGGTGAATCCCTGATCCTCGAGTGCATCGACCAGGTCGGCCACCGATTGCGCGCCGTACCGGAGCAGCTGCACGGTCAGTACATAGCGAAGATTGATGCCCCGCAGCAGGAGTTTGTCCCTCATGGCGTCACAGTGCCAAGAGGGACCGACAAGTCACGCCAGTCACAAATTCCAGCGGGGTATCCGATGTGCCCGGCTATCAGCGACTTTTCAGCGACAATCGCCACATCGACAACATGGAACTCACCAAACCCATTGTCGCTAACCAGTTTTGCGACGCCAGCATCTCTGACCCCACGAGCCTCATCAGTCCAGCGCCCGACTCATAGCGACTCTGTCGCTGACAGCCGGGCACCCCGAAATCTGTTATGCACGAGGCAAATTGCACCCTAAGTGACGCGAGTACAAATCGTGTCTGCGACCAGAGTGGTCACAGATGCCCACGAGGCGATTGTCGCTGAAAAGTCGCTAACAGCCGGGCAGGTCGGACATCGCTTTCCCGCGCCGACACGCCGGCACGCCGAGACGCCTAGCCGGGGTCAACCCGCTGGTGCGATGTCGACGGGGATGCCATTGAGCACCGCGGTGCCCGACAACGGATCCAGATGTGTCCCGTCGTTGAGTTGATTGACGTTCGCCCCAGGCCGGCTGGCCGCGAGTTGCTGGCCGGTGCCGCCGCGGTCATGTCCCCAGCCATGGGGCAGCGAGACCACGCCGCGCCGCATGCCGTCGTTCACCTCGATCGGGGCCAGCAGTTCACCGCCGGGGCCCTTGATCACGGCGATGTCGGTGAGTCCCAGATCAGCGGCATCGTCGGGATGGATCTGCAGGGTGCACCGGTTGGAGCCGCCCGACAGCGCCGGGAGGTTGTGCATCCAGCTGTTGTTGGACCGCAGATGACGCCGCCCGATCAGCAGGAACCCGCCTACCGCGCGGCCGAGTGCATCGCGCAGCCGCGCCACGTCGGCGACGATCGGCTCCGGCGCGAGTTCGATTCGCCCGCTTGGGGTTCGCAGGACCTCGGGGACCCGCGGTTTCAGCGGCCCCAGGTCGATGCCGTGCGGGTTGGCCTTCAGCAGCTCCATGGTGAGCCCGTCGGGCTTGGCACCGAACGCGTCGCCGTAGGGCCCGAGCCGCAACATCATGTCGAGGCGGCGTTCGTACCCGGGGCCGTCGTACAACATCGAGGTGAGCTCTTCGACGTCGCGGCCCGCCACCGGCGAATCGGGGTCGGCTGTCTCCTTCGCCAGCGTCTTGGCGATCACCTGGGCGTCGACGAGAGCCGGATCCCCATCGGCCCCGATGCCGTAGAGGATCAGGGCGAGCCGGGACAGGATCTCGGGCTCGTCGGGCCGTCCGTCCAGCGGCAGTGCCGGCGGGGAGTACCGCACGTTGTTGCGGACGGCGAGGTTGTTCAGCGCCACGTCGAAGTGCGCGCTGCAGGCCGGCGGGGGCGGCGGCAGGATGACGTCGGCGTGGCGGGTGGTCTCGTTGAGGTACGGATCGACAGACAGCATGAAGTCGACCCGGTCCAGGGCCCGGTCGAGGCGGTCGCCGTCCGGCGCGGAAAGCACCGGGTTTCCGGCGATCGTGATCATCGCCTTGATCTGCCCTTCACCGGCGGTGTCGATCTCCTCGGCGAGCGCGGCCGCCGGCAGTTCGGAGAGCACTTCGGGATAGCCCGAGACCCGACTGGCCCACCGCCCGGTCTGGAATCCGCGGCCGGGTTTCGGCGGGCGCGGTGCGGGTGCGGCGGCTCCGAGCGCGAACATCGCTCCGCCGGGGCGGTCGAGGTTGCCGGTGAGGACGTTGATGACGTCGACGAGCCAGCTGCCGATGGTCCCGAACTCGACTGTGGACGTACCCATCCGGCCGTAGACGGCGGCGGTCGGGGCGGCGGCGAGCTCGCGGGCCAGATCCCGGATCTCTTCGGCTGCCACGCCGCACGCCTGCTCGACGGCCTCGGGTGAGAACTCGTCGGCCAGGTCACGGACCTGCTCGACTCCGGTGACGTGCTCGGCGAGCCCGCCGAGTTCGACGAGCTCCTCTTCGAACAGCACGTGCACGATGGCGAACAGCAGCGCCGCATCGGTACCCGGCCGCGGGGCGAGGTGGCGGTCGGCCAGTTTGGCGGTCTGGGTGCGGGCCGGATCGATGACGACGAGCTTGCCGCCACGTTTGCGCAAGGCCCGTAGCTTGCCTCCGAAGTCGGCGGCGGTGGCCAGGCTGCCGTTCGACACCAGCGGATTCGCACCGATGATCACCAGATAGTCGGTGCGGTCGAGATCGGGGACGGTGAACGCGACCGGGCTGCCGAACATCAGACCCAGCGCGACGTGCTTGGGCATCTGGTCGAGCGTGCTGGCACTGGACACCTGCCGGGTGCCGAGGCCCCGGATGATCAGCGGCGCATACAGACTGCCGGCGATGGTGTGCGCGTTCGGGTTGCCGAGGTACACCCCGACCGAGGCACCGCCGTGCTCGGCGATCACCGCGGCGAGTCGCTCGGCGACCACCGCGTACGCCTCAGCCCACGTAGCTTCGGTGAGTACGCCGTCACGCCGGATCAGTGGTCGCGTCAGCCGGTCCGGATCGTTGTCGAGCTCACCGAAGCTGGCGCCCTTGGGGCAGATGAATCCCGCACTGAACACGTCGTCACGATCGCCGCGGGCGGCGGTCACCCGACCGTCGGAGATGGTGAGCGTCAGGCCGCAGGTGGCCTCGCAGAAGGGGCAGATCCGAAGGGCCGTGCGGGTATCAGCCATGCCCCGAATTGTGCGCCGGACTCCGGCCTTTTGTAAGCCTCCGGCTTAGGGCGTTTCGTACACCTTCGGTTCCAGGGTGCCGATGTAGGGCAGATCGCGGTAGCGCTCGGCGAAATCCAGGCCGTATCCGACGACGAACTCGTTGGGGATGTCGAAGCCCACGTAGGCGACGTCGAGTTCGGTCCTGACGGCGTCGGGCTTGCGCAGCAGCGTGCAGACCCGCAGCGAGCGCGGGCCACGGGTAGCCAGGTTGCGCAGCAACCAGGACAGGGTCAGCCCCGAGTCGATGATGTCCTCGACGATCAGCACGTCGCGGTCATTGATGTCGCGGTCGAGGTCTTTGAGGATGCGCACCACACCCGAGGACGAGGTGGACGAGCCGTACGAGCTGACCGCCATGAACTCCAGCTGCGTGGGCAGCGGGATGGTCCGGGCCAGATCGGTGACGAACATGACCGCGCCCTTGAGCACGGTGACCAACAGCAGGTCGTCGTTGCCCAGATTGTCTCGGTATTGCTCGGCGATCATCTCGGCGAGTTCGACGGTGCGGGTCCGGATCTGCTCCTCGGACAACAGCACCGATTTGATGTCTCCCGCATACAGCTCGGCAGAGTCGACAGCCACATCGAACAGCGTGCCATGCGAGGCAGCTGCTTTCCAACGCGGATCGCTAGACCGGTTCGGTATGCATCATCAGCACGCCGCCGCGCCGCGCCGCGAACAACCGCTGTTTGCGCAGCCCGGACCCGACGGCCACGCCACCCTGCCCGCGCCAGGCCGTCACCAGCCGGTCGACGCCGCGGATCTGGATGTCGGTCAGATCACACGCGCCGCTGTCCAGCAACCAGGCCCGGATCACCCGGCGCCGCACCGCGTCGGGCAACGGGGCCAACCCGGCGATGTCCAGACCGCCGGCCTCGGTGCGCGCCCCGGCCAGGGCCTCGCCGGCCAGCGCGTCGAGCGTCTCGGTGTCCTCGCGCAGCGCGGTCGCGGTGCGGGCCAGGGCCTCGGCCACCCCGCCGCCGAGCACGTCCTCCAGCAGCGGCAGCACCTCGCGGCGGAGCCGGACCCGGGTGAACCGGGGTTCGGCATTGTGCGGGTCCTGCCACGGGCTGACGCCGAGTTCGTCGCAGACGGCGTGCGTCAGTGTGCGACGCACCCCCAGCAGGGGCCGGTGCCACGGCGGGTCATGCGGGCGCATCCCGGCGATCGAGCGGGCACCCGATCCGCGGCCCAGCCCGAGCAGCACCGTCTCGGCCTGGTCGTCGAGCGTGTGGCCGAGCAGTACCGGGGCGCCGGCACGGGCCGTGTCGAGTGCTGCGTAACGGGCCTGACGTGCCGCCGCCTCCGGCCCGCCGGTACGGCCTACGTCAACCAAAAGAACATGCGCTGCAACGCATCCCAATGCCATTGCGTGCCTGCGCGCAGCTTCGGCGACGGCGTCCGATCCGGCTTGCAACCGGTGGTCGACGATCAGCGCGGTGGTGGGCCGCAGGCCGGCCGCGACGGCGGTCAACGCCAGGGAGTCCGGGCCGCCCGACAATGCCACACACCATGTCGAGCCATCGACGCCCTCGCCGGTGGCCGCGACCGCTTGCCGCAGCGCGGCTACAGCACCCGTTCGATCCATCGTTGCGGTTCGTCGATCTCGTCGGGTTGCGGCAGGGTGTCGGGGCTGGACCAGACCGTGTTGAACCGGGCCATCCCGACTTCCCGCACCACATGGTCGACGAATGCCTTGCCCCGGGTGTACTGGCTGATCTTGGCATCGAAGCCCAACAGGGCGCGGACCACGCGCTGCAGCGGGGGCTGCTTACGCTGCCTGCGTTCGTCGAAGCGACGCCGGATGGTCGAGACCGTGGGCACCACCGCCGGCCCGACGGCATCCATCACGTGATCGGCGTGCCCCTCCAGCAGGGTGCCCAGCACCAAAAGCTGATCGAGCGCGCGGCGCTGCGGCTCGGCCTGCACGGCACGCATCAGGCCGAGCACGCCGCTCGAATTCGGGTCCGGCGCCGACCCGTTACGTTGATCGCGGACGAACTGCGCGAGCCGGCCCACCACCTCGGCGACATCCTCGCCGGCGTCCTGGGTGAGCACGGCCAGCGCCTGCGACATATGGTCGGCCAGCCAGGGGTTGGCGCGGAACTGCACCCGGTGGGTGACCTCGTGCAAGCACACCCACAGCCGGAAATCAGCTGGGGCGACACGCAATTGACGTTCCACCGCGATGACGTTCGGATACACCAGCAGCAGCTCGCCACCGTCGGGGCCGAACGGGTCGTACTGGCCGAGGATGCCCGAGGAGATGAACGCCAGCACCGCACCGGTCTGCGCCCCAGTCACCCGGCCGGTGATGAATCCCGGTTTGTGCGTGTCACTTTCGTCACCGGGTTGGAGGCCGGTGGTCATCACCCGCATCGACCGGGTGGCCGCCCGGATCCACTCGGGACGGTCCACCACGCGGGCCTCGGGAACCTCGACACCCTCGATCAGACCCGTGACCTCACGCACCGGCAGCTCGGCGGCCTTCGAACTCTCCGAGAGCTGCTCGATCACCTGGTTGCGGGTGTAGTCGCTGGAGGCCGGGGCCGGCCGGGCCAGCTTCGCCCCGACCGTTGCGGCGAAATCCCAGTCGACCGCGCGGCCCGCGGTCATGGCGACCTTGTCGCTCACGTGCCACATCCGCACGACCGCAGCGACGCGGCCAGCTCGTCGATCGCGGTGCGCCCGGTGGGCCCGGCGTTGTTGGAGATCAGCGCGAACGTGAGCACCCGCCCGCTGTCGTCGGTGACGATGCCGGCCAGCGCGTTGGTCCCGGTCAGTGACCCGGTCTTGGCCCGCAGCCAGCCCGCGGCGTCACGGCCGGCGTCGGTGTCCAGGTACCGGTTGGACAACGTGCCGCTGCCGCCGGCGATGGGCAGCAGGTCCACCAGCGGCCGCACGGCGGGCTCGGTGTTGCCCGCCGCGATGTTGACGACCTCGTCGAGAATCCGGGCGGTCAGCCGGTCTTCGGTCGACAGGCCGCTGGAATCGACCAGCCTGGCCGCCGACATGTCGATGCCGATGCCTTCCAGTTGGGTCAGCACCGCGTCGACACCGCCGTCGAAACTCTGCGGCCGGTGCAGTTGGGCGGCAACCTCACGGGCGATCGACTCGGCCATCACGTTGTCGGACTCGTTCATCATCTGGCGCAGCCGCTCGATCAGCGGCGCGGACTGCACCGCGGCGATCTGCTTGCCCGGCACCGCATTGGCCAGCACGGTCACCGTCGCGGGGTCCACCTTGAGTGCGGCGGCCAGGGCCCGGCCCGCGTCCAGCGCGGGTGTGGTCGACCGCCTGGATTCCACCGTCGTCGGCTGGATGCGTCCGCCGTCGAGCATCACCGGCTCCATCGGTGCGATGTCACCACCCTCGATATCGGCAGGGTCCCAGCCCGGCGCCATCGTGGGGCCGCTGTACTCGCTGATGTCCACCCGGACCGCGGTGACCGTGATGCCGCTGTTGCGCACCTGCTCGGCCAGATCACTGATCCGGGCCGCGCCTTTGTACCAGGTGTCGGTGTCCGCGGGCGCCGCCGAGAGCGTGGTGTCCCCGCCGCCCTTGAGCACCACCAGACCGGGCTGCGAATCGACGGCCAGGACGGTGGTGGCGAGCCGGGCATTACGGTCCAGCGTGAGCAGCGCAGCCGCCGTCGTCAGCACCTTGTTGACCGAAGCCGGCTGCATCGGCACCCCGGAATTCTGTTCCCACAGTTCAGCACCGGTCTCGGCGTCGGTGATCCGGCCGGTCACCTCACCGAGGTCGGGATTCGCCAGGGCCGGGCCCAGCGCGGCGGCCAGGCCGCTCACGGTCGGTGTCGGCGCCGACATGTCCACCGGGACGATCCCCGGGCTGGCCGTCGCCGGCGGGGGTGCCGGCGGAGCCGCCTCGGCATCGCTGGACCGGTGCCCGGTGAGTACGGCAGCAACCGCGACGACGGCGGCGACCAGCACCAGGACCACGACGCCAACCGCCACATGGGTGGACTGCCGCCACCGAGTGGGCCGCATATTTCTCCTGCTCTGCCGGTGGTGGGGACGAGCCACCCGTTTAGGCCAGACTATCGCTCTATTAGGGTTGACCCGCGTCGTCGCCCGACGACCCACGACTGACCGCAGATGCGAAGGAGCCACGACGGTGAAGTTCGACGTCGTCATCGAGATCCCGAAGGGTTCGCGCAACAAGTACGAGGTTGACCACGAGACCGGCCGGGTCAAGCTCGACCGCTACCTCTACACGTCGTTCGGTTACCCGGCCGACTACGGGTTCTTCGAGGACACCCTCGGCGAGGACGGCGATCCGCTGGACGCGCTGGTGCTGCTGCCCGAGTCGGTGTTCCCCGGCTGCATCGTCGAGGCCCGCCCGGTCGCGATGTTCAAGATGACCGACGAGGCCGGCGGCGACGACAAGTTGCTGTGCGTGCCGGCCGGCGATCCCCGCTGGGACCACATCCAGGACCTCGGTGACGTGCCGCCTTTCGAGCTCGAGGCGATCAAGCACTTCTTCGTGCACTACAAGGACCTGGAACCGGGCAAGTTCGTCAAGGCCGCCGATTGGGCGGGCCGCGAAGAGGCCGAGGCCGAACTGCAGCGCTCGATCGAGCGGTTCAAGAGCTCAGATCACTGATTTAGCCTCGCTGTAACACGGGGTAACTCCCCTGTGCTCTGCGCCTCTCATGCTTGACCAGGTGTTGATGCATCAGGGCATGGGACTTGAGGCGTACAACGCACTGCCCCTGCGGCGTGCGGTGCATGCCGTGTACGAGTGCTGCTACAGCGTGGTGCTGGCGACCGACCTCGCCGGTGGGCGCCCGTTCGCCGACCACGATTCGCTGTTCCGGCAGGCCGACACCCTGCTGTTCAGCCTCGGTGAGGGTTCCATCGACCGCGTGCTGCAGGCCTATCCGCATATCGGCAGGCGTCCGCGCAGCCCGAAGTCGGTGTGCGAACAGTGCTCGGTATGGGATGACGATCCCGCGGTGATGTCACAGCTCAGCACCGAGGACGTCCACTACACCGAGCGGTTCGGGTTCGGTTTCGTGATGTTCGTCGAGGACTGCTGCGCGCACCGGGCCCTGGCCGGGATCATCGACCGGTTGCACAACGACCAGGAGACCGAGCGCAAGGTCGTCCGCAACGAGCTGGCCCGGATCAACCGGGCCCGCCTGGAACGCATGCTCGGCCCCGAGGGCGGCTACTACAACTGGTAGCCGTATCCGCCTGCGTCGCGGTATTCGAGCTCCATCATGCCCGGCGGGGCACCCCGAAGATCTTCGCCATGATCCGATCCCGCAGCGCCGCAGGGGTGTTCCGCATCAAGGCCACCTGAACCTTGTTGCCCAATCCGACCAGGTACCGGGCCCTCGGCTTGTCCGCGGTGAGCGCCTCCTGCACTACCGCAACCACTTTCGCCGGCGGCACGGCCATGCGCTGCGACACCGGGATGAACTTCTTCATCCCCTCGATGTGCTTGGCGTACAGAGCCCGTTGCTCGAGCGGTATCCCCGCCTCCACCTCGACGACCATGTCATCGGCCTTGCGCCACATGTCGGTGTCGGTCTGCGCCGGCTCCACCACCACCACGGGAATGCCCCAGGGCCTCAGCTCGATTCGCATCGCCTCGGCACCGGCCTCCAGAGCAAACTTCGACGCGGCGTAGGCACCGAGCATCGGCATGGACATCTGGCCGTTCACGCTCGAGATGAAGACCACCCGGCCACGGGATTCGCGCAGCCTCGGCAGTACCGCCCTGGTCACCGCGAACTGGCCGATCACGTTGACCTCCAACTGTTTACGCCAGTCGTCGGCCGTCAATGCCTCGACCGGCCCGGCGACCACGATGCCGGCGTTGTTCACCACCGCATCCAGTCGCGCCGGCAGCGCAGCGTCCAGCGCGTCGATGTTCCCGGAATCGGTGACGTCGAGGATCACCGCAGAGATGTGCTGCGGGTCGACCTCGGTGACCGAGGCGGCATCGGCTTTCGAGCGCACTCCGGCGATGACGTCCCATCCGGTCGCGGCCAGGTGTTCGACGATGGCTCTGCCGATTCCACGGCCGGCGCCGGTGACCAGAACTGAAGGCATACCGGCGAGGGTACGTCGCTTACGACGCTCTCGCCTGCGACCGCAACTCCAGCCTGCGCAGCACGTCGGCCCCGAGTCCGTGCGGGTCCTGGCCCGCCGTGGCCGGGATCAGGGTGACACCGTCGGCCACCTCGGCGGCCTTGATATCGGCGATCAGGCCGGCCAGGCCGTCCACCGTCCCGACGTAGCGCACCTGCGCCTCGGGGCCGGCCACCGTCAGGCTGCAGCGGGCCGAGCGGTAGTCCCCGGCGACGGCAACCGTGACATCGAGGATCACCGAGACGCCGTCGTCCTCGGATTTCAGGCCGGACCGGATCCGGCGCGCCTGGGCCAGGTCGGGCGCGGAGATCCGCGCCGTCGGCTCGTCACCGTCGGTCAGCTCGGTCCAGGACTCGGCATCCGCCACGAATATCCGCACCCCGGCCACGCTAAGCGCGAATACCGCACCAGCACAGAGTTACGTTCAGCCGGAATCCAAAGGACTACCGGGCGTCCCGCACCCGGGTCTTGTACAGGCTCGCGGCGGTCGTGATGGCGAGCGTCACCACGATCACGCCGAGGCTGGCCAGGGTCGGGATCTCCGGAACGTGCACCGGCTCGCCACCGTTGATGAACGGCAGCTCGTTCTCGTGCAGCGCGTGCAGCACCAGCTTGACGCCGATGAAGGCCAGGATGAACGCCAGCCCCTGCGAGAGGTAGACGAGCCGTTTGAGCAGGTCACCCAGCAGGAAGTACAGCTGCCGCAGCCCCATCAGGGCGAACACGTTGGCGGTGAACACCAGGTAGGGCTCCTGGGTCAGGCCGTAGATCGCCGGGATCGAGTCCAGCGCGAACAGCAGATCGGTGGTGCCCAGCGCCACGATCACCAGGAACATCGGCGTCATCAACCGCTTGCCGTTCTCGTGCACCCACAGCCGCAGACCGTCCCACTTGTCGGTGGTCCGCAGGTGCTTGCGGGCAAACCGCACCAGACCGTTGTCGCCGTCGTCGTCGTGGTCGGTGTCACGGACCAGGTTGATCGCGGTGTACACCAGGAACGCACCGAAGATGTAGAACACCCAGGAGAACTCGTTGATCGCGACCGCGCCGAGCGCGATGAAGATGCCGCGGAAGATCAGCGCCAGGATGATGCCGACCAGCAGGGCCTGCTGCTGGTAGATCCTCGGCACCTTGAAGCTGGCCATGATGATCAAGAAGATGAACAGGTTGTCCACCGACAGGCTGTATTCGGTGAGCCATCCGGCGAAGAACTCCAGCCCGAACTGGCTGCCGTGGAAGTACCACACCCACACGCCGAAGGCCACCGCCATGCCGATGTAGATCGACAGGTACGTCGCGGTCTCCCGCGTGGTGGGTTCGTGGGGGCGTCGCCCGATCACGACGACGTCGAACAGCAGAACGGCGATGGTCACTGCGAGGGTGACAATCCATTCCAGCTGGGTTACCTGCATCGAAAATCCTCCGGTCGTCAAAACGCCGGAGGTCTCTTCCACCGGTTACAACACACCGGTCCGCGACACCGATCGATCATTGACGACCGACGTGATGACGACATCGCAGCGAAAGGAATACTCCCCTCCGCCGACCAGTCTGCCTGACGGATCCCACGAACCGAAATCGAAGCGGCACGCCGGACCGACCCGCCGTGCGCCACTGGGCCGTGATGGCCGGGGCTTAGTAGTTTGTACTCGTGACAGCTCCCGCCGGTCCGCACGAGATTCCCCCGCAGTACGTGCTATCCCCACTGGCACCCGAGCCGCGCACTCTCGTCGACATCCTCCACGACACGGCCCGGCGTTTTCCCGACGCACCCGCCCTCGACGACGGCACGGTCCAGCTCACCTACGCCGAGCTGATCGCCGACGTCGCCGACAGTGTGTCCTGGCTGGCAGCACGCGGTATCGGCCGCGGAGACAAGCTCGGAATCCGGATGCCCTCGGGCAGCTATGCCCTGTACGTGGCGATCCTGTCAGTGCTGGCCTGCGGCGCGGCATACGTCCCGGTCGACGCCGACGACCCCGACGAACGCGCCGAGCTGGTATTCGGGGAGGCCAACGTGGTCGGCGTGATCACCGAGGCCGGGCTGGTGCGCGGACCGGGTTCGTCGCGGGGCTGGCGGGCCGCGGAGCCGCTGGGTCGCGACGACGCCTGGATCATCTTCACGTCGGGCTCGACGGGCACCCCGAAAGGTGTGGCCGTCACCCATCGCAGCGCCGCGGCGTTCGTCGATGCCGAAGCACAGATGTTCTTGACGGACAACCCGATTGGCCCCGGAGACCGGGTGCTGGCCGGGCTGTCGGTGGCCTTCGACGCGTCGTGCGAGGAGATGTGGCTGGCCTGGCGGCACGGCGCCTGCCTGGTGCCCGCCCCACGGTCACTGGTGCGCAGCGGCATGGACCTGGGCCCCTGGCTGGTGAGCCGTGACATCACCGTGGTGTCCACCGTTCCGACGCTGGCGGCGCTGTGGCCGGCCGAGGCACTGGAAGCCGTGCGGTTGCTGATCTTCGGGGGCGAGGCCTGCCCACCTGAACTCGCGGCCCGGCTCGCGGTGGACGGCCGGGAGGTGTGGAATACCTACGGCCCCACCGAGGCGACCGTCGTGGCCTGCGCCGCGCAGCTGGACGGGCAGGGCCCGGTCAGCATCGGCCTGCCGCTGGCCGGCTGGGACCTGGCGGTGGTCGACAAAGATGGCCTGCCGGTGGCGATCGGCGACGTCGGCGAGCTCGTGATCGGCGGGGTGGGCCTGGCCCGCTACCTCGACCCCGAGAAGGACGCCGAGAAGTACGCGCCCATGCCGACGCTGGGCTGGAACCGGGCCTACCGCAGCGGTGACCTGGTGAGATTGGAGGCCGACGGCCTGTACTTCCAGGGCCGCGCCGACGATCAGGTCAAGGTCGGCGGCCGCCGCATCGAACTGGGCGAAGTGGATAACGCGCTCGTGCACCTGCCCGGCGTGAGCGGCGGTGCGGCAGCGGTCCGCAAGACCACCAGCGGCACCCCGCTGCTGGTCGGCTACATCGCCAGCGCCGATCCGGAATTCGACCTGGCCGCCGCGCGCGCCGCGCTGTCGGAGTCGCTGCCTGCCGCCCTGGTGCCCAGGCTCGTGCTGCTCGACGAACTACCGACCCGCACGTCGGGCAAGGTGGACCGCAACGCACTGCCGTGGCCACCGCCCGGAGACGCCGATCAGGAGGCGCCGCAACTCGACGGCACCATGGGCTGGCTGGCCGGCTTGTGGCGCGACGTGCTCGGCACGCCCGTCGAAGGGCCGGAGGCCGATTTCATCGCGCTGGGCGGCGGTTCGCTGTCGGCTGCGCAGCTGGTGGCCGCACTGCGACGGCGCTACCCGCTGGTGACCGTCGCCGACCTCTACGATCACCCCCGGCTCGGCTCGCTGGCCGGCTATCTCGACGAGCTCAAACCACCGCCGGAGATCCAATCCCGCGAGGTCAAACCGACTCCGCTGTTCACCCAGGCCGCACAGGTCGCATTGTCACTGCCGTTGGCCACCCTCACCGGCATGCAGTGGGTGGTCTGGCTGGCCATTTTGAACAACGTGGCCGCCCAGACGGGGATCGTGTCGTGGGCGCATCCGCTCAGCTGGTGGTGGGTGCTGGCCGGGTTCCTGCTGTTCGTCACGCCACTGGGCCGCATGGGCATCGCGGTGCTGTTCGCCCGGATGCTGCTGACCGGACTCGAGCCCGGCACCTATCGCCGTGGCGGCGCCGTGCACCTGCGGGTGTGGATCGCCGAACGACTGGGCGCTGCCAGCGGTGCGGAGAACCTGGCCGGTGCACCGTGGATGGTCTACTACGCCCGCGCCCTGGGCAACAGCGTCGGCAAGGGCGTCGACATGCACTCGGCTCCGCCGGTGACCGGCATGCTCAAGATCGGCCACCGCGCCTCGGTCGAGCCCGAGGTGGACCTGACGGGGCACTGGATCGACGGCGACCTCTTCCACGTCGGCCCGGTGTCGATCGGCAACGACGCCACGATCGGCGCCCGCACCACGCTGCTACCCGGGGCGAGCGTCGGCAAGAACGCCGACGTCGCCCCCGGATCGGCAGTGGTCGGCAAGGTCAAGAACGGTCAGTTCTGGAAGGGCTCGCCGGCCGTGAAATCGGGCAAGGCCCGCCACCCCTGGCCGGATCACCGGCCGGGACGCGCCCCGGTGTGGGTCGCGGTGTACGGCGTGTCCTCGGTGCTGCTGGCCGGTCTGCCGCTGCTCGCTCTGGCCGCCGGCCTGGCGGTGATCGTCTGGGCCGTGCACGGCACTGCCTCACCGGCCGAAGCGGTGCTGCCCGCGCTCGCATGGACCCCGGCCGCGGCCGTCGTCTCGCTGCTGACCTATGCCGCGCTGACCGTGATCGGCGTGCGCATCCTCTCGGTGCGGCTCTCGGAGGGCTACCACCCCGTACGCAGCCGCGTGGGCTGGCAGCTGTGGACCACAGAACGCCTGATGGATGCGGCCCGCAACTACCTGTTCCCGATCTACGCCAGCTTGCTGACACCCTGGTGGCTGCGGCTGCTCGGCGCGAAAGTCGGTCGGGACACCGAGATCTCGACAGCCCTGTTCACCCCGAAGTTCACCGAGGTCCAGGACGGCGCGTTCCTGGCCGACGACACCATGGTGGCGTCCTACGAGCTGGGCGGCGGCTGGATCCACGTCGCCAAGGCCACCATCGGCAAGCGCGCGTTCCTCGGCAACTCCGGCATCACCCAGCCCGGCCGCAAGGTGCCCGACGACGGCCTGGTGGCCGTGCTGTCGGCCACGCCGCACAAGGCCAAGGCCGGCTCATCCTGGCTGGGCAGCCCACCGGTCCGGTTGCGCCGCAACGCCACCGAGGCCGACGCACTACGCACCTTCCACCCGTCGATTCGGCTCAAGATCATGCGCTCGACCGTGGAGACCTGCCGGGTGATCCCGGTGATCGTCACCTTCGCGATCGGAGTCGCGGTTCTGGGGGCGATGCAGGCCGTGACGATCCGGTTCGGATTCCTTTGGGCGACGCTGACCGGTGGCTTGGTGTTGCTGGCCGCCGGCGCCGTGGCCGGGACCATCGCGGTGATCGCGAAGTGGTTGGTGGTCGGCCGGATTCGCGCCGTCGAACACCCCCTGTGGTCATCGTTCGTGTGGCGCAATGAGGTGTCGGACACCTTCGTCGAAACCGTCGCGGCCCCCTGGTTCGCCCGGGCCGCCAGCGGCACCCCCGTGATGAACCTGTGGCTACGCGGGCTGGGAGCCTCGATCGGCCGCGGCGTGTGGTGCGAAACCTACTGGCTGCCCGAAGCCGATCTGGTGGCACTGGACACCGCCTCCACCGTCAACCGCGGCTGCGTCGTACAGACCCACCTGTTCCACGACCGCATCATGCGGTTGGACAGCGTTGTGCTCGAAGAAGGTTCGACACTCGGGCCGCACTGCGTGGCGCTACCCGCGGCCCGACTGGGTGCCGGCGCCACGGTCGGACCGGGCTCACTGGTGATGCGCGGCGACGAGGTACCGCCGTCGACGAGGTGGCAGGGCAACCCGATCGCGCCGTGGAACATGTTCGGCAAGAAGCGTTCCGCCGACAAGACCACCGACAAGACCGCCAAGAAAACAGAAGACTCCGCCGCGTGACCCGATCGAAGAAAGCAGCGAAGAAATTGGCACCCCCGCCCGTTATCGACCCGTATCTGCCGCGCAACGGCAATTTCGGGTACCGGGTGTCGCGCTACGAACTCGACCTCGAGTACAAGGTGGCGATCAACCGGCTGGCCGGGACAGCCACGATCACCGCGGTCACCCTGGCCGCGCTGCGCACCTTCACCCTCGACCTGTCCGACGCCCTGACGGTGTCGCGGGTGTCGGTGAACGGCCGCCGTCCGGCCCAATACCGATGTTCGGGCGGGAAGCTGTCGGTCACCCTGTCCTCGGCGTTACCGGCCGGGGCCGCGATGACCATCGTCGTCCGCTACAGCGGAACCCCGCGCCCCATCGAAACATATTGGGGTGACGTCGGTTTCGAGGAACTGTCGAACGGGGCCCTGGTGGCCGGCCAGCCCAACGGGGCGGCCTCCTGGTTCCCGTGCGACGACCACCCCAGCTCGAAGGCCAGTTACCGGATCCAGATCAGCACCGACAGCCCGTACTACGCCCTGGCCAACGGTGAACTGATCTCCCGCAAGGCCCGCGCCGGGCACACCGTGTGGACCTACGAGCAGGCCGAGCCGACGTCGAGCTACCTGATCACCCTGCAGATCGGCCAGTACGAGAGCCAACGGCTGACCAAGACGCCGGTACCGATGCACGCGGTGCTGCCCGCTCGGTTGCGGCGCGAGTTCGACCACGACTTCGAGCACCAACCGCAGATGATGAAGTTGTTCATCAAGCTGTTCGGCCCATATCCACTGGCCAGCGGCTACACCGTGGTGATCACCGACGACGATCTCGAGATCCCGCTGGAGGCCCAGGGCATCTCGATCTTCGGGGCCAACCACTGCGACGGGCACCGCGGCGCCGAACGGCTCATCGCCCACGAACTGGCCCACCAGTGGTTCGGCAACTCAGTCACGGCGCGACGCTGGCGCGACATCTGGCTGCACGAGGGATTCGCCTGCTACGCGGAGTGGCTGTGGTCCGAGCACAGCGGCGACCACACCGCCGCCGAGTGGGCCGAGCACTACTACGAGCGGCTGCGCGACAAGCCCCAGGACATTCTGCTGTCCGATCCCGGGCCCGAGGACATGTTCGACGACCGTATCTACAAGCGCGGCGCACTGACCCTGCACGCGCTACGCACTCTGATCGGCGACCGGAATTTCTTTGCGCTACTGAGGGATTGGACAGCCCGCTACCGACACAGCACGGCGTTCACCGACGATTTCACCGGGCTGGCCGCCGGCTACACCGACGAGCCACTGCAATCGCTGTGGCAGGCCTGGTTGTACTCCAAAGAGCTGCCGGACCTGTGACCGATGCCGGCGGCGCACCCGCACCCGGACCGGTCACGCGCAGCAGCGTCGCCCGCGTCGGCGCGGCGACGGCGCTCAGTGCGCTGTGCGGCTACGCCGTGCTGTACCTGGCCGCGCGCGATCTCGAGCCCGCCGGCTTCTCGGTCTTCAGCGTGTTCTGGGGTGCGTTCGGCCTGGTGACCGGGGCTGCCAACGGTCTGCTGCAGGAGGCCACCCGCGAGGTGCGCTCGTCTCGGCACCGCGACCTCAGCGGCGGGCCGACCACCCACCCGATGCGGATCGCCGCCCTGGTCGGCATCGTCGCGGCCCTGGTGATCGCGGCCAGCTCACCGCTGTGGAGCGCGCACGTGTTCGCCGAGTCGCGCGCGCTGAGCGTCGTGCTGCTCAGCGTTGGGCTGGCCGGATTCTGTCTGCACGCCACGCTGCTCGGCATGCTCGCCGGGGTGAACCGCTGGACCGAGTACGGGGCCCTGATGGTCACCGACGCCGGAATCCGGGTGGCCGTGGCCGCGGCGACGTTCGTGCTCGGCTGGGGGTTGGCCGGGTTCCTGTGGGCCACCGTGGCCGGAGCGGTGGCCTGGCTGATCATGCTGATCGCCGCGCCGGCAGCGCGCCTGGCGGCCGGGCTGCTCACCGCGGGCAGTCCGTCGACATTCCTACGCGGGGCCGCACACTCGATCGCCGCGGCCGGCGCCAGCGCGATCCTGGTGATGGGCTTCCCGGTGCTGCTCAAGGCCACTTCGGGGGATCTGGGCGCGGCCGGCGGTGTGGTGATCCTCGCCGTGACGCTGACCCGCGCCCCGCTGTTGGTTCCGCTCACCGCGATGCAGGGCAATCTGATCGCACACTTCGTCGACCAGCGCGACAAACGGCTGCGGGCACTGTTGGCGCCGGCGGCCGCGGTAGCCGCACTGGGTGCGGTGGGCGTGGCCGCGGCCGGGCTGCTCGGCCCCTGGCTGCTGCGGGTCGGGTTCGGCGACGAGTACCGCGCCGGCGGCGCCCTGCTGGCTTGGCTGACCGCGGCCGCCGTCGCCATCGCGATGCTCACGCTGACCGGCGCCGCTACCGTCGCAGCCGCCCTGCACCGGGCCTACGCACTGGGCTGGATCCTTGCCACGGTCGCAGCGGTGGCACTGCTGTTGCTACCGGTGGGGCTGGAGACTCGGACCATCGTCGCGCTGCTGTGCGGACCGCTGGTAGGAATCGCGGTTCACCTGGTCGCGCTGGCCAAGCTGGCAATGCAGTGACCGTGTAGTTTGGTGCCCATCGACATGCGCTTTCACGACGTTTGGATCATCATCCCCGCCTTCAACGAGGCGAGCATCATCGGCGACGTCATCTCCGACGTGCGCTCGGTTTTTCCTAACGTGGTGTGCGTCGACGACGGCAGTCGCGACGACACCGCCGATAGGGCGTTCGCCGCCGGCGCACACGTGGTCCCCCATCCGGTGAACCTCGGTCAGGGCGCGGCCATTCAGACCGGGGTCGAGTACGCCCGCAGCCGTCCGGGTGCCCGGGTCTTCGCCACCTTCGACGCGGACGGGCAGCACCAGGTCAAAGATGTGATCCGGATGATCGATCGGCTCGATACCGACAACGCCGATCTCGTGGTGGGCACCAGGTTTGCCGGCACCGTCACCCACGTCCCGCCGGTCAAACGCGTCATCCTGCGCGCCGCGGCGTTTCTCAGCCCGCAGAGCCGCAGCCTCGGCCTCACCGACGCACACAACGGACTGCGGGTGTTCAACAAGACGGTCGCCGATGCACTCAACCTGACCATGAACGGCATGAGTCACGCCGGCGAGTTCATCGCACTGGCAGCCGAAAACCATTGGCGGGTGGCCGAGGAACCGGTCGAGATTCTCTACACCGACTACTCGAAGTCGAAGGGACAGCCGCTGCTCAACGGCGTCAACATCGTCTTCGACGGACTGCTACGCAGGAGGATGTCCCGGTGAACTGGATTCAGGCCCTGCTGATCGTCTCGGTGCTGGCGCTGTTGGCCTACCTTCTGGGATCTCGACGCAGCGCACGGTCCAAAGCCTGGGTCAAGGTCGGCTTCGTGCTGTTCGTGGGCGCGGGCATCTACGCCATCCTTCGGCCCGACGACACCACGGTCCTCGCGAATTGGCTTGGCGTGAAACGCGGTACGGACCTCATGGAGTACGTGCTGATCATCGCGTTCGTGTTCGTCACGCTGTCGACATACCTGCGCTTCAAGGACATCGAGCTGCGCTACGCCCGGCTGGCCCGGTCCGTGGCTCTGCAGAACGTACGGGTGCCGGCCGCCGCAGAAGATGAGTGACGAGGCATCCGTCGATGCCGATGACGCAGCGCCGCTGAACGCGCTGCTGACTGTGGCGGCCGAGCGCCAAAGCGCAGGCGATCTACGCGGGGCGCTGCACATCGCCATCGAGGTTCTCGAAGCCCGACGCACCACCCTGGGCAACGATCATCCGGACACACTCGCCGTGGCGTGGCTGGTGGTCAGTTGGCGACACGATCTCGGCGAAGCCGGGGCCGTCGAAGCCTTGCGTGACCTGCTCCCGACAATGATCCGCGTTCTCGGTGCCGAGCACCGCGATACATTGTGGGCCCGGCACACCCTGGCCGCAATCGACGACAGCGCAACAGATCCAGCCGATCGCCTGCTGCGATGGGTTCACCTGTGCGGTGCCGACACTCGAGTGTTCGGCGCACGCCACCCGCTGACGCTGGCGGCGGCATACGCGGCGGCGTTGGCCCGTCGCGATCTCGGCGATCCCTACGGGGCGAGTATGGAGGCGCTCGTGGTGCACCGGCACCGAGTCCGCCTCCTCGGTGAGCACCATCCCGAAACCCTGGCGGCGCGTCTGGCGCATGTGAGCTGGCACGGTGAGGCGACGGGGGTCACCGCGAACACCCTCGCCGACCTCGACGACCTGATCCAGGTGCTGGAAAAAGCGCTCGGCCACGACGATCCCACCACGTTGACGGCCCGCTATACCCGAGCACTGTGGACCCCGGAATCAGCTGACAACCCGATGGAGCGCATTTCCGAATGGGAGGTCCTCGCAGACGATCTCGCCCGCGGACGAGGCGATGCGGACCCATTGACCCTATCGGCTCTGGACAAGCGGGACGCAGCACGCGTGGAGTGGCAAGACCTGCTGGAGTTGACCCGCGAACTCGCCTACAGCCTGGAGCTCGAGGAGCGCAGCGGCGACCCGGACTGCCCCGACGCCGAAGCCGAAGCCGAGACCAGGGCTACTGACGCCGCAGACGAGGAAGAGTCCGACCGAGCTCATTTCTTCGAATGCGTTCTGACGGCGAAAAGAGCCCTGTCGCAGTGCGCCCGGGGCGTGGGCAACGATGACTACCAGACGTTGCTATGGCACTACTACCTTGCATGGTGCCTGTGGGCCGGACACGAATTCGGCTCGGCCGGTCAGCGGGCCCGACGGCTGGTCAAGGACAGCACGATCATCCTCGGCGAGGACCATCCATTGACCGACGCAGCACAGATCTTGTTGTCCTTCAGCGACACCCAGGCATGGACGGGACTCTCACCGTTCTGGGACGGTAGCGACGCCGCTGAACTGACCGGAAGCTAGCGGCTGAGCAACGCCGCCAACATTTCGATCCTGGCGTCCTCGAGCTCGGGCATCGGCAGCACGCGCCGCACCATGGCCGCGCCGTCGAACGTGTTGATCACGATGGACAGCAGTACGGCGAAAACATCCTCGGGGAACTGATCCATCCCGGGCGCGCCCTTGGCGATTTCATAGATACTGTCGATGTACTCAGCAAGCACGGTCTGCAGTGCGGCCCTGAGCTTTTCGTCGGTGCGAGCCGCCATGAGCAGCTCGTGCCACACCGTGTTGGTGTCACTCCCCGCGATGTCGCGCAGGATCCTCAACTGCGCCGGTAACGGCGGCTGCTCGGCGGCGATCTCCGAGCCCAACTTGCCGCCCAGCTCCAGCTGACGTCGTGCCACCTCGCGAGCGGTGGCCGCCATGAAGTCGCTCATGGTCGGGAAATGCCGGAACAGCGCGCCGTCGGAAACCTTCGCCCGCTTGGCGATCACCGCCGCCGATGCCCGCGCGTACCCGACCTCGATGATCGTGTCGATGGCGGCATCGAGTAGTCGTGCGACGGTTTCCTCGCGGCGCTGCTGCTGGGTTCTGGCCATGTCAGACCGGCGTATGGTCCAGCTGCTTGGTTCCCGCCCGAAGGTAGCGACCCGATTTCACCGACTCACCGTAGCCGTCGCGGAACCGGCCGTTGCGGAACACCACCTGCCCGTTGACGGCGGTGGCGACGACGGCGTCGTCGTTGCGGTTCACCATGCGGCTCAGCCCGCCGTAGAACGGGACCGACTCCTCGTGGTACGCCTCCACCGAGTCGTTCAGGCCGGCCGGATCGATGACCACGAAATCGGCCCGGTCACCTTGGCGCAGCGTGCCGGCCGACACGCCGAACCAGTCGGCCACCTCGGCGGTCAGCCGGTGGACGGCGTGCTCGGTGGACATGAACGGCCTGCCGCCGAGCTGTGCGTCGCGCACCCGCTTGAGCAGCTTCACCGGGTAGTTGTAGAACGCCATGTTGCGCAGGTGCGCACCGGCATCCGAGAAGCCCATGTGCACCGAGGGATCCGTGGCCAGCCGGTCGAGGTACTTGGGGCGGTTGTTGGCCACGATGGTGGTCCATCGAACGTTGCGCTCACCGTTGTCGACCAGCACGTCGAGGAAGGCGTCGAGTGGGTGGATGCCGCGCTCGTCGGCGATCTGGCCGAAGCTCCTGCCGATCAGCGTCTTGTCGGGGCATTCGACGATGGTGGCGTCGTGGAAGTCGCGGTGCCACAGGGTCGGTCCGAGCACGCGGCGGTCGAACGACTTGCGGAACCGGCGGCGGTACTCAGGGTCGGCGAGCAGCTTGTTGCGCTCGATCTGATCCTTGAGGTGCAACGCCGCGGTACCGGCGCCGAACTCCTCGAAGACCGGCAGATCGATTCCGTCCGAATACAATTCGAACGGCACGGGCAGATGCTGGAATCGCACCTTGGCGCCCAGGAGCCGGTTGAGCAGCCGGATGCCCGGCCCCAGCACGTGCACCGCGACGGGCGCGGACTTGGCATCAGCCGAGACCAGCAGGCTCATCCGGACACCCTGACGCCGACCGAACAGGCCGCTGCTCTCCAGGAAGAAGTTCAGTGCCTCATAGGCTTTGGCCGTACTCGGGGCGCTCTGCAGCATCCGTCCGCGCTTGCGCAGCACCTTGATCAGACGCCGGCGCTCACGCCAGGTCGCGAACGTCGATGGCAGTGCACGGGACCGGAACCGGTCCCCGTCGAGCTTGTCGATCGCCGCGTCCATCCCGGACATACCGAGCATGCCCGCTTCGAGGGCCTCGTCGAGCTTGGCCGCCATGGTTTCCAGCTCGGCGTCGGTCGGAATGACCCCGCGGGTGGTGGCCCGGTCCAGCCCCAGCACCGAGGCCCGTAGGTCCGAATGCCCCAGCAGCGACGCGATATTCGGGCCGAGCGGCAACTCGTCGATGACCTTCACGTACTCGGCGGGACCCGACCAGGTCTTGTGTTGCTGCAGGGCGCCCAGCACGAACTGACGCGGGACCGCCTCGACGCGGCTGAACAGGTCGGCAGCGTCCTCGGTGTCGGCGTAGACGGTGGACAACGAGCACATGCCCAGCAGCACCGTGGTCACGCCGTGGCGCACCGACTCCCGCAGGCCCGGATCGAGCAGGACCTCGGCGTCATAGTGGGTGTGCACATCGACGAAGCCGGGCAGCACCCACTTGCCGCCGGCGTCGATGACGTCCGGGCAGTCGGACTCATCGAGCGGGGTGGCCGATACCGCGGCCACTACCCCGTCACGAATCCCCAGCGTACGAACCTGCGGCGGGGCGCCGGTGCCGTCGAACCACAGGCCGTTGCGAACGATGACGTCGTAGGACATGACGCAACGCTAAACGAGAAAGTGAGTACTCACAATCTTTTAGTGAGAATTACCCCGGAAGAATTCGACCGTCCTGGGGATACCCGCGGCCAGATCCACCTGCGGCCGCCAGCCCAGCACGTCCCGGGCCCGGCTGATGTCGAGCTGGGAACGACGCAGGTCACCGAGCCGCGGCGGGTGCATCTCCGGTTCGTCGGCGGCACCGACAGCCAGCGCGATCGCGGTGTGCATCTCGCGGGTCGAGGTCTCCACCCCGGTACCGACGTTGAACCGTTGACCGCCGCCGTCCGGTCCGGACGCCTTGACGAAGGCGTCGACCACGTCGTCGACGTACACATAGTCGCGGGTGTCGGAGCCGTCGCCGAAAATCTTGGTGGGCCGCCCGGCGAGCAGCGCCTGAGCGAAGATCGCCACCACACCGGCCTCACCGTGCGGGTCCTGACGCGGACCGTAGACGTTGGCCGGCGCGATGTGCGAGCAATCCAGGTTGTACAGATTGCGGAACATGTTGAAGTAGACCTCGCCGGCCACCTTGCTCGCCGCATACGGCGAAGCCGGATTCGTCGGGGTGTCCTCACTGGTCGGATAGGACGGCGGGGTGCCGTACACCGAACCGCCCGAGGAGGTATGCACCACCTTGCGCACACCGGACTGACGGGCCGCCTCAGCCAGACGCACCACGCCCACCACGTTCACCGTGGAGTCCAGTTGCGGATCGTCCACCGAACGCTTCACCGAGATCTGGGCGGCCAGGTGGAAGACCACCTCGGGCTGGGTGTCCTTGAACAAGCCCAGCAGATCGGCGTCGACGATGTCGGCCTTGACGAACTCGAAGTTGTCGCTGTTGTCGGCGCTGCTCAGGTTCTCTGCCCGCCCCGAGCTCAGGTCATCGAGCCCGACGACGCTGTGCCCGTCCGCCAGCAGGCGGTCAACCAGCGTCGATCCGATGAAACCTGCCGCTCCTGTCACCAGTGTTCGCACCGGCTCACCATACCGACGGCAGATGTGCCCCCGCTGGGTCCGTACAGTCGGCAAGAGTGAACAAGGTCGCCCGCATCGCCGCTGCGCTGATCGCGCTGCACCTGGTGGTCCGGGCGATACTCGCGTTCGGGGGCTATTTCTACTGGGACGATCTGATCCTGATCGGCCGGGCCGGGACCCAGAATCTGCTGTCACCGTCCTACCTGTTCGACGACCACGACGGCCACGTCATGCCCGCGGCGTTCCTGGTGTCAGGGGCGGTCACCCGGGTGGCGCCGTTCTCCTGGGTGCTCGCCGCGGTGAGCCTGGTGGTGATGCAGCTATTGGCGTCCTTGGCGTTGCTGCGGGCGCTGTGGGTGATCCTGGGCTGGCGCCCCGTGTTGCTCGTGCCCCTGACCTTCGCGTTGTTCACGCCCTTGGCGTTGCCCGGGTTCGCGTGGTGGGCGGCGGGACTGAATACGTTGCCGATGCAGGCGGCACTGGCGTGGGTCGTTGGCGAGGCCGTACTACTGGTGCGGACCGGGTCTTCGCGGCACGCCGTCACAGGTGTGCTGGTGTTTCTCGGCGGACTGCTGTTCTTCGAGAAGGCCGCGGTGATCCCGTTCGTGGCGTTCGCAGTGGTGGCGCTGCTCGGGTACGTCACCGGGACTTTCAGCGTGCGTGAGGTGTGGCAGCGCGGCCTTCGGCTGTGGGTCGGGTCCCTGGCCCTGATCGTGGCGTGGATCGGGGTCTACCTCGTCGTCGTCGATCAGAAGCGATGGAGCTTCGACCTGACCATGACCTGGGACCTGCTGAGCCGCTCGTTCACGCACGGCATCGTGCCCGGGCTCGTCGGCGGCCCATGGTCCTGGCAACGCTGGGCGCCCGCCTCCCCGTGGGCCACGCCGCCGGTCTCCGTGATGGTGCTGGGCTGGGTGTTTCTGGTCGTCGCGGTGGCGGTGGTGCTGGTACGCAAGACCCGCATCTGGCCGGTGCTGGTCGTGGCTCTGGGCTATGCCGTGGCCTGCCAGATCCCGATCTATCTGATGCGTTCGTCGCGGTTCACCGCGCTGGAGCTGGCACAGACGCTGCGTTATCTGCCGGACTTGGTCGTCGTGCTGGCGCTGCTCGCGGCTGTGGGATTCTGTGCGCCGAACCGAGACTCACGACTCTCTTCCGTCCTCTCGGCCTCACGGGCACGCACTGCCGTATGTGTCGGTCTTGCAGCGCTTTTCGTGGCAAGCAGCCTGTATTCGACCTTCACCTTCCTGAAGGTGTGGCAGGACAATCCCGTGCCCGCCTACCTGAACAATGCCCGCGCATCATTGGCCTCCACCTCCTCGGCCGCTCCCCTGCTGGATCAAGAGGTCGATCCGCTGATCCTGCAGCGGGTGGCCGCTCCGGAGAACCTGGCCAGCCACATGTTCGCCCTTGCCTCACCGCGCCCCGAGTTCGCCTCGGCAACAACCGATCTGCGGATGTTCGACCGGACCGGCACGTTGGTCGACGCCAAGGTGACCTGGGTGCGCACCATCGTCGAAGGCCCGGCACCCAAATGCGGATTCCTGGTGCAGCCCGACGAACCCGTCGTCATGCCGCTGGACGGCCCATTGCTGCCTGCCGACTGGACCACCGAGATCAACTATCTGGCCAACAGCGACGGTTCCCTGACCATGGCCCTGGCCGAGGGACCCGAGGTGAAGGTGCCGGTGCGGCCCGGCCTCAACCGCGTCTTCGTTCGGCTACCCGGGGCCGGCCAGTCCATCACCGTGCACGCCAACACCGCCGCACTGTCGGTCTGCATCTCCCCCGGGCCCGTCGGATTCCTGGCACCCAGCTAGTTCGGGTGCTGGGATAATGAACGCTGACTGTCGGGATCCTGTCGAGGGGGACGATCTGTGAGCGCGCTTGATGGCTTCTATTCGACATGGTCAAAAGCCAAGGACACGTTCGGAGTCGGCACGCCTGTCGACGGATCTCAGCACGACGGCAGCTCCCAGCTGCTGCGCATGAAAAGCATGGTCGAATCGGCTGCGCCGGACCACCGGTGGCAAGGGCCCGCCTCGCAGGCCTATGCCGCCGCCAACAAAGAACATGCCGCCGTGTACGAAAAGCTGGCTGAACTCGACAAGAAGCTGGCCGCCGAAGTCACCAACGCCGCGAACGTCGTCACCAGCGGGCGCAATCAACTCGACGCAACGAAGTCCTGGGTCGACAGCGCGGTCGACTCACTGCCCAAATCGCTGAGCTCCCAAGCCCGCGAGAAAAGCCTTATCCCGATCGCGAGGGAAGGCATCACCCAGGTCAACAACACCGTCCAGAACGCCAACAAGGACATGCTCGCCATCGGGCAGAACGTGAACGGGCTCAAGAACGCGTTTGATGAGCTCCAGAATCAGAAGCTCGGGCCGGGCGCTGAGAGCAGCGATCCGAACAAAGGACGCGCCGAGGGAAAATCCTGACGGTCGACTGTCGGGATCCTGTCGAGGGGATGTTCTGTGAGCGCGCTTGATGGCTATCGCGGAATTCTCGGATACCTCGGCCGGCTCGCCGTTGTCCTGACGCTCCTAGTCACTCTCGTCGGCTGTACCTCGGATACCGAGCCCCAACTTCCCGCAAGCACGGACGCCGCCGCCATCGGGGACCGAGTCACGGGCCCGGATGGTCAGGCGTTCCTGTGGGAGATCACCTCTGCGTCGTGGGGTGACGATGGCCGTCGCGCGGCCGAGCTCTTCGCTCGGGTTCCACGGGATGCACAGTCGACCGACCAGGCCTCGGCAACGCGGGCCGGCCAAACCGCGCACGCCATCGCATCGTTCCTGGCTGACGAGCGGGAGAAGATCGCGAGCGCTCCGGCGAATCCTGCACTCTGGCAAGCCTTTGCGCAGGCACTCGTCCCGTACATCGGAGCGATGGTCGGAGATGCCGCTGGTGTAGCAGGTTTTGAACCCCTCGATGACCCAGGCTCGCAGATGCGTCGTACAGCATCTCTGTTCGCGGCGATGACGAAGGATTCCGAAGCGAACCAGACCTTCACCACCACCGTTTCTGAGCGTGCTAACACTTACGAAATCGCGTTCGCGAAAACCGCTGTGGCGGAGCCACCTCTGGCTGACAGGGCGTCCGCCCAAAAAGACCTTCTTCGAGCTGCTCGCCTCCGCAGCCTTGTAGCGACCGGCGCCCACTTGGCAAATCCGAGCTCGGAGAATCCCACACCTTCAGTTGCCCAAACAGGACTCGCGTTTCAAGTTGTCTCACTCACCGCTCGCCCGGATGATCCTCACATCAATGAAGAGTTTTTCAGAGACGGTCGCCTGCTATCTCCAAGTGAAATTGCTGTCGAGGACTGGAGCATCTACGACAGTCAACTGACGGTGTACCTGGCGCCATGGCCCCGCATCAACGACGCGATCCGACAGTTCGGCAGCGCGTACAACGTATTGCGCGTGGCCAGTTATGAGACATGGCTAGCACGATGATCCGACAGTTCGCCATCGCGCTGCTGATCGCCGGCACCCTCGGCGGCTGCGGGATTCTCGGCGGTAGTTCACGTAGCGCTGACGACCGCTTCGCGCGGCCCGACCATCCGCGGGACTCGCCCTCCGGGCACTACACGGCGTCGGTTGACCTGGGTCGGAATCAGAACGGCGTCGACACCTGGGTTGCGGTGATCCGAAACAACACAACGGGCACCGAGGTGTTCCGCGACCCGTACGCCTACAGCACCCGCCACGGAATCGGTATCACCTGGCTGTCCACCAACGACCAATTATGGCTGCTATCAGGCGATGTAGGCACGTCTCACGTTGACCGACAGCCGGATGGGACGTGGGTCAAGGCCAACATCTATCCGGAGACGGCCGGCGACATCCCCGAGGAAATCAATGCACTCATCGAATGACCATCTGAACGGATACTTCGGAACCAAGCGGAAACCACCCTGCTACCCGGGAAGCATCGCCCGCGACGACATCGGCTTCCCCAGGCAGATTGCATCGGGAAGTTAGTCAGGACAACACAATGACGACGCTACTGAGACCAGTCGGTGTGGCCCTCGTTTTCGCAGTCGCGATTTCGCTCGGAGGCTGTCGCAGCGGTGACGAATCCCCGCGGACAGAAACTTCGGCACAGGCCAACGAGATTCGGCATGATCTCGGGCCACTGACCAAACGGTTCCCCAACATTGGCAGCCCGATCTCTGCCACATGGATGAGCGGCACCCTCGGCGCACAATCGGACAGCCGGGTCACGGTGCCGGGGCCCTCGGTCTACTGGATCGAAGCGATCATCGAACTTCAACCGACCACCGCAGACGCGTTGCGGTCGAAATACGCGCCTACGGCAACCGGCGAGGCTCCGAGCCTCAAGGAGAGCCTTCGTACTGAAGTACCTGCTGGCCCGTTTCTCACCAGCAGAGCGCTGGATACCGCACTCAGCAACAACGATTGGCGATCGACTGCTTACCTGCGCAGCGGTTCAAACACGCTCGTAATGCGGTCGGTCGACGACTAGAACGGGCGTGGTGCCAAGCTGGCAAGCATGACTGACGACGTACGTGAAAAGGGTCTGCGGGTCCTTCAAGAGATGGTGCCGCATCTGTCGGAGAAGAACGTCGAACCCGACGGCAGCTTCGGCGATGAGCTGCTGGCGATCGGCGTCGACAATGTCTTCGGCCGGCTGTGGAGCCGCGAGGGCCTGAGCCGGCGTGATCGCAGCCTGGTCACCATGGGCATCCTGATCGCCCTGCGGGCCACCGATGAGTTCGAGTCGCACGTCAGGATCGGCCTCCGGAACGGCCTCACCGAGGACGAGATCGCCGAAGTCATCTACCACGCCAGCGGTTACGCCGGCTTTCCTGCGGCGAATACGGCCCGCAACGTGGCCCGTGAAGCGCTGTCCAAGGACTAGAAGACGCGGCTGCCCTTCGCCGACAGCTCGAAACCGTGGTCGCCCACCACGCACACCGTGCTCACCTCGGTGACGGCGCACGTGCCGGTATTGGGGTAGACGAGCTTGCTGCCCGCGGGAAGCAGCTTGTAGTCGGCCGGATCAACCGTGCGGTCACGCGGCTCTTTGTAGTCCGTGTACTTCTCCATGCCGGCCAGATCCCCGGTAGAGAAAGTCGCCGGATCGAGTGACATGGCCGCGAAGACGCTGACCATGTTGCTCGACGTACCGGGCAGCTCACCCCAGCAGCTGGCTTGCTTCATGGGTGGGTTGGCACGGCCCGTGTAGGTGATCCGGCATCGGTACCCACCCGGGGTGACGAACTGCGCGCCGTTCGTCGTCGGATAGTTGTAGTACGTGTTGTAGTCGTCGATATCCACCGCGGTGTAACTACCCAGATCAGGGATGTGCCCCGGGTCGGCTCCCGCCACCGGAGATGTCAGTGAAACCGCGGCGACGAGAACCGCGCCCACTACGATCCGTGCCATAAACAGGGAGCCTATCGCCGCTTCAACCTGCGGCGGCGCAGCACTTTCGGCCGACTTGGACTTGTGGAGCCACCTAGGAGAATCGAACTCCTGACCTATTCATTACGAGTGAATTGCTCTACCGACTGAGCTAAGGTGGCGCACCCGGCGGACCGGGCGGGACGAGTCTACGGCAGGTCCCCGCCCCAATCCAAAGTCACCCTCGCAACGCCTGCCCGATGGTCGCCACCATGGCATCGACCGCGAACTTCGGCTTGACGTTGATGGCCAGCGCTTCGCGGCATTCCAGCACCGCCTCGATGCAGCGCAGCAGCCGGTCCGGGGGCACGTGGGCGGCCATGGCCTCCACTTTCTCGGCCATGTCCGGGTGGTTGGCCGTCACCGCCGTCGCTCCCGATGACACCAGCAGTGCATCGCGGAAGTAGGTGGCCAGGTCGATCAGGGCGCGGTCCAGCGCATCGCGGGAGGCCCGGGTCTGCCGGGATTTCTGCCGTCGCTCCAGCTCTTTGAGCGCGCCAGCAGTCCCGCGGGTGGTGGCCGCGGTGCCTTTTCCGGTGCCACCGGCGCCCAGGGCGGTTTTGAGCTCCTCGGTCTCGGTCTCGTTGCGTCCGGCGGTCAACGCCAGCGCCTCGGCCTCGGCGACGGCCACCATCTCCTCAGCCGCCGCGAACGCCCGCGCGGGTGTCGCGGCGTCCCGGGCCAGCCCCAACGCCCGCTTGCGGCGCTCTCTGGCCTCGGGATCGGTCGCCAGCCGCCGGGCCCGGCCCACATGCCCGCCGCTGACCGAGGCCGCCCAGCGAGCGTCCTCCTCGGGCAGCCCGTCACCGGAGATCAGCACGTCGGCGATGGCATCCACCGACGGCGTGGTCAGCGCGACGTGGCGGCACCGAGAGCGCAGCGTGATCGCGATGTCCTCGGGATCCACCGACGGCGCGCACAGCAGGAACACCGTCGACGCCGGCGGCTCCTCCACCACCTTGAGCAGCGCGTTGGCGGCGCCTTCCGTAAGCCGGTCGGCATCCTCGATCACCACGACCTGCCAGCGCCCGGTCCCGGGCCGGCGCGACGCGATCTGGACGATCTCGCGCATCTCTTTGACCGCGATGGACAGCCCCTCGGGCACGATCCGCCGCACATCGGCGTGCGTGCCGGCCATCGTCGTCGTACAGGCCCGGCATTCACCACAGCCCGGAGTCCCCTCGGACGTGCACTGCAGGGCGGCCGCGAAGCACAGCGCCGCCACCGAACGCCCTGATCCGGGCGGGCCGGTGATCAGCCATGCATGTGTCATCGTCCCGACGGTGGTGCCACTGTGTGGCGAATCACCCCGGGCCGCCGACGCAGCCGCCACCAGCTCCTGTTCCACCGCCTGCTGGCCCACCAGCCGCGAAAAGACCCCGCTCATCGTCCCCAACAGTAGTGGTCAAGCCGACACAACCACGTCACAGCAGGCGCTGAACGTCCCTGCGGCCCGATACGGTGAACGGGTGACCACGGAGCCCATACCCATCGCGCGAATCGGTGCATTCGCGCGATGGGTGGCGCGTACCCCGTGGCCGGTGTTCACACTGGGCATGTTGCAGGCCGACATCATCGGCGCGCTGTTCGTGCTCGGCTTCCTGCGCTTCGGCCTGCCGCCGGAGGACCGCATCCAGCTCCAGGACCTCCCGGTGGTGAACCTGGCGATCTTCCTGGGCTACCTGTTCGTGTCGTTCACCATCGGCGCCTACCTGGCCCTACGCCTGCTGATCCCGGTGATCCGGTGGCAGCGCCGCGACACCCTGCTGTCCAAGTCCGACCCGGCCATCACCGAGCTGGCCCGCGTGCGGGCGCTGAAGATGCCCTTCTACCGCACCCTGATCAGCGTCACGAACTGGTTCCTGGGCTCGATCGTGTTCATCGTGGCCAGCTGGCCGGTGGCCAGCAAGTCGGCTCCGGTGGTTCTGGTCGCCACCGCCCTGGGTGCGACGGCCACCGCGATCATCGGGTACCTGCAGTCCGAGCGCGTGCTGCGGCCGGTCGCGGTGGCCGCGCTGCGCGGCGGGGTTCCGGAGAACTTCCGCGCCCCCGGGGTGATCCTGCGCCAGGTGCTCACCTGGGTGCTCTCGACGGGCGTGCCGCTCCTGGCCATCGTGCTGGCCCTGGTGGCGAGCAAGTTCTCGATCCTGACCGCATCCGCCGACCGGTTGACCACGCCGTTGTTGCTGCTGGCCATCGCCGCGCTGGTGATCGGGCTGTCCAGCACCGTGCTGGTGGCGATGTCGATCGCCGATCCGCTGCGCCAGCTGCGCTGGGCGCTGGGCGAGGTGCAGCGCGGCAACTACAACGCGCACATGCAGATCTACGACGCCAGCGAGCTCGGCCTGCTGCAGGCCGGCTTCAACGACATGGTGCGCGAGCTGGCCGAGCGGCAACGGTTGCGCGACCTGTTCGGCCGGTACGTGGGTGAGGACGTGGCCCGTCGCGCCCTGGAGCGCGGCACCGAGCTCGGCGGCCAGGAACGCGACGTCGCCGTGCTGTTCGTGGATCTGGTGGGTTCGACGCATCTGGCGTCGACCATCCCGGCCGGCGACGTGGTGAACCTGCTCAACGAGTTCTTCCGGGTCATCGTCGACACCGTCAACCGTCACGGCGGGTTCGTCAACAAGTTCCAGGGTGACGCCGCGCTGGCCATCTTCGGCGCCCCCATCGAGCATCCCGACGCCTCCGGTGGCGCGCTGGCGGCATCCCGCGAACTGCACGACGAGCTGCTCAGCGTGCTGGGCAGCGACACCGAGTTCGGTATCGGAGTCTCGGCCGGACGCGCGATCGCCGGCCACATCGGCGCTCAGGCCCGCTTCGAATACACCGTGATCGGCGACCCGGTGAACGAGGCGGCCCGCCTCACCGAGCTCGCCAAGCTGGAGGAAGGCCACGTGCTGGCCTCGGCGATCGCGGTCAGCGGCGCACTCGATGCCGAGGCTTTGAGCTGGGACGTCGGCGAGATCGTGGAACTGCGCGGCCGCACGGTGCCCACCCAGCTGGCCCGCCCGATGAACCTGGTGCTGCCCCGCGACCTCGAACGCGCGGCCGAGAGCGACGTCTCCAGCTAGAAGGCTCAGGCCTTCTTGGCAGCGGCCTTCTTCGCCGGGGCCTTCTTGGCCGGCGCCTTCTTCGCAACCTTCTTGGCGGCCTTCTTCACCGGTCCACGGGCCCGGCGATCGGCCAACAGTTCCGAGGCCCGCTCGTCGGTGATCGACTGCACGTCATCGCCCTTGCGCAGGCTGGCGTTGGTCTCACCGTCGGTGACGTACGGACCGAACCGGCCATCCTTGATCACCATCGGCTTGCCCGACGCCGGGTCGGTGCCCAGCTCACGCAGAGGCGGGGCGGCAGCGGCCTGGCGGCCACGGCGTTTCGGCTCGGCGTAGATCTTCAGCGCCTCGTCGAGGGTGATGGTGAACATCTGTTCCTCGGTGGCCAGCGAGCGAGAGTCGGTGCCGCGCTTCAGGTATGGGCCATAGCGGCCGTTCTGCGCGGTGATCTCCTCGTTGTTCGACGGGTCGACGCCGACCACACGCGGCAACGACAGCAGCTTGAGCGCGTCGTCGAGCGTCACCGTCTCCAGATCCATTGACCGCAACAGCGATCCGGTGCGCGGCTTGGGCCCGGTCGGCTTCTTGCCCTTCTTGGCCGTCGCGCCCGCATCCGGGTCCTCGGGGGGTTCCGGGAGGATCTCGGTGACATAGGGACCGAATCGTCCGTCCTTGGCGACGATTTCGTGTCCGGACACGGGGTCGACACCCAGCACCCGGCCCTCTTGCGGTGTGGCGAAAGCCTTTTCGGCCAACTCCAGGGTCAGCTCATCCGGAGTCAGCTCGTCCTTGAGGTTGGCGCGCTGCGGCTTGAGCTCGCCCGGGTTGTCCGGATCGGCGATCATCCGCTCCAGGTACGGCCCGTTACGGCCGACCCGGACCACCACCGCGCGGCCTTCCTCATCGTCAAAGAGCTTGATGGAGTTGACTTCTCGCGCGTCGATGCCTTCGAGGTTGCCGCCGACGAGGTGCTTGAGCCCACCGGCCCGGGCGATCGAACCCTCGACGCCGTGGTCGCCGCCGAAGTAGAAGTTCGACAGCCAGTTGGTGCGTTGCTCCTGGCCGTTGGCGATCTCGTCGAGCTCGTCCTCCATGGCCGCGGTGAAGTCGTAATCCACCAGCCGGCCGAAGTGCTGCTCCAACAGGCCCACGACCGCGAAGGCAACCCAGGACGGCACCAGCGCGCTGCCCTTCTTCTGCACGTAGCCGCGGTCCTGGATGGTCTTGATGATCGAGCTGTACGTCGACGGACGGCCGATGCCCAGCTCTTCGAGGGCCTTGATCAGCGAGGCCTCGGTGTAGCGCGCCGGCGGGCTGGTCTGGTGGCCGTCGGCGGTCAGATCGGCGGCGTCGACGCGCTGCCCCTGAGTGAGGTTCGGCAGGCGGCTCTCGGCATCGTCGGACTCACCGCCGGCCAGCTCGTCGATGCTCTCGACGTAGGCCTTGAGGAAGCCCGGGAAGGTGATGGTGCGACCGGAGGCGTTGAAGACGACCTGCTCGCCACCCGCCGCGGCGCCGGCGATGCGCAGTGACAGCGTCGTACCGCGCGCGTCGGCCATCTGCGAGGCCACGGTGCGCTGCCAGATCAGCTCGTAGAGCCGGAACTCGTCGGTATCGAGCTGCGCGTGCAGCTGGCCCGGGGTCTGGAACACGTCACCGGCGGGGCGGATCGCCTCGTGCGCCTCTTGGGCGTTCTTGACCTTGCGGGTGTACTGCCGCGGCGTCGGGTGCACGTACTCCGAGCCGTACAGCTGGCCCGCCTGGTTACGCGCGGCGTTGATGGCCGACTCCGACAGCGTCGTCGAGTCGGTACGCATGTAGGTGATGTAGCCGTTCTCGTACAGCCGCTGCGCGATGCTCATGGTGCGCTCCGAGGAGAACCGCAGCTTGCGGGCGGCCTCCTGCTGCAGCGTCGACGTCATGAACGGTGCGTACGGCTTGCGCGTGTACGGCTTCTGCTCGACGGAGCTGACGGCCAACTGGGCGCCACGCAGTCCGGCGGCCAGGGCCCCGGCACTGGCCTCGTCGAGCACGAGCACCTCGTCGGGCTTCTTCAGCTGGCCCAGTGAGTCGAAATCACGACCGGCGGCGACGCGACGGCCGTCGACGGTGTTGAGCTTGGCGGTGAACTTGGGCGGGGTGGCCTGCGGGTCGGAGACGCTCGCGTCCAGTTCGGCGCTGACGTCCCAGTAGCCTGCGCTGCGGAACGCCATGCGCTCCCGCTCGCGCTGCACGATGATGCGCGTGGCCACCGACTGCACCCGGCCTGCCGAGAGCTTCGGTGCGACCTTCTTCCACAGCACGGGCGACACTTCGTAGCCGTAGAGCCGGTCGAGGATGCGGCGGGTTTCCTGCGCGTCGACCAGCGCGATGTCCAGGTCACGCGGATTCTCCGCGGCGGCGCGGATCGCGGGTTCGGTGATCTCGTGGAACACCATCCGCCGGACCGGCACCTTGGGCTTCAGCGTTTCCAGCAGATGCCAGGCGATCGCCTCACCCTCGCGGTCACCGTCCGTCGCGAGGTAGAGCTCGTCAACGCCCTTGAGCAGGTCCTTCAGCTCGGTGACGGTGCTCTTCTTCTCCGGGCTGACGATGTACAGCGGTTCGAAGTTGTCGTCGACATTGACCCCGAGGCGCGCCCACGGTTCGGATTTGTACTTTGCCGGCACGTCAGCGGCATTGCGCGGCAGGTCACGGATGTGCCCGCGGGAGGATTCGACCACATAATTGGAGCCTAGGTAGCCAGCGATCTTGCGCGCTTTTGTCGGCGACTCCACAATCACGAGTCGCCGGACAGGTCCCTTGCTACCGCTGCCGCTATCGCCAGCCAACTGTGCCTACGCTCCACTTCTATAGTTGCCGCGCCACGCCCGGCAACTGACAATTTCGCATTACGCGCGAGCCTACGCAAACCGGCTCTCCGTGTGTCCACCATTAAATACGTGGCCAGTGCGCCAACGCCGCGCCCTCCCCGGGTGGTTCCCCGACGTTCTCGACCAGGCGTGATAGCCGTCGCCGCCCGCTGATCCGCAGGGCCGGATGTGAGCCTCTCGTCCCGATCAATGTCGGGGCGATCCCCACCCGCATCATGGCCGCGGCCAGCGCCGCGTGGGTATCGGGCGCATGCGGGTCCAGCCCGAGCAGATAACGGTCGTCAGCCTCAGGCGTGCCCGCCGCCAACGTCCAGGCCCGCAACTCGCGGGCACCGGGCAGCCATCCGGCCGGCACCGTCTTGACCGCGCCCCTGGTCCACTCCCGGGCGATCAGCATCAGCTGCGGGTCCAGCGCGGTGCGCACCAGCGGGTTGTTCTCGTCGGTCCTGGAGATCTCCGAGACGAGCCCGGCCTCACTCATCATCTCGGCCAGGCCCTGGGCGCGCCACAGCTCGTCGACGACCACCGAGATCCGGGCCGCCTGCTGGCCGCCGTGACTCGCCAGCACAACCTGCCCCGGCCCGGCGAGAACCCCGGTCAGGTCGGCCACCGCGGGCGGCACCGACTCAGCCGAGAAGAAGGACAGCTGGCTCACAAATCGACACTAGGCCAGCGCGGGCCGCAAAAACGAGAACACCCCCGCGGTGTCCGGTACGGACTCACACGGGGGTGTCTCGTTGGGTTTGTGGCTCAGATGGCCCGAACACCCGTGGCCTGCGGCCCCTTGGGGCTCTGGCCGACCTCGAACTCAACCTTCTGGTTCTCCTCCAGGGTGCGGAATCCGCTGCCCTGGATTTCCGTGTAGTGGACAAACACGTCAGCAGAGCCGTCCTCGGGAGCAATGAAGCCGAAGCCCTTCTCCGCGTTGAACCACTTCACAGTTCCCTGTGGCATCTTTTGTTCTTTCCTTCTCTTTCAACCGGGTGCGGTCCACCTACTTCCGGTGCACCGGGCCCGTTCCGACCGCCATACCTTCGTGGAGTCGCCCGGAACTTAGACCCGACCTACAACCCTCGCAGGAACCGCGATCGCAACGACGATCCTGCGAGTGCGAGTACAAACACAGAAGCTGCGACCGTGATCAGTCAATCATGTTGAGGGCCGCTGCAACAGTCTCGGGATACGGCGCGTGGTGAACAATTCGTTTACAAATCCGGGCCGATGTCGGCGGGGTAGATGGTAGGAGGATCAGGAGTGCTGGATCAGGGGTCGGATTTCGGCCGTGAGCTGCTGGCTTGCGCTGTCGACGGCACCCCGTCCGGCGAAGATCCGCTACGCCATGTTGCGGATATCCCGCCACGACACGGCAAACCGCAGCAGTGGCCAGAATGGGCTCATCCGGAGGTCGTGCAGGCGCTGACCGACCGCGGGATCTCCGCACCGTGGTCGCATCAACTCGCCGCCGCCGAGTTGGCCCACGACGGACGTCACGTGGTCGTGTCCACCGGAACCGCGTCGGGCAAGTCTCTGGCCTACCAACTACCGATCCTGTCGGCGTTGGCCGAAGACCGGCAGGCGCGGGTGCTCTACCTATCACCGACGAAGGCGCTCGGTCATGACCAGCTGCGTACCGCGCAGCATCTGACCGAGACCGTGACCGCACTGCGCGATGTCGCGCCGGCTCCGTACGACGGCGACAGCGCGACCGAGGTGCGCCGGTTCGCCCGGGAGCGATCACGCTGGATCTTCTCGAACCCCGACATGATCCACCTGTCGCTGCTGCGCAACCACGCCCGCTGGGCGGTGTTCCTGCGCCACCTCAAGTTCATCGTCGTCGACGAATGCCATTACTACCGTGGCATTTTCGGCTCCAACGTGGCCATGGTGCTGCGCCGGCTCCTGCGGCTGTGCGAACGCTACTCCCCTGACAGTTCCGGGCCGACGGTGATTTTCGCGAGCGCCACCACGGCGTCACCGGCCGAGACCGCCGCCGAATTGATCGGGCAGACCGTCGCCGAGGTGACCGAGGACGGTTCCCCGCAGGGCGCTCGCACGATCGCGCTGTGGGAGCCGGCTCTGCTGGACGATCTCACCGGCGAGAACGGCGCGCCGGTGCGACGTTCGGCGGGCGCCGAGGCCGCCCGAGTGATGGCCGATCTGATGACCGAGGGCGCGCGGACCCTGACATTCGTCCGGTCCCGCCGCGGCGCCGAGCTCACCGCACTGGGAACCCGGGCCCGGTTGGAGGACACCGCACCCGAGCTGGCCGATCTGGTGGCGTCCTACCGCGCCGGCTATCTCGCCGAGGACCGCCGCGAGCTGGAACGCGCGCTGACCGACGGGCGGCTGCGTGGGCTGGCCACCACCAATGCGCTGGAACTGGGCATCGACATCGCGGGGCTGGATGCGGTGGTGCTGGCCGGATTTCCCGGCACCGTCACTTCGTTCTGGCAGCAGGCCGGCCGGTCCGGCCGGCGTGGGCAGGGCGCGTTGATCGTGTTGATCGCCCGCGATGACCCCCTGGACACCTATCTCGTTCATCATCCCGCGGCGCTGTTGGACAAGCCGATCGAGCGGGTGGTGATCGACCCGACGAATCCGCACGTGCTGGGCCCGCAATTGCTCTGCGCCGCAGCCGAGCTGCCGCTGACGGCGGCCGAGGTCCGGCTGTGGAACGCCGAGGCGGTGGCCGGAACGCTGGTCGACGACGGGTTGTTGCGCAAGCGTCCGGGCGGCTACTTCCCCGCGCCCGGGGTGGATCCGCACCCGGCCGTGGACATCCGCGGCTCCAGCGGCGGCCAGATCGCGATCCTGGAAGCCGATACCGGCCGGATGCTGGGCAGCACCGGCGCCGGCCGGGCAGCAGCCTCGCTGCATCCCGGCGCGGTATACCTGCACCAGGGCGAGACATACCTGGTCGACTCGCTGTCTTTCGAGGACGGTGTGGCGTTCGTGTACGCCACCGATCCCGGCTACAGCACCTTCGCCAGGGAACTCACCGACATATCGGTCACCGGGCCCGGCGAACGCAGGACGTTCGGGCCGGTCACGGTCGGCCTGGTTCCGGTGTCGGTGACCAACACCGTGGTCGGCTACCTGCGCCGCCGCATCGACGGCGAGGTCATCGATTTCGTGGAACTGGACATGCCACCCAGCACGCTGGACACCATGGCGGTGATGTGCGCCATCACCCCGGAAGCACTGCAGGACAGCGGTATTGACCCGCTCGCCGTCCCGGGGAGCCTGCACGCCGCCGAACACGCGTCGATAGGTCTGTTGCCGCTGGTGGCCAGCTGCGACCGGGGCGACATCGGCGGGGTCTCGACGGCCGTCGGGCCGGTGGACGGTTTGCCGTCGATCTTCGTGTACGACGGCTATCCGGGCGGTGCCGGCTTCGCCGACCGCGGATTCCGCAATCTGAGTACATGGTGGGGCGCGACGGCCGACGCGATCGAAGCTTGTGAGTGCCCGCAGGGTTGCCCCTCGTGCGTGCAGTCACCGAAGTGCGGTAACGGCAACGACCCGCTGGACAAGACGGGCGCGGTGAAAGTGCTCCGCCTGGTGCTCGGCGCGCTGAGTACGTCCTCAGCGTGATCCCCCGACCGCGTTGACGACCGACCCCTCGACGGCCGACTACGCGGATCGACAACTACGTGGCTGCATTCGGCCACGCCGAACACACAGACGTTGCGACGAACGGTCGGACAACGCGATCCGTTCCCAATCCCGGAGGCCGGGCGCAGTGGCAAATTACGTGACCTCACTCATGTTTGCAACCCGACAGGCGCTAGTTTCGGAAACTGCGACCGTAATCCGCAGTTTTCAGGTGCGGATTCCGTCGTTGTCGGGTGTGCAGACAGCTACGGTCCCGCCGGTAAAATGCCGCGCATGACCCACGACTGGCTGCTCGTGGAGACACTGGGTAGCGAGCCTGTTGTGGTCGCACGAGGTCTGCAGACAAAGAACCTCGTCCCGATCAGTGTGTTTCTGCGCCGGAATCCGCACCTGATGGCAATTCAGAGCGCCATCAGGGAAACCGTGCAGGCCGGCCAGGGCCTCAGCAGCATCACACCCAAGAACGACCGCGTAATCCGCACTGAGGTGGTGCGGATGTCAGACGGACACATCCACGGGGTGCACGTCTGGATCGGGCCGACCGATGCCGAGCCGCCGCCGCGGCCCGTTCCGGGCCCGCTGGTCTGGGACCTGACAACCGGCGTGGCTACCGACACTGCCGAATCCCTGCTCAACGGCGGTAAGAACCCGGAGATCGAAGCCACCCATGGCCGAATGTTCGCCGATGACCTGCCGGCCAGGGACCTCAACGGCAGTGAGGCCAAGGTGTTGGCCATGACGATCAAACCCGTGGTGGGCCACACTATGTGCGCCACCTGGGATCTCACCGACCACCGCGGGGAGCCCATCACCGCGGGATTCGTGGCCCGGGTAATGCTGGAACCCCACGATGACGGCTCCGAGCGGCTGATCTGCCGGGCGATGAACTGGCGCAGCGAGCGTGAGAAAGCGGTGGCGCGCCCCGACAATCTGGCCCAACGCATCCTCAACGGGCTGGCCCGGCCCGGTGTGCACCGGGCGCTGGTCGGCCTCGACGACTGGAAGCTTCTGAAATGGCTCGACGATCCCGCACCGTTCTTCGACTGGCGTAACCACGACGGCGGGCAGGCCCGCATCCACCCTGCCGACGCCCGGCACATGGCTCGGATGACGTCGGATTTCACCGACGGCGCCGCCGCTGCCGTGCTGCGGATGCGTGCCGAGGACGGTGGCTGGCTGCCGGTGCACATGACGATCAACCGGATCGAACTCGACGAGGACACCTTCGCGGGCCTGATCTCCCTTCGACTGCCGACCGATGACGAGGTGGCCGCGGCAGACCTCGACCAGCTCGACTAACCGGCTGCGTCCACCGGACCCGCGCGAGCAGCCGCCCGAGCCGGGCCGACGCCCCAGCGACCGAGGCGGACCGGCACCGAGACCTCGAGCACGACATCGAGCCCGTCGATCCGGCAGGACCCGACGATCGATCTCATCCGGGCCGCGATCTGGTTGGCCTGTCGGCACGCCGCATCCGGGCCGGACACCACGGCGCCGGCAGCGCCCACGGCGGCCAGGTCCGCTGCGGCCTGCGCCCGGTGCCGGGCCGTCACGGCCGCACCGAGGTAGGCGCCGCCCGCAGCGAACGCGATCAGCATCGCGATCATGGCCGCGGCCAGCAGCGTGGCCGATCCCCGTTCACCCGACGCCGGGCTCGGGAGCCGCGGCCGCCTCGGCGGACACCGTGAACCCCGGCAGCACCGTGGCTGCGCTGACCCGAGCCACCACCAGACCGCCGTCCTGACCGACATGCACCACCGCGCCCGACGGAGCGACCCGGCGCGCGGCGGCCGTCGCCTCCTCGCTGTCACCTCGGGCGGCCAGGCGGGCGGCTTCACGCGCGGCGTCGATACAGCGGATCTGTACGCCCACCGCATTGAGGCCGCCGACGCACAGCACCAGGACAGCCACCAGCGACGCGACCGCGAACGCGGCCTCGACGGTGACCGCACCCCGGTCATCTAGACGTTGGTGTTCAGGGCCCGGCTGATGATGTTGGTCAGCGCACTCACGATCGAGTCTCCGGTGACCACGGTGTACAGGATCGCCCCGAACGCCGCCGCGGCAATCGTCCCGATCGCGTACTCGACGGTGGACATTCCTGATTCGTCGAGCACCAACAGCGTCGCCCTGGCGTTTGCCCACCGAATCATGTTTCCTGCCATGGTTTTTCCTTTCTTTGCGATGTGTGTTCACAACAGACCTGAACCCAGTACGTCACCGGCCAGGCCGGCAACCACAGGTATGACGCCCAGACACAGAAACGCCGGCAGATAGCACAGCCCGAGCGGACCGGCGACCAGAACGGAGGCGCGTTCCGCGACCGCGTCGGCCGAGGTGGCGGCGTCGTGCCGCGTCTGGACGGCCAACTCCGCCACCCCGTCGGCCAAGGCACTGCCCGAGGCTGCCGAGCGGCGGGCCAGTCGCAACAGCGCTTCAGCGTTCTTGTCATGGGGCACAGCGGCATCTGCTGCCGCCCAGGCCCTGGCCGGGTCCGCTCCGAGTGCCAGGAGTTCGGCCGCGCGGCGCAGCAGCGGCGCCAGTGCCGGTGGGGCTGATGGGGTGACGGCCGCAGCCGCCGTCGACACCGCCATCCCGGCGGCCAGGCAGGCAGCGAACAAGTCGAACGTCGAGGCCGCGGCCAGCGGATCGTCAGCCCGCACCGGATGCAGGCTTGCCCGCCGCACCGGCGTGGGTACAGCACGGTTGCGTACGCGGGCCGGATCCGCTCCGACAAGTATGGCGGTGGCGAGAAACAGTGCTGCCCAGCTCATCTCAGCGCCTGTTCGGTGATCCGGTCCGACCACATCAAGCCGGCGCACGCCAGTAGGACTCCGATGACCAGCAGCCATCCGCCCACTCCCGCACCACACAGGAAGGCCAACGGCCGCGCACCGATCAACTGGCCCAGCGCGATCCCGGCCACCGGCAGCCCGGCGAGCACCGCCGCCGTCGCCCGCGGACCCGCCATCGCCGCTTCGACGTGTGAGGAAAAGCGTTCACGCTCAACGATGTCGCGCTGCGCGGTGCGCATCAGCGTGGCGATGGAGAGTCCATGCGCGTGGGCCAGGCGCCAGCAGGAAGCGAGCCGCTCCCAGTGCATCGGCATCTGTGAGCCTGCCGCGACATCGTCCAACCCGGCCGCGACGTCGGCTCCCAGGCGCGCCCGGGCGGCGACGGCACTCATGCCGTGATGAACCGGCCCGGCCACTTCGCCGGCCGCAGTCGCGAAAGCGGTCACCGGATGCACTCCGGTGCGCAGTTCACCCACCAACACGTCCAAGGCAGCCTGCAGTGCCCCGGATTCCTGTTGTCGCTGCCGCCGGGCCGCGCGGCGCCGACGGCGTATCGCCACAGTGCCCACCACCACCGCCGCGGCCAGGGCGACCGGCAACGGAACCAGCCAGGCCACAATGACACCCACCGGCACCACGACCGGCGTTGCACGCACCCGGCGCCGGACCGGTGAATCCACCCGCAGCAGCGCGGCCGCCCGCCGGGGTGTGGCCGGCCACAGCAGCAGTGCGGCTGCCAGTGCCAGTGCACTCGCCGTCACGGCGCCACCCGATGTTCGATGAGGGCATTGAGAGCGTCTGCACCACAACCCAACCCGGTATCGGCATGCCAGGCCGTCACCACCTCCAGATCATCGCGGGCGGCTCGGCGCAGCACAGCGATCTCGGCGAGCCGGCGCTGCCCGGCACCGTCGCGCCCGACGTGCAGCAGGATCTGCACGGCCGCCGCCAGCTGACTGACCAGCGCGGCGCGGTCCAACCCGCCGAGCGCACCGAGTGCCTCCAACCGGGCCGGGACCTCCGCGGGACTGTTGGCATGCACGGTGCCCGCCCCACCGTCATGCCCGGTGTTGAGCGCGGCCAGCAGGTCGACGACCTCGGCCCCGCGGACCTCACCGACGACGATGCGGTCCGGACGCATCCGCAATGCCTGCCGGACCAGCTCGCGCACGGTGACCTCGCCGACGCCTTCGACGTTGGCGCCCCGGGCCACCAGCTTGACCAGATGTGGGTGCGGCGGGGCCAATTCGGCAGCGTCCTCGACGCACACGATGCGTTCATGGTCTGGGACGGCGCCGAGCGCGGCGGCCAAAAGGGTGGTCTTCCCGCATCCCGTGCCGCCCGAGATCAGAAACGCCAGCCGGGCGCGGATGATCGCCCGCACGAGGTCGGCGGCCTGCGGTGGGATCGCCCCGGACCGGGTGAGGGTGTCGAGATTCTGGGTAGCCGGGCGCAACACCCGCAGCGACAGGCAGGTGCCCGCGGCGGCGATCGGAGGCAACACCGCATGCAGGCGTACGGCGAACGGTCCGATGCCGGTGAGCTGACCGTCCACCCACGGCTGCGCCTCGTCGAGCCGGCGCCCGGCCAGCAGCGCCAACCGCTGGGCCAGCCGGCGGACCGCGCCTTCGTCGGGGAAACAGACTGCGCTGCGGTGCAACCCGCTGCCGTCATCCACCCACACCGCATCGGGGGCGGTCACCAGGACATCGGTGGTGGTCGGCGCGCACAGCAGTGGCTCCAGGATTCCGGCTCCGGTCAGCTCGGTCTCCAGCAGCCGTAGGTTGCTCAGTACCTCGGTGTCCCCGAGCAGGCCGCCCGACTCGGCCCGGATCGCCGCGGCGACGACGCCCGGGCTGAACGGAGAGGCTTCGGCCACCAACCGTTCACGCACCCGATCGATCAGCGAGGCGCTCATGCCGCGCCCGCCTCCTGCGCAGGATGACCGGCGAGCACCGACAGCACCCGCCGTGCCGCCGAACCCAACGGCGACCGCGGCCGCACCCGCAACCCGCCGCGCTCCAGAATCTCGGCGATGCCGGCCTGTGGTCGCATCGCGGCCAGCAGGGGCAGATCCACGATGCGGGCCACCTCGGCAGCCCGCAGCCCTCCCGGCGATGGGCCCCGCACCACGACACCGGCATTCGGATTACAGGCCAGCACCCACGGTCGCGCGGCCGCCGCCGCGGTACACGATCGCACATCGGCGGGCGTCACCAGGACCACCAGATCGGCTGCGTCCAAGGCGGTTTCGGCCGCTTCGGTGGCGCGCCGGGGCACGTCGCACACGACCGTGACACCGCCGCGGCACCCCGCGTCGACGACTGCGCCCAGCGGCCCGGCCTCGATGTCGGTACCGGAGCGCCCGCTGGAGAGCACGCTGACCCCGTCCCGGCGGGGCAGCGCGTCACGCAACGCCGGATAACCCAACCGGCCGCCCTGCAGAGCCAGATCCGGCCAGCGCAGGCCGGCCAGGTCCTCGCTGCCCGCCACCAGATCGATCCCCCCACTCCACGGGTCTGCCTCGACCAGCAGCGCGGCCGGCGCCGACTGCGCCAATGCCACCGCGAACACCGATGCCCCGGCACCCCCGCGTGCGCCCACCACGGCCACCACCGGACCCCGGCCGGCATCGTCGTGGCAGGCGGCTTCGGACAAGGCCGCCACAAGGTCGGCGTCCTGGGCGGGAAGCGTCACCACGTGTTGTGCGCCGACGGAGATCGCGGCCTGCCAGTCGCCCGGCCGTGGGTCGTCGTGACCGACCAGGATCACCCGGGTGCGCCGGGGCAGCGTCCGGGCGGCGCACCGCTGCGCGGCCGGAGAGTCGAGCAGGACCGCGGCCGCCGCCACCCAGGCCTTGCGCCCGGACGGCTCGTCGACGACGACGAGACCGACGCCGGCGGCCGCGGCCACCCGGGACACGTCCTCACGCAGCAGTGGGTCGCCGATCAAGGCCAGCACGGTGCCGGTCGGGGTGATCGAGGGGTTCGGGACGGCCATGTGCCCACCCTGCGGGCAACCCCGCGCCGGGCACCATCACGAATTCACGGATTGTGGATGAAATGCGCGCTGGGGATGAACCGCGGTCCGCGAACGTACCGACCAGGTCCAGTGAAAATACGGTTCCGCAACCAACGAGGCTCGGTCGCCGAGGATTCTTCCCCTAGAAAAGGGACGACCCCCGCCAGGGGGGGAGGAGGCGGAGGTCGTCGTGTATCAGCCCCGGGGGGTCGGGCTGATACACCCTCGGCATAAGCCGAGTAATGCTCACTATACACACGGAACTGCCAAAACATGCAAGAGACACCCGTGCGGGCTACCAACCGGGATTCGGGGAGTCACGCCCGAAAGAATGTGTCGTGAACTGCCATTTTGCACTGGCAGTCGGATAAGACGATGCACCTGCCTCTATGCTGGCGCTTGTGACCGCATCCGATCGGGCTGCCGGGGAGTTGATGGCACAGCAATCCGGACCGCGCGACGGTCGGCCGGTGCGTACGGCGGCCTTCTTCGACCTCGACAAGACCGTCATCGCCAAGTCCAGCACGCTTGCTTTCAGCAAACCTTTCTTCAGCCAGGGGCTGCTGAACCGGCGCACCGTTCTCAAGTCGACGTATGCCCAGTTTCTGTTCTTGATGTCGGGCGCCGACCACGAGCAGATGGACCGGATGCGCAGCTACATCACCAACATGTGCACGGGGTGGGATGTCGAACAGGTCAAGTCGATCGTCGGCGAGACGTTGCACGACATCGTCGACCCACTGGTGTTCGCCGAGGCGGCCGAGCTGATCGCCGACCACAAGCTGTGCGGCCGCGACGTTGTGGTGGTGTCGGCCTCGGGCGAGGAGATCGTCGCGCCGATCGCCAGGGCACTGGGTGCCACCCACGCCATGGCCACCCGGATGGTGGTCGAAGAGGGCCGCTACACCGGCGAGATCGCCTTCTACTGCTTCGGCGAGGGCAAGGTCGAGGCGATCCGCGCCCTGGCCGCACGCGAGGGCTACGCCCTCGACCACTGCTATGCCTATTCGGATTCGATCACCGACGTTCCGATGCTCGAGTCCGTGGGCCACCCCACCGCGGTCAATCCGGACCGGGGACTGCGCAAGGAGGCCGCCTCGCGCGGCTGGCCGGTGCTGACCTTCACCAGGCCGGTGTCGCTGCGTGACCGGATTCCGGCACCGTCGGGGGCCGCGGTGGCCACCACTGCGGCCGTCGGAATCAGCGCCCTGGCGGCCGGCGCACTGACATATTCACTCCTTCGCCGCTTCACTTCCTGACCTACCGCACGTAGTAGCTGACACCCCGGCGTAACGATCAGAAGTCAGGCGCATTTCACCCTTGCTGTGACCGTGGTCACGTAGTACAAAGGAACCACGGAAGCTTGGATGAGGCCAAGGTGTAGCCGGAAGAGAAGGCTAGATCTCCCGAACCGGGCTCCCCAGCACGGGTCCCGGCACCCACGCGGAGCACATGCCGCGGAATAGGCAAAAGTGTTGCGGGCCTGCGTGATTGCGAAGAGCGGACGGCACCGACGGTCCTTTGGGTAGGGTTGCAGCCGAAGCGCATTGCAAGGACGCCGAGGCCACCCACGTAACCCATCTGGCACGCTTGGTAACCGGTATCCGTGCTAGCGGGCGACGAGCCGAAACATCGTTTCGGAACGTCGCCCGCTTTCGTTTGCTGAGAGCCCTGTGACCGGGAGCGTCAACCGGCTGCCGACTGGGCGATCTGCAGCGCTTCCCGCGCTCCGCCCTTCAAGGCCTCACTACTCAGCAGCAGCCATGCGGTCAGCCCGTCGGGTGTGCCCGAGGCGAATCCTCGTGCGGCAGCCCGGTACTCCCCCGACTTCCGCATCCAGTGCACCTCGGGAACCCCGAGCCCGTGCGGGTCCAGCCCGCTGGCGATCGTCACCAGGCGCGAGACCGCGCGGGCCACCACGCCGTCGGCGGTGCCGAACGGAGCCAGGCTGAGTAGTTCGCCGTGCGCGACGGCGGCCAGCACGGGGGCGGGAACCTTGGAGCCGCCGGCCAGGATCTCGGTCAGCAGCTCGAGACGACGACCGACGTCGGGATCGGTCCGCGGCCGGCCCAGATGCTCGTCGTCGGTGAGGTCGGCGGCGGCCAGCGCGTGCAGCCTGGCCAGTGCCTGCATCGGGGCCCGCTGCCACACCCCGACCAGCGCGGTGGCGCCGCCTTCGAGCGCCTCGGCGACCCGGATGGCGCCCGCGGTCACCGCGTCGGGTTCACCGTCGGCGGACAGCTGGACGGCCCCACCGTCGAGCACCGCCGAGGCCCGCGCCGCCCGCAGGGCAGCTTCGGCAGCGGTCTGCGGCCAGCCGCGCAGATTGAACTTGTGTCGATGCGCCCGGCCCAGGGCCTCACGCGCCTCGTCGCTGGCCGCAGAAACACCGGGCAAGTCGACCAGCGGTGCGAGTGGATCGGTCATAGCCGAAACGCTAGCCGACCGCTGAACGTCATCTCGCCGACCGTTGGGCGCATCAAGACCGCCGCCCGGCAGCCGCCATGTGATGTCCCAACGCCGCTGCAACGTTTGGTGACTAGGCTCACACGCATGTCAAACGCCCCAGCGACGTCTACCGAAGTTCCGTCAGCCTATCCGCCGCCTGCCGATTTCGCGGCCAACGCCAACGCGACGGGTGAGTTGTACGCCGAGGCCGAGCAAGACCGGCTGGCGTTCTGGGCCGCCCAGGCCAACCGGCTGAGCTGGCAGACCCCGTTCAGCGAGGTACTCGACTGGTCGGAGGCACCGTTCGCGAAGTGGTTCGTGGGCGGCAAGCTCAACGTCGCCTACAACTGCGTCGACCGTCACGTCGAGGCGGGCAACGGCGACCGGGTCGCGATCCACTGGGAGGGTGAGCCCGTCGGCGACGCCCGCGACATCACCTACGCCCAACTCAAGGACGAGGTCTCCCGAGCGGCCAATGCCCTGACCGCACTCGGCCTGACCGCCGGCGATCGCGTCGCCATCTACATGCCGATGGTGCCCGAGGCGATCGTGGCGATGCTGGCCTGCGCGCGACTGGGCGCCATGCACTCTGTGGTGTTCGCCGGTTTCTCCGCCAGTGCACTCAAGGCACGCATCGAGGATGCCCAGGCCAAGCTCGTCATCACCACCGACGGCCAGTACCGGCGCGGCAAGGCCGCCTCATTGAAGGATGCCGTCGACGAGGCCGTCTCGGACCAGCCGTCGGTCGAGCACGTACTGGTGGTGCGGCGCACCGGAATCGACGTGAACTGGACCGACAGCCGCGACCTGTGGTGGCACGAGACCGTGGATACCGCCTCCACCGATCACACCCCGGAGTCGTTCGACTCCGAGCAGCCGCTGTTCCTGCTCTACACCTCGGGCACCACCGGCAAGCCCAAGGGCATCGTGCACACCTCGGGCGGCTACCTCACCCAGGCGGCGTACACGCACTACAACGTTTTCGACCTCAAACCCGAGACCGACGTGTACTGGTGCACCGCCGACATCGGCTGGGTGACCGGGCACACCTACATCACCTACGGACCGCTGGCCAACGGCGCCACCCAGGTGGTCTACGAGGGCACCCCCACCTCACCGACCGAGCACCGCCACTTCGAGATAATCGAAAAGTATGGCGTCACAATCTATTACACCGCGCCGACGCTGATCCGCACCTTCATGAAGCTGGGCCGTCAGATCCCGTCCGCGCACAACCTGTCCAGCCTGCGGCTGCTCGGCTCGGTGGGCGAGCCGATCAATCCCGAGGCCTGGCGCTGGTACCGGGAAGTCATCGGCGCCAACAAGACTCCGATCGTGGACACCTGGTGGCAGACCGAGACCGGGGCCATCATGATCTCGCCGCTGCCCGGTGTGACCGCAGCCAAGCCCGGCTCGGCGATGACTCCGCTGCCCGGCATCTCAGCCAGGATCGTCGACGACGAAGGCACCGAGCTGGTACCCGGCGCCGACGAAGCCGAGCACGTCACCGGCTACCTGGTGCTGGACAAGCCGTGGCCGGCGATGCTGCGCGGCATCTGGGGTGACCCGCAGCGGTTCAAGGAAACCTACTGGTCACGCTTCGCCGAGCAGGGCTGGTACTTCGCCGGTGACGGCGCCCGCTACGACTCTGACGGCAACATCTGGGTGCTGGGCCGCATCGACGATGTCATGAACATCTCGGGGCACCGCATCTCGACCGCCGAGGTGGAGTCGGCCCTGGTCGGGCACTCCGGGGTGGCCGAGGCCGCAGTCGTCGGCGCCAGTGACGACACCACAGGACAGGCCATCTGCGCGTTCGTGATCCTGAAGGCCAGCGCGCACGGCGGTGCCGACACCATGATCGACGAGCTGCGCGCCCAGGTGGCCACCGAGATCTCCCCGATCGCCAAGCCGCGGGAGATCCACGTGGTGCCCGAGCTGCCCAAGACCCGCAGCGGCAAGATCATGCGCCGGCTGCTGCGCGACGTCGCCGAGGGCCGTGAGCTCGGTGACACCTCGACGCTGGTGGACCCGAGCGTGTTCGAGGCCATCCGCGCCAGCAAGTAACTCCGCCGAGCAGACGCAAAACTGCCCCTTTTCGCTTGAAAAGGGGCAGTTTTGCGTCTGCTGGCGCTAGGAAATCGGGACGAAACCCGTTCCCGGTCGGTTCTTGGCGGTGATGTCCGCCAGCTGCGTGTTGAACGACATCGTCACGGCCGGCGTGTGCAGCGGCACGAACTTCACCACGCAGGTCGGCAGTTCCTCGGAGTAGGCGCCGTGAATCATGCCGACCAGCCGGTTGTTGACGGTCACCGGCGCACCCGAGTCACCGGGCTGCCCGCACACCTGGTTGACGATGGTGCCCGGGTCCTTGCCCGGACCCCATGTCACGCCACACGAATATCCCGTGGTGCGCCCGAGCTTGCACGCGATCTCACCGAACGCCGGATCCGGCCCCAGGCCGTCGATCTGAAACCCGTTGACGTTGTTGGTCGGGGTCACCTTCGCCGGGTCGAACTGGATGACCGCGTAATCGAGGCCATCGTTACCGGCCACCATCGTGCCCAGCACCCCCGCGCTGTCGGCGCCTTCAGCCGACACCGTGGCACCCGGTCCGCCGCAGTGCGCCGAGGTGAAACCGATGAGCCGGCCGGCACTGTCGTGCCCGATCGTGGTGAGCGTGCAGAACGCATCGCCGTTGACCACGATGCCCGAGCCGCCGCCCAGCACCACCGGCGGATCAGCATGCGCCGGGGCAGGGGTCAGCATCGCCACGATGCCGATGACGGATGCACCAATGAGCCACTGCCAGCGGTGTCTGCTCGTCAAGAGTCCTCCGATCGACGCGCCCGACCCGCGCAAGTCAAGAATGAGGTCAGTCTACTAAGACGCGGATGTCGGCCGGGATCGTTAACGGGTTCGCCGCATGGCAACATGAACGCCATGAGCACAGGCGACCGCAGGGACGGCGTTCCGACGACGGTGACCTCGATTCCGCTCGTCGACCCGCATGCCCCCAAGCCGGACCCCTCGATCGGCGACCTGGTCAAGGACGCCACCGCGCAGGTCTCCACCCTGCTGCGCGCCGAGGTGGAGCTGGCCAAGGCCGAGATCACCCGAGATGTGAAGAAGGGCCTGACCGGCAGCGTGTTCTTCATCGCCGCGCTGGTCGTCCTGTTCTACTCGACCTTCTTTTTCTTCTTCTTCCTGGCCGAGCTGCTCGACACCTGGCTCTGGCGCTGGGTTGCCTTCCTGATCGTGTTCGGCCTCATGGTGCTGACCACCGGGGCGCTGGCGGTGTTCGGCTTCCTGAAGGTGCGACGGATCAAGGGTCCCCAGCAGACCATCGAATCGGTCAAGGAGACACGCGAGGCACTGACGCCCGGCCACGACAAGGGCGCCCTCCCGGCCGTCCAGACCAAGTCGGCCACCGACCCGTCAGGCTGGTAATGCCCCCACCCGACCCGTCGATCGCCAGGATCGAGGGGCCATGGCGGCATCTGCAGGTGCACGCCAACGGCATTCGCTTCCATGTCGTCGAGGGCGAGAGCTCGCAACCCGACCGTCCACTGGTCATCCTTCTGCACGGGTTCGGCTCGTTCTGGTGGTCGTGGCGTCACCAACTCACCGGACTGACCGGAGCCCGGGTCGTCGCGGTCGACCTGCGCGGCTACGGCGACAGCGACAAACCACCGCGCGGTTACGACGGCTGGACCCTGGCCGGGGACACCGCCGGACTGGTCCGGGCGCTGGGACACAAGACCGCGACGCTGGTCGGTCATGCCGACGGTGGCCTCGTGTGCTGGGCGACGGCTGTGCTCCACCCTCGCGTGGTCAACGCGATCGCCCTCGTCAGCTCACCGCACCCGGTGGCTCTGCGGGCCTCCACACTGACCCGCCGGGACCAGGGCCGGGCCCTGTTGCCGTCGATGCTGCGCTACCAACTGCCCGGGTGGCCCGAACACGCGCTGACCCGGCACGACGGCGCTGAGTTGGAGCGCCTCATCCGCAGCCGGGCCGGGGCCAAATGGCAGACCAGCCAAGACTTCTCCGACACCATGGGCCATCTGCGCCAGGCCATCCAGATTCCGGGAGCCGCGCACTGCGCACTGGAATATCAGCGGTGGGCGGTTCGCAGCCAACTGCGCGGCGAGGGTCTGCGGTTCATGCGCTCGATGAAACGCCCGATCAACGTGCCGGTGTTGCACATGCGCGGCGACGCCGACCCGTATGTCCTCACCGACCCGGTGCACCGGACCCAACGTTATGCGCCGCACGGCCGCTACGTATCGATCACGGATGCAGGGCATTTCGGCCATGAGGAACAGCCTGAGGCGGTCAACGAGCAGCTGGGCCGCTTCCTGGCCCAGCTGCACGCCAAGTGATCAGGAGTTGATGCACGTCCCGGTTGCCACCCGCTGGGTGTTGCCGACCTTGGCCAGCTGACGCTCGACTTCCTTGGCGGTCAGCACGAACCCGGTGTCGGCGTCGTCGACTGCCGCACCGAACACCACGCCGAGCACCTTGCCGGCCCGGTTGATCATCGGGCCGCCGGAATTGCCTTGCCGCACTGTGCCCCTGACCGTGTAGACCTCACGGGTGACGGTGGTGCTCCGGTAGATGTCGGGTCCGTTGAGCTCGATGATCTCGCGCACGCGGGCCGGGGTGGCCAGGAAGTCACCACCGCCCGGGTAACCCATCACCACCGCGTCGGTGCCCTTGGGGGCCGGTTGTTCGGCGAACTGCAGCGGTGTGATCGGCAGATTCGGGACATCGAGGATCGAGATGTCGGCGTTGGGGTCGTACGACACAACGCCCGCGTCGTAGGTCTTGCCGTCGGCCTCGATGGTCACGCTGTCGGCGCCGGCCACCACGTGGGCATTGGACATCACGCGATTGGGCGCGACCACGAACCCGCTGCCCTCCAACACCTTCTGGCAGCTCGGTGCGATACCGCGGATCTTGACCACGCTGGGCCGGCTCGTCGTCACGATGGGATCGGTGGCCAGCGAGGCGTCGGGGGCGTCGACGTTGACGATCGGGGTGCGGCCGAACGGTTCGAGCACATCGGGCAGCCCGGAGGTGTCCAGCAGCGCCGACAACCGGTTCGGGACGGAGCGCATCCAGTCCGGCGCCACCTTGTCGACCTCGGTCAGCACCCGCGAATTCTTCACTGCCGCAGCCAGATTGGGCTGATCAGAGGAGGTCAGCAGGCTACCGAGCAGCCACGACGCGACCAGGACCGCGACCAGCATCAGGCTGACTCCGACCACCGAGTCCAACGCCCGGAACAGGCGGTTGCGGATGGTGCCGCGCACGGCACGGCCAAGCACCACACCGGCGATCTCACCGATCACCACGAGCGCGAGGATCAGGAACAGCGTCGCGAACAGCTTGGTGCGGTCACCGCTGACGTGCGGGATCACGTGCGGCGCCAACAGCACGCCTGCCACCGCACCCAGCACCACACCGATGAACGACAGCAAGGAACCGAGCGCGCCGGAGCGCCAGCCTGAGATGGCTGCGACGAAGCCGATGCCGAGGATTGCGAAATCGAGCCAGACCGAGGGTGTCATCTATATCCACTTCAACATGGGGCTTCACCGTAACCGTTGTCATGCCCGACGAGGGCCATTGCGTCATCGAGTCCGCGGACGTCCTCGGTGTTCCAGGGCTTGGCCCAGCCCGCGACGTCGAGGATCGCCGAGATGACCTGGCCGGTGAAACCCCACACCAGCATCTCGTTGAGGAGAAAGGCCGGCCCGGCGAACCGACGGGTGCTGGCTTCCCGACACACCATGATCCGGTTCTCCGGATTGATGAAGGCCCGCACCGGAACCCGTGCCACGACGGCGGTCTCGGATTCGTCGACGACGGCCACCGGGCCCGGGTCGGGTGAATACGCCAGCACCGGGACCACGTGGAACCCCGACGGCGGGATGAACATCTTCTCCAGAGTGGCCAGCGGGTACAGCCGGCTGGTGTCGATGCCGGTCTCCTCCCACGCCTCGCGGAAAGCCGTGCCGACGGGGCCCTGGTCGCCGGGATCGGTGGCGCCGCCGGGGAACGCGGCCTGGCCGGCGTGGTGGCGCAGTGTCGAGGCGCGGACCGTCACCAGCAGGTCGGCGTCCTCGGGAAGGAGTGGGGGTGCGCCCTCGGGCGGGCCCGAGAACAGCACCAGCACCGCGGCGTCGCGCAGAGCGCCGGCCTGGGCGGCTTGGTTGTTGGCTTCGACGATGCCGGCCAGTACGTCCGGGGGCACCCGCCGGCGATAGGCGTCGGGCACCCGGTCGAGGTTGTCGACCAGCGGCTTGAGCCATGCCGGGGCGGCATCCGGGAACAGCCCGTCGCGCGTCGATCTCACCCCGGGTGCTCCTATCGGCTAGAGCGGATCTTCTCGTCGACCGCCGCCGCGATCTCGTCGGCGCTGACGAACGAGCGGGGCAGGGTCCCGGCCACGCTACCGTCCGCGCGCAGTACCACCGTCGCAGGCATGACGTTGGGCACCTTGAGCGCGGCCGCGACCAGCCGCCGGCCGTCCTGCAGCGTCGGCAGCCGCACTCCGAGTTCGGCCAGCCGCACCAGCGCCGCGGTCTCGTTCTCGTCCTGGTGCACGGTCACCACCAGCACATCGTCACCGACCCGGCGTTGGTATTCGGCCATCGCCGGCAACTCGTCGGCGCACGGCCCGCACCAGTAGGCCCACAGGTTGAGCACCACGGTCCGGCCCGCGAGCGCGGACGCCACGTCGACGGGCTTCCCGTCACCTGCGCAGTCCAGGGTGATGCCGCGCAGGGCTTCCGGACCCTCTCCGGTCCCGGGGCCCGGGCACGGCGGCAGATCCGCGCGGGCCCGGGGCCCGGCGAGGGCCTCGGGGGTATCGGCGTCGCGGTGATCACGGGAGGTGGACTGCCCCGCCCCGGCCTGCGGTGCCGGCTCGTCGCGCAATTCCATCCAGAGCGCGGTACCCAGCGCCACCAAGACCACCAGGACCACCACGGTCCAGCGGGCCGATCTACTCATCTGGGTTCACAGCCCGGCCAGCGCCAGCAGATGCTCGGTCTCGGGACCCTTGACCAGGGCCGCGGCGGTCTCCGGATCCGTGGGCCCGAGCCCGAACGACGGGCAGTCCTTGGCCAGCACACACACCCCGCACGCAGGCTTGCGGGCGTGGCAGACCCGGCGCCCGTGGAAGATCACCCGGTGGCTCAGCAGGGTCCATTCCTTGCGTTCGATGAGCTCACCGATCGCGAACTCGACCTTGACCGGATCCTCCTCGGTCGTCCAGCGCCAGCGCCGCACCAGCCGCCCGAAGTGCGTGTCGACGGTGATCCCGGGGATGTCGAAGGCATTACCCAGGATGACGTTGGCCGTCTTGCGCCCCACCCCCGGCAGAGTCACCAGGTCTTCGATGTTGTCGGGCACCTGGCCGTCGAACCGGGCCACGAGCTCCTGGCCGAGCCGGATCAGCGAGTTGGCCTTGTTCCGGTAGAAACCGTTCGGCCGGATCAGCTCCTCCATCTCGGTGCGATCGGCCTGCGCGTAGTCCAGCGCCGTGCGGTACTTCTTGAACAGGGCCGGGGTCGTCAGGTTCACCCGTTTGTCAGTGCTCTGCGCCGACAGGATGGTCGCCACCGCCAACTCCAGCGGGTTGGTGAAGTCCAGCTCGCAGTAGACATGCGGAAATGCTCGGGCCAGTTCACGATTCATCCGTCGAGCCCGACGCACCAGGCCCAGGTGGGTTTCGGTGTCCCACTTCTTGGACCGGCGCGTTTTCCCTGTTGGGGCGGCAGCCGCAGTCACGACAGTCAGCGTACTGACCTCGACGGACATACCGTGGCGCGGACCGGTGATGATTCGTGACCCCGCTGAGACCTGCGCCGTGTTAACTACTGCCTTGTGTCGTGGTTGCTGGTAGCGCTCATCCCGGGGTTGCTCATGCTGGCGGCGTTCGGGCTCGAGCGACTCGAATCGGGGTTGGACCGAAAACCGGGCCCGGCGGCGGCCGTGATACCACGGGTCAAGCCGGTGATCATCGACCTCGATAGTGAGCGTTTGCCGACGCGGTACTACGAGCCGCAGGCCATCAATACCGGGTTTCCTGCGTCTCGACCTGTCAATCGTGTGTAGCGTGGGCTAGTCGCGAAACCGCGTACCTCTAGACTGAGCAGGAAGTATCAGTAAGAGGACAACACACCCAATAGCTTAAGGGGCAACGTGGACGAGATCCTGGCCAGGGCCGGAATCTTCCAGGGCGTCGAACCGACCGCCGTGTCGGCGCTGACGAAGCAGTTGCAGCCCGTCGACTTCCCGCGCGGGCATACAGTCTTCGCCGAGGGCGAGCCCGGCGACCGCCTGTACATCATCATTTCCGGCAAGGTGAAGATCGGCCGCCGGTCACCGGACGGTCGCGAGAACCTGCTGACCATCATGGGTCCGTCGGACATGTTCGGCGAGCTGTCGATCTTCGACCCGGGGCCTCGTACCTCGAGCGCCACCACCATCACCGAGGTGCGCGCTGTGTCGATGGACCGTGATGCGCTGCGCGCGTGGATCGCCGACCGTCCCGAGATCGCGGAGCAGCTGCTGCGCGTGCTCGCACGCCGTCTGCGTCGCACCAACAACAACCTGGCCGACCTGATCTTCACCGACGTTCCCGGCCGGGTGGCCAAGCAGCTGCTGCAGCTGGCCCAGCGGTTCGGAACCCAGGAGGGCGGGGCGCTGCGCGTCACGCACGACCTGACGCAGGAAGAGATCGCCCAGCTCGTCGGCGCGTCGCGCGAGACCGTCAACAAGGCACTGGCCGATTTCGCCCACCGCGGCTGGATCCGGCTGGAGGGCAAGAGCGTGCTGATCAGCGACTCTGAAAGGTTGGCGCGGCGCGCCCGCTAGTTTTTCCGCGAAACGGTATTCCGGCAGCATTCGTTCGAGCAATCGGCTGCCGGAATACCGTTTCGGCGTTTACTCAGCTCCGCAGGTAATCAAGTTGAGCTTGGACGCTCTTCTCGGCGGCATCCCAGAGTTTCTGGTCGACGTCGGTGTAGACGTGCTCGACGACCTGTCGCGCCCCGGCGTCGTCCCCGAGTTCTCTCAGCGCTGCCCGTACCTGGTCCAACCGCTCCTCGCGGTGGGCCAGGTACATCGCGGTCACCGCCTGAAGATCGGGAAGGTCCGGTCCGTGCCCGGGAAGCACCGTGCGGGCGCCGAGACCTTGCAGCCGGTGCAGGGATTCCAGATAGTCGCGCAGGCTGCCGTCCTCGGTGTCGATGACGGTGGTGCCGCGGCCCAGCACGGTGTCCGCGGTCAACACGGCGTCGTCGAGCACGAACGACAGTGAATCCACGGTGTGCCCCGGGGTGGCCATCACCTTGATCCGCAAGCCCGCGGCGTCGATCACCTCGCCGTCGGTCAACGGGCCGCCCAGGCCACGCAGGAAACCGCTGCCGACTGACCGGACGGTGGCGCCGGTCAACTCAACGAGCTTGTCGATTCCGCCGGTGTGGTCCTCGTGCTTGTGACTGATCAACACCAGCGCGACGGTGCCCAGTTCGGCGATGCGGGCGATGTGCGCCTCATCGTCGGGCCCGGGGTCCACGACGACCATCTCGTCGCTACCAGGGCCGCGCAGCACCCACGTGTTGGTGCCCTCCAGGGTCATGAGCCCAGGGTTGTCACACAGCAGGACCGAGGCCGATCCGGTCACGGGCCTCAGCAGCCCGTAGGCCGGGTGTTGGGTCACGCTGGCACTCACACGGTTTCGACGATGATCTCGACTTCGACCGGCGCGTTGCGCGGCAGTTCCGACACGCCAACGGCTGAACGCGCGTGAGCGCCTGCTTCACCGAAGATCTCACCGAACAACTCCGAGGCGCCGTTGATGACGCCAGGCTGCCCGCTGAACCCGGGCGCGGAGGCGACGAACCCGGTCACTTTGACGATCCTGACGACGGAGTCGATGCCCACCAACGCGTGCACCGCTGCCAGCGCGTTGAGTCCGCAGATCCGGGCGAGCTCCGCGCCCTGCTCGGGGCTGACCTCGGCGCCGACCTTGCCGGTGGCCTGCAGCTCGCCGCCCTGGATCGGCAGTTGACCAGCGGTGTAGACCAGGTTGCCGGTCCGGACCGCGGGCACGTAGGCGGCCAGCGGCGCGACCACGTCGGGCAGTTCGATCCCGAGTTCGGCCAGCCGTCCGCTCACGGTCACTTCGGCCGCTTCAGGTAGGCGACATGCTGTTCGCCGGTCGGGCCGGGCAGCACCGAGACCAGCTCCCAGCCGTCATGTCCCCACTGGTCGAGAATCTGTTTGGTGGCATGGGTCAACAACGGCACCGTGGCGTACTCCCACCGGGTTGGTTCGCTCATGGGCTGAGCTTATCGGTCGGACGCTCAGGCTTGGTTAGCATGCACTGGTGGCAACCACTGAGAGCGGCGCCAAACACGTCGGCTGGCCGTCGCGGCTGACCAAGGCCCGGCTGCATTTCGTATCGGGTAAGGGCGGCACCGGCAAGTCCACCGTCGCTGCGGCCCTGGCCCTGGCCTTGGCGGCCGGCGGCCGCAAGGTGCTGCTGGTCGAGGTCGAGGAGCGCCAGGGCATCGCGCAGCTGTTCGACGTGCCGCCGCTGCCGTACGAGGAGGTCAAGGTCGCCACGGCCGACGGAGGCGGTCAGGTCAACGCACTCGCGATCGACATCGAGGCCGCGTTCCTGGAATACCTCGACATGTTCTACAACCTCGGGCTGGCCGGCCGGGCGATGCGCCGCATCGGGGCCATCGAGTTCGCCACCACCATCGCGCCGGGTCTGCGCGACGTGCTGCTCACCGGCAAGATCAAAGAGATCGTGACACGGACCGCCAAGGACGCCAAGGGCAAGCGCGGCGTCTATGACGCTGTGGTGGTGGATTCTCCTCCCACCGGCCGTATTTCGCGGTTCCTGGATGTCACCAAGGCGGTCTCCGACCTGGCCAAGGGCGGCCCGGTGCACTCCCAGGCCGATGGCGTGGTCAAGCTGCTGCACTCCGAGCAGACCGCCATTCACCTGGTGACGCTGCTGGAGGCACTTCCGATCCAGGAGACGCTGGAGGCGATCGACGAGCTCACCGAGATGGGCCTGCCGATCGGGAGCGTCATCGTCAACCGCAACATCCCGGCCTACCTACCCGCCGAGGATCTGGCCAAGGCCGCCGAGGGCGACATCGACGCCGATGCCGTCCGCGCCGACCTGGAAAAGGCTGGAATCACCTTGGCGGACAACGACTTCGCCGGCCTGCTCACCGAATCGATCCAGCATGCCACCCGGATCGCGGCCCGCGCCGAGAGTGCCGAACTACTCGACGCCATCGATGTACCCCGCCTGGAGCTGCCGGCGCTGGCCGACGGTGTCGATCTGGGCAGCCTGTATGAACTCGCCGAAGCACTCGAACAGCAGGGGGTCCGATAGTGAGCACGAAACCGCCCACCCTTGACATGCACGCCATCCTGTCCGACACCGCCAACCGCGTCGTAGTCTGTTGCGGCGCAGGCGGAGTCGGCAAAACCACCACCGCGGCCGCGATGGCGCTGCGGGCCGCCGAATACGGCCGCACCGTCGTGGTGCTCACCATCGATCCGGCCAAGCGGCTGGCCCAGGCGCTGGGCATCAAGGATCTCGGCAACACCCCGCAGCGGGTCCCGCTGGCTCCCGAGGTCACCGGTGAACTGCACGCGATGATGCTGGACATGCGCCGCACCTTCGACGAGATGGTGGTGCAGTACTCCGGGTCGGACCGCGCCGACAGCATTCTGGAGAACCAGTTCTACCAAACCGTGGCGACGTCGCTGGCGGGCACGCAGGAGTACATGGCGATGGAGAAACTCGGCCAGTTGCTGGCCGAGGACAAGTGGGATCTGGTGGTGGTGGACACCCCGCCGTCGCGCAACGCCCTGGACTTCCTCGACGCGCCGAAGCGGTTGGGCAGCTTCATGGACAGCCGGCTGTGGCGGATGCTGCTGGCGCCGGGACGCGGCATCGGGCGGTTGGTCACCGGCGCCGTCGGGCTGGCCATGAAGGCCCTGTCCACCGTACTGGGGTCGCAAATGCTTTCCGACGCGGCAGGTTTCGTGCAGTCACTGGATGCCACGTTCGGCGGGTTCCGCGAGAAGGCCGACCGCACCTACGAATTGCTCAAGCGGCGCGGCACCCAGTTCGTGGTGGTGTCGGCAGCCGAGCCTGATGCCCTGCGTGAGGCTTCGTTCTTCGTCGATCGGCTGTCGACCGAGCACATGCCGCTGGCCGGGCTGATCCTCAACCGCACCCACCCCACGCTGTGCGATCTGCATGCCGAGAAGGCCGAGGAAGCCGCTGACGAGTTGGCGGCGCAGGATCCGGAATCGCTGACCGCAGCAGTGCTGCGCATCCACGCCGAGCGGGCACACACCGCCAAGCGTGAGATCCGACTGCTGTCGCGGTTCACCGGCGCCAACCCGCATGTGGCGATCGTCGGCGTGCCGTCGCTGCCGTTCGATGTATCCGATCTCGAAGCGCTGCGGGCGATCGCCGATCAGATCACCGGAGAAGCGGCCGACGCCGCCTGACCGGCATCCTCCAGATATCGGCGGATCTCGTTGCCCAGCAGCCCCATCGCCTCCAGACAGGGATCGCGATGGTCCTCACCCCAGGCCCAGTTCGCCAGGACGGCGTAGCCCACCCGGCGCCCGCTCGCAGGGTGCCCGACGCATCCGATGTCGATGCGCGCATCGGAGATGGTCCCGGTCTTGTTCCAGAGTTCGAAGCCGGCGTCGGGCTCGGTGTGGGCCAGTGGGTCCAGGCCGAATGCCCGCGCCACCATGGACAGATCGGTGTTGACGCCGAGCCATCGCCGCACCCGCTCGGACGCCGCGGCGCCGTGGATGTCACCCGCGTGCAGACGTCCGACGAAGTCGCACAGTTCTGCGGCGCTGCCCGTTGAGAGGGTGAGCGGATCATCCTGGGATCGGTTCAGCCGCACCCGGTCCCGCAACCCGCTGGCGGTGAACCCGAGGTCGCGGGTGGCGCGCTGCACCTCGTCGAGCCCCAGCCGGCGAAGCAGCATGTTGGTGGCCATGTTGTCGCTGACCGCACCGATCAGCAGGCATAGGTCATCGATCCGGTGGTCCTGCTGCCGCAGGAGATAGAGGATGCCGGAATCCGCCACCTGGTCCTCGGCTGTGGCGGCGACGACTTCACCGGGGTTCAGGGTCACGTCGTCGAACCGGCGTGCCACCTCGGCCAGCAGGAAGACCTTCCCCACACTCGCCGTCTTGAGCACGCGGTCCGGAGTGTGCTCCCACAAGGTCTGGCCGGTGTTGAGGTCCGTGACGCGGGCCGACCAGGTCGCCGCGCCGGCCAGCCAGGACGAGGCCCGGGAGAAGAAGCCGCTCATGCCAGTTCGGCGACCTCGGCGTCGACGGGCACCCGCCCGAACCGCTTGCGCAGGACGTAGGCCACCACGACCACGACGAGGCTAACCACGCTGGCCAGCAGCTGGACGCGCTGATCGACGTCGAAGAGCATGGCCAGCAGCACCAGGACGAAACACGCGATCACCACGATGGTCAGATACGGGAAGAACCACATCTTCAGCGTCAGCTTGGACGGGTCTTCACGTTCGATGGCCCGGCGTACCCGCAGTTCGGAGATGCCGATCATGACGTACATGAAGATCGCGACCACGCCGCACGAGTTCACCAGGAACAGGAACAGTGAATCGGGAGCGATGTAGGCGAGCACCACGGAGATCCAGCCGATGACCGTGCTGGCCAGTACGGCCCGAGTCGGTACGCCGCGGGAGTTGGTGCGCACCAACCACTCCGGCGCGTCGCCGTGTGACGCGAGGACCCGCAGCATGCGCGAGGACGTGTAGATCGAAGAGTTCAGCACCGAGAGCACCGCGGTGAGGATGACGAAGTTCATGATCGCGCCGGCACCGGGAATCTCCAGTTTGTCCAGCGCGGCCACATACGGGCTGGACAGCACGGATGCGTCGTTCCACGGCAGGATGCACACGACGAGGAAGATCGACCCGACGTAGAACAGGATGATCCGCCAGATGACTCCGGTGGTGGCCCTGGCCACCGACTTCGCCGGCTCGGCGCTCTCCGCGGCTGCGATGGTGACGATTTCGGCTCCACCGAAGGCGAAGATCACCACCACCACGGCGCCCAGGATCGCCCCGACGCCGTTGGGCGCGAAGCCGCCGTGGGACACCAGATTGCTCAGTCCGCTGGTATCGCCCGGCCACAACCCCAGGACCCACAGCAAGCCCAGCACGATGAAGGACACGATGGCGGCGACCTTGATGCCGGAGAACCAGAACTCGAATTCACCGAACCACCGCACCGAGATCAGGTTGGTCACGGTCATCACGGCCATCAACAGCATGGCCATGATCCACAGCGGCAAACCGACCCAGACGGACAGGATCTTCGCCCCGGCAACGGCTTCCACCGCGATGATGATCACGTAGTAGTACCAGTACAACCAGCCGAGGGTGAAGCCCGCCCAGGGCCCGATGCCCATCCGGGCGTAGTCGGCGAACGCACCGGTCCGCGGCTTTGCGACCACCATCTCGCCCAGCATGCGCAGGGTGCACAACACCAGCGCGCCGGCCAGAACGTAGGACAGGATCGCGGCGGGGCCGGCGGTCTTGATGACCGCACCGCTACCGACGAACAGCCCGGCTCCGATGGCACCGCCGATCGCGATCATCGTCATGTGTCGCGTTTTCAGCGACCTGGCCAGGCCGGAGCGGGGTTCGTCGGTAGAGGACGACTGGGATGTCGATTCGAGCATGTGGGCGGTCGCAATCAGTCGGAGGGTCAGGCGGACGGGAGCAGAGGCAGCGGCACAAGAGACGGTTCTCCGGCCTCGGTGACGATCTGTTCGATCGTCTGGGCCCGACGGGCAAGCGACCAGCGTCGGTCGCCCTCGGCGTCGGTCCCCACGGTGTACACCGCGGGTCGGGGCAGCGCGTTGTACGAGAAGTGAGTGGAGAAGTAGTAGCCGCCGGTATCCGGAACAGCCACCAGGTCTCCCCCGCGAATGAACGGCAATTCGCGGCCGACGGCCATCATGTCACCGGAGAAGCAGGCGGGCCCGGCCACATCCTGTACCCGCATACCGTCGTCGCGGCGCCGCCCCTGCCGGTCGTAGATCTCGACCCGCAACGGCCACGCCTCGGGCGCGAAGATCGTACGGGTGGCCACCTGCACACCGGCGTGGGTGATGGCGATCGGCCGGCCGCCGGTGACTTTCGTGTACTCGACCCGGGCGACGATGGTGCCGGCCTTGGCCGTCAGCGCCCGTCCGAACTCGGTCACCAAGGCGTACGTGCCGTCGAACAGTTGCGGTACCGCAGCCTCCAACGCGGCGCGGTGATCGGCGAAACTTGGTGTGATGTCGTCGGATTCGAAGTTGACCGGCAATCCTCCGCCGATGTCGATCCGCTGAATCTGCCGGAAGCCGACCCGTGCGGTGATCTCGGCGGCGAGCTCGGCCACCAGCCGTACGCCCTCGGCGGCGTGCGCGAGGCTCATCCCCTGCGATCCGCTGTGCACGTGCAGCTGGGTCAACCACGGCCGGTCCGCGAAGGCGTCGACGATTTCGTCGCGATGGTCGGCCAGCCCGATCCCGAACTTGGAGGTGGTGGTGGCCGTGCTCATGGCGCCGATGGTGCCGGCGCCGGTCTGGGGATTCAGCCTCATCCCGATCACCGACCGATGCCCAGCCGCCCGGGCGATCGTCTGATCGACCCGCGTCAGCTCCTCGAAGTTGTCGATGTTGAACGACACCCCCAGCGCGAGCGCCCGCTCTATCTCCGTCGTGGTCTTGGCCGGAGAGTCGAACACGATGCGTTCTGCCGGGAAGCCCGCGGCCAGCGCCAGCTCGAGCTCACCGGGGCTGGCCACCTCGCATCCGAATCCCGCCTGGGCGAACCGCGCGAGCACCGGGCGCAGGGTGATGGCCTTGGCCGCGATGGTGTGCAGTGCCGGCATGCTCGACGGGTAGGCCTCGGTCAGCGACCGCATCAGTTCATCGAGGGTGTCCAGGTCGATGACTCCGCACATCGGGTGCAGGTCGCCGATGAATCCCTGCCGAACCACACCGGCCACGATTTCGCCGCGCCGGTGCAGGAGCGTGTCCGGATCCGGCAGTGGTTGCCCGGTACGCAGTGGTGCATCAATCACAGATAAACCCTATGAATACAGCCCATGGTGGGGAGAGCCATGCGGGCTGAGGAATTCCGCGCGGATCTTCGTCGGATTCGGAGGAAGCCCCCGAGACCCTGATGGCGGTATCTCCGAAATGCACTAACCGGATCCGCGATTCTTGTCGATGTCGACGGGCGGGCGGGCGGCGCGGACCTCACCGCGTCGTTCCCACACCAGCAGCCCCAGGGACGCGCGGAGGCGGGCTGCCGCCGAGTGCAGGTCGATACCGGAGACCACACGGATCCGGTCCAGTCGGTACCGCAGCGAATTGGCGTGGATGCCCAGGTCCCGGGCCGCCCCGCTCAGATTGCCCGGGTGGTCGAGCACGGCCGCGACGGTGTCGATGAACGCGGTGCCGTGATCGGTGTCGTGCCGGCGCAGGGCAGACAGCGGTTCGGTGATCGTGTCGGTCATCGGATCGAGCAGATCGGCCGCCCGAACCAGGGTCAGCGCGTCCTGCACGTCGGCAGCGGTGAGCACAGGCCGCTGGTCGCGCGGCTGTTGCGCGACGCTGAGTGCGGCTGCGTCGAGGACCTGACGGGCGACGATTGCGGAATTCCGCAAGTAGGCGATGGCGTCGACGACGGGACCGACCGCGACCGGGCCGGCGTGGGCAGCCGAAACCCGGGTCAAATGCCTCGACAGGCTGTCGGCCAGATCCGCCTCGGCGGACTCGTCGTCCAGCACCGGCAGCACGACGAACAGATCGTCCCCGACCCGCGCCGTCCGGGCGCCGGCCCGCAGGGCCTGAACATGGAACATCAGGGAGCGCGACGCGGGAGTATCGGACCCCAGCGCGACCACGGTGTGTCTGCTGTCCGGTTGCAGCCCGAGCAACGCCGCCGGGACTCCGGGGTCCACCCCGCGCGATAGCAGGTCGACCAGAGCCGACTCCTGGAGTCGGCGTTCGTATTGGTCGCGGTGGACTTCTCGCAGCATCATCGCCGCGGCGGTCTGACGCACCTGCAGCAGCAGCTGCCGTAGTTCTTCGCGATCGGTGTCGTCGTCCAACGCCGCCCAGATCGTGCCGAGCGTTTCGGTGCCGGATTTCATCGCGACCACCATGCGGGCCGGGTCGTCATCCTCGGCATTGCGCACGACCACGTCATCGGATCGCCAGACCGCGGGCAGGAATCCGGTGGACATCAGCCGCTCGACCCGCCAGGCGGGTACCGCGCCACCCAGGATCGTCTGGTTTCGGATCGGGTCGACACCCGGCCCGACGACGGCATACGCCAGGACTCTGGAATCCAGGTCCTCGATCGTCACCGGAGCGCCGGTCTGGCTGCTGATCCACCGGGCCAGAGCCTGCAAGTTGTCCACCTGCGGGGCCGGGCTGACGATGCGGCCCGCACCGAGCAGCCGGACCAGGACCCGGAACAGCTCGCTCCAGCCCACCCATGGTGAACGCCGGAACAGTCTGGTGGAGTGGCTGGGCAACATCGACACGTCGGTTGTCGCGTCGGGTGGAAGCACAACGGCCGCAGCGGTTCCCACCTCATCGAGCAACGACCCGAGCGCGAAGCGGTCCTCGACGCGAGTGCTGACGAACACGATGGTGCCGCTGTAGTCCGCCGGGGTGCCGGGCTCATGCAGGGCGACGTCGCTCAACAACGGATCGTCGCCGGTTTCCGCCGCAGGCAGCGGTATCAGCATGCCGGCGGCACCAGAAACCATCGCCGACAACGGAAGAACGCTGGCAGGCTCACTCACTGCTGCTGATTACCATGTGCCACAACCGAAAACACTACCGTCGGCTGCATTTTGGCGCGCGCGGGCCGAGTGAGCCCGCGTAAGGACACGGAGGCTAGACCGCGCTGCGGTGGTGCTTGCGCTGGGCGGCGAAGAACTCGGACCAGGAGATGACTTCGGGATGCTGCTTGAGCAGGGCACGACGCTGACGTTCTGTCATGCCGCCCCAAACTCCGAATTCCACGCGGTTGTCCAGTGCATCTGCACCGCATTCGAGGATCACGGGGCAGTGCCTGCAGATCACCGCGGCCTTGCGCTGAGCTGCACCGCGAACGAACAACTCGTCCGGATCGGCCTGGCGGCATCTCGCCTGGGAAACCCAGGCGATCCGGGCTTCCCCCTCGCCTCGGTGAACCAGGTTGGCGGCTGGGGCGGAAGCGTTCATCTTGTCTGCGACAGTTCGTGTACCTGACACCAGCGATCCCTTCGTTCCAGCCATCTCCCCAGACGGCGGGCCTTGAACCTCCCGGTGTAGAGCGCCTCTGCGATCTACGCCACATTGCGCCAGCCCGTGTAACCTGGATCGCACTGTGTGTCCAAGCTAGGTGGTCAGAGGGTATTAACGCAACAGTTTGCGACCCACTTTTTTGGGACGGCCGTGCCGTCTAGCCGGAGTCGTGGCCCTCTGAGGTGTTTCTGCAGGCAAGCGGGATATGACGGTGGCCCCGCTCGCGAGAAGGCCGCCTCAGCGAGATAGTTACTCTGTACCCATGCCGGAGCAGCCGACACGACCGCCCGCGCAGCCACCCCAAGCGGTCACCATCATCAAACTCGCCTGGTGCTGCCTGTTGGCCAGCGTGTTGGTGGCCACGTTCATGTTCCCCCTCGTGGGTGGATTCGGCCTGATGTCCAACCGGGCCTCCGATGTGGTGGCCAACGGCTCGGCCGCCCTGGTGGACGGCGAGGTTCCGCAGGTCTCGACGATGGTCGACGCCAAGGGCAACACGATCGCCTGGCTGTATTCACAGCGCCGCTTCGAGGTGCCCACCGACCAGATCGCCAACACCATGAAGCTCGCCCTGGTCTCGATCGAGGACAAGCGGTTCGCCGAACACAACGGCGTGGACTGGCAGGGCACGCTGACCGGCCTGACCGGATATATGAGCGGCGACATGGACACCCGCGGCGGTTCGACGATCGAGCAGCAGTACGTGAAGAACTACCAACTTCTCGTCGTCGCCCAGACCGATGCCGAGCGCCGCGCCGCGATCGAGACCACTCCGGCCCGCAAACTGCGCGAGATCCGGATGGCGCTCACGCTGGACAAGACGTTCACCAAGCCCGAGATCCTGACCCGCTATCTCAACCTGGTCTCGTTCGGTAGCGGCGCGTTCGGCGTTCAGGACGCCGCCCAGACCTATTTCGGTGTCAATGCCTCGGAGCTGAATTGGCAGCAGGCCGCCCTGCTCGCCGGCATGGTGCAGTCCACCAGCGCGCTCAATCCCTACACCAACCCGGACGGTGCCCTGGCTCGGCGGAACCTGGTGCTGGACACCATGATCGACAACATCCCTCAGGAAGCCGAGGCGCTGCGGGCCGCCAAGCAGCAGCCGCTGGGCATCCTGCCGCAGCCCAACGAGCTCCCGCGCGGCTGCATCGCCGCCGGTGACCGGGCGTTCTTCTGCGATTACGCGCTGGAGTATCTGGCCCGCGCCGGGCTGTCCAAGGAGCAGGTCGCCAAGGGCGGTTATCTGATCAAGACCACGCTGGACCCGGACGTGCAGGGCACGGTGAAGTCGGCGATCGACAGCATCGCCCGGCCGGATACCCCCGGCGTCGCCAGCGTCATGAGCGTGATCAAGCCCGGTAAGGAATCTCATCCGGTCCTGGCGATGGGCAGCAATCGCACGTACGGCCTGAACACCGACGCCGGCGAGACCATGCAGCCGCAGCCGTTCTCACTCGTCGGCGACGGCGCCGGGTCGATCTTCAAGATCTTCACCACGGCCGCGGCCATGGACATGGGAATGGGCATCAACACTCAGCTGCAGGTGCCTCCGTTCTTTCAGGCCAAGGGGCTGGGCAGTAGCGACACCCCGGGATGCCCGAAGGAAACCTGGTGTGTGAAGAACGCCGGCGGCTACCGAGGCTCGATGAGCGTCACCGATGCCCTGGCCACCTCGCCGAACACCGCATTCGCCAAGCTCATCTCGCAGATCGGCGTGCAGCGGTCGGTCGACATGGCGGTCAAGCTGGGGCTGCGGTCCTACGCGTTGCCCGGCACCGCCCGCGACTACGACCCGGAGAGCAACGAAAGCCTCGCCGACTTCGTCAAACGCCAGAACATCGGCTCGTTCACCCTGGGCCCCATCGAGGTCAACGCACTCGAGTTGTCGAATGTGGCGGCCACGTTGGCCTCGGGCGGGACCTGGTGCCCGCCCAACCCGATCGCCCAGGTACTCGACCGGCGCGGCAATGAGGTGTCGGTGACCACCGAGACGTGCGATCAGGCAGTGCCCGAGGGCCTGGCCAACACCCTGGCCAATGCCATGAGCAAGGACGACCAGGCCGGCGGTACCGCCTCCGGTTCGGCCGGTTCGGTGGGCTGGGACCTGCCCATGTCGGGCAAGACCGGCACCACCGAGGCGCACCGCTCGTCGGGCTTCCTGGGCTTCACCAACCAGTACGCCGCGGCCAACTACATCTATGACGACTCCACCACCCCGGGCGAGCTGTGCTCGTTCCCGCTGCGCCAGTGCGGCGACGGCAATCTGTTCGGCGGTAACGAGCCGGCCCGTACGTGGTTCACGGCGCTGAAGCCGATCGCCAACAACTTCGGCCCGGTCGCCCTGCCGCCGACCGACCCGCGCTACGTCGACGGCGGGCCGGGTTCGGTGGTGCCGACCGTGACCGGACTGGATGAGACGGCCGCGCGCCTGCGGCTCAAGGAGTCCGGATTCCAGGTGGCCGACGGTTCCGCCTCGGTCAACAGCAGCTCGCGCGCCGGCACCGTGGTCGGGACCGCTCCCAGCGGGCAGACGATTCCCGGCTCGATCATCACCATCCAGATCAGCAACGGCATCCCGCCGGCCCCGCCGCCGCCCGAATTCCCGTTCCCGATGCCAGGTGGTCCGCCGCCCGAGATCGGCCAGACGGTGGTCGAAATCCCGGGTCTGCCGCCGATCACCGTTCCGGTGCTCGGGCCTCCACCGCCCCCGTGATGAGCGGTTCGCAGTAGGCTTGCCTGCATGTCAGTGAAGAAGGCAGCTGCCGTCACCGCCGGTTCGCTGGTTGCCGGAATCGGCTACGCGTCCCTCATCGAGCGCAATGCGTTCGTACTGCGGGAAGCGACCATGCCGGTACTGGCGCCGGGCTCCTCACCCCTGCGGGTGCTGCACCTTTCCGATCTGCATATGCGTCCCAACCAGCGTCGCAAGCAGGCCTGGCTGCGTGATCTCGCGCGCCTCGAGCCCGATCTGGTGGTGAACACCGGCGACAACCTGGCCCACCCGAAGGCCGTGCCTGCCGTGGTCCAGTCATTGACCGACCTGCTGTCGGCGCCCGGCCTGTTCGTGTTCGGCAGCAACGACTATTTCGCACCGCGGCTGAAGAACCCGCTGAACTACGTCACCAATCCGCAGCACCGGACGCACGGTGAGCCGCTGCCGTGGCAGGACCTGCGCGCGGCGTTCACCGAGCGCGGCTGGCTCGACATGACCCACATCCGTCGCGACGTCGAGGTGGCCGGGCTGCACATCTCGGTGGCCGGCGTCGACGATCCTCATCTCAAGCGCGACCGCTACGACACCATCGCCGGCCGGGCCAACGGTGCGGCGAATCTGACGTTGGGTCTCACCCACTCCCCCGAACCGCGGGTGCTGGATCGCTTCGCCGCCGACGGCTATCAGCTGGTGCTGGCCGGGCACACCCACGGCGGGCAGCTGTGCCTGCCGTTCTACGGGGCCATCGTGACCAACTGCGAGCTGGACCGGTCCCGGGCCAAGGGCGCCTCGAAGTGGGGATCGCACATGCAGCTGCATGTGTCGGCGGGCATCGGCACGTCGCCGTTCGCGCCCGTGCGGTTCTGCTGCCGCCCGGAGGCCACGCTGCTGACGCTGGTCGCAGCGCCGACCGGTGGCGGGCACGTCGGGATCAGGGCCGGGCAATCCAGCCCGACCGTCTCGGCCCGTTGAGCGAAGCGGGCTGTACCGCGTCGCGGCCCCGGCCACGCCGGTGGGTCGACAACGCGGTGCGGCTGATCGAGGCTGATTCCAAGCGCAGCGCCGACACCCACCTGTTGCGGTATCCGCTGCCCACCAGATGGCGCGAGGAAGTGGACGTCGCGCTGTACCTCAAGGACGAGTCCACCCACATCACCGGCAGCCTCAAGCACCGGCTGGCCCGTTCCCTGTTCCTGTACGGGTTGTGCAACGGCTGGATCGGTGAGGGCACCACGATCATCGAGGCGTCCTCGGGGTCGACGGCGGTGTCGGAGGCGTACTTCGCAGCGCTGCTCGGTCTGCCGTTCATCGCCGTGGTGCCGGCCTCGACGAGCGGTTCGAAGATCGCGCTGATCGAAGCCCAGGGCGGCCGTTGCCATTTCGTCGCCGAGTCGTCGCAGGTGTATGCCGAGGCGCATCGGTTGGCCGAGGAGACCGGCGGGCACTATCTGGACCAGTTCACCAATGCCGAGCGGGCCACCGACTGGCGCGGCAACAACAACATCGCCGAGTCGATCTATGAGCAGATGCGCCTGGAGCCGCATCCGGTCCCGGAGTGGATCGTGGTGGGGGCCGGCACCGGCGGCACGAGCGCAACGATCGGCCGCTACATCCGCTACCGCAGACATGCCACGCAGTTGTGTGTCGTCGACCCGGAGAATTCGGCGTTCTTCCCCGGCTTCTCGCAGGGCCGCGATGACGTCGTGACGGGCGCGTCCTCACGTATCGAGGGCATCGGCAGGCCGCGGGTCGAGCCGTCGTTCCTGCCGGGTGTGGTCGATCAGATGATTGCCGTCCCCGACGGCGGGTCGGTGGCAGCGGCCCATCACGCGAGCCGCGTGCTGGGACGCCGGGTCGGTCCGTCGACCGGGACCAACCTGTGGGGCGCGTTCCAGCTGCTGGCCGAGATGATCGCGCACGGCCGCAGCGGGTCGGTGGTGACCCTGCTGGCCGACAGCGGTGACCGCTACGCGGATACCTACTTCGATGCGGACTGGCTCAGCGCCCAGGGGCTGGACACCTCGGAGTCCGCGGCGGTGCTCTCGGAGTTCGAGCGCTCGGGCAGCTGGTCCTGATCCGTCTCGGCCGTCAGGAACAGCCACAACGCCGCCAGGGCGAAGAACCCTAGGTAGACGGAGGCGCCCAGGACAGTCATGAGTTGTATAACGCCACCCACCCACGCATTCCTTCCCGTTGCCCGCCGTTTTCTACGCCTGGGCTGCGATCCGCGCCGCGCCACAACCCAGAGGTAGAAATCGGCGCAGAGGTGGCCGTTTGGCTTTCGAGGTACCCGGTGCGATAGGCTGTCGAAGCTTCACGCGGGGTGTGGCGCAGCTTGGTAGCGCGCTTCGTTCGGGACGAAGAGGTCGTGGGTTCGAATCCCGCCACCCCGACAGTGCAAGCAAGGCCCAGACCAGAGAAATCCGGTCTGGGCCTTGCTTTTATCCGTGGCCCTTCTTGCCGTGGCCCTTGCCATTCCCATGGCCGTTGCCGTTGCCATTGCCGTTCCCGTTGTTGCCCTGATCCCACTGGTCCTCGGGCACGGTCGGCGTGAACGTCGGGATGCTCGTCGCGGCCGGCACGGTCGGCTCAACAGACGTGGTCACCGGCGTGACGGGCGCACGCTGCGGCGGAGGGTCCGAGATCAACAAGATGGCCCCGAGGATGACACCGGCCAGAAGGCCTGCGGTCAGCAGGGCCATCCGGACGCGGGAGCGACGGGGCGCGGGCGGCGGGGGTGGAGACGGCAGCAGCAGGGTCGCGGGCCGCGCCGGTGGCGCAGCCTGCAGGGCAGCGCGCATCTCGGCGGCATCGGCGAAGCGGTAGGCCGGATCCCGCGCCATAGCGCGTTCCAGCACGCGGATCAGAACCGGATCGACGTCCGGACGCAGCACCCCGATCGGCACCAGCGGCTCCTCCAGAACCGCCCGCATGGTGGCCACGGGGTTGTCGCGTTCGAACGGAAGCCGCCTGGTCAATGCCTCATATCCGAGCACGCCGAGGGCGTACAGATCATCCGACGGCGACGCCGGCCGGCCGGTAATCCGTTGTGGGCTCAGGTAATTCGCGGTGCCGAAGACCATCCCGACTCGGGTGTGGGCGGCCCCGTCGGTCTTGGCGATTCCGAAGTCGGCGAGCTTGGCGGTACCGGACGCGGTGATCAGGACGTTGCCGGGTTTGATGTCGCGGTGCAGGATTCCTGCCTCGTGTGCTGCGGTCAGCGCACCGAGCAGGTCGGCCAGCACCCAGCGCACGCGGTCAGCGGACAGCGGTCCGGCCGCGATCTCCTCGGCCAGGGTGGGCCCGGGCAGCCGCTCCATCACGATGTACGGCGTCCCGCGGTCTTCACCGCTGTCGTGGACCGCGACGATGTTCGGGTGGTTCAGCGCGGCGGCGGCCCGCGCCTCGTTCTCGAACCGCCGACGCGTCACCTCGTCGGCGGCCAGGGCCGGATAGAGCAGTTTGACCGCGACCGGACGCGACAGCCTGGTGTCCCAGCCATCGTGCACCTCGGCCATGCCGCCGCGGCCGAGCACGCCGCGTAGCTCGTAGCGGCCGCCGAGCGCCGCCGTCATATTTCTCCCCTCCGGAAATGGGCTTGCAACCCAGTATCCCGCAGTGCCGTTCTGCGGCATGCTGGCACCATGCCCCGGTTCACGCTGGAACCCGCCGATCCCGATTTCTTCACGACGGCGCCGCACATCTTCGCCTATCACAAGCGCTTCGCCGCACCGCCCGAAAAGGTGTGGGAGTCGCTGGTATCCGATGAGTCCCTGGCCGCGTGGGGTCCGTCGGTCACCAAGGTGAACTGGTTGACGCCGCGGCCCTTCGGTGTCGGCAGCTCCCGTGAAGTGACGCTGGCACCCGGGGTGGTCCGGGTGCATGAGACGTTCTTCCGCTGGGAGGAGGGCCGCCGCTACTCGTTCACCGTTGATCACGCCAACATTCCGTCGTTGCGCCGGTTCGCCGAGGACTACCTGGTCGAACCCACGGGCGACGGACAGACGCAGTTCACCTGGATCGTCGCGATCGAGCCGAAGCCGCTGTTCGCGCTGCCGTTCAAAGGCTTGGCGCCGGTGGTCAAGGCGGCGTTCGGGCGACTGGCCTCCGACGGCCAGCGCTATTTCGCCAAGCAGGTGTGAGCGAAGCCCCAACCAAGCAGTTGATAGCCTCGGCCGATGGCCGCGCTGAGCTGGATCGCCCAACTGTTGCAGTTCGACCGTCACGGCGATGACTTCTGCATTCGCGAACCACGCAGAGGGGCGACCGAGCGGCTGTTCGGCGGCCTGATCGCGGCGCAGTCGCTGGCAGTGGCCGGGGCCACCGTGGACGACGGCAAGCTGCCGCAGTCGCTGCACGCCTACTTCGTCCGCGGCGGCAGCTACAACGCCGACGTCGAATTCCACGTCGACCGCACCCGCGACGGGCGCGCGTTCGCCACCCGGCACGTCACCGCCAGCCAGGACGGCAAGGTCATCCTGGAGATGATGGCCTCGTTCCATCAGCCCGAGCCGGGTCTGGACTGGTCCCCCGAGACTCCGCCGGCCCTGGAGTTCGACGCGGCCAGCCCCAAGCACGATGTCATGGATTTCGGTGACAAGTTCGACCTGCGCACCATGCCCACCGACCACTCCGAGTTCGCGATCTCGCCGTTCTGGATCCGCACACAGCACGAGATCGAGGACGATCCGCTGATCCGGGCCTGCACCCTGACGTTTCTGTCCGACCTCGGACCGGTCCCCTCGGCGCTTCCGCCGTCGGTCCCGCTGCGGTCCGATCTCGGCTTCGCCGCCAGCCTCGACCACTCGATCTGGTTCCATCGCCCGTTCGTGCCCCGCGGCTGGCACCGTTACGAGTTGGAGTCGGCGAACCACAACGATTCCCGTGGGCTGGCTCGCGGCTCGCTCTACGACGCTGCGGGCACGCTGATCGCCAGCGTCAGCCAGGAAGCACTCTGGCGGATCCCCGTCTGAGCCGCGCTACAGCCGCGCCTTGACCGCCGCGGAAAGCCGCGCACCGTCGGCCTTGCCCGCCGCAATTGCCGTGGCGGCCTTCATCACCTGGCCCATCTGACGCATGCCGGGGCGCTCCCCGATCTGCTCGGCGACCTGTGCGATGGCGGTGTCGGCGACGTCGGCGAGTTCGGCGTCGGTCAGCGGGGTGGGCAGGTACTCGTCGATGACGCGGGCCTCGGCGTGCTCGTTGGCCGCCAATTCGCCGCGGCCGTTCTGGGTATAGATCTCGGCCGCCTCGCCGCGCTTCTTCGATTCGCGGGCCAGCACCGCGATCACCTCGGCATCGGACAGCTCGCGAGCCTGCTTGCCCGAGACCTCCTCGCTTCCGATCGCGGCCAACACCATCCGCAGGGTTGCGGTGCGCAACTTGTCCTGCGACTTCATCGCGCTGGTCAAATCCGCGCGCAGCTTGTCCTTGAGCTCGGCCATAGCGTCAACCTACGCTGCGACTAGCCCTCGCCCGCCACGAATTTCGCATCGACCGATATCGCGACCTCGATATCGGCGGGTGAAAAGTCCAGTTCCGGCGCACCACCACCGCGGGTGGTGGCCATCGCCCGCAGGGCCCGCGGTGCCGACGAGTCCTCGGGCGGCCGGCTCACCATGCCGGCATCGCCGATCACCACCGGCCGGACCGGCCCGAGGCCCAGTGCGTCGGAATAACGCTGGGCCCGGGTGACGGCGTCCCGCACGGCGGCGGTGTGCACCTCGACGACGAGTTCGTCGCGATGTTCTGCGGTCAGCGCCCATTCGATCCGCGACAACGCGAACCCGCCGGTCTCGGTGACGTGGCCGCCGACCCACCGTGACAGCGCGGTGAAATCGCTGAATTTGACCTTGATGTCGACGCTGGCATGGTGCACCAGCGGCAGCTGCTTGCCCTCGTTGTTCCAGGGCCGGTCGGCCCAGGTACGCACCTGGCCGGTGGACCACCAGGTGACCGGGCCGCCATCGGGGTTGTGTAGCGGTGTGATCGAGGATTTCACCGCGTCCAGGTCGCGGACCACCCGCTGGTACACCGGCTCGATGGCCGGGCCTTCGTAGCCGAGAGTGGCGTGGACCGTCGCACGCTCGGGCGGCTGAAAGGCGGAGAACGACCCGCGCACGATGATCTCGGTCGGCATGCCCACACCGTAGTTGCTGACGGGAACTACGGTGAAGGGATGACGAGCGGTCGGCCTTATCTCGGGAGCGTCATCCCGCTTCGTCCGTTGAGCCTGACCGACATCTTCAACGGCGCGGTCGCCTACGTCCGCACCAACCCGAAAGCGACGCTGGGGCTTGCCACCGTGGTCGTGCTCGCCTCGCAGATCATCACGCTCGCACTGCAAGTCGGGCCGTTGTCCGCGCTCGGCGAATTCGACTCCACGCTGCAGGGCGAGGCGCCGTCCGCCGGGGCGATCGCGGCGTTCGCCGGTGGTGCGTTCACCGGCATCGTGGTCACCACGCTGGCCTCACTTCTGCTCAGCGGCATGCTCACGGTGGTGATCGGCCGCTCGGTGTTCGGTGGAAGCATCACCGTCGGTGAGGCCTGGCAGCGGCTGCGCGGCCGGTTACCCGCGCTGATCGGGCTGACCGCGTTACAGGCCATGGCGTTGGCCGTCGTCGCCGGCGGCGTCGCCATCGTCATCGTCGGTGCGAGCGCCCTCGGCGGCGGCCTGGCCGCGTTCGCGGTCGGCGCGCTGTTGGTGCCGGTGGCGCTGCTCGGCGTGCTCTACGTGTCGACGGTTCTGTTGTTCGCCCCCGCGGTGATCGTGTTGGAGCACCTCGGCATCGTCGCGGCGGTCAGGCGCTCATTCACGTTGGTGAACAAGGATTTCTGGCGTGTGTTCGGCATCTGGGTGCTGGCCACGATCGTGGCCGCGGTGATCGGCTGGGGAGTGGGTGCGCCGTTCAACGTGGCCGGGGAGATCATGACGATGGTCGCCGACGGCCCCACGATGCCGGCGCTGATCCTGAGCACCGTCGGTGCCGCGATCGGGCAGATCGTCACCGCACCGTTCAGCGCGGGTGTGGTGGTGCTGCTGTATGCCGATCGCCGGTTCCGGGCCGAGGCGTTCGATCTGATGCTGGCGACGGGTGCGGGTGCACCGGTCGAGACCGCCGACCAACTATGGCTGCCCCGGACCACCTGAGGTGACGAGCATCGACATCGACCGGGACGCGGCGCACGACGCTGCGCAGAACGAACTGACCAAGCCGATCTACCCTCGGGCGTCGCCGATCGATCAGATCGGCGAGTGGCTCAAAGATCTGCTGTACCGGATCACCGCCGCGGGTTCCACGATTCCCGGTGGCTGGTTCACCATCTCGGTGCTGGTGATCCTCATCGTGGTGGCCGTTGTGGTGGCGGTGCGGATCGCGCGTCGCACGATGCGGACCTCCCGTACCGCGGACCAGGCCCTGTTCGGCAGCCAGGAGCTCAGCGCCGCACAGCACCGGTCGATCGCTGAACAATATGCCGCACAAGGCGATTGGTCGGCGGCGATCCGGCATCGGGTCCGCGCGCTGGCCCGCCGCCTTGAGGAAACCGGGGTGCTCGACGCCGTCCCCGGGCGTACCGCGACCGAACTCGCCCGCGACGCCGCGGCAGCACTGCCCAGCCTGTCGGCCGAACTATTCAGCGCGGCAACCACATTCAACGACGTCACCTACGGTGAGCAGCCGGGCACCGAATCGACCTATCGGGCGATCGCAGCGCTCGACGAAGTGGTCCCCGCATGAGAGAGCGTCTTCGCACGGCCCGCTGGGTGCTGCTGACATTCGTCGTCATCGTCGTGCTGGCGGTCGCGACGGTGTACCTGACCGCCCCACGCCCGGGTGGGGTGATGGATCCCGAGTCGACTTCGCCGGACGGGACGCACGCGTTGGTCAGCCTGCTGCGCGACCACGGTGTCGAGGTGGTCATCGCCGACACCGCCGACGAGGCACAGCGGGCCGCGCGCCCCGGCACCCTGCTTGTGGTGGCGCAGACGATGTTCCTGGCCAGCCAAGAAACCGTGGCCCGGCTGACCGATGCCCCCGGCGACCTGCTGCTCGTGGCGCCCTCAGGGCTCACCAGGGAGAAGCTGGCCCCGCAGGTCCGGCTCGACACGCCCACGGAGTTCGGCGGCGGCGAGCCGGATTGCGAGCTGCCCGAGGCGAATCGGGCCGGCCGGACACAGCTGGGCACCACCGATACCTATGCCGCCGCCGGGAGTACCCCGGTCACCCTCTGTTACGACGGCGCATTGGCCCGCTACCACGACGGGCCGCGCACCGTGACCGTGGTCGGCACCGGCGACTTCATGACGAACTCACGTCTGCTCAAAGAGGGCAACGCCGCCTTGGCGATGAATCTGGCCGGCGCCGCGCCACGGGTGATCTGGTATGCACCACAGCATTTCGAGGCCAGTTCGACCGGTGACGGCAAGTTGTCGGATCTGATGCCGCCGCAGGTCCGGTGGATCGTCCTGCAGCTGTGTCTGGTGGTGGCGCTGCTGGCGGTGGCTCAGGCCCGGCGCCTCGGCCCATTGGTGGCCGAATCCCTGCCGGTCGTGGTCCGCGCCTCGGAGACCGTCGAGGGCCGTGGGCGGTTGTACCGCTCCCGCCGGGCGCGCGACCGGGCCGCCGACGCGTTGCGCACCGCGGCGCTGGGCCGGCTGTTGCCGAGACTCGGCTTGAACACCGCAGCGCCACCGCAGGCCGTCGCGGCCGCTGTCGCCGTGCGCTGCGGCACCGCCGCGAACTCGGCCGGCTACATCCTGTTCGGCCCGCCCCCGGCCACCGACGCCGAACTCGTCCACCTCGCACACCAACTCGACGACATCGAAAGGCAGGTCGCACACTCGTGACTCAGCCCACCTCCGACCAGGCCCGTGAAGCGCTGCTGGCCCTGCGCAACGAGATCGCGAAGGTGGTGGTCGGTCAGGACGCCGTGATCAGCGGACTGGTGGTGGCGCTGCTGTGCCGCGGGCACGTGCTGCTGGAGGGGGTACCCGGTGTGGCCAAGACGCTGCTGGTGCGCACGCTGGCCGCGGCCCTGCAACTGGAGTTCAAGCGGGTGCAGTTCACACCGGACCTGATGCCCGGCGACGTCACGGGCTCGCTGGTGTACGACGCGCGCACCGCCGAGTTCGAGTTCCGCTCCGGCCCGGTGTTCACCAATCTGCTGTTGGCCGACGAGATCAACCGGACACCGCCGAAAACCCAAGCGGCACTTCTGGAGGCCATGGAGGAGCGTCAGGTCAGCGTCGACGGCCTGCCGCGTCCGCTGCCCGACCCGTTCATCGTCGCTGCGACCCAGAACCCGATCGAGTACGAGGGCACCTACCAGCTGCCCGAGGCTCAGCTGGACCGCTTTCTGTTGAAGCTCACGGTGCCGCTGCCGCCGCGGGATCAGGAGATCGCCATCCTAGGCCGGCACGCGCAGGGGTTCGACCCGCGTGACCTGTCGGCCGTACAGCCGGTGGCCGGGGCTGCTGAGCTGGCGGCCGCCCGGGATGCGGTGCGGCAGGTGCTGGCCGGCGACGAGGTGCTGGGGTACATCGTCGACATCGTCGGGGCCACCCGGCATTCCCCGTCGCTGCAGCTCGGCGTGTCACCGCGTGGCGCGACCGCACTGCTGGGCACGTCACGGTCCTGGGCGTGGCTCTCCGGCCGCAACTACGTCACCCCCGACGACGTCAAGGCGATGGCGCGGTCCACGCTGCGCCACCGGGTGGCGCTGCGCCCGGAGGCCGAGCTGGAGGGTGCCACCGCCGACGGAGTGCTGGACGGCATCCTGGCCGCCGTTCCGGTACCGCGCTGATGATTCTCACCGGCCGCGCCGGTCTGGTGGCCCTGGTCTGTGTGCTGCCGATCGCGTTGGCCCCCTGGCCGGCAACGGCTTTCGCGGTGCTGGGGACGCTGCTGACCGTGGCCGTGGCCGCCGATGTGGCGCTGGCCGGCCGGATCGGCGGGCTGCGCCTGGCCCGCGGCGGTGAGTCCACCGCACGCCTGGGCCAGACGGTCGACGCGGTGCTCAACGTGCACAACACCGGACGCCGCCCGGTGCGCGGCGCGATTCGCGACGCCTGGCCGCCCAGCGCGTCGGCGCAGCCACGCTCGCACCAGGTGAACATCGCTGCCGGACAGCAGGTTTCCCTGGCCACCCGGTTGCATCCGGTGCGACGCGGTGACCAACGCAGCGAGCTGGTCACGGTGCGTTCGATCGGCCCGTTGGGGTTGGCGGGTCGGCAACGTTCGCAGCGGCTGCCCGGGCAGGTACGCATCCTGCCGCCGTTCCTGTCCCGCAAGCACCTGCCGTCCCGGCTGGCCAGGCTGCGGCAGCTGGACGGCGCGATACCGGTGTTGATCCGCGGTCAGGGCACCGAATTCGACTCCCTGCGTGAATATGTGGTCGGCGACGATGTCCGCTCCATCGACTGGCGGGCCACTGCACGGCGCGCCGACGTGGTGGTGCGTACCTGGCGCCCGGAGCGCGACCGGCGGGTGGTGATCGTGCTCGACACCGGACGTACCTCGGCCGGCCGGGTCGGGGTGGACCCGACCTCGCTGGATCCGGGCGGGTGGCCGCGACTGGACTGGTCGATGGATGCGGCGCTGCTGCTGGCGGCCCTGGCCTCGCGGGCCGGCGATCACGTCGACTTCCTGGCCATCGACCGCATCACCCGCGCCGGGGTGTGGGGCGCCTCGCGCACCGAACTGCTGGCCTCACTCGTCGCGGCGATGGCACCGATACAGCCGGCGCTGGTGGAATCCGATGCCACCGCAATGGTTTCGGCGGTGTTGCGCCGGGTGCGGGGCCGGGCCCTGGTGGTGCTGCTGACCGATCTGAATGCCTCGGCCCTCGATGAGGGATTGATGACGGTTCTGCCGCAACTGTCGGCGCGCCATCAGGTGCTGCTGGCCGCGGTCGCCGATCCACGGGTGGACCAGTTGGCCGCCGGTCGTTCCGATGCCGCACAGGTTTATGACGCCGCCGCCGCCGAGCGGGCCCGTAATGACCGCCGGGCCATTGCCTCGCGGTTGCGCGGGCACGGTGTCGATGTGGTCGACGCTCGGCCGGAAGACCTGGCGCCGGCGCTGGCCGACCACTACCTGGCGATGAAGGCGGCAGGCAAGCTCTAAGCAGTGGGAACTACATCGGGTGCGTCCTCGAGGTCGCCGCTCTCCCCCACCCGCACGGCCTTGCGCCCGAAATGGAACACGTAGCCCAGGAAGGCCAGTTCGGCGGCGACGCCGATGCCGATCCGCATCCACGTGGGCAGCGGCGACGGCGTCACCAGCGCCTCGATCAGACCGGACACCAGCAGCACGACGGCCAGTCCGGCGGCGGCCGCGACCACCGCCCGGCCCTGTTCGGCCAGCACCTGGCCGCGGGGCCGGTCGCCGGGGGCGATCACGGTCCAGCCCAGCCGCATCCCGACCGCCGCGGCCAGGAACACCGCGGTCAGCTCGAGCAGTCCGTGCGGGGTGATCAGGCCGAGGAAGAGGTCCCCCTTACCCGCGCTGAACATCAGCCCGGCGTTCACGCCGAGGTTCGCCGCGTTCTGGAACAACACGTACGGGATGGGCAGCCCGAGCACGATCGCGAAGGCGATGCACTGGGCGGCCACCCAGGAGTTGTTCACCCAGACCTGCAACGCAAATGAGGCGGCCGGGTGCTCGCTGTAATACGACTCGAAGTCGTGGTTGACCAATTCGTCGATCTCGCTGGGGGTTCCGATGGCGGCGTGCACCTCGGGGTTGCCCGATATCCACAGCGCCATTGCCACGGCGACGATGAAGAATGCCACCGCCGATCCGAGCCACCAGCGCCAGGACCGGTAGGCCACCACCGGGAAGGACACCGTCCAGAACCGGACGAATTCACGCCACAGCGGGGCATGCGCACCGGTCACCGCGGCGCGAGCCCGGGCCACGAGCCCCGACAACCGACCGACCAGTACCGAATCCTGCGAGGCCGATCGCACCATCGACAGATGCGTGGAGACCCGTTGATAGAGGTCGACGAGCTCGTCGACCTCGGCACCGGTCAACCGTCGGCGTCGTCTTACCAACTGCTCCAACCGGTCCCAGGTGGGGCGATGGGCCACGACGAACGCATCGACATCCACCTGGCAAAGCGTAGTCGGTAGCGTGTGTCGGTATGGTTTGGCAGCCCGCACCGGTGGTGACCGGGGACGCCGTCGTCCTCGACGTGGCGATCGCCCAGTTGCCGGTGCGCACCCTGGCCGCACTGATCGACATCGTGGTGATCGCGGTCGGGTACGTGGTGGGGGTGGTGTTGTGGTCGATCACCCTGACCCAGTTCGACGAGGCCTTGTCGGCCGCGATCCTGATCATCTTCACGGTGCTGACCCTGGTGGGTTATCCGGTGGTGATGGAGACGGCGACCCGGGGCCGGTCGCTGGGCAAGATGGCGCTGGGGCTGCGGGTGGTATCCGAGGACGGCGGCCCGGAACGCTTCCGCCAGGCCCTGTTTCGTGGGCTGGCCGGCTTCGTCGAGATCTGGATGCTCACCGGTGGGCCCGCGGTGATCTGCAGCCTGGTGTCGGCCAAGGGCAAACGGCTCGGTGACATCTTCGCCGGCACGGTGGTGATCAGTGAGCGCGGACCCAAGCTGAATCCGCCGCCGGTCATGCCGCCGGCGCTGGCGTGGTGGGCCGGCTCGCTGGAACTGTCGGGCCTGGGTCCCGAGCAGGCCGAGTTGGCCAGGCAGTTCCTGTCCCGGTCGGGGCAGCTCGATCCGCGGATACGTCATGAGATGGCGCATCGGATCTTCGGCGAGGTCGTCTCGCGCATCTCACCCCCGCCTCCACCGGGTGCACCGGCCGAGTATGTGCTGGCCGCGGTGCTGGCCGAGCGGCACCGTCGAGCGCTGGCCCGGCTGATGCCGCAAGCGCCTGCGGCGGTGTACCCGGCGCCCTATCCGAGCTATCCGCCACCACCTCCGACCAGCGGTTTCACTCCGCCCAGCTGACGTGTGGGACATCACTGTCCCATTTTGGCCCAGCCGTGCTACATTTTGATCCATGACCAGTTCGGCAACGACGCACAGCGGGCCGCGTGAGCGCACCCGCAAGGCGATTCTCGATGCCGCGATGACGGTCCTGGCCGACAATCCGACGGCCTCGCTCAGCGATATCGCGACCGCCGCCGACGTCGGCCGCAGCACCGTGCACCGGTACTACCCGGAGCGCTCCGATCTGCTGCGCGCCCTGGCCCGGCACGTCCATGAGCTCAGTACCGCCGCGATCGACCGCGCGGATCCGATGCACGGGCCGGTCGATGCGGCGCTGCGTCGCGTGGTGGAATGCCAGCTCGACCTGGGGCCGATCGTCCTGTTCGTCTACAGCGAGCCGACGATCCTGGCCGATCGCGAGCTGGCGGCCTACCTGGACACCGGCGATGAGGCGATCGTCGAGGTTCTCAACCGCGCCTCGGTCGACAGGCCCGAATACCCCCCAGGGTGGGCCCGGCGAGTGTTCTGGGCACTGCTCGACGCCGGCTATGAAGCCGCCAAGCAGGACCGCACACCGCGCCACCAGATCGTCGACGCCATCATGACCAGCCTGACCGCGGGCACCATCCAACTCCCGCGCGGCTGACCCAAACTTGCTTGGAGAAACCCAATGTCCACCTGCCTCGACGGCAGCCCGGCTGTGACGCCGACCCCGAAACGCGCCTGGGTGGCGCTCGCGGTCCTGATGCTGCCGGTACTGCTGATCGCCATCGACAACACCGTCCTGGCCTTCGCCCTTCCGGCGATCGCCGAGGATTTCCGTCCCGCGGCGTCCACTCAGCTGTGGATCGTCGACGTCTACTCCCTTGTGCTGGCCGCACTGCTGGTCGCCATGGGCGGGCTCGGTGACCGGTTCGGCCGGCGCCGCCTGTTGCTGATCGGCGCCACGGGCTTCGCGATCGTCTCGGCCGCCGCGGCTTTCGCGCCGAGCGCGGCCTATCTGGTCGCCGCCCGCGCGGCGCTCGGCGTGTTCGGCGCGATGCTGATGCCGTCGACGCTGTCGCTGATCCGCAACATCTTCACCGAGGCGTCGTCGCGTCGGCTCGCGATCGCCATCTGGGCCTCGTGCTTCACGGCCGGCTCGACGCTGGGCCCGATCGTCGGCGGTGCGCTGCTGCAGCATTTCCATTGGGGTTCGGTGTTCCTCGTGGCCGTGCCGATCCTGCTGCCGCTGCTGGTGCTGGGCCCCCGGCTGGTGCCGGAATCGCGTGACCCGAACCCGGGCCCGCTGGATCTGGTGAGCGTGACGCTGTCGTTCACCGCGATGCTGCCGTTCGTGTGGGCGATCAAGACCGCTGCCCACGACGGTCTCTCGGCCGGCGTCGTCGCCGCGTTCGCGATCGGCATCGCCTCCGGCGTGCTGTTCGTGCGCCGGCAGAACCGCAGTGCCACACCGATGCTCGACATGGGGCTGTTCTCCTACGCGCCGTTCAGCGCGTCGATCCTGGCGAACTTCCTGTCGATCGTCGGCCTGATCGGGTTCATCTTCTTCATCTCGCAGCATCTGCAGCTGGTGCTCGGCCTGTCGCCGCTGGCGGCCGGTCTGGTGACGCTGCCGGGTGCGGTGGTGTCGATGATCGCCGGTCTGGGGGTGGTCAAGGCCGCCAAACGGTTTGCGCCGGACAAGCTGATGATCTTCGGTCTGGTGTTCGTCGCCGCCGGGTTCGGCTTGATCCTGGCCTTCCGTCACGATCTGTCGGTGGCCGCGGTGATCGCGTCGTTCCTGGTGCTGGAGCTGGGTGTCGGTGTCTCGCAGACGGTGTCCAACGACACCATCGTGGCGTCGGTGCCGGCAGCGAAAGCCGGTGCGGCGTCCGCTGTCTCGGAGACGGCGTACGAGCTGGGCGCGGTGGTGGGCACCGCGACACTGGGCACGATCTTCACGGCGTTCTACCGCAACAACATCCAGGTACCGGCCGGGCTGACCCCGGCGCAGGCCGCCGACGCCGGTGAGAGCATCGGCGGTGCCACCTCGGTGGCCGCGGATCTTCCCGCGGAAATCGGGGAGCGCCTGCTGGATTCGGCCCGCACGGCGTTCGATTCCGGCATCGCGCCGACGGCGGTCATCGCGGCGGTCCTGGCACTGACGGCGGCCGGGATCGTGGCGGCGGCGTTCCGCAGGCAGGCTCAGCGGTAACGCAGGCCGGTCAGCAGCAGCACTGCGCCGATGAACCCCGAGGCGGTGCGCACATGGTTCCAGGCCGTCCAGGTGCTGAAGTAGGCCTGCCATTCGGCGGCCGCATCGGCCAGGTCGATCTGGTCGAGATGGTTGTTGAGCGGCACGTTGAACGCCATCGTGATCACCATGCCGAGGACCCCGAAGATCGCGCCGGCCAGCAGGAACCAACTGCCCGGCCGGCCGATCTGGGCCACCGCGATCACGCCGACGATCGCCGATAGCAGCGCCGAACCGAGCAGGAACAGCAGGAACGGCGCGTTGGTATTGGCTTCGGCGTTCATACCGCGCATGGCGGTGATCGCAGCGGCCGGGCCGGTGCGGTCGAGGACGCGCATCACGAAAGTGGAGAACGCGTAGAAGATTCCACCGGCAGCGGCACTGCCGAGGGCGGCGGCTGCGGTGAGGACGACGACGGGGCTGTTGGTCATGGCTTCAGTCAACGGCGTCACCGAAAGACGTTCCATAGTCGAGAGTCCCGATTACATATTCGGTTGTCTCACCAACTTCGCACTGCCATGGTGGGGCGGTGACGTTCGACGAATTGGTGGCCGAGGCCGACGCTGCATCGGTGGACGGCTGGGACTTCTCCTGGCTGGAAGGCCGGGCCACCGAGGCCCGGCCCTCGTGGGGCTATCAGCGCCTGATGAGCCGGCGGTTGGCGAACGTGTCTTCAGCGCTGGACGTCCAGACCGGTGGCGGCGAGGTGCTCGCCGGAGCGACGGAGTTCCCACCGACCATGGCGGCCACCGAATCCTGGCCACCCAATCTCGACCGCGCCACCCGGCTGCTGGGACCCCGCGGCGTCGTCGTGGTCGCCGATCCCGACGAGCCGCCGCTGCCGTTCGCCGACGCGGCATTCGATCTGGTGCTCAGTCGGCATCCGGCCACCGTTTGGTGGGACGAGATCGTCCGCGTATTGACCCCGGGCGGTACGTATCTGGCCCAACACGTGGGTCCGGCAAGTGTTTTCGAACTAACCGAGCATTTTCTCGGGCCACAGCCGGAGGCTCGCAGGGCCCGCGACCCCGAAACCGAGGCCGCCGCGGCGCGGGCCGCCGGCCTCGACATCGTCGACCTGCGTGCCGAGCGGCTACGGGTGGAGTTCTTCGACATCGGCGCGGTGGTGTACTTCCTGCGCAAGGTCATCTGGATCGTGCCCGGCTTCACCGTTGGCGCCTACCGGGACCAACTCTCCGCGTTGCACCGGCAGATCCAGGCCGACGGTTCGTTCGTCGCGCACTCGTCACGGCACCTGATCGAGGCGCGCAAGCCGGGTTGAGCCGCTACCCTACGGTCGTGGACGCCCTGGTCGGACTGCTCGATGGGGTACGCGCGCGGGGTGCGTTCGTTCTGCGGTTGCGCATGGATCCGCCCTGGTCGCTGGCCATCCGCGACGAAGCACCTTTGGCGCTGATCTGTCAGACCCGCGGTGACGCGGTGATCGTCGCTGATCGCAGTGGCACGTTCCGGTTGGGCGCGGGCGACGTCGCCCTGACCCGCGGCACCGAAAACTATGTCTTCGCAGACGATCCGGCCACGCCGCCGAGCGTCGTCATCAATCCCGGCCAACGCTGCACCACCCTGTCCGGTGAAGATCTGCAATTCGAGATGTCGCTGGGCCTTCGCAGCTGGGGCAACAGCGCGACCGGATCATCGGAGTCGATCGTCTGCGCCTACGAGGGCCGCAGCGAGGTCAGCGCCCGTCTGCTCGATGCCCTGCCGGCGGTGCTGGTGCTGCGGGCGGATGAGTGGGACACCCCGCTGATCGACCTGCTGTCCACCGAGGCGGGCCGCGACGGACCCGGCCAGGAGGCCTACCTCGACCGCCTGCTCGACCTGCTGCTGATCGGCGTGCTGCGCATGTGGTTCGACCGGGACGGCAATGCACCGTCGTGGTGGCAGGCCGAACAGGACCCTGTCGTCGGACCTGCCCTCAAACTGATCTACAACAATCCGGCGCATCCCTGGACCGTTGCCAATCTTGCTGCAGCCGTGGGGTGTTCGCGGGCGGCGTTCGCCCGCCGGTTCACCGATCAGGTCGGCGAACCGCCGATCGCGTTCCTCACCGGCTGGCGTCTGGCGCTGGCGGCCGACCTGCTGCGCGGCAGTGAGGCCACGATCGCCGCCGTGGCCCGGCAGGTCGGCTACTCCACACCGTTCGCGTTGAGCAGCGCATTCAAGCGGTCCTACGGGGTCAGTCCGAATGAACATCGGGCGGTTTGATCGGCGCACCTGCCCGCCGCGCCGCCAACGCCCCGGCGATCGACGTGGTGGCGATGGTGAGCAGCGCACCGAGCATCAGGGCCGCGGGCTCACCCGGCGCCAACAGGTGCTGCTCGGTACCCAGGGTGGCGGCCGCGACCGGGACGCCGAGCTGGGCAGCGGAGAACACCGCGAGCGTCACCGGCTGGCCGAACAACCGGCCCGCGCCGTGCGCGAGCACCGCACCGAGGCCCAACGCCACACCGAGCAGGATGAATTCGGGATGGTCGGCGAGTTCGCGCACCTGCAGCGAGGCGCCCAGCCAGACGAAGAACAATGGGCCGAAGAACCCGTCGGTGATACCGAACAGCTGCCTGGCCAGCCGGCGGGGCTCACCGATCGCCGACACCACCAGGCCCAGCGCGAAACCGGCGAGCATGATCGAGACGTGGGTGGTCAGCGCGACCGCCGACAGCCCGAACAGGAAGATCAGGCTGAACCGGAGCTCGAGCGCGAACTTGTGTTTCGCCGAGTAGTGGTGCACGCGCCGGCGCAGGCCCCGCGCGTACCCGGCCCGCAACACGACGAACAGAACACCCGCGCAACCCGCGATGGCCAGCGCCCCCAGGGCCGCGCGTGGGGCCCGCTGGATGTCGATCACCAACGGCAGCAACACGATCGACGCGGTGTCGGCGATGGCGATCTGAGCGGTCACGGACAGCACGGGCGGCCCTTCCAGGCGCAACCCGTCGATCACCGGCAGGGCCAGGGCTGCCGAAGACGACGCCATCACCACGGCGTACAGCGCCGCGTGCCCCGAGCCGAACGCACGCGCGATCACAACGCCGAGCACCGCGGCCACCGCACCCACGAAGACCGCCCGCAGCAGCGCCTTGGGGATCGCGGTGCGCAGCGTGGTGTCGCGCACCGGGACGTGGGTGCCGACGACGAACATCACCAACGCGAAACCGATGTTGGCCAGCAGGGTGAATGTCGGGTCGGTGTGATCGACGATGCCGAATCCGGTGCTACCGACCACGATCCCCGCGACCAGCTCACCGATGATCACCGGGATGCGCAACCGCGGCACGGCAGCCAACGCCGGTCCGGTCAGGCCGATGACCGTGACCAGCGCCAATGTGTCGAACCCGAACGCGGCCACCGGCTCACATTAGGCGCTGATCCAGTTCCCGTGGAAGCCATATGGAACGCGTTGCGGCAGTTTGATGGTGGCGACGGGTTTTCCGCCGAAGTCCGACGCATCGAGGATCACGAGGTCGCTGCCGTCGCGCTCGGGGTTGTAGACGTAGCCGAGGTACCACCCGTTGCTCTCGTCGGCCGGACCCGCGCCGGGGATGAAGACGGCTTCGCCGGGTCCGCCGGACCCGAGGTCGTGGCGCACTCCGGCACCGGTGGTCAGGTCATGGCGGATCCAGGCGTTGTCCGCGACGGACACCGAGTACCGGGCGGGCAGGCCGGCCAGGCGATCGTCGATACGCGGGAACTCCACCCCGAGGTCGTCGAGCTGGCGTTCGCGGACGGTGCCGGCCGTCAGGTCGATCCGCCACTCCCACAGCACGCCTTCGACATCGAACCCGCCGTTGTTACGCCACAGCTCGGGATATCGAACTGCCTGCAGCACGATGGAATTGCCGTCTTCGTGGGCGTTCGCCACGTGGAACACGTAGCACGGGTCGATGTCGAACCAGCGGATCGGGGCGGCCGGATCATCACGGCGCATGACGCCGAAGCGGGCGCCGTAGTCGTCACTCCACCGGTAGGGCATGTCGCCTTCACCCTTGACGGCGATGTCGAGGTCGAACACCACCGGAAGATCCATGAAGATGACGTGACGCGATGTCATCGCGAAGTCGTGCATCATGGTGTGCGCCTTGACATCCACCGGCTGGTTGACGGTCAATTCACCGTCGGCGGCGGCCCGGTGATAGGTGACGTGGGGCTCGAAGATGCTGCCGTATCCGAAGAAATGCAGCTCGCCGGTCGTCGGGCAGATCTTGGGGTGCGCCGTCATCGAATCGACGAGCTTTCCCCCGAAGTCGTAGGCGCCCACCGTTTCCAGCTCGTTGGTGATCTCGTACGGCAGTGAGCTTTCCACCAGCGCCAGGGTCTTTCCCGCATGGTTGACGACGTGGGTGTTGGCGACGGCTGACCGCAGGTTGCGGGTGCCGTCCTTGTTGTACAGCGGGAAGTCCTTGATGAAGCTGTCGGTGCGCACCCAGCGGTTGCGGTACCACTTGGCCGCGCCGTTCTCGATGCGGATGCCGTGGATCATGCCGTCGCCGGTGAACCAGTGCTCGGTCGCCTGACGTGGGTTCGGGCCGTTGCGCAGGTACCAGCCGTCGAGTTCGGCGGGGATGGCGCCGTCGACGGGCAGGTCGTATTCGGTGAGTTCGTCGGCGACGGGCGCGTAGTTGCCGCGCCGGAAGAAGTCGGTTTCACCGATGGGCAGGGCTGAAGTCATGCGTTCCACGGTGACATTCCATAACTGACATGTCAATAGTGGACGGTAGACTCCGGGCATGAGTCTGCGCATGGCGGCACTTGGCCTGTTGGCACAGCACCCCGGCAGCGGGTACGACCTGCTCAAGCGGTTCGAGAAATCGATGGCGAACGTCTGGCCGGCCACCCAGAGCCAGCTGTACGGCGAGCTCAACAAGCTCGCCGACGCCGGCCTGATCGAGGTGTCGGCGATCGGCCCCCGCGGCCGCAAGGAGTACCGCATCACCGCCGCCGGCCGCACCGAACTCGAGCGCTGGATCACCAATCCCGCCGACGACCCACCCGAGCGCAGCGCCGGGCTGCTGCGGGTGTTCCTACTCGGCGAATTGCCCCGCGACCAGGCACTTGACCATCTCACCGCCCTGGCCGCCCACTCCGAATCCGAGGTATCGCGACTCAAGGAACTGGAGGCCTCCATCCCCTGGGCCGACACCGACGAGGACCGGTACGGGCACGGGGCCCTGGAGTACGGCCTGCGCTTCAACGCCATGCAGGCCGAGTGGGCACATTGGCTCAAAAAGACTATCGACAACCGATAGATCCCGATATATCGTTGACGCATCGGAAGCGCTGACAGCGCTCCTCCACGACAACGAAGGACTTATCCAATGACCAACCCATTCAACCCACAGAGCGGCTTCGGTTTCGTACCCTTCGGGCGCGAAGAAGCCCGCACGATGTTTCACCAGATCCGCCACGCCCGACGGGACCTGCGCGAGCAGATGCGCGCGCAGGCGGAGGCGGCCTGCGAAGAGAGCGTCGACCCCACCTGCCAGACCGGATTCAATTTCGACCCGCGCGGCGCCCGAGGCTTCGGCTTCGGTTTCGGGCCGGGATCTCTCGGCGGCCCCATGGGCGGACCTTTCGGCGGCCACCGGGGCCGCGGCGGGCGACGCGGCCGGCGCGGCGACGTGCGTGCCGCCATCCTGACCCTGCTGGCCGAACGGCCCATGCACGGCTACGAGATGACGCAGGAAATCGCCGCCCGCAGCAACAACCTGTGGAAGCCCAGCCCCGGCTCGGTGTACCCGACGCTGCAACTGCTCGTCGATGAGGGATTGATCGTCCCGGCCGAATCCGACGGCAGCAAGAAGACCTTCGAGCTGACCGAAGAGGGCCGGAAGGCCGCGGCCCAGATCGAAACCCCGCCGTGGGCGCAGATCGCCGATGATGTCGACCCCGGCGCAGCCAACCTGCACGCGGCCGCCAGCCAACTGATGGCCGCCGTCGGTCAGTCGAGCTTCACCGCGAGCGAGGACCAGCGCCAACGCATCCTCGACGCCGTCAACAACGCCCGCCGCGAGATCTACCAGATCCTCGGCGAGGAGTAGCGGCCCGTAGGCTGCCCTTTGTGAGCAGCCTCGTCACAATCATCGCGCCGGCCGTCGTCGCAGTCCTGACCGCGGCCGGCGCGGTCATCGGACTCCAATTCCGTGACGTCGACGCGTACCAGCGCCGGCGCGGTATCTGGCAGTGGCTTCTGGTCCTTCTCGCCGCCGCCGCGACGATGGGGGCCGTCGGCTCGGCATCCGGTGTCGGTTCCGGGGACCTGCGGGATGCCATCATCATGGCGGTGGTGGGTGTGGCCGCCGTTGTCGTCGCGCATGTGATGTGGCGTCGACGCGTCCCCGATGCCGAGCCACGCAACATTGCTATCGCGACCGCCGCCGCCGCGTGCGCCGTCCTGGTGATCGTGGGCGTGACCGCACTGACCTACACCGGGAACAAGGGCTGCCGGCAGGCCCAGCTACTGGTGGACTACACGAACGCAAGCTTGGGCGCGCTCACACCCCCGCCCCCCGGCAAGCCAGGTCCGGCGGTGGGCGACTACGAGAATTGGTCGAAACTCATCCGCGAGGCCGCCGATCAGGTGACCGACAGCGAGGTCGGGCCGCACGCCCACAAGATGGCCGAGCTGGCCGGACAGATCACCGATGCCGTCCGCAACAAGCAGAGCGCCGACCACGCGGTTCTCGGCGTGCAGTATTCCGACGAGTTCAAGGCGATCGTCGCCAAGTGCCAGCGACAGTAGATCAGTCGATCTCGACCCAGTCCAGGGTGCGTGACACAGCTTTGCGCCAACCGGCGTAACCGCCGGAACGCTGTTCGTCATCCCAATGCGGGCTCCAGCGCTGGCCTTCCTGCCAGTTGGCCCGCAGATCGTCGGCGCTCTCCCAGAACCCCACCGCGAGCCCGGCCGCATACGCCGCACCCAGCGCGGTGGTCTCGGCCACCACGGGCTTGACCACGTCGACTCCCAGCACGTCAGCCTGGATCTGCATGCACAGCGAATTGGCGGTGATACCGCCGTCGACCTTCAGAACCTCAAGGTGCACACCGGAATCGGCCTCCATGGCCTCCACCACGTCGCGGCTCTGGTAACAGATCGCCTCCAGGGTGGCCCGCGCCAGGTGGGCGTTGGTGTTGAAGCGGGACAGCCCGACGATGACGCCCCTGGCGTCGGAACGCCAGTACGGGGCAAACAACCCGGAGAACGCCGGCACGAAGTAGACGCCGCCGTTGTCGGCCACCTGCCTGGCCAGCGCCTCGCTCTGCGCCGCACCGCTGATGATGCCCAGCTGATCGCGCAGCCACTGCACCGCCGACCCGGTCACCGCAATCGAACCCTCAAGGGCATAAACGGGTTTCGAGTCGCCGAATTGGTAGCACACCGTGGTGAGCAGTCCGTTGTCCGAACGCACGATCTTCTCGCCCGTGTTGAGCAGCAGGAAATTGCCTGTGCCGTAGGTGTTCTTGGCCTCACCGGGTTCCAGGCACACCTGCCCCACCATGGCGGCCTGCTGATCGCCGAGGATTCCCGTCACCGGTACCTGCCCGGCCAGCGGCCCGTTGTCGCGGGTGATCCCGAACGAGGCCGGGTATGACGAGGGCTTGATCTCGGGCAGCATCTGCCGCGGAATCGAGAAGAACGACAACAGTTCGTCGTCCCAGTCCAAAGTTTCCAGGTTCATCAACATGGTGCGGCTGGCGTTGGTGACGTCGGTGACGTGTACGCCGCCGCGGTAGCCGCCGGTGAGATTCCAGGCCACCCAGCTATCGGGGGTGCCGAAGATCGCGTCGCCGTTCTCCGCGTCGCGCCGGACCCCCTCGACGTTGTCCAGGATCCACTGGATCTTGCCGCCCGAGAAGTAGGTCGCCGGCGGTAGGCCCGCCTTGCGCCGGATCACGTCACCGCGGCCGTCACGGTCGAGCGCGGCGGCGATGCGGTCGGTGCGGGTGTCCTGCCAGACGATGGCGTTGTGATACGGCCGCCCGGTGTGGCGGTTCCAGACCAGCGTGGTCTCCCGCTGGTTCGTGATGCCCAGCGCGGCAAGATCGCCGGCCACCAGGTTGGTCTTGTTCAGGGCGGTCATGATCACCGCGGAGGTGCGTTCCCAGATCTCGACCGGGTTGTGTTCCACCCACCCGGCCTTGGGCAGGATCTGTTGGTGCTCGAGTTGATGGCGCCCCACCTCGGCACCGGCGTGATCGAAGATCATGCATCGGGTGCTGGTGGTGCCCTGGTCGATTGCAGCTACGAAGTCGGCCACTGTGCCCCTTTCCCGGGTCGCTGTCGCTCCTGCCCGCCGAAACGTCCATCATGGCTTACATGGCTCCCGACCCCTCAGATATCGACCGGATGCCACGGGGCGGGTTCCGCGCGTCGTGCCTGGATCGGCTGCTCGAGACCGACCGGCAGGCGAGCGGCGCGTTGGACTGGACCAGTCGGCTTTTCAACAATGACCAGCGGTTCGCCGCGATCGCGCTCGATCTGGTCGCCGACGTGCCCGATCCGCGGATCCTGGAGTTGGGCGCCGGGCCCGGAGGGGTGTCGCGTCAACTGCTGGCCGATCACCCGTCGGCGCGGGTCACCGTCACCGACGTCGACCCGGAGTCGGTGGCCCGCATCGCCGCGAGTGATGTGGGCAGCCATCCCCGCGCCGAGGTCCGTCAGATGGACGCCACGGCGATCGACGCCGCCGACGGCAGTTACGACCTGGCCCTGTTCGCATTGTCGTTCCACCGCCTGCGCCCGGCGCAGGCGGCGCGGGTGTTCGCCGAGGGCACCCGGGTTGCCGACACCCTGCTGATCATCGATCTGCCGCGACCGCCCGCCCCGCTGCATCTGTTGGGCGTGGCGACGATGCTGCCCGCGGCCGTGCTGCTGCCGTTCGTGCACGACGGTGTCATCAGCTCGTTGCACAGCTACAGCCCCTCGGCATTGCGCAGCCTCGCTCGTCACGCCGACCCCTCGATCGAGCTCACCCTGCGCGGCGGACTCAACCTGCCCCAGATCGTCATCGCAAGGCGCACACGGTGAATCGCATCAGGCGCGCCTTTTGACCTGCGGCGCCACCGAGAAGAGGTCGGCCACAGTGGAAGCCAGCTCCAGAAACGCCTGCCGCGTGGGCCCGCTCAGGAAGCCCAGGTCCACTTCGGCCCCCTCGGCCAGGTGATCGTCGAACGGAATCACGTGCAGGGCTCGCACCCTGGGCAGGAAGTGGTTGGACAGCTGCCCCATGTCGAGCCCGAGTGCGCCCGGCCGTGACGCGCTGACCACCACGACCGCCTTCGGGACCAGGTGCGAATAACCATTGCGCTCAAGCCAATCCAGGGTCGCCAGCGCACTGCGCGCCGAATCGATGGCAGGCGAGGCCACGATCACGATCGCATCCGCGGCATCGAGTACGCCCGCCATCGCCGAGTGCACCAGGCCGGTGCCGCAGTCCGTCAGGATGATGTTGTAGAAGCGCTGCAAAACACTCAGAACACCGCGATAGTCGTACTCCGAGAAGGCTTCCGAGGTGGCCGGGTCCCGCTCGGATGCCAAGATCTCCAGGCGGCTCGTGCTTTGAGAGGTGTGGCGACGGATGTCGGAGTACCGCGATATGCCGTCATCGAGGAGCACGTCACGCACCGTGGAATCGCATTCGTTGGGTCCGCGCTGGGCCAGGGTGCCGAAGTCGGGGTTGGCGTCCACCGCGATCACCCGGTCACCGCGGGTCGCCGCCAGTGTGGCCCCCAACCCGACCGTGGTGGTCGTCTTGCCCACCCCGCCCTTCTGAGACAACAGAGCGATGTTGAACGGACCGCCGACCACCGGCTGGTTGACCCGATCGAGGAGTGACTTGCGGTCGGCTTCCTGCTCGGAGACTCCCGGGTTGATGCCGGTAGCCCGGTAGACGGCCTTGCGCCAGCCCGATTTCGGGGTGGGCGCGGCACGGACCAGCCCGAGATCGCCGTTGCTCGGCACCAGCGACGGGCGATGACTCGTCGCAGTCTCCGGCTTGATGGACGTGAACGGAGTCTGCTCCGGCGGCCCGAGCACAAGCCGCTGGTCATCGCTGTCGGTCATGGCTGCTTCCTTCCGTCAACTCGATGCCGTCATACCGAGCACCTGTTTGAGTGCCGCCTGCATATCGGCCAATTCGATCCGCATCAGCTGCGTCTCATCGAGTTCCGACAGGTTCGTACCGTGGACCTCGCTGAGCCGGTATTCCCGTTCCTCTTCGGCCGCCTCGATCACGTTGCGCACGAATCGGCCATTGCCGGCCAGGTCGATGCCGGGCCGCAGTTGTCCCGTCGAATCGAGCGCCTCGCTCTGGCACAGCCCGACGCACGAGCTGACGAGTTCCTCGTGGGCGGCCTGAGACAGTTCCGAATCCCTCGTGCGTGCGACCAGCTTTCCGATGTCCCCGAGTTCGTGGGGGCCGTACGAGCCGAACCGGATACGTTTGGTGAACCGTGACGCCAGACCATCGTTGGAGGCCAGGAAGCGATCGATCTCCGCGTCGTAGCCGGCAATGATCACGACCAGGCGGTCGCGGTCGTTCTCCATGCGGGCCAGCAAGGTATCGACCGCCTCACGACCGAAGGCGTCGCCGCCGGAAAGCCCGGTCTGAATCAGTGTGTAGGCCTCGTCGATGAACAGCACCCCGTCCATTGCCGAGTCGATCAGCGCGGTCGTCTTGATCGCCGTGCTACCGAGATGCTGGCCGACGAAGTCGTGCCGCTTGGCCTCCACGATGTTCGGTGTTCTCAGCAACCCCAGCCCGCAGTAGGTCTGCGCCACCACCCGGGCGATCGTGGTCTTGCCGGTCCCGGGCGGTCCCGTGAACGCCAGGTGCAGGCTGCGCGCCGCGGAGCTGAGCCCCTTGTCCCCGCGGACCTTTGCCAGCATCGCCGCCGACTTCAGTTTGGCTACTTGAAGTTTGACCTCCGACAAGCCGATCTGCCGGTCCAGCTCCTCCTGCGCTGCCCGCAGGTATTCGTTGCCGCGCTCTGAGAGATCGTCCGCCAGCAGGTCTTCTGCCGACGGCACGCTGGCCGGATCCCATCGGTCGGAGCGCGAGTCGACGATCTCCTTCGAGGTGATCACCAGGCGGTACTTCGGATCGGCCAACGCCGCGGCGTTCGCCTCGAATCCGGGGTCCTCGCTGTAGATCCGTTCGAAGATCACCCGGGCGTCCTGCTCCTCGCCCATCTCCCGCAGGGTCAGCCCCTTGCAGAATTCCGCAGCGCGCCGCGCTCCCGGAACCGGCCCCTCGATCGCCCGGTCGAGCCGCCGGATGCCCTCTCCGAACAATCCCATCTGCGCGCAGGCCGACCCGACCATCAGATCGGCGCCGGCGCCGATGTAGCTGTCGGTGAACGATCCCGACTTGCTCAACGCGCTCAGTACGTCAGGCCAGCGCTGCGTGGTGAAATGCAGTACCCCACGCATATACGCACAGATCTCGCCGGTATCACCGTCCGACGCCGCCAGGGTCTGCTCCAGCTTGTCGAGCACCTGCTCGGCCTCGTCGAAATCCCTGGCGCCAATCATGCTGGCCGCGTAGGCAAGCCACATCTCGGTCTTGGTGCTCAAGGGGTAGTCGAGGTACAGGCCGGTCTGGAAGCGTCCGCTCAATGCCCGTTGCGGCAGCCCGAGTCGGCGCTGTTCACGGAACAACGAGAGTGTGCTGGTGCGGTAGAGGTGGTAGACGACCTCGGGGCTCGTGTCTCCGGTGGCCGCGCGGCCCAACCACGCATCGCACATGTCCGGGTCGTACTCGGTGGCCCGGCGGAACGCCAGCGTCGCGTACTGCAGGTCGCGCTCGGTCTCCAACCCGTCGATGGGAATGCCGAGCGACAGCACCCCGGCATCGAAAACCCGCTGCGCATCGGTAGATCCACTCATCGGAGGTGACACATCTCCTCACTGCACGGTCAGCCGCGATCCGCCCGCGAGTGTACTAAGTTGAGCAGAATGGCACAGCCGGTGCAGTCAGCTGGCGGAACGATTACGGTGCGCACCACCGAACGCGGTCTGCCGGTCGCGCTACGCCTCGACGCCGTCGAGTTGAAGAAACCGCCTGCACAACTGGCCGATGAGATCCTGGCGCTGTGCCGTTTGTCAGCGGCGCGCGCCCAGGTCGAGCGCAGGCGCGAGCTGGCCGAAAAGGGTTACAGCGCATCGGTCATCGATCCACTGAAGTTGGCGACCGAAGACGAGTTGGGCCGCGCCGAGGACGAGGTCCTGGGCGAGGAGGACCACCTCCCGACGACCTGGGGCAGGTCAGTGTGACCGGTCTCGCCGACTCCCTCATCAGCCGCATCCGCAAGCAACGTGATCTCGTCCAAGCCATGGATGAGCACTGCCAATCGATTTCGGCGCGGGTCACCAGCCGTGACGGGAACGTCAGCGCCGAAGTCGACGGCATGGGCGCGATGACCGGGCTCTGGCTCGGACCCACCGCACACAAGCTGGGTGCAGACGCGCTGGCCAAGCTCATCGTCGAAACCGCAGGCGCTGCCGCGCAGGTGGCGACGGCCCGCCAGCAGTTCTTGTCCCAGGAATTCGCGCAGCGGCTGCGGGAATTGAACCAGGCTCCGCTGACGCGGTGGGACGGCGGCGCTTTCGAACCACGCGCCTAGGGTTCGCTCATCTGCCATCCGTGCGGGTTTCACGCTGACAGTCCGCTATCAGCGCTGAAAATTGACGTTCGCTGTCGATATTCGAATCGGTTACCGCACAGGGCGTTACCCGCAAATATCAGCGCGGGGACATGGATTGGGTTTCAACACAAGATGATTCACTCGCGCCACATCGCCGCCCAATCCGGCAAACACCCGACGACAGCTCCTTCCCAGCGTGCACGCAGAAACCATCCAAAATCACCGTGATCAGCAATTTTTGCCATTGCGCTAATTACCAAAACGAACGATCTACACGCATTATTCGCGGAAAATTCAGTTAGCTGCGGACGGCAGGCGCGGCTATAGTTTATTGGTCTCGTGCCCACACAGCCCCGCTTCCAGCTGGAAAGGTATTAGCACGATGAGCGATATTTTCGCCGCCCAACCTTCGGGGATGGCCACCTTTTCAGCCGCGAACGAGGCGGCCGGATCCGCGATAACCACAGCCGGATCGGCCGACTCAGCGGCGATGCTGATGTCCGCGGCCGCCGCCCTAGGCCCGATCGGAGCGGTCTATCTGGCAGCATTCGGCCCAGCTCAAGCCAATAATTTGGCCGGCACACTGCTCGTGGGCGGCGTGCACGCCGCCACCGGGGCCGCCACCGAAGGCGCTCGGTCCGCCGTCCTGTCCAACGACGACGCCTAGGCCCGACGCCATATGCCCACAGTTTTGCCTCCCCAGCCGGTAACCCCCGTTGGACAGTTGGCTCAACGCATTCCCGGCTACGACGCCACACCGGTTATCGCTGCTCAAGAACAGAATCTGCAAGACTTTCTGAATTTGCCAGTCCAACAAATTCTCGACCGCCTGGGTTTGCCGCCAATTGCGGATCAAAAGCCGGCAGAAGAACCGCCGCCCGAAGGCCAACCCGAACAGCAGCCACCCGCCAATCCGATGGATCCGAGTGCGTTGATCAGCCCGGTCACCGATGCGCTCAGCACGCTGGGCAGCGGCATGTTCGAAGGGGTCGATCCGACGACGATGCTGCCGGCCATCGCCAAGATGTTCCAGGCCACCGGCGGCCCCATGGCGAGGTCGGTCAGCTCGGCGGGCGACGCCTGGCAGGGCGCGTCCGGTACCGCCGCGGCGGCCAAGACCACGACCGCCATTTCCAACGGGGCCGAGGTAGGTGCCCAATCCGAAGCCCTGAATAGCAGTTTGACCGCGGCCGCCGCCAACGTCGGCCAGGCCAGGGTCCGGCTCATCGCCATCATCACCGAGTTCGCCGCGACGATCGCGGCCATCGGGCCCATGATCATCTTCCCGTGGGGGTGGGCCGCGGCAATCGCCGCTGCCAACAAGGCAATTGCCACCACTGCCGAGGTGATGACGGAGCTGCAGACTTCGCTCGCCACCCAGGCCGCCCAGGTCACCACGGCCGGTGCACCGGTGGGCATCACCGCCGCCCCCGAGGGCGCCTCGTCGCTGGCCGGCCTGGCCCCGCTGATGCCGATGGCGATCAAAGGCGCCGAGGCGGGAGTGCAGGCCGGCACCGGCGCGGCGTCGGCGGCCAGTCAGAACGCCGCGAATCCCGCGATCGATCCGATGGACCCGGCCGCCGACGCTCTGGGAGAAGGTGAAGGCGACCCTGCGCTCGCGGGTGGGGGAATGGGTACCGGCGGTGTCGGCGGCGGAATCGGGGGCGGCGGAACGCCCGCGCCCCGGTCGCTACCGATGTCGGCCATGATTCAGGCCGAAAGTGCCAGCGCCCCATCACAATCAGCTGCACCACGGGTCGGCGGCGTCGGCTCGCCCGGCATGATGGGGGGCGCGCCCATGGGGGCGATGGGCGCCGGCCAGGGCGCGAACGCCTCGTCCGGCAACAACCACACGTCGGCGTCCTTCCTGCACACCACCGACCAGGGCAGCGAGATCGTCGGCGATCTCGGCACTGCGGCACCCCCGGTCCTCGGGGAGGCCGACCCGTATCAGCCTCCGGACGTCGAACTCCGGATCTAGTCATCCCAACCAAGGAGAACGGTCATGGCCGACACCGACGGAATGTCCATCCAGCCCGCAGAGGTGCAGGAGATCAGCCGCCAGCTCGACGAACTCGCCAACCGGGTTCAGCGGGTGATGACCGACGAGGCGCCCAACCTCACGGTGACCCCGTCGGCCCGTGACGAGGTGTCACAACGAATTGCCCAGACTCTCAACGAGGTCCACACCTCGTTCGGCACCTCCACCGATCAGGGTATGGCCGAGGTCCACGAGGTGGCCGCGACACTGCGCGGCCATTCGTCCAACATTGCCGCCTCGGAGGACTTCTCCGCCTGACCGTCACACGTACATCCGGTTCTGTTTCGCGAGGGGAGGTTGCTGGGCGTGGGGTTCACCGACGTTGCGTGGGAGTCACGCAGCACCGAGCAGCTGGCTCGTGACCTCACCGAGGGGCCCGGTCCGTCATCGGTCGGCGGTGCCGGCGCGGCCTGGATCCGGGTCGCCAACGAATTGGCAAATGTCTCCGTTGATTTCGACAAGCTGGTGGCACGCCTGCGGACCGCCTGGGACAGCCAGGCCTCCAGCGCGGCGGCGCAACGCCTGGAAGAGTTCGGCCAGTGGCTGCAGGCGATCAGCCTCAGCGCAGCAGGCAACGGCCAACGCGCCGAGGAAGCCGCGGTCGCGAACACGGTGGCGGTACTCGCGATGCCCAGCGTGGCGGAGGCCGTCGAGACAAAGACCGCCCAGGACATGATGGCCTCGCTGGCGGCGTACAACGGGGCCGTCCTGACCGGGATGTTCGCCGAGTTCGACGCGGCCGCCACCGCTGATGCGGCCAACGCCGCGGCCGTCATGCAACAGTACGAGGAGGCCGCTGCTCCGCTGGCCCAGCCGTGGGAGCAGCCTCTGCCTCCGCAGGTGTCAAAAGGAAATGCGCTCAAGGCCGAACAGGGCACCGACGGCGCACCCGGCGGTGGCGGCGGTGCCTCCGGCGGGGTTGCGGCGGTGCCACCACCGCCGCTGGCCCCCATGTTCGCACCGGGCGTCAAGTCGAGCGCTGACCCGAAGGCGCTGCAGAAGACCGGATTCATCGGTGCCGGAGGCTCCTCGGGCACCGGCATGGGTGGGGCGCCCTATGCACCGATGGGTGCCATGGGCCGTAACGACCAGAGCCGCGACTACGAGTCGGTGCAGCCTGCGGCAACTCTCGACGGGGCGGGCGAACCGGGTGCCGGGGTTTCCGATGCCGGACAGTCCTGGCTTCCCACCGCGCAGCAGAACGACGCACCGTTCACGGTGTCGAACGTCAGTTGGGGTCCCGACACCGCGGTGTTCGACGAACTGGCCGCACCCGAGATGCCCGCCGGCGAGGGCTTCGCCGACGAACCCGAGCGCACGCTTGAGCAGGTGGACAACCGCTGGGTCACTCCTCCGGTGATCGGCGTGGACCGGGGGCTCAACCTATGACGGCCTCGCTCGCTCCCCAGTTCGTCGTCACCGACGACGAACTGCACGTTCTGGCAGCATGTCTCGGAGTCCAGGCGCTACCAGTGGTGCTGGACCTCCGACCGCGGCACCCCACTGGGACGGCACGGGCCGAGGCAGCCGGTGCGGCCACCCGGAACATGACCGAACGCGGCCTACTGTCCGCCGGGGAGGTCGGCACCGAACTCGCCGTGGTCGTGGAGTCACTGCAAAGGCCGGATCGTGAGCTCGCGATGCGCCTGGTCACCCCCGATGGCCTGGCCCGCGTCACGGTCGTACGCCATGGCACGCAGTGCGTCTCGGCCTGCCGGGTCGGCGACGAGATCACCCTGGACCTGATCGACGACGGCGCAAACCTTTCCAGCGCCACCGGTGCCCTGCTGCGTCGCCTCCCCGCGGCCGTCCCGGCCGAGATCAGTCCCGTCGGCGCGCCGCTGACCGAGGTCGCCCAGGCACTGTCGGACTCCCATGAACCCACCGAGTTGTCCGACCGGATCCGGGCTCTGGGAGCCGACACCCGAACCGCGATGATGCTGGGCTCGGCGCTGGCCGCACGGCTGGCCTTCGCCGAGATCGTCTACTACGCACTCGATGACGACGTGGACCGCGTGTCACGTTCTGCCGGGGCGGTCGCCATCTTCTACACCAAGCGGGGACGGATCGTGGGCGCCCCGAGCGCCTCGCCCAGTGGGCAGTTGTGGACCACCCTCAAGCCGGGATCGGACCACACGATCAGGCAGGCCATCGGCCAGCTTGTCGAGCTGTCCGGCTACAGATGGGGGGACTGCTAGATCCGCTCCGTGTTCACCAGCGAATTCTCAACCACCGTCCGGCGATTCGCGCCGGGTCTGACAAAGAGAGGTAAGGCATGACGCTCCATCTGACGCCCGCGGAAGCCCAGAGCAAGATCGAGAACATCGACAAACAGATGATGGATGTCCGGCGGCTGGCTTCCCAGATCCTCGACCAAACCGAGTCGATGACCGCCAGCTCGTGGACTGGCGGCAAGGCCGCCAAGTTTCGCGGCATCATGACGCAGCACCACGAAGACTTCAACTACGTCATCAACAACCTGCAGCACATCGTCGACAAAGGAAAGTCCGACATCAACGCACTCGTCAGCCACGACGCTGACTAGTTGCCGGCCAGACATCGAAAGGGCTTGATCCATGGATACAGACAGCATTCGGTACCAGTACGGAGCCAACTACGCGTCCCTGGACGACATTCAGGGGATGACCAACAACGCGCAGCAGATGCGTGAGGAAGTCAGCCAGGTGTTCGCCGCGCTGCAGGGCGTCTACGAGGGCGATGCCGCGGCGACGCTGCACCAGAAGCAGACTCAGATCCTGCAGCAGATGGACGCGATCCTCAACGAGATCACCCAGACCCGGTCCGGGGGCAATCAGTCGCAGGAAGACGCGGCGGCGCTCGACAGGCATCTTGCCGGCGGCTTCTAGCACAGCCGTTCGTCGGCGGGCTCGGTTGACGGCTCCACCGCGACCGGGCCCGCTTACGCGTCCGATTTCCAACTGCCAGACCGAAAGGGGCTCAACGTGATCACCGATAAAGTGGCCCCGCTACGCCATGACGTCGAACCGTGGTTCATGAGCGGGTTCGACTTCAGATGCCTATGCGAGGTGGTCGGCCTCGACCGGCTGCCGCTCCCCCTGGCATATCGAAACAGCAAGCAGCGGTACAAGACCGAACTCGAGGCCGATCGGCAGACCGCCCTGGCCCGTCAGCGCGCCGGCATGACGCAGACTCGACTTGCCATACTCGACGCGCTGCGCTCGCCGGTGTTCCTGCTGCAGGGGTTCGGACAGATCGAAGACGGCACCGGGGCGCGGTTGTATCGCCTGTTCGGTGTTATCGGAGCGTCGGGATACTGCGCAGTCATCACCCAAGACCCCGGTAGAGAGACGATCTTCGGCGAAGACGTCCAGATCATCGGGTGCGTGAACGTGGATTTCCCGCAGGTGGTCCTCGAGGCCCTGCCGGACTACCCGCCCGGCAGCAGACCGCGGAAAGACGGTCAGTTCGAGGACGAGACTCCCGAGCAGGTGCTGCGCGACTCGCGAATCACCGGTTCGGTACTGCTGTCCGGATCCTCGGAATTCACCAAGGATTACACGCTGCGCAACGCGAATCACCTGACGCTGATCAACGTCGCCGACGACGGCGCCTACCTGGTGAACGAGGGCATCAGCTCGTTCCAGATCATTCCGGCCACGGTCCCCAATGCCTTGGCCGCCTTCAAGAAGATCGAGGCTGCACACGTCAAGGGGGCGGAGGAACGCCTCGCCGCAGCGCGAACAGAACAAGAGTTCAATGGCGTACCTTAGTGCGGTTTCGACGTACATACCCGGTGGCACGGACAGCGCCGGTCGCCCGAAGCATCTCGCGACCGCAGCGGCCGAGATGCAGTCCGTTCATCAAATGGTGGAGAACGCAGCGCGACAGATCGACGGCACCGCGCTGACCGCGGCGGCGGACAGCATGGCCGCTTCCTTCCATTGCGGCACCCTGTATCAGGGCGAGCATTTCTGGCCGATACAGAATTCACTCCAACAGTCCGTGCTGGGCAGGACATCCGCCGGTTCCGCGACCGAGATCCGGCAGTTCTGTTCCGGTGGCCTGTACGGCGTGATGCTCGCCGATGCGGTGCTGCAGGCGGGTTGGGCCGGGGACAACGCGATGGTGACCGGTGGCGACAGCATCTTCTACTTCGACCGGCACGAGTATGCGGCTAGCCCGGCGACCGAAGGTTCCCTGCTGGGCGACAGCGGTTTCTGCGCACTTCTGAACCGGACCGAGGGGTTCGCCCGCATCGTGTCTGCCGCGGCACGTTCGCACAATCCGTCGGCCGGCATGATGCACGGCAGGACTGATGGCGGCATCGACGATCCGACGTTTCCGACCTTGGCGGATTGGATCGCCAGGTGGGAGAACTATGACCGACGTGGTTCTGGGACCGTGAAAGACAACGCAATAGCCAGTTTCCGGGTAGCCGTCGGAACCGTGATCGAATGCTACGAACGCGCCGGCCTCAAACCGGATGACATCGATTGGTTCGCACCGTCATTCATTGAGCCGAGACAGGTGACCGACGCCCTCGCCATGCACGCCCGGCTCCGGCCGGCCCCCGGTCTGCGTGACTTCCAGGCACAGTTCGGGCATCTGACGGTCTCGGACTTCGGGGTGAGTCTCGCCTATCTGATGAACCAGAAGATCGCCAAGCCCGGCGACCTGGTCATGCTGTTTGCCGCCGGGAATTTCGTCAACTCGGCAGCGGTGCTGCTTCGAATCGAGAAAGAGGTGACGTTGCCGTTCAATGCAGCACAATCAGATCCAGCACAACCGTAACGATCGCGGCAGAGGAGAATCATGACTAGTCCCTGGGGCGGCCTGGACGCCGCTACCGCCGACGGAAAGCTTTACCTCCACCTCGAACCGGGGGCTGTCGAGAGACTCGAGAGCAGCGCCTTCGATCCCTACGAGGCGAAATTGCAGGCGATCATCGACAATGCGCTGGACGACACCACGGGCTACTTCGGTAGTAATGCGAACAACGACCTGGCGAAGGCCATGGAGAACGCCTTCAACGCAAAGGGCAAGGCGCTGACCGATTACGTCAGGGAGCAGCTGGCCCAGACACAGGATTTCATCAAGACGGCGCACGACGCGGCGAATGCGCTGAAGAAACATGAGTCCGGCTAGCCATGAGCGGCTTCGGAAATTGGACGGGCGCTCTGTTCGGCGGCGAGCTGTTCACCTCGGATTCCCACAATTGGACCCCATCGGAGTGGAACAAATTGATGGGGCACGACGAGCCCACAAAATACAACGAATATCCCGATGCGGGCGACAAACTCAAGGCGATGGACCAGTTCACCATCCGGGATGAGAAGAGAGCACCGGACACCTCAACACTTGACGAAATTCCGGGGCTGACCGCAGATCGAACCGTTCAGGATGCGGTGACTGCCGCGACCACCGGCGGTAAGCAGATCAACTTCGAGAGCTGGACCTTCAAAGAACTCCGCGACGAAAAGTCCACGTTGAAGTCGAACCTCACCGCGATCGATACCCTGGCCACGGCCTGGACAACTCACGGGAACAACTTGAAGGAAGATTCCGAGACCTTCAAGGACAAAGTCGACAAGGCAATTGAGGGAAAGTGGTCCGGCGACAGCGCGACGGCGGCGGAAGCCGCCTCCAAGCAGGTCACCAAGACCTCGATCTACGATTTCACGCCGTCGTCGCAAGAGATCTCCGACCGGCTGAAGGTGCTCCATACCGCATTCGACTATGTCCAAGCCCATTTCCCCAACTCTGCAAGCGATGACGTGGTCAAGGATTTTGATTCAAAGAATTTGCAGGGGGTCAATGCCGAGGTCGTGGCATACAACAATAGGTACCACTTCGACTCTGAGGGCCTCCTACGGCTCGACAATGGCCAGTACGTGAACGTAGACACCGCGGTCAAGGACAAGGAGCGGGTCGAACAATCGATCAAGGACTACACCGACGCGGTGCAACTCTTTGACGGCACCTACCAGCCGGCGATCGAAGCGGTGGCCCAGGGCTTCCCCAATCTTCCTCCGCTGCCGAACATGAAGTTCGAAGCCCCCACCGATCCGACCGGCCCCGGCGGGCCAGGCGGGCCCGGTGGCACCAAGCCGTTCAGCCCGGGCGGCGGGAAAACCCCCGGAGGCATCAAGCCTTTCGACAAGTCGGCCTTCGACAAGCTGAATCCCAACAAACCGACCGATCTCGACAAGCTGAAGCCGATCGACCAAAGGTCCATCGACCAAAAGGATTCCACGACTGATCCCACCAAGGACGCCCTCAAGAGCCTGACCGATCCCGCAAAGTCGGCGGTCGACGCGGCAACCAATGCCGCCAAGGACGCGATGGGCCAGGCGATGGACGCCGCCAAGAACGCGGCCCAACAGAACCCGCTGGGGTCAGGGCTGGGAGGCCCGCCTGAGGGTGTCCTCGGCCTCGGGCCGCAGGGGCTCGGTGGTGCGGGCGCCGGCAAGGGTGCGGGCGGCGCCGGTGGCGGAGTTCCGATGCGCGGCATAGCGAGTGGTCTGCCGAGCAGCGCGCCCGCAACAGCCGCGGCGAAGATGCCCACGACGGCAGCCGGGGCCGGGGCCGGGTTGGGTGCAGGCGCAGGCAGCCCGGGAGCGGGCTCCCCCGCAGCCGGCCAGCGCGCCGGCGATCAAAACGGCAAAGGCCATCAGGTCAACAAGGCATTGCGGCGCAAGAAGAACGGTAAAGACGTCATCGGTGACGCCGATGCGTCGGTGCCGGTGGTCGGCGCCGACGAGGAATCGGCGCAGACCGAGAGCACGCCGGCCGACAAGCCCGAGTCCCGTCGCCGCATTCCGCAGCGCGGCACCACCTGGCAGCCTGACTCGGCTGTCCAGCCCGGACCCGCACGCCCGGCCCGGGGGGAGCAGTTCACGCCGGGTCGCTCAGAGTGAGGCGTCAGGGTTTGTCTTGCTGTTCCAGCGCATCCGCGGTGATGTGCAGGCCCGCGGCGTAGTAGTCGAGCAGATCGGTCTTCGCTGTGATCGACCCATCGACCCAGTCCAACTGCGCCTTATAGCCTTTGCCGCCGTCGGCGAACTGCTTGCCGATCTTGTCGTGCCCCCACGCTTCGCCTTCACCGCTGAGCATCTGCATCAGCGCCGATTGCACGGCTTTCATGTCGTTGCTGACAGAGGCAAGGTATCGCGCGGTGCCGCGTAGGTCGGCCGGCGTGACGCCCAGCGGTACGGTCATCGCACGCTCCTCACGGTGGGGTAGTCGTCTGGTTCTTCTTCGCCGTCACCACAAGGAACCGGCACCGCGATCGACAGCAGCTCTCTGATGTCGGGTGCGCCCTCGACGATGTCGGACAGCGAGGGAAACCGCTCCCGTCGCTCGGCCAGCGGGGCGAATAGATCCGCCATTTTCCGCTCGATGTCGCGGGCGGCGTCCTGGGCTGCGCCGGTGATGTGCCGTCCGAGATCGACCAGATCGTGTTCATCCAAATATGTTTCGCAGACAGATGTGTGGATGACAACGCCGTCGCAGTCCACGGTCACCGTGACGGTGCCATCAGCGCAGGTGGCTGCCGAGGATAACGCTGCCCGCTCCTGCTCGAGTACGGCGAGATCGGCAAACTGTTCCTGTACGAGGGCCAGCGCATCGATGAGTTCATGGCGCGCCGCGTCGTTGTCCATGTCTAGTCCCCGTCTCCCCCACTGGCAGCCGAGGCACCGCCCCCATCGGGCGTCGACGCTTTGGCGCTGTGTGCCGCGGCTCGACCCCGTACCCCGCCTGTGACTGAAGTAGGCACCGATCCGAGGACGGAAACCGGGTCGATCTCACTGCCGGTGGCCAATGCTCCGGTCACCTTCTTGGACATGCCTGCGACGTATCCGACGGCCGCACCTTTGACCGCCGAATTACCCAGTGCGCGCTGACCGTAAATGCTGACGGTGCCCTGGGTGGCACCGCCGACGGAGTTGGCCAGTGCGACGGTTCCCAGGCGGTTCCAGTCGAACCCGTTCTGATGCCCCTTGGACTGTTGGACGTTCTGGATGAACAGCTCCTGCCCGAGAGCCTCAGCCGCCTCGACGCCGGACTTCTTGATGATCCGGTGCACCGTCGTCTTCGTCATCGCCTTGCCCAGGTCGGTCATGACATCCTTGAGCAGCACCGACACCATCCGCTGGATCGCGGCGGATGTCGTCGTCTCGATGATGGGGATCTCGGCCGCCGATGCGCCGAAGGTCACCGAGGTCTGAGCCAGTGCCCAGGAGATCTCGAACGCCGCGATCGCCAGGGACGTCAAGATCTGCAACTTGGTGTATTCGATGTTCTTGCCGGTGCTTTCGGCAAGCGTGCCGAGGGCCGCCATCGCCTCGGCGAGTTTGTCGACGGATGCCTCCCCGTCGAACAGCAACGCGAACTCACCGTCCGCGGCGCCTGCCGTCACGCCCTGCAGCACAGCACTGGTACTGGCCCGCATCCGGTTCAGTTCGGGTATCAGCTCCGTCAATTGTTCGGCGCGATCGCCCCATTCCCCGCCGATGCGGTACATGGCATCCTCGTCGCCCTTGGGCCATTGCGAGCCGACGAGGTAGGACACCCACTGCAGCGGGCCGGGAATTTGCAGGGTCACCCGATCCCCCATCGGCGAAACATTCTATGCAGCATCGCAATTCACGTTATTGCGCGTTACCGCAGACCGCCATGCCAGACGGCCTTGTTCGCCGAGAGTTCAGCTACCCGCCAGTTCTAAGTCAGCAGGCCGGCCAAACTCAGCTGATTGGCAGCGGCATACACCTGTGCGTCGGGGCGCTCGTCGAACACTGCCGCCACGTCGTCGACCGTGGCGGTGCGCTCGGTGGCGACCTCCAACAGAGCCTGGCACGCTTGCGTTGTCGCGGATCCGGCCTGAGTCACCATGCCGGCGACGGTGGCCTCCGGTGTCCAGATGGCCGGCACCGATAGATCCAGTTCACCTGAGGTGTCGGCAGTACCTCGATACCACTGACCGTTCGCCCACCAGAAGCAGAAACTCAACAGCCCGTTGCGATTTCGGGTGTTCAACACGGAGTCATTGACCCACGCCGGGGCTCCGCCGTAGAGATCGGGTAGCGGACCACCGCCGTTGTAGGCAGCCTCCAGCAACTCGGAATTCCATTTTCCGCCGGAGAGCACCGCGCGGTCACCGGGCAGGAGAAACAGCGTCGCGCCGCTGCGGGCATCGCTCTCGAACCAGGCGTAACCGGGGTAGATCCGTGGACCCCAGCCCGATCCGACACCGGTATAGGCGGCCGACAGCACCGCCCAGCGTGCCAGCAGGTCGGGAAGCGGGGGGATCTGGTCGGTGACGACGCCCGTGCGACCCGCCGCTCTGTCGGCGTCCGCCGCGGCCGCTGCCTGGGCGGCATCGCGCCCCTGCGCGTCGGGCCCGGCGGTATACCCGGCAAGCCACACCGGTACCTGCGCGCGCGGATAGGTATCAAGGTCGTTGCGGTAGTGCTCGGCGGCCACGATCTGGTCGTCCGGGAACGGCTCGTCGCCGTAGTCGTAGTCGACCGTCGTCTCGCCACGATTGGTGACGTTCAACAGCAGCCGCCACCACGGTCCGGCACTCATGCGGGCCGAGACCTCACGTTGTTGGCGAACCAGGTCGGCGATCGACTGCGGCACCGGAACCAGGCCGGTACGGTCATGGGCCCAGAACTGCAACTGGGCGATCTGGGAGGTGACGGTGAAGGCGAACACCGCGGAGAATTCGTCCCAGCCTTCCGGGCCGATCTGGGCCAGCTGCTGCACGATCGAGTCGATGAGGCGGGACGCCTCCTCGGCCGTCGCGGCGTCCGCGCTGCTGGGTGCGCCGCCCACCGGTGCCGGCGGCTCGCCGACGATCGTGAAGTCGGCGATCGCGGACGGGTCGTCGGCTGCGGCCAACCTGAACTGGCGCTCGAACTCGGCCATGAAGGCCGCCTCGTCAGAGGCGGAGTTGTTCGGCGCGGCGGCACCGTTGGCCGGGCGCGCAGGTTCCTGTGCGGCGAACTGGTCACGTGCCTGTTGAGGAGGGATCGACGACGACACCTCTTCGATGCGCCCGGAGTCGCCCACCAGGAAAATCGACCGCCCGACCGGGATGTCCAGGAACGCCATCGGATCGCTGTCGTCGATCTCGACCGGTGCGTACACGCTCCAGCCCTTGTCGAAGCGATCGGCTGCCAGACCTTCGGTCGGGTAGTCGAGCCCCCGGGACCTGATCCAGTCTGTGACCAACGAGATTGCCTGTGCCGCTTCCATTGCGTCTACCTTCCCAGACTCTGCTGTTCGGCTTCGATTTCGTCGGCCAGTGCCGAGCGCTCGGCTTGGTGGCGGGCCAGCAGCTCCGCGCTGAATGACGTCCACGCCGCGTCCTGCTCCGGCGTCATCTGGGCGCCGTGTACCTCGGATTCGACGTCTGGATGAATGTCCAGGAACTGGTTGAACAGCGCACCCATCTCCCGGCTGTGCCTGCGGTTGAGCTCAATCCGTCGCGGGTCCATGCCTACTCCTCGTCGCCTTCGTACAGCGCCAACTGGTCGAAAACCACCAACGCCACCCGGTCCGGGTCGTCGGTCGGGTGCACCCTCAGCGTGTGGTGCGGGTTCGGAGCGTCATCCACGATGACCACGCTTTTTATCCCGGCCGGGAGATCGGCGGGCCAGTCGATCTCGTCGGTGGGCTCGTCGACGAGCACGTGCGCGCGCTTACCGCGCAGCCCGGACTGGTCGTAGCGCAGCGGCGTGAACCGCTGATGCTCGGTCATGTCGTGTCCTCTTCCTGATCCTGATCCGGTGGACTGCCGTCGTCGTCGGGCCCCCTCATGGGCGGCAGATCGGGCGGATTGTCCGGATCGATACCGAGACCTGCGTTCACACTGCCACGGCTACGGGTTGAGCTGTCGACGATGGCCTCGTATATCTCATCGCCGACGCGGCCCTTGGCGCGATTTCGTTCTACCAGCTGGTCGAAGGTCGGGTTCGGCTCGTTGGCGTTCAGCCATTCGGCCATCTCCCGGTCTACCATCAGCGAACGCGTCCAGGTGCGGATGGTCGCTCTCATCCCGTACATCGTCCTGGCTCGTTCCTCGGCGCCGACGCCGTCGCGCAGGAGCTGGTCCCGGAGCTCACGCATCCGCATCTCATAGGTGGTGTAAACGGTCCGGGTCTGCTCATCGGTCAAGGTCCCGGCGGCATAGTGGCTGTGGGTGGCGCCGTCGATGATCGCCTCGTAGACGGCATCGCCCGACAGTCCCTTGCGTTCGTAGCGGGCGACGAGATCCTCGAACGACGGATTGCTCTCGTTGGCCGCCATCCAGTCCGCCGCCGAGCGGTTCTCCATCAGTTCCCGCGTCCAGGCGCGCAGCGAACTGCGCAGGCCCGACAGAGTTCTGGCCCGATCCTCGGCGCTGAGGCCGTCGCTGACCATCTGCTCGTTGAGGGCCCGCAGTCCGAGCTCGAACTGCGAGTACACCGCGCCGGTTTCGATGTCGGACAGGCTGCCCGGTTCGAGGCGGCTGTGGGTGGAGCTGTCGATGATCGCTTCAAAGATCGCGTCTCCGGTGAGGCCGCGCTCGGCATTGCGGGTGACCAGGTCCTCGAATGTCGGGTTGATCGTGATGCGCGACAGGAACTCCGCGGCAACCTGATTGCTCATCAACTGGTAAGCCCAGGTGCGCAACGAGTTCCGTAGTTCCGAGAGCTGCCGGGCCCGTGTCTCGGCACTGACTCCGGCCTCGGCGAGTTGTTCGTTGAACTCACGCATCCGGAGTTCACCATGGCTGAACGCCGCGATTGCCTGGCCTTCCGAGAGCGTTCCCGGCTGATGGTCAAGTAGGCCCAACACACGTACGGGATCAGCCGAGACGTCGCCGACATACTTCACGGCGAACCAACCGGTGTCGGTCATCAACTGACGGCCGAGCGCGGGCTCCTGCGCACTGGCCAGCGAGGCCAGGTCGATCGGTTCGGGCAGCCGAGGATGATCAGGCTCCAGCCGAGCGATGATCTCGTCCAGGAGGGCCCGGGCCTCGGGGCTCACCTGCTCCCGCAGTACCTGAGCGGCGTCCTTCACCGATCCGAGCGACCGGGCCAGTCTTTCCGGCTCTCGGTCCCAGGTGAAACCCCTTCGGGCCCAGGCATTGCCGCCGTCTTCCTCTGCCACCAACACGATCCGGTCGACACCACTGCGTCGGTAGTAGCTCTCCAGTTCCGCGGAGAACGCCTTGGAGAATCCCTGACCACGGAACTGGTTGTCGAAGATCCGCACTTCCTCGTGATGTGCGACGAGCAGTCCGTCACCGTCCCGGAAGAAACTGTAGGCGATCTTGCCTATGACGTTATCTCCGTTGAGGATCATGCCGGACAGGAAGACGTCCTCTTCGGCTTCCCCTCTGAACTCCACGCGGTAGGGCCCGTAGGTTCCGGAGAGGTCGCGAGCCAGTTGCGTGACGCGCGCCGCGTCCAGGCCGTCGATCAGATCGCCCATCGAGTCGGCGTAACCGGCATCCACTCGACGCGTGGTCAGGTCCTGGGTGCGGTAGTTCTCTTGTCTCGCAGAGAAATCCAATGCCGGTCCAGAACCTTCGAGATACCTGACGAAGCGGATGGTGGAGCGGTACAGCAGTTGGCGTCCCAGTTTGGGTTCGGCGAAAGTCGCGAGAGCAGCCAGATCGGCGGGCTCGGGTAGCCGCGAGTGCCCTGGTTCCAACCGGGCCACGACATCGTTGAGGACCGCCTGTGCCTCTGTGCTGACGTAATCTCGCATTCGGTGTGCATTGGCCTTGACGCTCTGAAGCGACTCGTTAAGCCGGTGTAGGTCCGGATCCCAGGTGAATCCGCGACGGGCCCATGCGTTACTGCCGTGCCACTCCGACAGCAGCTCGATGCGGTCGACACCGGACCTTACGTAGTAGCGCTCCAGTTCTGCGGTCAGCGCCTTCGAGAAGCCATTGCCGCGGTAGTCCTCGTCAACGGTCACGATGACGTTGTAGACAACCAGCTTGCCCTCATCGTCACGGTAGAACGTGCGCTCGACAGTGCCGATCTCGGTATTGCCGTGCAGGATCACGCCTTCGAGAACGACCTTGTGATAGCCGAGCAGGATCTTTCCGTCGAACTCGACGCGGTACGGACCGTATCTACCGGACAAGTCCTCGGCCAGCTGGCGGATTTCGTCGCGGTCCAGATTGTCGACCACCTCATCCAACGGCTGGGCGTAGCGCGTGTCCACCCTGCGCGTGCGCGGGTCCTGTGCCCGATACTCCGCGCGCGCCTGGTCTTCGATGCCCTCGCGTCCGAACATCCGCCCTTCGGCGATTTCGACGACACCCGCGACATCACTCGATGAAACGTCGGCGTAGCCGAATCGCAGGCGAATACCCGGCTGGCCCGGGTCCGAGGGATTCGCGATGTCAGCCAAGCCCTGCTGTCGAGCGTATGCATCGACGCGGCTGTCGATCCTGGCCAACGCGGCATCGAGGGCGGCCCGGTCGATCATCGAGCCCACGACAACGGCGTCGAATCGGTCACCGCTGCTCCGCATCGGGACGATGTCCGCCCCGGTCCCCTCGATCTCGGAGCGGAAGATCTCGGTGATCGCACGGTAGTGGGCGTTGGCGACTTCAGCCCGGTTCTGTGTGTGCTGATTCAGACCCGAGAGATTGTCCAGCGTGGCCGACACGAAGTAGCCGGCTCCACCGGATTCCGAGATCCACTGGCGGGCCCGCGCCACCTCGCCCGTTTTGAATGCTGGACCGCGGCCATCGTAGAAACCCGAGACTGCGTCTCTGAGGAGCGGCTCGTACAAAGCTTCGTAGCGGGCGTTGAGCTCCTCCGGGCGCGCGTCACGAATTCGAGCCGCCTCCTTCAGGAACGCGGCGCGTTTGACTTCCTCGGGCTGCCGGTAGCGAACCCGGTCAGTCAGCGGTCCTCGGGATTCGCCTTCCGTGCCCGTGCGGCCTGTAGTTTCTCCCTCGCCGCCTGCTGTTTCGCGGCCAGTTCGCGTTCCAGCTCCTCGATCCGCTTCTCGCGCTGCTCCGGTGTCAGCCCCGTCAGGCCCAGTCGCTGATCCCGCTCTTCCTGCGACATCCGTCCTCCTCGTCTTGCTGCGGTCAACGCCGAGGTCCGCGGCGTCGAAGATGTCGGCGATATCCAAATCGGGTAGCACTTCGGCGTAGCCGACGTGTAGCCCCACGCCGTTGAACTCGGGCTGGCCCGGATGTTTCGGATGTGGGATGTCGGCCAGGTTGTGTGCTTGAGCGTATTCGTGGGCCCGGGCGCGGATCGTCGCGATCGCCGAATCGATGGTCTCCTGGTCGATGTCGCCCACCACAACCGCGCTCAGTTCATCGCCGCCCACCCGCATCGGGACCACGTCAGCCCCGTATTCCGCCAGCACGGCATGGAAAATGCCTGCCAGAGCGGCGAAGTGGGCGTTGGCTTCATTCCGGTCCGCGGACGCCTGATTGAGACCCCGCAGGTTGGCGATGTCGGCCGACACGAAATATGCGTTGTCGAGCGTGTCGGCGACATGTTGCTGAGCCCGCATCACCTCGCCGCTCTTGAACCCGGAGATCCTTCCCTCGTAGAAGCCGGTGACGCTGTCCATCGGCACCGGCCGATAAATCGCATCTGCGATCGCTTCCGGGGACAGCGCGGTCGAATCCAACTCCCCGATCCGGTCCCTGAATCTGGCGTGCTCGACGTCGTCCGGGGACTGATACCGGGCCGGCCCGCTCTCAGCTTCACCGGGAGCGCCCCGCACATGGCCGACTGCATCGGCGGTTCCGAGCCGGAGCGGAACATCGTGCAGTGGGTTCACCGCTTCACCGTCGGCGTCGAGATAGCCGACTGCGGTGCGGTCCACTGCGCCTTGACCCCAATGCGGCGGCCACCCTGAGCGTTCTCGAGTCGTCGGATCGATCAGGTAGATCTCACCACCGTCGTTGACCGCCAGGTAGGCATGTCCGCCGCTGCGCCCGCCCGTCCATCGCGAGGTCAATACCGCCGACGAGCCGTCACCGAGTTGCCGCAGGGTTTCGGCTACTTGGTCGTAGGTAGCGAAGCGCGATCCGGATCCGACGGCTTCGTACAGCGCCCGGGCCGGGACGCCGGTGCGGGTGGGTTCGACGTCGATCTGGAACGTGCGCCCGTAGCGCGCCGTCAACTCGTCGGCGACCCCGTACGCGCAGTTCGGCTCAGACGCGTGCGCGTCGACAACCGCCGGGCTGGGTAGATACTTCACAAAGTGAATCGAGGTGTTGTCGAGCAACTTACGGCCCAACTTGGGTTCGTCGGAGGTCGCCAGCATCGCCAGGTCGATCGGCTCGGGTAGCCGTGGGTGATCGACTTCGAGTCGCGCGATGATCTCGTCAAGAGCCGCCTGAGCCTCGGTACTGACGTGGTCACGGAGTTGGCGCGCGGCGTCTTTGATCTGATCGAGGGACTGATCGAGATGATAAAGATCAGGGGACCAGGTGAAGCCGCGGCGTGACCACGCGTTGCTGCCCTGCCATTTGGACACCAACTCGATTCGATCGACACCGGAGCGCACGTAGTACTGCTCCAGCTCCGAGGTCAGCGCCTTGGAGAAATCGCGCCCGCGATACTCGTCATTTTCGATTCTGATGATCTTGTTCTCTACGACGAGGTTGCCGTCGTCGTCACGCGAGAACTGCCGGGTCAGATAGCCGATCTCGGTATCCCCACTGCGAATCAGACCGTAGAGCTCGAAGCGTTCGCCGCCGATGATGCGCTCGGGCGAGAATTCGACCTGGTATGGCCCGTAAAGCCCCGACAGGTCCTCCGCAAGTTGGTGGACGTCGTCACGGTCAAAGCTGTCGACCACCTCCCGCAACTGCTCGGCAAAGCGCGTGTCCACCCGTCGGGTGGCTGGCTCCTGCGACCGGTATTGCTGTTGTCGCTGAGCGAAATTCGACTCGTCCACATGCCCTTGGACATCGCCGATGGCGTCGGCGGCACCGAAGTATTTGACGCCGCTCCAGTACGTGTTGGCCAACACGTCGCGGCCCAGATGCGGTTCCTCGACCGTGGCCAGCGCCGCCACATCGATGGGTTCCGGCAGGCGGGGGTGCCGCGGGTCAAGGCGCTGCACGATGTCATCGAGGACCGCTCGCGCCTCGGGGCTGACCTGATCGCGCAAGCGAAGGGCAGAATTCCTGACGTTGTCGACCGATGCCTGCAACTTGGCCGGATCGGCGTTCCAGCTGAATCCTTGTCGGGCCCAGGCGTAGCCACCGTCCTGTTCGGTACGCAGCTCGATGCGGTCGACGCCCGAGATTAGGTAATAGTGCTCCAACTGAGAGCTGAACGCTTTTGAGAAGCCCTTGCCTCGGAAATGCTTGTCGGGAATGTCCACCACGTTCTGATGAGCGACCAGGCTGCCCTCACTGTCGCGGATGTAGGTCTGTTGTAGGAAACCGATTTCCTCGTCACCGCTGATGATCGCGCCACCCACGATGACCTCACCGGTCCGTTCATCGGCGATCGCCCGGAACATCTTGACGCGGTACGGGCCGTAGACCCCGGAGAGGTCCGCGGCCAGCTGCCGTACCTGGTCGGCATCGAAGTTGTCGACGATCTCACCCAACGGTTCGGCATACCGGGTGTCGACGCGGCGGGTGGTGGGGTCCTGGTCGCGATAGTCCTGTTGAGCTGCCAGGAAATCAGCGGCGGCCGGATCACCCTGCACGTCGCCGACGCTGTCGGCGGCGTGCAGCGAGATCTGTACCGGCTCATCGCCGATCGCGTGGACCGGCTCTCCGTTCTCGTCGAGGTAGCCGACGGCGGTGCGGTCCACTGCGCTGTCGCCCCAGTACGGTGGCCACGGCGAGTACTTCTTGGTGCGTGGGTCATAGAGCTGCACGCGCTGTCCGTCGGTAACCGCGAGGAAGGCGTGTCCGCCCTGACGCTCACCACCGGCCGCCCAGCGCGACACCACGATTGCCGACGACCCGGCGGGCCTGCCCAGCAGTTCGGTCTCGATGTCGGCGTAGGTCGCGAACTGGGAGCGGGACTGTGCCGCCTGGAACAGCGCCCAAGCGGGTACCCCGGTGCTCGACGGTGCGACGGACAGGCCGAAATGCCCGGGGTAGATCCTCGACAGCTCGCCGGCCACGCCGTATGCGCAGTTACCGTCGGCGTCCGCGCGCGTTGCGACGTCGCGCCCGAGCAGGTTCTGCAGCCACCCCTTGAGGCCGGTGCGCGCCGGAGTGGCGGGGGCGGAGTCCAGGTACTTGACGTAGTGCACCCCGTTGCGGCCCCGCACCGCCCCGGTGCCGTCCAGCAGGCGTTGGCCCAGATCAGGTTCAGCGGTGGTGGACAAATTGGCCAGGTCGATGGGCTCCGGCAATCGCGGGTTAGCCGGATCCAGCTGCTGGACAACCTGATCCAGGACGGCCTTGGCCTCGTCACTGACCGTCTCACGCAGCTGGCCGGCCGACATCTTCACCCGGTCGAGCGATTCCTGGAGCTGACGTGTACTGGGATCCCAGGCGTAACCCCGTCGGGCCCAGGCAAAAGCACCCTTGTCGTGGGTCGTCAGCTCGATGCGGTCGATGCCCGAGTGCACGTAGAAGCGTTCCAGCTCCGAGGTCAGGGCTTTGGAGAATCCCTTGCCGCGCAATTGCTTGTCGTCGATCACCAGGCCGGTGTGATAAGCGACGAGGTTGCCTTCACCGTCCCTGGCGAACGACCGCTGGACGGTCCCGATCTTGGTGTCGCCGTTGAAGATCTCACCGGTCAGCATGACCTCGTCGGTCAGGTTCTCGGCGCGGAGCGCAATGCGGTACGGCCCGTATCTCCCGGACAGGTCCTCGGCGAGCCTGCGAACCCGGGCGTGGTCGGAGGCGTTGTCGACCACGTCGCCCAGTGGCTCGGCATAGCGGGTATCGACCAGTCTTGTGGCCGGGTTCTGCGCACGGTACTCGGCCTGCTGCCGGGAGAAGTCCGGATCACGCTGGGGGCCTTGAACATTTCCAACGGCATCGGCAGCGTCGAGCTGCAGCGGCATATCCACGGCCATTGGGCCGACCGGATCGCCGTTGGCGCGCAGGTAGCCGACTGCGGTCTGGCTCACCGCCGGCTGACCCCAATGTGGTGGCCATGGTGAGTACTTCCGGGTGTGCGGATCGTAAAGCTGCACCTGGCCGTCGACCTTGACGGCCAGGTAGGCGTGACCGCCCTGCCGACCGCCGGTCCACTGCGACGTCACCACGGCCACCCTCAGCGTGGGATCTCCCAGCAGTGTTGCCTCGATCTCGTCGTACGTCGCGAACCGCGCATCGGAGCCGACGGCCTGGAGCAATGCGCGCGCCGGCACACCGCGCCGCGACGGGGTGGCGTCCAAGCCGAACTTCCGGCCGAACAACGAGGTCAATTCCTCGGCGACCGTGACCGCACAGTTGGGAGGCCGGCGCCACAGTGCATTCCAGAATCGCCGTCCCCCCAACCGATCTCCGGCGGGTTCGACGGTGCGCAGCCCCGGCGCGTGTCGACTCCGGCCCAGCTCGGTGCGGTGCTGCTCATGGACGACCCGGTCCTGGTGCCCGGCAGCAATACGGCCGAGGTTTGTCGTCGCCTCCGTGTTCAGGAAGTAGGCGTGATGAGTGCCGCCCGTGAGCAACCCGTTCATCGACGCCGGCGGCTCGGCGGTGACCCGCACGGCGCCAAAGGAATCCATCGCCGGATCGGTACCGAGGCCGATGCCCAAGATCCGGCCGTTGGAGCCGGCGCTGCGCCCGCCCAAAGCGGTGACCACATCGCGTGACGAGGAGGCGGCGAACACGTTGTCGGCGCCGATACCGAACTCACCGGCGGTACGCACCGGGCCCGCTCCGGGTGAACCGACCAGGGACACGGTGCGGACCTGACCGGCGAATCTGCCGTTCTGACCGGCGTATCCGGTGGTCGTCGATCCGTAGGAGTACCCGAAGACGTGGTTGCCGGTGAAGTGGCTGCCGTCGCCGGCGAGCGTGTCGCGGGCGGCGTTGAACGCCATGATGTCGCTGTAGAGGATGTCGCCGCCGGTGCGGGCCATGGCGTGGCCCGCGGCACGCAGGATGTTCCAGCCACTCGGGGCGTCGTACCCGACCCAGGCGATCGAGGCCGCCGACATCCCCGGATTCTCCTGCTGCACGGCCTGCAGGTGGTTGAGCGCGGACATGGCGTTGAAGCCGAGCAGTGCATCCGCCGTGGTGCCGACACCCGGCACGTGCCAGGACACCGAGTCCGCGGTGTACGGGTCGGCACCGTAGCTCAGCACCGCGCGTCCGTCGCCACCGAATTCTGTTGCGTCGAAGGCCAACAGCAGCGGCCCGTCCACCCCGGCCTGCGCTGCGTCGACGGCGGCCTTGCGCAATGCGAGGTCGAGCTTGTTCATCCGGCGGAGGAACTTCCGCTCGGCGCCCGTCAACCGCTCCCCGCGATCCGCCTTCGACTGGACCGCATCCGCTTGTTCCCGCATCTGCTGCAGAACATTGCGGTTCGCGTGGTCACGGTCCGCCGCGCTGATGCCTTCGGCGTTGCCGATGTGCTGCGGGTAGGTCTCGATGAGGGCGCTGCGCTGGTCTTCGGTCAGTCCGGACCACCAGCGGGCGTTGTTGGCCGCGCGTGCTGAGGCCTCCTCGGCCGGCCCCATCGGATTACGGAGCTCGTCGGGCCGCACCGGCGGTATGCGCCGCAACAAGGCATCGTCGGCCATCTGCTGAATCGCCTGGCGATCAACCGCTTCCGCCGTGCTGCTGACGCTGTCAGGCACCGGGCCGGAATGCTGCTGTGACGGAGCATCCCCGAGCAACGTGTCGGTTCGGCCCGGGTGATCGGTGGCGATCCAGTCCACGCCGAGGTCCCGCGCGAATTGCACGTCGGCTTCGTTGTTGACCGTCCAGCAGTAGGTGGCCAGTCCCCGCGCGGCCGCTGCGCCGACGAGTTCGGGGTTGCTCCGCAGCACACCGATCGACGGCCCGATCGCACTGGCGCCGACCGCGCCGGCCAGATACCGGGCCGCCGGGCCCAACAGGACCGTGGGGAGGTGAGGCGCGGCCATACGGACCCGCAGCAGCGCGTCGGGGAAGAAGGAGATCACCGCCGCCTGAACCTGTTGGTCCGGGCGAGGATTGGTCAACCCGTGGCGTTCCAAAACCTCGACGACCTGGCGCTCGATCTTCCATCCCTGCTGCGCCGGGTGCTTGGTCTCAATGAACAGCCGCACCGGCTGGTCGGCGTCGAGCGCCAACTGGACGAACTCGTCGAGGGTCAGGATGCCGTGGCCGTTGTAGTCGAGCGCCTGCAACTCGGCCAGCGTCATATCGCCGACCCGACCGGTGCCATTCGACGTCCGGTCCACGGTCTTGTCGTGGATGAGTACCAACTCACCGTCTTTGGTGAGCCGGACATCGCATTCGAGGGCGTCCGCGCCCTGCCGCAGCGCTTCGGTGTACGCGGCCCGAGTCTGCTCCGGGAAGTCGTGGGAGGCTCCCCGGTGAGCCACCACCTGAGTTCCGGAGCGGTCTGCGAGAGTCCGTGAGTCTGCCTGGGTCACCACGTGATTACCGGCGAACGGTCCTGCCTCACCCAACGATTCGCGGGTCGTATGGAAGGCGGCCAGGTCCTGATGCAGCGCCCCGGTATCGGCGCCGATCCACGCTATGGCAGCAGAATCCTGCAGCCCGGTGGCCTGCAGCCCGTCCAAGGCACGGGCGGTCACGGTGCCCAACTGTTCGATCGATCCCCGCGCGGTCTGCCAGGTGACGCTCGAGGCGTGGTGGGGGTCGGCGCCGAAGCTGATGACGGCGTGGCCGCCGCCGTTGAATGCCGAGGTGTCCAAGGTCAGCACCAGCGGCGCGTCCAGGCCTGCCCGGACAGCATCGGCATCAGCTTTCCGTACCGCAAGGTCGAGCCGGTCCACGCGGCCCAGGAACGCATGTTCCTCACGGGTGGCCCGGCCGAACTGGTCGAGCTTCGTCCGGATGTGATCGGCGCGGTCCCGGTAATGCTGCAGCGCAGTGCGATTCGCGGCGTCCCGGTCGGCGGCCGTCCTGGTGTCGACGTCCCCGTGTGCCGGACCGTCCGGAAGGCCCTGGACTCTGCCGACGGCCACCGCGGCGAACTGGTTGTTCAACCGTCCCCGCAGGACGGGCTCACCATTGCTGCGCAGGTAGCCGACCGCGGTCTGAGCCACCGCAGCCTCTCCCCAGTGCGGTGGCCACCCCGAATACTGCCGGGTGTGCGGGTCGAACAGATAGACCTGGCCATCGATGTTGACTGCGAGGTACGCGTGCCCGATCGGCTGCCCTCCGCTCCAGCGCGAGGCCAGTACCGCCATGGAGTTCGGGGGCATGCCCAGCAGCGTCTCTTCGACTTGCCTGTACGTCGCGAAGTGGGCGCCCGATTGGAACGCCTGGAACATCACCCGGGCGGGCGTACCCCGGTGCGAAGGCGCGGAGTCGAGTTGGATATTCCGGCGGGTGCGTGCGGACACTTCCTGCACCAGAACATGGGCGCAGTCGTTGCCACTCAGGAAGCTCGGAGTCCACCAGTGGCTGCCCTGGACCGGATGCTGGGCGGTGGGGTCGTCGGGAAGCCTCAACCGGCGACCGATAGCGGGGTCCAGAGTTTGATCCCGGGCACCACCGAACAACCACCGCGGACGCTGACTGAGCGTGCGCCGCCCCTCAGTGTCGACCCGATGGGCCTGCCCCGCCGCGATCCGACCGAAATTAGTCAGCGACTCGCTACGCACCTGCAAGGTTCCCGGATCCATATAGGCCCAGTACAAACTGTGCGTCATCCGCGATCCCGGACCCATATGGTCCAGCGCAGCCGGGAACTCAGCGGTAATCCGGCGGGCACCGAAAATATCCATGGCCGGATCGATGCCCTGACCCATCCCACGGACAGTGCGACCCCGATCACCGGTCCGCTCACCGCCAAGCCCAGTCGTGCGGTCCCGCGACGACGACGCCACGAACACGTTGTCACCGATCCCGAAATCGGCAGCCGTCCGCAACGGCCCCGCCCCCGGGGACCCAATCAACGTGATCGTCCGCACCTCGTCAGCCAACCGCTCACCATGACCGGCATGACTGACCGCGCTCGACCCGTACGAATGCGCGAAGATGTGATTGTCCCTGAAATGACTTCCATCACCAGTGAATACGTCGCGCCCAACATTGAACGACTGAATATCACTACAGAAAATCTGCCCGCCTCGCTGGGCCATCCACTGAAACCCAACCCGCGGATCCCAACTCCCCGGCGGCCGATAACCAAGATAGGCAATCGACGCCGCCGACAGACCCGGGTCCTCCTGCAACGTCGACTGCAACTGATTGAAACTCCGACGCATGATCGTATTCAGACTCTCGATCGACGTCGTCATCCCCGGCACATACCAGGAAACCGACTGCGCCGTATAAGGATCAGCACCGAAACTGACTATCGCACGCCCGTTACCACCAAACGCCTGAGGATCCAGCGCCAACAGATACGGACCACCCACACCCAACCGGGCAGCATTGCGCTGCCCCGAACGCATCGCGGCCTCAACATCATTCATCAGATCGACGTACCGCTCCTGCATCGCATCGAGCGCCACCCCGTTCTCACGCCGAGAAACCAACAGATCACGATGCGCCAAATACCGGCGCAACATAATCGAATTCCCCTCATGACGAACCAACGGCGGAATGCCCTCCGCATTACCGATCTCATTCGGATACGTCTCGACCAACGCCCGCTGCTGAGCCGCAGACAAATCCCCCCACCACCGCGCATTCGCCCGCGCCCGCGCCACCGCATCAACCACCGCCACCCGATGATCAGCCGGACTCACCAGACCCGAAGCCACCGCTATCCCCCGCTGGGCCAACGCCACATCGGCCACGATCCTGGCGGGCGCAGGCACCTGTTGGACATCGCTGTCCAGTGAATTCACCGTCGGGTTGTCGACCTGAGCAGACTCGACTTGTCCGACCTGTTGCCTGCCGAACGCCGGGTTCCACCAGTGGCTGCCCTGGACCGGATGCTGGGCGGTGGGGTCGTCGGGAAGCCTCAACCGGCGACCGATAGCGGGGTCCAGAGTTTGATCCCGGGCACCACCGAACAACCACCGCGGACGCTGACTGAGCGTGCGCCGCCCCTCAGTGTCGACCCGATGGGCCTGCCCCGCCGCGATCCGACCGAAATTAGTCAGCGACTCGCTACGCACCTGCAAGGTTCCCGGATCCATATAGGCCCAGTACAAACTGTGCGTCATCCGCGATCCCGGACCCATATGGTCCAGCGCAGCCGGGAACTCAGCGGTAATCCGGCGGGCACCGAAAATATCCATGGCCGGATCGATGCCCTGACCCATCCCACGGACAGTGCGACCCCGATCACCGGTCCGCTCACCGCCAAGCCCAGTCGTGCGGTCCCGCGACGACGACGCCACGAACACGTTGTCACCGATCCCGAAATCGGCAGCCGTCCGCAACGGCCCCGCCCCCGGGGACCCAATCAACGTGATCGTCCGCACCTCGTCAGCCAACCGCTCACCATGACCGGCATGACTGACCGCGCTCGACCCGTACGAATGCGCGAAGATGTGATTGTCCCTGAAATGACTTCCATCACCAGTGAATACGTCGCGCCCAACATTGAACGACTGAATATCACTACAGAAAATCTGCCCGCCTCGCTGGGCCATCCACTGAAACCCAACCCGCGGATCCCAACTCCCCGGCGGCCGATAACCAAGATAGGCAATCGACGCCGCCGACAGACCCGGGTCCTCCTGCAACGTCGACTGCAACTGATTGAAACTCCGACGCATGATCGTATTCAGACTCTCGATCGACGTCGTCATCCCCGGCACATACCAGGAAACCGACTGCGCCGTATAAGGATCAGCACCGAAACTGACTATCGCACGCCCGTTACCACCAAACGCCTGAGGATCCAGCGCCAACAGATACGGACCACCCACACCCAACCGGGCAGCATTGCGCTGCCCCGAACGCATCGCGGCCTCAACATCATTCATCAGATCGACGTACCGCTCCTGCATCGCATCGAGCGCCACCCCGTTCTCACGCCGAGAAACCAACAGATCACGATGCGCCAAATACCGGCGCAACATAATCGAATTCCCCTCATGACGAACCAACGGCGGAATGCCCTCCGCATTACCGATCTCATTCGGATACGTCTCGACCAACGCCCGCTGCTGAGCCGCAGACAAATCCCCCCACCACCGCGCATTCGCCCGCGCCCGCGCCACCGCATCAACCACCGCCACCCGATGATCAGCCGGACTCACCAGACCCGAAGCGGGCACACCCAACTGTCCGAGCGCCTCCTCGGCAATCTCGCGGGCACTTCTCGTGTCGACGGGCTCCGTCGAGTTGACCTCGTTGTTCGACTCGGCCATCCACCGCGGATTCCACGGCCGGCGAGTTGTCCGGTCGCCTGAGGTGTTGGTATCGCCGTCGAGTCGTAGCGGCCGGCCGGCTGCCGGTTCAACTGTCCCCTCACGGGTTCCGATGAACCGCCGCGGCTGGGTATCGACAGTCCGGTGCTGCTCGGTGTCGACCCTGTCGGCATGGCCTGCCGCGATCCGACCGAAGTTGGCGAGCGACTCGCTGCGTACGGGTGTCGCACCGGTCCGGTCGGCGAAGCGGTAGTACGAGTTGTGTGTACCTCGGCTCACCATCCGATCCATATCCGAAGAGAACTCAGCAGTAATCCTTTGCGCACCAAAGGTTCTCATCGATGGATCGGCGCCCAAGCCGAACCCGAAGATCCGCCCGGACGAGCCCGGCGTCCGTCCGCCCAGAGCGGTGAACGGATCCCGCGACGACGTAGCGACGAATACGTTGTCCCCGATGCCGAATGCACTGGCTTGGCGCACCGGCCCGGTACCCGGAGAGCCCGCAAGCGTGACCGTTCGGACGTCGTTGGCCAGCCGGCCGTCTCGCCCGGCATAGCTCGTCGCGGTCGTGCCATATGAGTGGGCGAAGACATGGTTGCCGGTGAAATGGCTGCCGTCACCGGCAAGGGTGTCGCGGGCTGCGTTGAACGCCCGGATATCGCTGTAGAGGATCGCGCCGCCTTCGCGGGCGAGTCTCTGTCCGGCCGCGCGCCAACTACTCCAACCGCTTGGGGTGTCGTAGCCGAGCCACGCGATCGAGGCGGCCGACACTGTCGGGTCTTCCAGTCGGATGGATTGAAGGTGGTTGAGCGCGTCACCCATACAGGCGCCGATACGGTCGATCGTCATGCCCTGGCCGGGCACATGCCATGACACAGAATCCGCCAGATACGGATCAGCGCCGAAGCTGACGATCGCCCGCCCGTGGCCACCGAACTCAGACACATCCAAGGCCAACAGCATCGGACCGTCGACCCCGGCTTGCCGGGCTCGGGTTTGCGCGTCGGCGATCGAGCTCTGGATCCGAACCAGCCGGGCCAGCATCTTGCTCTGGCTGCGACTGAGCCGATGGCCGCTGTCCCGCCAACCCTCCAACTGCCGGCGTTGGGCCTCCAGGAGCTGCGTGTTCGCCTCATGGCGGGCGGCAGGTGGAATGCCCTCGGCGTTGCCGATCTGCTGCGGGTGCACGTCGATCAGGGCGCGCTGCTCAGGCCCGCTCAGCCCGGCCCACCAGGTCGCATTCGCCCGCGCCCGTGCATCGGCCGACTCCATCAACCCCAGCGGGTTTCGCAGGTCGCCGACATCGACGGGAGGTACGCGTTTCGCGAGTGCATCGTCGGCGATCTGGCTCTGCCGTGTGACATCTCGCCACTGCTCACCCGGCGACTGTTCCTGGGTGCCCTGCACGTCGCCCACCGCCATCGCCGCGGCGAGATCGTCGGGGCCGCTGAGATTACTGACCGGATTGCCCTGTGCGTCAAGGTAACCGACCGCGGTCGTCGACACCGCGTGCTCACCCCACGCCGGCGGCCAGCCCTGCCGCTCTCCGCGGTGAAGCAGGTAAACGTCCGTGCCGTCGAAGACAGCCACATAGGCGTGCCCGCCCTGGCGCTGCCCGTCGCCGGCCCACGCCGACGTTATGACCGCGGCCGAACCGGGTTTCATGCCCCGCAGCCTGGCCTCGATATCACGGTAGGTAGCGAAGTCGGCCCGTGACCCGGTGGCCTCATACAACGCCCGCGCAGGCATTCCGGTGGACGATGGTTCCCCGGCGACCTGGTACTTTTTGCCGAAGTGCCGCGACAGATCGTCGGCCGCGTCGAGCAGACAGTTCTGGTCGCCATGCGGCGGGCCGCCGGTGTCGGTGACCTCGGGCGCCACATTGGTAGTCGCGACATCCGGGCCGGCACCCTGGGCCGTCTCCTGGATCCGCGCAGCGGGAACGCCGGCGACCTGTGTTTCCGGGCCGGCGGGGCGCGCTGCCGGAGATGCCGACTTTGGCTCCGTGGGCGTCGAATCAGGTTTTGCAGCAGTTGGTTTGGCGCTCTGCTCGGCTGTTGTCTGTGGGGCGTTGGCCGAGGCCGGCGTAGTGGCCGGCGGTACATTGCTCGTCGACGACGGTTGGGCGGCAACGATCGCCGGGCCCTGCTGATCGGGGGCTTCCGGCGCGGGAGCCTGCTGCACCTGTGGTGGATCAGCAGGCGCCTGTGCGACGTCTGTGACCTCGGGGGCAACCTGTGCACCCTCAACGTCTGGTGCACCCTCGACGTCCTGAGCGGCATTGACTTGCCCGGTATCGGCCGACACCGGGTCGGCAGCTACTGCGGTGTGCGGCACATCCGTTGTCGCAACATGCGCCGCCGGGTTGGCGACTTCCTGGTCCGGGCTGAGCGAGGCCGTGTGCACGGGCTCATCTGCGGGTGGGTCGGCCGAATCGTTGTTGTCGTGCTGTGTATTCGACGAGTGCTGTTCGTCCTGCGCGCCGACGGGCGCATCGTCGGATTCGCGCTTGGTGCTGGTATCGGTGTGGCTATCGCCATCGGCGTCCGTATCGGCGTCTGCCTGATCCGGCGACTCATCGGAGTCCTGGCCCGTCGACTTGTCGGCCGCGCCGCGCGGTTCGGGGTTGCGGGACGCGGACTTCGAATCCGACTGCGGTGTGGTGTTATTCGTCTGGCCGGCGCCGGCGCGTCCCGGACTCGCCTTGGCGGGGGCGGCCGGTTGCCCGCCGGAATCGTTCTGCGAAGTTCGGTTGGTGTCGTTCTCGCCGTCGTTCTCGCTGTCCGGCCGGCCGGTGTCCAGCCGGCCATCCGGATCCTGGCCCCGCAGCCCGACGTTCGGCGCATCGGGCCGCCGGAGACCGGCCGGATTGGTCTGGTTGCCCTGTTGGGCCGGATGACCTCCGCCGATGCCTTTCAGACCACCGATGCTGGTGCTGGTGGAACTGGCAAGGATCGAGATCGTGTCGAATTCGCCGCCGACGGCCAACGTGCCGGCCACGTTGCCCGACACCCCGGCGGTGAACATGGTGGTCGCGCCCTTGGTCGCCGCGGTGAACCAGTTGCGAGCGGGTCCGAGCCCGTGCGCAATCGGGACGGCGGTGGCGCCGCCCCCTCCGCCACCGACCACGGAGGAGATCGCCGTCTGTTGGAACCGGTCCCACCGGTAGTCGGCATGTCCGTTGCTGGCCTGGATGCCTTGGACAATCTCTTCTTGAAGTAGGCCCTGCCCCAGCTCCTCCAAGGATTCCTGCCCGGCTTCGTGCAGGAGCCGCTTCAACATCGTCTTGGTCAGCAGTTCGGCCATCTTCTCGCCGAGACGCCGAATCGCCCACATGATGACCGCACGTATCCACGCGATGGTCGTTGTCTCGATGACGGGGATCGCCGCCGTCGACGCCCCGTAGGTGGGACCGGCCATGGCGAGGCTGTACGAGATCTCAGCGGCGGCGAGCGCCAGCCCGACGATGGTCGACAGCTTGCTGTATTCGATCTCGGAGCTGAAATTGGTGGCGCCCTCACCCATTCCCGAGATGCCTTGGGCAAGTTTGTCCACCGTGTACTCGCCGTCGAACAGCATGGCGAACTGTCGATCCGCAGCATCGGCGGTGTCGCCGGTCAGTACCGACATCGTCTCAGCGCGGACCCTGTTCAGATCCGGGACGAGGTCCTGCAGTGCTTCGGCCGCGGCCTGATAATGCTCGCCGATTCGGCGAGTTCGGGTTTCGCTGCCTTGCGGCCACTCACCGCCCGCGAGATATGACACCCATTGGAGTTCGGGTGGGATCTGGATGTCCATAAGCGAATTGGTGTGGCAACAGGCCTATGTGGCGCACCACTCCATGCGGCAGACGACTACGGCTGGTCGTTCTGTTCGAAGGAGTCCGCGGAACCCTTCAAACCGTCCGAGTAGTAGTCGAGCAGATCGGTCTTGACCACCACCGAGCCGTCGACCCAATCCTTTTGCGCCAGATACCCGGCACTGCCTTTCGCGTACCCGTCACCCATCTTGTCGTCACCCCATGCGGCACCTTCGGCCATCAGATTGGCTTGCAGGGTGGACAGCACGTTCTTCATCCTGACGCTGACATCATTCAGGTTCCTCGAGGTCGCCCGCAGGTCAGAAGGTCCGACACCGAGTTCGTCAGCCATCGATTCAGCTCCTCACAGTGGGGAATGCGGATTCGTCCCGGTCGTCATCCTCCGGCTGGCCCGCTCCGACGACTGCATCGTCGTTGCCGAACACGGATCTGGTCAGTTCGCGCAGATCGGGCGCGCTGTCGGCGAAGTCGGACAGTGACGGCATCAACCGGCGCCGTTCTTCGATCGGCATCATCAGGGCAGCCGACCGCTGCGCGACGAGCTGCGCCGCTGACTGCGCCGCCGCGGTCACGTGGCCGCCGAGTTCTTCGAGTTCGTACTCTTCGAGATACGACTCGTCGATGACGGTCTCGATGACATGACCGCGGGCGTCGACCGTCACCGCGACCAAGCCGTCTGCCTCCTCAGCACTTGCGGTGAGCTGCGCCTGCTCGCGCTGCACCGCAGCAATATCGGCCATCTGCTCTTGGACCAGGGCCAGCACCTCGGTCATCTGATGCCGGAGGGCATCGTTGCTCATTCGGATCAGTGTTCCAGATTCGCAATGGCGCCGCCACAGACTTAGTCGAATTCGATTACGGCTGACCATATTTGAGTGCGCGAACAATTACGCATGGCGAAATTGCCATCGTCACAATGCTGCTCACGCGTCAATTTGCCAACTCGTAGGGACAACCAAGGCCAACGGGTTGGTCCGCATTCCGCACAGATAGCTCACAGCCCCTTTGCGGATTCGCCGATACTTTGCCTCGATGCTCGAGCGCGGTGCGGTCACCGGTACTGGGGTGCACCGCGCAGCCGGGGAAATTTTTCCGCAACGGCTGCAGCCAGTTCCAGATACGCCTGGAGGGTGGACGGGTCCAGCAGGTCGAAGTCGACGTCAGCGCCCTCGGCCAGGTGCGGATCGAACGGGATCATGTGCACTGAGCGGCAGCGCGCTTCGAAGTGTTCGTAGACCTTGTCCAGTTTCAGCTTCGCCGAACCGGGCCGGGAGGCGCTGAGCACCACGTGCGCCTCGCGGACCAATGCCGAATGTCCGTGCTGCATCAGCCAGTCCAGCGTCGCCGACGCACTGCGGGCCGCGTCGATCGCCGGCGAGCTGACCAGCACGATCGCGTGCGCCAGATCGAGCACGCCCGCCATCGCCGAATGCATGATGCCGGTACCGCAGTCGGTGAGGATGATGTTGTAGTAGCGACGCAGGATGCTGACGGTGCGGCGGTAGTCGGACTCGCCGAACACCTCCGAAACCGCGGGCTCCTGCTCGCTGGCCAGCACTTCCAGTCGGCTGCCCGCCATCCGGGTGTGGCTGCGCACGTCGGCATAGCGCTCGATGTTCGGGTCCGACAGCAGGTCGCGCACCGTGGACTCGCTCGACACATCACGCACCCGTTCGGCGAGTGTCCCGCGGTCCGGGTTCGCGTCGACCGCGATCACCCGGTCGTGGCGCATCATCGACAGCGCCGAGCCCAATCCCAAGGTGGTGGTGGTCTTTCCGACCCCACCCTTGATCGACAGCACGGCGATCCGGAAGTCACCGGCGATCGGCTGGCGGATCTGAGCCAGCAGGTCGTCCCGCTCACGCTCCCTACGCGATTCTCCCGGGCTGACACGACCGGCGCTGGCCAGGTGCACGGCCCGGCGCCATCCGGAATGAGGTGCGGTGCGTGAGCGGTTCAGGATCCCGGCGTCGTCGAGCGAAGGCGGCACCGGCGAGTACTGCGGCGGCGGAGCCACACCCGGCGGCGGCAGAAGTGGCGGCAACGGCGGCATGAATCCCGGCGGCGGTAACGGCGGCGGCGGAGGTGGCAACGGCGGCGCAGGCATCGGTGGGACCGGCCGCGGCGGCGCGGGTAGCGGCGGAATCGGGATCAAATCCGTCGCCGGTTCCGGTTGAGGAGCCGGCGCTACCTGCGGCTCAGGAGCCGGACGTTCAGGCGCAGGCTCCTCGAGGTCGAACCGTTCGGCGAACTCCCTTGATCCGATCGAGCTGTGCATCTGCCACGGCGGCGGGGCGAGCCGGCGGACCGGTGCCGCAGACGCGGGCGGCGGCGGAGGCGGAGGCGGCACCACCAAAGCATCGGTTGTGTCGTCGGCGGGCGACTTGGCAGTGTGGATCTGCCGGGCTGACCGTTGTGCCGCAATCTGTTCCAGCAGCGCGGCCGCCCGGGCCTCCACCTCGTCCAATTCGCCAGGAGCCAAGTCGTCGAGCGATGTGGGCTCGCCGATCGGCCGATTCTCGTCCGGCATCTTTCCCCTAACTCACCTGGTCCGTCGCCGGGCAGCAGCCACCGCTACCGCCGCCACCATCAACGCAAGACACGCCGCGGTGACGGTGAAGACGATCCTGCGGGCCCGCACATTACCCGGATCAGGTTGCGGTGGCCCGCTGATCGGTGAAGAGGCAGTGACATCGCGACCGTCGGCCCCCGGCGGGAGCTGGTAGGTCAGTGCCGCGACCGGGTCCACGACTCCATAACCCGTGGCCTGGTTGGGTCCATTCCCGGGGGTGCGGGCGGTGCGCTCGATCAGATCCTTGACCTCACCTGCGGTCAGATCGGGATACCGCGACCGGATCAACGCCACCACCCCCGATACGAACGGCGTCGCGAAGCTCGTGCCGTTCAGCGGCGCCAGCCCCTGCTGGCCGAGTTGTGCGTTGCTCAACCCGGGCCCGCCCGGGTCCAGCGAGGTGACCCGCTCGCCGGGGGCGGCCACCGCTACCCATGGTCCGTGCAGGCTGAAGTCGGCCGGGGCGGCCGCCGTGGTCACTGCCCCGACCGTCAGGACGTAGTCGGCGAACCAGGCCGGGCTGGCGATGGTGCTGACGCTGCTCCAGCCCTTGTGCAACGGCTGGTTCGGATCATTCATGTTGTTCTGCGCGTTGCACATGCTCTGGGAGTTGAAGTTGCCCGCCGCCGCCACCACCACGACATTGCGTTCGTAGGCGTATCGCACCGCGCGGCCGAGCTCCCGATCGTCCATTCCGGCCGCAACAGGAGCGCAGGCCACCTCGGACAGATTGATCACCGTGGCACCGAGATCCACCGCCCGAGCGATCGCAAGCGCCAGCGTGTGTGTGTTGCCGTAGCCGATCGACGTCGCGTTCGGATCGTCGTTCTGGCTGCTGCTCGTGCCCGCGACGCTGTAAGCGCCGCTGTTCTGGCGGATGGAGAGGATGGAAGCCTCCGGCGCGACGCCGGCGAAGCTGTCACCGTCGGCGGGCACCGCGGCAATGATCCCGGCGACCAGGGTGCCGTGCGCATCGCAATCGACCAGGCCGTCGCTGCTCGACACATAGTCGCCGCCGGGTTCGAGCGCGGGAAGCCGCGGATGACGGTTGACGCCGGTGTCGATCACCGCCACCTTCTGCCCGGCACCGCGGGAAAAGCGCCAGGCCCTGCGGTATTCGAGCATCGCCTCGGCACTGGTCTGCTTGGTGAAGTCGGTGCCCGGCAGCACGCCGGTCGGAATACCGCAGATCGCCTTCAGTTCGGTGGGCTGCGCCGGTGCGACGGGCCCGATCGGCGGCGGACCGGGCTCGACGACTGGCGGCGTCACCGCACCGGCCGGAGGTGCACCGAAGCCGGCCAGCGCCACGGTCAGGACGACGGTCACCACCGCCGCGTGTCGCCGGGCGCTCACCAGCCGCCCAGCCGTTCGTACAGTCCGAGCGACCAGAGCGCCAGCGGGATCACCGCGGCCACAGCCAGATACTCGAGATACCCGGCGGCGGTCCGGATCCGGCGAAGGTACGGGGCTGCGACCCCGGCGACGGCCAGCACCGCAAGCACGACGACGCCGGTGAGCTGCAACGTCCACACCCCGGTCTGGGCTTGCACACAGGCCATCAGTACGAGCCCCAGGGCGGGCACCGCAAGCGCGGCACGTTCCGGCCAGGTGTCGGCCCGACGGCTTCGCAAGGCCGGCACCGCAGTGCAGACCAGGGCGAAAGCGAATGCCGCCCAACCCGTGTCGGCCCGCATCAATACGGTGGTGCCGATCAGCGCGGTCGTTGCCGCACCGGCCAGCAGCCCAGAGCGGGTCAGCACCGCTGAATGCACGCGATCCCACACCTGTTCCGCGCTCGGCATCGGGGCGCCGGGCTGGGTCTGTACTGCCGACGTGGTGAACGGGTCGTCGGTGCGCGATGCGCCGGCCGACGCCACCGGATATTGGTCCAGCCGTGCCGTCAGCGCCGGCACCGCCAGGCATCCGAACACCGCGACCACGGCGACGACGGTGGCCACCACCGTGACCGGTGTGCCCAGGGCCCGGGCCGCGAATGCCGCCGTGCCGAAGCCCAGCACCACCGCCGTGGCGACGTAGGTCCAATGGCCGGCACCGATCGCACGATGGCAGATCGCCGTGAGCCCCAACAATATTGCGCACCCGGAGGTCAGGCCGACCGCGCCGTGGGGCGCCGCCAGCACCCAGCCTGCTGCGGCACCGATGGCAATCGCCGGAGGACCCGCCGCCGCGGCGATATCGGCCCTGCCGAGCACTCGGCGCACGAGTGCCGCGCCGGCGACCAGCGTCACCAGCATCACCGCCGCAGCGATCACGATCGCCGGCCGGTGCGCCGTCAACGCGGGTGCAAGCAGCAGGACGGCCCATACCGCCGAGCACAGCCACCACCCGGCGAAGGCCATCATCCGCGCCGCGGAGGCACTCCAGGCCGCGTACGACGCCCGGTTCAGCCGGGCCGCGGCGTCCACCACGTCGTCGTACAGCGTGGGCGGCGACAGCGCACGGTGAGCCGAGAGTCGCAGTAGCTCACCGTTTTCCACCCCGGCCTCACGCAAGGTCCGGTCGGGCGCCAGCACACCGCTGCCGGCCCGGCCCTCACGACTGAGCGCCCAGAACGTCCGTCGCTCATCGCGATCGGCCACGTCGTCGCTGCGCTCGTCATCGCGGGACCTGATCAGCCGGGCCAGCTCCGGCAGGAACGCCGCCACCGGGACGTCGGCCGGCAGCGCGACATCGAGTTGGGTGCGTCCCCCGACCACGGACACCCGGATCGCCTCGGGTGCCGCGGACACCACGAGCACCGCGCGAAGCTCCTCGACCCCGGTCACAGGTCAGGCATCCTGGACAGCTGAACCACGCCGCTGCGGGTGGTCCGCGAGACCAGCATGCCGCGGCCGGGGGGCATCGCGCCGGCCTTGTATCCGCCGAACAGCCCGCCCTCGTCTCTGCTTCCGCTCATCACCAAACCGTTGCAGGACAGGTCTTTCAGACGCCCGATGATCGGATCCATCATCGCCCGCCCGGCACCACCGCTGCGCCGCGCGACGACGACGCGCAGACCGATGTCGCGGGCCTGCGGCAGATACTCCACCAGCGGGCCGAGCGGGTGGCTCAGCGATCCGCCGGGAATCAGGTCGTAGTCGTCGATCATCACGAACAGGTCCGGCCCTGACCACCAGGACCGCTCCTTGAGTTGCTGCTGGGTGATGTCGTTGGGCGGCAGCCGATCTTTGAGGGCACCGGCCAGCGCCATCATCAGATCCGTACACGACTGCGGGGCAGTCGCGTAGCCGCCGAGGTACTCGTCGGGGACGACGCCCAGCATCGAGCGGCGGAAGTCGACCAGGATGATCTTGGCCTCGAGCGGGCTGGCGTTCTCCATCACACCGGCGGCAATGTTGCGCAGCAGACCGGTCTTTCCGCATTCGGTGTCGGCGAAGGCCACCAGGTGTGGTTGCGAATCGAAATCCAGGACGACGGGGGCCAGTTCTTCCTCGTTGATGCCGATCGCGATGCGGGCCTTGCCCAGTTGACCGGCATCGCGAGCCACCTTCACGACGTCGTCGCGGTTCACATCGTGCGGCAGCATCCGCACCTTCGGCGCCTCACGGTCCCCGTAGTGCGCGCGGACGGCCTCGACCGCCCCGGCCACTCCGGCGGGCAGATCCTCCACCTCCGAACTGGAGTCGAGCCGGGGTAACCCGATCAGAATGTGAAGCCGCTCGGAGTTGATACCGCGGCCGGGCCGTCCGATGGGCACCAGCTCAGCGGACCGCCGTGCCACCTCACTGTCGATCGGATCGCCGAGGCGCAGCTCGACGCGGGTACCGAGCATGTCCTTGACCGCGGGCCGGATCTCCATCCAGCGCGACGCGGTGATGGCCAGGTGAACGCCGTACGAAAGGCCCTGGATGGCCAGCGATTGGATCACCGTGTCCAGCGCCTCGAAGTCGCTCTTGATCGACGCCCAGCCGTCGATGACCAGCACCACATCACCGAATTTGTCCTGGCTCACGCCGCCTTGGGCCTTGCGCTGGCGGAAGTCCCGCATGGATTCGATGCCCAGTTCGCGGAACAGCTGCTCGCGGGACCGGAGCACCCCGGCCACCTCGGCGACGGTGCGCCTGATCGCGTCGGCGTCCATCCGGCCGGCCACCCCGCCGACGTGCGGCAGCTTCGCCAGGCTCGTCAGCGTGCCGCCGCCGAAGTCCAGGCAGTAGAACTGCAACTGCTCGGGAGTATGGGTCGCGGCCGCGGACAGGATCAGCGTGCGCAGCGCGGTGGACTTGCCCGACTGCGGCCCGCCGACCACCGCCACATTGCCCTGGGCGCCGGACAGGTCCACCATGAGCAGGTCGCGGCGCTGATCGTAGGGCCGGTCCACCACGCCCATCGGCATCCACAACCGGCCGTTGACATTCACCGGTGCCGACCAATCCGATTCCGGCAGAAGCTCGTTCACCGCCGGACTGTCATCGAGCGGCGGCAGCCACACCTCGTGCGCGGGCCTGCCGTGGCCGCGCAGCCGGCTGACGACCATACCGAGCAGCGTCGTCTTGACCGGTCCGGCCGGGGCGGAATCCACCTCGACGGGCAGCGCCGAAGGCGCCGGGCCGCGCGCGGGCACCGCGTCCTTCTTGACCGGCGTGGCGGTGAACAGCTTGGGCGCGAGTGCGCCCAACTGGGTCACCCGCCCGGTGCGGGCTGATATCCGCGGCTTGACGTACTCCCCCGACACATAGCAGGCATTGAACCGGATCGGTTCGGAGGCATCGCATTTCAGGAACGCCGAACCGGGGACGCTGGGTAGGTGATAGGCGTCGGGCACGCCGAGCACGCTGCGCGACTCGCCGGCCGAGAACGTCTTGAGGCCGATCCGGTAGGACAGGTGCGAGTCCAGGCCGCGCAGCTTGCCTTCCTCCAACCGCTGCGAGGCCAGCAGCAGATGCATGTGCAGCGAGCGGCCCAGCCGGCCGATCATCACGAACAGCTCGGCGAAATCCGGCTTCTGCGACAGCAGCTCGGAGAACTCGTCGACCACGATGAACAGGGCGGGAAGAGGTTCGAGGTCGGCGCCCGCCGCGCGGGCCCGCTCGTATTCGGTGACGTTGGGGAAGTTTCCGGCGGAGCGCAGCAACTCCTGGCGGCGGTTCATCTCGCCGGCCAGCGCGTCACGCATGCGGTCCACCATGGTCAGTTCGTCTTCGAGGTTGGTGATGATGGCCGCGATGTGGGCGATCCCGTCCAGACCGAGGAACGTCGCCCCGCCCTTGAAGTCGACCAGCACCAGGTTGAGCTGCTCGGGCGAGTGCGACGTGATCATCGACAACACCAGCGTGCGTAGGAATTCCGACTTGCCCGATCCGGTGGCGCCGATACACAGACCGTGCGGGCCCATCCCGCCTTCGGCGGCTTCCTTGATGTCGAGTTCGATGGGCTGACCGTTCGGGGTGATCCCGATCGGCACCCGCAGCCGCTCCCGCGGGGACCGCTGTCGCCACACCTGTTCCGGCACGATCCCGGCGGCATCGGGAATCTTCAACAGCGCCATCAGGCCTGGGTCGACCGCCCTCGAATCGGCTTCCAGGCTGACGATGTGCGCGGCGTTGGCCGGGCGGTAACGGCCGATCCGCCGTGCCGTGGTCTCGGCCTCGGGGATCGTGATCGTGTCCGGGGTGGCGAACCGTTCGACGCCCACCGCGGTACGCGCGGCGACGTCGTCGCCCTCGACGACCAGTTGCAGGCTGCGCCGAGCCGACCCGCCTGGACGCAGGCCGTTCAGGTCCAGCAGCGTCACACTGTCCAGCCCGGCGTCGGTGATCAACTGCTCGTCGCCGGTGACGAATCCGTCGTCCAGCACGACGACGAGCTGTTTGAGGCCCTGCGTCGGCTGTGCGTTCCGGGTGAACCGGCCGCGTTCGGCCAGCTCCGCAGACATCGCGGTCTCCATCAGCTCGAGCGTGGGGAACAGCAGCCGCATCGAACCCATGCCGTCGCGGGTCGAGGCATGCTGCGCATGGGGCAACCACTTGACCCAGCTCCAGTTCTCACCGTCGGGGTTGGCCGTGACGATCGCCACCTGCACATGGTCCGGACCGTGAAAAGTACACAGCTCCAACACCATCGAGCGCACCAGCTGCTGCGCGAGCTTGCGCTCCCCTTCGAAGGTGATCGTGGGAAACGCCCGCAGCGACACCGCGGTAGGCAGCGCATGCACCACCGAGTGGGTCTTGACGAACCGGCGCAACGCCACCGTCGACACCGGTTCCAGGTCCTCGGGCGGGCCGGTCTCGGGCGCCATCAATCGCGTCGCCAACCGGTGGGTCCCGATACCGACCCGGATATGGCAGTAATCGGCATCGCTGGGCCGTCGCTCCCACATGCGCCGGGTGCCCACCACATCGGTCAGCGCGCGCGGATCGGGATGGCTCCATTCCAGTGCCGTGCGTTGTTCGGCCCCGGTGGTGTCGGCTTCCTCGCGAAGATTCGCCAGGTAACTGAAGTAGTCCTTGCGTTCCTCGTTGAGCTCGGCGGCGGCTTTGCCATTTTTGTTCCCGCCGCCCATGAACATGCCGACCATCGACATGACCATCATCATCGGAAAGAGCAGGAACATCGGGCTTCTGGCCATGTCGCGGCCACCGACCGTGATCATCAGCGCGATCATGCCGATCACCGCGACCAGCATCACGAACGGCATCAGCCGCATGAACAGATTGCCCGGGATGGCCCGCGGCACCTCGGGCGGTGGGGCCAGGTTGACCTCGCCTCCGGGCATCCGCGGCGGCGCCACACGAAGGCGGCGGACGAACCCCTGCGTACTCAACCTTCCCTCCCCGGAAGCTGCTGGGCCGGATGCTGGGTATTGTTCGTGTCGAGCAATCCCATTGCGCAGGAGGCCGACTGGATTGTGACCCTACTTGAGTCAGAGCTTGATCAAGAAGCCGAACCCGAGCTGAGCCGATTGACCCTGGTGGTCGGTGAACTGAACATCGACGTCGGGTTGCCTGCACACGTCAGCATCGCCCAATACATTCCCGATGTCATCGATATCGCGAATGAACAGATCACCGCGCACGACGCGATCATCGAGTTCGACGCCGCCGACGGGCGGTGGACCCTGGCACCACTCGGCGGTGAACCGATCGCCCCGCACCTGTCCATCGCCGAGGCGGGCGTCCACGACGGCGACCTGTTGATGATCCGCGCGGTCGGCCAGCCGGTCAGCCCGTTGTTGTTCGACGACGTCGACGACACCCACGACACAGCGGCCGGCACCGTGGCGAGCTGGTTCGCGGACAACGCCAACGTGTTGGCCGGGTTCGGTGTCGCCGCGGCCGCCGCCGTGACGCTGGCCGGCGTGACGGCACGGTGGACCGCCCAACCCGCAGTGCCCGCGGCGGTACTGGCCCTCGGCGTGATGGGGATGCTGCTGGCCTGCCTGGTGGCGCACCGGCCGGGGTTCGCCGCGGCGCCGGGCTGGATCACCGCGGTCTCGACGCCACTGGTCTTCGCGGGCTCGCTGTACCTGGTACCCGACGGTTCCGGCGCCACCTCCCTGCCGATGGCGTTCGCCCTGACCGCTTTCGGCGCGCTCCTGGTGCTGCTCGTCTCGGGCAGCGGATCCGCGGTGTACACCGCGATCATCGCGGCGTGCGCTTTCGGCGGCGTCAGTTCGACGGCAATGTTGCTGTGGCAGCCACCCATCCGCGCGGTAGGTGCTTTGCTCGCCACCGTGGCCGTTATCGTCGTCTACCTTGCCCCGCGGGTGACGATCGGGCTGTCGAAACTCCCGATCCCACGGGTGCCCACCGCCGGTGAGCCGCTCGATGACATCGAGACCCAGGGTGGCCCCACCGTCGAGGGCGTCAACGCGATCGGCAAACAGATCATCCCCACCGAGGAAGACTTGATCAGCCGGGTTCGGCGGGCCAATCAGCACCTCACCGGGATTCTCGTCGCGGCCGCGCTGGCCGCCCTGGCCGGTTGTTATCTGGCCGTGGACGTCAGCAACGGGTTCTATTGGCAGGGCACCGTTTTCGCCGTCATGGTGGCGACGGTGCTGTGCCTGCGCGGTCGCGGCCATCACGACCTGGTGCAGTCGGCGACGCTCATCGGCAGCGGGCTGACCATCGCCGTCGCCGTGGTCCTCAAGACCGCGCTGAACGTCGAGGGGTGGCAGGCCCGCGCCGCGGTCGTGCTGCTCGTCCTGATGGTGCTGATCCTGGCGTGCGGGCTGGTCGCACCCCTGCGCGAGTTCTCCCCGGTGGCGCGGCGTCAGGTCGAGATACTCGAATACATCGCCGTGGGATCGCTCTTCCCGCTGTGCTTCTGGATCATCCGGGTCTACGCGTTCTTCCGCGAGATGCGACTGTAAACGGCTGGTCAGCCGGTTGACACCTTGCTGCTGTCCGGGTCGGCGGCCATCCCGTCATGGGCGACCAGGGCCGCCTCCTGAGACAGCTCCGGCCCGGGCGGCAACAGCGACAGCACCGGCCAGGGTGCCCACTGCGGGGCGTTGGCCGGGCCGTCGGGCACCTTGACGCCGCTGACCCCGAGCACCTCGGCCGTCGGCAAATCCTTGATGTGGTAACGCACTCCGGTATCCGAGACGTAGAACAGCTGTCCCGCCGAGCGGCTGTCGGGATCGTTGCCGGTGGCCTGCACGTACTCGCCGGCTCCCGGGGTCAGGTAGACCGAATCCGCCCCCGGCCCGCTGCCGTCGGCGCTGGCCAGCCGAACCATCTGCGCTCCCTCGGCGGTGGGCAGCCGGTGCCCGACCAGCAGCCGTACGTCCGCTCCAGCGTCGGTGTTGGACCGCTGCCAGCCCATGCACACCACCCGATCGGGATTGGGCGACACGATCCGCGGCGACACCAGCGGGTAGTGGTCGATCGGCAGCCGGTGCACGGTCGGCACCTCGGCCAGTGTTGCGGGCGCGATCTCGTCGAACTCGCCGGTGGCCACCTCGCCGGACGCGCTGTAGCGAATGATGTCGGCGGTGGCCTGCGAGACAGGCTGCAGACCTTCACGCAGCACGACGTAGAGCTGTTCACCTCGCGAGTCGACGGATTTGACGATGGCGCCCACCGGGTGGTCCGGTCCGAGCAGGCCGGGCTCCCCCGAACCCTGGATCAGCACCGGCGTGATCGGGTCGACCAGCGGGAAGGTGTTGAGCACGGACAGCGACATCGGCCGTGTTGCCGCGCCTTGGAGGTGAAGTCCGTTGACCAGGACCGGATCTGACACATCGATCGGGGCCCGTACACCGCGGTAGACCAGATAGGTGGTGCCGCCGGTTTCGGTGAGGATCGCCTCGGCGGAGTCGGCCGGGCGAATGCCGCCGTCGAGCACCGGGTCATTGGCCAGCACCGTGGTCTGCAGGCTGGGCGTGCCGGTGGTTTCGGTGACGGCCGGCATCAGCAGGTTGTCGCAGACGGTCCACGACGACGTCGCCAGGTCGTCGCCGCGGTTGATGCTCGCGGGCGCGCCGACGATGCCGACCATGGGCCCGCGCGGTACGACGTCGAGGAACTTGTCGTCAACCTGCTTGGGGCTGTCGTTCCTGCCGACGATCAGCCGGGCCGAGGCCAGATTCAGCACGGGGTGGATCTGGTCACCGATCCGGACGAACGGCGCACCGCTGGATTTGCTCAGCACGATCTGCGCGTCGCCGATGTTGGGTGCCGGTTTGAAGAACGCCATCACGGCCGAGGCCCCGGTGATCAGGACAGCGATCACCACCCCCACGATCAGGGCCCTCATCTGGCCACGCATCGGATCGTGGATCATCCGCGAATCGCCCCGGATGAGCGCGTGCTCAAGCCGGCGGATCAGGAAACGGTAGCCGTTCACCTGTGCGCGAGTGGTAACTTGCGCTGGCATGCGTAGTGTTTAGCACGTCCGCACCACCTCGACATGACGTCCGAGCGCCTATTCGAAAAGCGATGCGTCCATTGACTTTCGCAGCAAAGCTGACCACCGCCGGCGATACCGGCCCGCAGCGGCTCGTCCCCCTGGCCGACCTGATCGTCCTGCAAATACTCGTCGGCGCCGGCATCGTCGTCGCGCAGCAACTGCACCGGCCCGGCTGGCAGGGCGCGGCGGTGGGTCTGGTGGCGGCGCTGTTGCTGGTTGCCCCGGTCGTCAAGGGCACGACAGCACCGCGGGCGCTGGCGCTGCGCGGGAGGTTTCTGCGGAATCGACGGCGACGCGCGGGCAAGACCGAGCCGGGTTCCCTGCCGACCGAACCGTTCGACGTTCCGACCTCCGACGGGTTGCAGATTGGATTCCGTTGGAACGGCTCGACTTTGCTGTCATTGCTCAAGATCGACGAAAACCCCAGGGCTCTGACCGTTTTGGAGCCCGGGGTCACGGTTTCCGGTGAGATGGTTCCCGTGCAGGCGCTGCTGGACTGCCTGCGCCAGTTCGACATCACGCTCGAATCCATCGACATCATCAGCCAGGGCGCCCGCTCGGCCGGTCACACCGACGTCGCCGCCGTCTATGACTCCGTGCTGGGGCCGCTGCCCGCGATCGCCCAGCGCACCGTGTGGATTGCCGTGCGGTTCAACCCGTCACGCTGCGCGGAGGCGGTCCGGCGCCGGGGCGGTGACCGTGACGGCATCCTGCGCGCCGCCACCACTGCGACCCGTCGCGTCGCCAACCGGCTGGCCGAGGCGGGCCTTCAGCCCCAGTTCCTGTCCGCCAGCGGCATCGCTGCGGCCACCAATCAGCTCAGCGACGGCATCAATCTCGGCACCGTCGAAGAAACCTGGGAGGACTGCCGCGAAGGCCACTTCCGGCTGTCCAGCTTCGCCGTGCAGCCGAACATGCTGACCACGGCGGGACTCGGGCTGTTGTGGACGGTACCCAGCTACTCCACCACCGTGTGCCTGTCACTGCGCGAGGCACCCGATCACGGCACCGACGAGGATCTGGTCCAGGTCCGCGGATTGGTCCGCTTCGACAGCGACGTGCGCGTCCCCACCCAATTGCGCGGTCTCATCCCGCTGCACGGTCAGCAGTTTTCCGCGCTGGCCGCGACGCTTCCGATCCCGACGGTCCCCGGGTCCGACCACATCGAGCACTGGGCGTCCGGCCTCCGCGGTGATGCGCTCAGTGATCTGGCGTTGCCGGCCTCGGGCTGCGGACAGGTGATCGGCGCCGACCAGGAGGGCCGCGCGGTCGCGCTGCCGCTGTTCGGCGCTCAGATCCGCCGGGTGGAGATCGTCGGCACACTGCACCTGGCGCAGCAGGTGGTGCTGCGCTCGCTGGCGTTGGGCGCCCGGGTGCTGGTGCACAGCCGGCGTCCGGCGTTCTGGCGCGACATGGTCGACGTGGTCGGGCGCCATGACCTGCTGTGGGTTGCCGACTTCAACCGGCGCGCCATCCAGGCCGGTGCGGAGCGCAATTACACCGTCGAGATGTTCGACGGTGTTCCAGAGCAATCAGTCCGGATCGGGGTCACCACCATGGTGCTCGCCCCACCGAACACCCCCGCCGGCCACGCCGACGTGGTCCTCGATCTGATCTCACTGGAACACGACACGGTCAAGGTCAGCACGCAGGCCGGTTCGGCGGTGGTCACGATGGTCGCCACCGACGACGAGATGCGTTATCTGAGAGCGTCCGCGAACAGCACTGACTGATATGAAGGAGTGATCGTGGTCAATCCGCTTCATCGCAACCTGTCGATCGCGGTGGTGGTGCTGGGTCTCATCGGCTACTGCGTGAGTTTCGGACCGGCCGCCGACGGCGGCGGCAACGACTGGCACGTCAGGTTCGCCGCACTGGCCGCCCTGGCCGCCGCAATCGGCTTGCTGCCCAAGCAGACTGCCCTCCCATGGCTGCCCGCCGTCCTGGCCGCCGCGGGTTTTCTCGATGCCTTGTCGAGCGTCCTGACCTCCTCCACCTCGGGCTGGGTGCTGACGACCATCGCGGTGCTCAACGGACTGCAGGCCGTGGCGGCCGTCGCGGCGATGTGGCTGGCACCGGAGCCGCCGGCCGCGGCCACCGCCGCCGGCGGCTACGAGGCCTATCTCGACTACTACAACCAGGCCGTGCAGCAGTACTACCAGCAGGGCGCGGTCGCACAACAGGATTCGTCGCAGCACAGCAGTTACGGCCAGGCGTATGGCCAGGGTTACGCCCAGTCGCAGGCAACCCAGCAAGCACCGCAATACGGCGATTACGCCGATCTGCTGTCGCCACAACAGGATTACGGCCGGGCCGCGGCTGCGGCACCGGCCCAGCCCGGTGGATCCCTGCCCCCGCCCGGGCGGGCCGGGGCAGGCCCCGTGACTAACCGCGCGGCCGAGTCAGCCGATGTAACAGCCAGGCGAACGGCACCGTGAACACCAAGGTCACGATGAACAACACCGTGGCCGATCCGGTGTAGACGTGCCAGCCCAACACGAACGCCATGACCAGATCCATGGCGACCACGTGTAGCAGGAATACCTCGTAGGAGATCTCGCCCAGCCACACCATCGGCCGGCTGCCCATCAGCCGCGCGTAGAGACCGTTCCCGCCCAGCGCCAGCGGGGCCACCACGAGTGTCGCGATGATCGCGTAGAACATCGTCTTGGCCAGGTCCTCGGTCAGGTCGAGGGATACCGCGGTGGTGATCCCGGCGATCGGGGTCGAAACCACCAGATAGCAGGCCAGCGCCAGGGGCAACGCCGCCATCGCATAGCAGCGCACGCCCATCGTGCCCAGCACGGCCAGCACCATCCCGCCGACGAACCAGACCAGATAGTGCGGCAGCCAGGCACCACCTCCGACCGGCATCCATTCGGTGTTGTGCAGCAGCACCAGCCACACCGGGCTGACCGCAGCCAGGACAGTCAGCCCGGCCAATAGCAGAACCGGCCGAAAACGCCTGCGACACAACACCACCAACAGCAGATAGGCCAGCAGAGGCAACACGGCGTAGAACGCGACCTCCACCGCCAGGCTCCACATCTGGCTCAATCCCTGGTGCAGGTACTCCGCGAAGTAGTTGTCGCCGTAGATCTGAGTCAGGGTCAGGTTGCGTAGCAGGCCGGGCCACGTGTGTCCGGGATTCGGCTGTACGGGCCGCAGTTCGTAGATCCCGTAGACGACGAGGACCGTGACGACGTAGGCGGGCATGATGCGGCGGAACCGATTTCGCGCATAGCGTCGGGTGCTCGGCGCGTCGGCCCCCGAGGCCGCGGCCTGCACCCAGGGGCGGAACAGCAGGAGCCCCGAGAGCACGAAGAAGATCGCCACCCCGACCTCGAGGCGGGCGCTCATCAGCCCCAGGTATCCGTGCGAGAGCAGGCCGGTGCCGTACGCCGCGTGGGTTCCCATCACCGTCATTGCGGCGACCGCGCGCACCCCGGTGAGTGATGCGACGCGATCGACGTGCGAGACCTGCTCGAGCCCGCCCTGGTCGTCCTCAACCGCTGAGGTCATCGGTCGGCCTCCGCCTCCGTGGTCATTTGGCCATTCTGCTGCGCGCACGCCCGTTCGCGTTGTTGCATCGCGGTGTGGGTGAAGAGGTCAAGAACACCGAGTTCAGCCGCGCGCACCGGCAGGAGTACCGGCGCAAGGTGCAACTGTGCCTCGACGTGTTCGAAACCATGCTGTCCCGGTCGAGTTTCGAGTTCGAGCGCCCGCTCACCGGCATGGAAATCGAGTGCAACCTCGTCGACGATGAGTACCAACCCGCGATGACCAACCAGGAAGTGCTGGCATCGATCGCCGATCCGGCCTATCAAACCGAATTGGGCGCCTACAACATCGAATTCAACGTCCCTCCACGACCGTTGCCCGGCCGAGCCGCGCTGGACCTTGAGGACGAGGTGCGGCTGAGCCTCAATGCCGCCGAGGCCAAGGCCAGCGAGGACGGAGCGCACATCGTGATGGTGGGCATCCTGCCGACCCTGATGCCCGAGCACCTGTCGGACGGTTGGATGAGCCAGTCGACGCGCTATCAGGCGCTCAACGACTCGATCTTCACCGCCCGCGGCGAGGACATGCCCATCGACATCTCCGGGCCGGAGCGGCTGAGTCTGCAGTCGGCGTCCATCGCGCCGGAGTCCGCATGCACCAGCATGCAGCTGCATCTGCAGGTATCCCCCGCCGATTTCGCCCGCAACTGGAATGCCGCCCAGGTGCTGGCCGGCCCGCAACTCGCGGTGGGGGCCAATTCACCGTATTTCTTCGGTCATCAGCTGTGGGCCGAGACCCGCATCGAGCTGTTCACCCAGTCCACCGACACCCGGCCCGATGAGCTCAAGGCCCAGGGCGTGCGGCCGCGGGTCTGGTTCGGCGAGCGCTGGATCACGTCGATCTTCGATCTGTTCGAGGAGAACGTGCGGTATTTCCCGTCGCTGCTACCCGAGCTGTCCGACGAGGATCCGGTCGCCGAGCTCGCCGCGGGTCGGGCGCCTCAGCTGGCTGAGCTACGGCTGCACAACGGGACGATCTACCGGTGGAACCGCCCGGTATATGACGTGGTGGGCGGTGTTCCCCACCTGCGGGTGGAGAACCGCGTGCTACCGGCCGGCCCGACCGTGGTGGACATGCTGGCCAATGCGGCGTTCTACTACGGCCTGCTGCGAACGCTGTCCGAGGAAGACCGCCCGCTGTGGACCAAGATGAGCTTCGCCGCGGCCCACCACAACTTCATCGAGGGCGCCCAGAACGGCCTGGATGCCCGGCTGTACTGGCCCGGTCTGGGCGAGGTGACGCCCGATGAGTTGGTGCTGCGCAGGCTGCTCCCGATGGCGCACGACGGGCTGCGCCGCTGGGGTGTGGCGGGGGAGGTGTGTGACCGCTATCTCGGGGTGATCGAAGGTCGCGCCAAGACCGGACGGACCGGGTCGACGTGGCAGGTGGCTACCGTGCAAAAGCTGCAGTCACAGGGGTTGACCAGGCCCAAGGCGCTGGCCGAAATGTTGCGGGAGTATGTCCAGCGGATGCACAGTAATGAGCCCGTCCATACGTGGGATTGAGACGCGTACGTTGGAGGAATGACTTCTGGACAGGTCTTGGACTGGGACGGCGCGTACAAGGGGGAAGCAGGTTTCGAGGGCCAGCCGCCGTGGAATATCGGTGAGCCGCAGCCCGAGCTTGCGGCGCTGCACCAGGCCGGGAAGTTCGAGAGCGATGTGCTCGACGCGGGCTGCGGCCATGCCGAGTTGTCACTGGCGCTGGCGTCGGACGGCTACACCGTCGTGGGGCTGGATCTGAGCCCGACGGCGATCGCGGCGGCCAATCAGGCTGCGCAGGTGCGCGGGCTGTCGACGGCCAGCTTCGCCCAGGCCGACATCACGTCGTTTACGGGTTACGACGGCCGGTTCAACACCGTGATCGATTCGACCCTGTTCCACTCGCTGCCGGTCGAAGGTCGCGACGGATACCTGCAATCGATCCGCCGGGCCTCGGCCCCGGGTGCGCACTACTACGTACTGGTGTTCGCCAAGGGCGCGTTCCCGGCCGAGTTGGAGACCAAGCCCAACGAGGTGTCCGAAGACGAACTGCGCGCCGCGGTGTCGAAGCACTGGGAGGTCGACGACATCCGGCCGGCCTTCATCCATGCGAATGCCGTCGCGATGCCTGCCGATGTTCCGTTCGAGTTGCCCAAGCACGACTTTGACGAGAAGGGCCGCATCAAGTTCCCGGCATTCCTGCTGACCGCACACAAGGCAGGCTGAGATAGGCCGCCGCGTCAGAGCGGTGGCCGCACTGGTGCCGAATCGATTTGGCACCCGTCATGCGTGTCCGTATCCTGGTTGGATTCCTCGCATCCAACGGAGAAGGGACCCAAGTGACGACGCCGATCACGCTCGCACGAGACGTGGAACCATTCTCCCCGGAGGCGATCGATGCCCAGGTGTCCGCCGTGGCCGCCGGTCTTCGGGCTCAGATCTCCGAGCGCCTTGCGAAAACCCCGCTCCCAGTTGAGGATCCATCGACGGTCATCGACGCCCTCTCCGGAGGGAAGCACCTGCGCGCCCGGACCCTGCTCCTCATAGCGCACTCATTCGGCACGCCGGATCCACGGTTCGCTGCCGATGCCGCCGTCGCCCTCGAGCTGTTGCACACCGCTTCACTGGTCCATGACGACATCATCGACAGGTCTCAGTTTCGCCGGGGGCTGCCATCGCTGCACTCCGCCGCGGACGAGGCCACCGCCATCCTCATCGCAGATCTGCTCATCGCCGTCTCGTTCGAAACCGCGGCAGTTCTCGGCGAGCGCGCCGTCACCCCCCTCGCTCGCGCCTTCGGGCAGCTCTGCAAGGGCCAACTTCTCGAACCGACGCTCGGATGGGGTGACGACGGCCAGCCCTCAATCGAGGACTACGCGACGCTCAAGACCGGCGCCCTCTTCGGAGCGGCCTTCGAGCTGGGTGCCATGGCAGCTTCGTACGACCCGGCGTGCCAGGATCGTTTCCGCGAGTCGGGCCAGCGGCTCGGCCTCGCATTTCAGCTCACCGACGACCTTCTTGACGTCAGGGACGACGCGCTGAACCTCGGCAAGGATCACGGGGCCGATCTCCGCAACGGAGTTCCGACACTGCCACTGTGGAGCGCGTATCGGCACCTCGTCGATCTGGGCGAAACGCGTTCCGCCTCAGACCCGTCCCTGCGAACCGTGTTGGCCGACGAAGCAGGTTCGGATCGCACGCTGCGCTACACGAAGGAGCGAATCGGCGCTCTGGTCGAAGAATTCCGGACGTTGCTGCCCCCTGCGAATCAACTCGGGACACTCGACCTCACGGTGGACACAGTCCTGGCCAATCTTGACCAGTTCTCAAATACGGATTGCGAGTCGGGCGCTCCGTGAAACCCCGCCGCATCACCATCAAGGACGTCGCGCATGAAGCCGGCGTCTCGATCGCCACGGCATCAGAGTCGCTGAACGGCAAGGGACGCGTCGCCGCGGCCACTCGTCAGAACGTGATCGATGTCGCGAATCGCTTGGGGTACACGGCAAACCGGATCGCCAAGAACCTGAATGCGGGCAGGACCGGCTCGCTCGTGCTGACCGTCTCCCCTATGGCCGTACGGTCCTCGACCACCGATCTACAACCCGAATGGGACATCGAGTACTACTTCAGGGTCCTCAACGGGGCCAGCGCTGAAGCCTTCCGGCGCGGGTTCCTCCTGTCCATGCTCCCGTCCCAGCTGTCCTCAGAGGCGTTCCTCTCCGCAGCCGACGGCCTCATCGTGGTCGACCCGAGCGATGACGACGAGTTGCTCACACAAGTCGCGCGCACCGGCCTGGCCTGCGCCACCATCGGTCGGAACTCCGGCGACTTCAGCTGGGTGGACAACGACTTCTCCACCGGCACAACGACGGCTCTGGTGCATCTGAACGCGGTCCGCAGTTCGCGAACGGCGCTGTTCCTGAGCGAGACCAGCTCCTCCTATGTGCGAGACGAGCTCTCCGCATACCTCGATTGGTGCTCGACCGTCTCGCTGGACCCGATCATCATCCGCTCTCCCGGCCCGCGTGTGGATGAGGCCGAGCCGGTTATCCGGGCCGCACTCGCCTCTCCCGATCGCCGTTTCGACGCGGTGCTGGCCACACTCGACACGCTGGCATTCGCCACCGAGCGCAGCGCCCACATGCTCGGGCTGGCCGTCCCCGACGACCTCCAGGTGGTCAGCCTCACGGACAGCCGCTACCTCGACTACGGCCTGCAGAAACCCATCACCGCACTCGATCTGCACCCCGTTCGGCTGGGAGAGGTCGCAGTGGATCTGCTTGTTGCGGCACTCGACGGGGAGACCGGCCGCCGTCGCGAACTCGTGAACGCATCGCTGACCGTTCGAGAATCGACGCTCGCGGACTGAGTGAACGGGCTCCTCACACGGTCTCCGGGCTGGCACTGTAGTTCCGCAGCGGGTCGCAACCAGGCTCTGGCTCCGGGTCGCGGTCGGGTTCTTCGTCGGCCGACTCGTCACGCTCGAAAATCACGATCGACTGGCCCGTCGAGGCCGCGTGCAGTCTCCTCCGGTGCACCCAGTTCTCCACCACCACGCCGAGTAGTCCGACCGCCAGCGCCCCGATGATCGTCGACCAGTCGCTGGCCCAGCCACTGCCGGACTCTCTGGGCCACGCGACGTTCACGATCTGAAATCCCAGCCACGCAAGCGCAATCCACCCGATCACTCGTCCCGCGCGTCCCAGGAAGAGGCCGGGCTCCTCGCTCCACTGGCCGCGAACGCGCGCGATGGCCAGGCCGAGGATCGGGAAGAGGAAGGAGATGAAGAATCCCACCGAGGAAAAGGAGATCAGGGCCATCTGGATGCCCTCGCTCTGGAACGGGATAAAGAGCAGCGCCGCGATGATCGCCGTGACGACCACCGCCTTCCTCGGCAGCCCGGTCGCTCCCGAAAGACTCGTGAGGGTATGGGCGAACGGCAGCTCTCCGTTTCGCGCTGTCGCCCAGACGATTCGAGAGACCGTGATCTGAATCGTCATGAGGCTCGCAGCGAATGCGATGACGAAAAGGGCGAGGATGCCGCGAAACATCGGCTCGGGAAGCGCGCCGGCCATGATGGCGACGGCCGGATCCGCGGCGTTCTCGGGGTTTCGCAGGAAGTCCTCGCTCGGCACCGCGAGCGTGAACGCGAGCGTGCTGAACACCACGATGGCCATGATGGCGAAGAACGAGACCACCATCGCCCGGGGCACAGCCCGCTTCGGGCGCTTGACCTCCTCGGCGATCGAACTCGCGCTCTCGAAGCCGATCGCGAAGTAACTCGAGAACGCGATGGCCATCACGAGTGGAGCCGCGAACAGCACCCCTTGGTGGTCAGGGAGCGCCGTCGGTGAAATGTACTCGAGGCTCTGGTGGCGTTCGAACACGAGCAGCCAGATCGCAACCCCGACGGACCCCACCGCCTCGGCGGCGATCACTGCGACCATCAGGATCTTGATGAACACTCGCCCAGCGAGGTTCACCAGCGTGCTGAACGCGAGGATCGCGACCGCCAACCACGTCACCAGCCCATGATCGGCGCCCGAAAGACCGAAGATGGGCGGCATCAGCACCGCTCCGGCGTATGCGACGGCAGGAAGCGTGATCAGCAGTGTCCAGATGTAGGTCCACGAGGCGAACCAACCGTAGCGAGATCCCAGGAGCCGGCGAGACCACTGATAGATACCGCCCGAATCCGCCCACTTCGAAGCAAGCACACCCAGCGTGAGCACCACGACGAATTGGCCGGCATAGAGGATGAGGCCGCCCCAGATGAACGCGGGCCCCGAGGTAGCCAGCCCGACGCCCAGGACGCTGTAGACCGCCACGATCGGCGAAACGAATGCGAACGCGACAGACAGAGCGGAAAACGTGGTGAATTCTCTCTTCATCACCATCGGCGCCTCGGCCATGGGGCTCCCTTGATTCACAGGTGAAGGCATGTAACGGCGCTCACACTACGGTCGCCGAAACGTTTTAGCAACCCAAGTTAAAATGCTGGTGAAAGTGTGATTGTTGATCGAAACGATTCAGGTTAGCCCGCCCCCGCCCACCCTCGGAGATACTGGAGAGCACTATGACGCCGCCGGACACACTGCGCCTCAACGTAATTCAGGAAGCACCCAGCCCACGCGATCTCGAAGCCAACATTTCCCGGGTCGGAGAGGGCATTGCTGCGACGCGTGGAACAGACCTGATCGTCTTCCCCGAGCTCTTCCTCTCGGGGTACCAGACGACCGCTCTCGACGAGATCGCGCTGCAGCTTGACGATCCGAGGATCACCGAACTGGCGGACCGTTGTCGCTCCTCAGGCACAGCCCTGCTGGCCGGGTTCGTCGAACGCGGCCCGGGTGGCTGTTTCGATGCCTATCTGGCCATCGACCGAGACGGCACGATCAAGGATCCCATTCGCAAGACACACCTGTTCGGGACGGAGCGCGAGGCATTCCTCAGCGGCGACGTGCTCGAACCGGTCACCCTCTGCGACACCAGGATTGGCGTACTGAACTGCTTTGAGCTCGAATTCCCCGAGGTATCCCGCACCCTGGTCCTCCGCGGGGCCGCCCTTCTCGTCGCCGGGTCGGCCAACATGCACCCCTACGAGCGCGATCATGTCATCGCAAGCAGCGCTCGCGCACTGGAGAACCGCGTCCCGCTGGCCTACGCGAACCGGGTAGGAAGCGAATCGGGACACAGCTTCTGCGGATCGAGCCGGATCATCGACCGGGACGGCTCCGTGCTCGCCTCACTCGACTCCGTCGAGACCGGCGGCCTGACTGCCGAGGTGGAGGTCGGTATGAGCAGCGACGGAGTGATCGACATGCTCGGTCAGCGCCGCCCCGAACTGTACGAATCGTAGAAGCAGTAGACGCACACACGGGTGCGGGCCCGGGCCTGCTCAGCCCGAACCCGCACCCGTTCACGTCACCTCAGCCGACTCTTACCGGCGTGCGGGGCGACCCCGCGTGGAAGGCGAGTGCCTCCAGTACGACGCGAGCAGCGATCAGCTGAGTCCGGGTCGAATGGTCATGCGCCGGAAGCGCCTCCGCGACATCGACGCCGATAAGCCCGGCCGGCGAGATACCGCGAGTGATCTCCAGCGCCTCGCGCATGGTCATTCCACCCGGTGTCGGAGCGCAGGTTCCTGGCGCGTAGGCGGCGTCGAGCGAATCGACGTCGAACGTCAGGTAGAACCCGTCGTCGCCGATGCGCTCGAGAATCTGATCGACCACCCAGGCGGCACCGTGCTCCCAGATATCTTCCAGCCAGATGACCCGGATGCCGTGGTCACGGCAATATTTCAACTCGGTCTTCGGGTTCATCCAGCCGCTGATGCCGACGAGCACCATCTTCGACGGGTCGTAGCCGTTATCGACCGCGCGGGTGATGGTGCAGCAATGATTCAGCTCCTCGCCACCGACGTTCGGTGCGGCGTCGAGGTGCGTGTCGAACTGCACCCATCCCGGGCTCGTACCCGGTCGTTTGGCGGCCTTGCCGACCGGAATGCTCACCGAATGATCGCCGCCGAAGACCACCGGAATGGCTCCGCCCGCCACGATCTCGGCGATGTCAGCCTCTACCCGCTCGAATGTCTTCACGGTGTTGCCGAGAGCGACTTTGCAGTCTCCACCGTCGGCGAGCGGTAGATGCGCGAACAGGTCGAAATCGTAGGTCGCCTGGAAGTTCGTGAACTGCACCGAAGTCTCGCGAATCGCGCGAGGGCCATAGTTCGCGCCGCTCCGGCTGATCGTCGTAGCGTCGAACGGGAATCCGTAAACGACCGCTTTCGTACCAGACGCCCTGATCACGTCGCGGTCGAGTTCGATGCTCGGCACACCCATGAAAGTTCCGCCGTGGCCTCCATGCAAGAGCCCGCTCCACATGGTCTCGTCGAATGAGCCCGCAGTCACCTCAGTCATGGTTTTCCTCACTTTTCTTCACACGAGCAGACACTCGCACGTCCATTTGGCAGAACCGTCTGGACATCCATCGCCCCGGGGGCATGTCTGCCGAAACGATTCGGCACGACCGTAGCATTCGACTCCACCGACGTCTAGGGAGTACTGCGACCCGCTGCCGACCCGGTGACGTAGCCGTTCAATTCAGAACGGTGGGTCGTCGGGTTCAGGCGGCGGAGGTCGGGGCGGTTCCCAATCCGGGGTAGCTCTTCGGGTGCTCGGCCGCAGCCCGGCGCGACTGGACGTGATCTCGACGCGGCTCTAAGGCACGTCGCGCAGCACCGAGGCGAACTGTTCCAAGTCCTCGGCCGTCGTGTCGACATGCGGCGAGACCCGCAGCACCGGCTTGGTCATCTCGAACGGCGCCCGCGCGAGTTCACATGCGGTGGTGACGATTCCGCGTTCGGCGATCAGCCACGCGCGCACCCCAACCGGATCGGCACCATCGGTGGGCTCGAGCGTGGTGATCGCAGTCGGCTCATCCACGGGTTCCACCACCCGCCAGCCGGGCACGTCGGCGAGGACCTGCCGCGCCGTGCGGCCCAGCTCCGCCAGCCGGCCGCGGACGTTTTCCAGTCCAGCAGCGAGGTATTCACCCAGCGCCACCGAGTAACCGATGCGGGTCGCGGCATTGTGCTCACCGTGCTCGAAGCTCGCCAGCACGCTCACCGGAACATCCCACGACGCGGGCGGCAGCCGCCGCTGCAGCCGCTCAGCCAGTTCCGGCCGCACGGCCAGGAACCCCACTCCGCGTGGCCCGGCGATCCATTTGCGCGACGTCGAGTAGATCGCGTCGGCGCCGACGTTGCAGTCAAGATGCCCGAATGCCTGCGCGCCGTCCACCACGATCGGGACGCCCGCCTCACGGCACACCGCGACCATCTCAGCCAGCGGCTGAGCCACGCCACGATGACTGGCCAGCGCTGTGAAGTGCACCAAAGCCGGTGGATCGGTGGCCAGCACGCGGGCCGCCTCGTCGATCACGACCCGACCGTCCCCATCGACGGGTAAGGCGCGCACCTGAAAACCGTTGGCGGCCATGACCGCCAGGTTCGGCCCGAACTCGCCGGGCAGGCAGGCCAGCGTGCGCTCCCCCGGCCAGCTGCCGACCAGCAGGTCCAACGAGTGGCTGGCCCCTGACGTGTAGACCACATCGGCGGCGTCGAGTCCGGTCAGCGCCGCGACCGCAGCCCGGCCCGCCGCGAGCACCGGCGCTGCCGCCTCGGCGGCCACATAGCCGCCGACCTCGGCCTCATGGCGGGCATGTGCGGCGACGGCATCAATGACCGCGAGGCTCTGCCGCGAACACGCGCCGCTGTCGAGGTGCAAACCGGCGACCTTGGGACGGGCATCAGTCCACTGCTGTGCGAGGCTCATTTCACCGCCAACGACAGGCCGAAGTCACCGGCTTCATCGGTCCACCAATGTGTCTGCTGCAAACCGGCTTTCGCGAGCTCGCCGGCAACCCCGTCGGCCCGGAACTTGCAGGACACCTCGGTCAGCATCTCCTCGCCGGCACCGAATGCGACGTCGAGATCCAGGCCTGCGATCCTGACCTGCTGCGGCGCATCCGCCCGCAGCCACATCTCGATGCGCTCCTCGTCGGCATTCCACTTCGCCACATGCTCGAAGGCGTCGAGATCGAAGTCAGCGTCGAGCTCACGGTTCACCACCGACAACACATTGCGGTTGAACGCCGCGGTGACACCGGCGCTGTCGTCGTAGGCGCTGACGAGACGGCCGGAATCCTTGACCAGGTCGGTGCCCAGCAACACGCTGTCGCCAGGTTGCAGGGTCTCCGCCAGTGACATCAGGAAACCCGCCCGCGGGCCGGGCGTCAGGTTGCCTATGGTCGAGCCGAGGAACGCCACCAAACGGCGTCCCACCGACGGGATCTTGCCCAGGTGTTCTTCGAAATCACCGCATACCGCATCGATTTCGATGCCCGGATACTCCTGGCCGATAGCGTCGCCGGCGGCCCGCAGCACGCCGGCGTCGACGTCGAACGGGATGAACCGGCGCAGCTGGCCGCCGTCGCGCATGGCGTCGAGCAGCATCCTTGTCTTCTCCGACGTGCCGCTGCCCAACTCGACGAGGGTGTCGGCACCGGCGGCCGCGGTGATCTCCGGCGAGCGGTCCCGCAGGATCTGCGCCTCGGTGCGGGTCGGGTAGTACTCGGGCAGCCGGGTGATCTGGTCGAACAGATCGCTGCCCACCGAATCGTAGAACCACTTGGGCGGCAGCATCTTCGGCGACTGGGCCAGCCCCTCGCGCACATCGCGACGGAGCGCGGTGACGGCGGAATCGGCCGCCAGATAGTTGGACAGGGTGAGCGTCATACCGAACCTTTCAGTGGGGTGAGCTCGACATGCGAGTCAGAGACGTGCACCAGATGGCGGTCCGGGATGTCGGACCAGCCGGGATCGTCGTCGTAGGGCTCACTGGCGAGCACGACGCCATCCGGCAGCCGCAGCATCGACAGGGTATCGCCCCAGGTGGTGGCCACCATACGAGAACCGTTGGCAGCGAGGATGTTCAGCCGGGCGTTCGGATCCAGGGCCCCTACCTCGACAATGGTGTCACCCAACGAATCCACGCCCCGGGCGAAAATCAGCGCGGCCAGCACCGCGCTGTCCACGGTGGATTCGGCGGCAGCAGTCAACGGCAGCACCGCACGGTCCACCACCCCGTTGTGCGACAGCAGCCAGTGTCCGTCGGTGAACGGCGCCGAAGCCGAGGGTTCGATCGGCATGCCGATGGTCGCCGAGCGCACGGCCGCGACCACGCACCCACTGGTCAACGCCGGTGCCACCGACGCGAACGAGGCGTCGCCCCACAACGGCTTGTCACTACGCCACCGACGCGGCGCTCCGTCGTCGAAAAACCCTGCACCCCAACCGTCGGCGTTCATCAACCCGTGCTTCTGGCGACGCGGGGCATACGACTGCACCAGCAGGCCCTGCGGCGGGTCCAACATCAGCGAGGCCAGCGATCGCGGCGCGCCCAGCCACCCGATATGCCGGCACATCAGGCGTCCCAGGCCAGACGCACACCGGAGAAGATCTGACGCCGGATCGGATGGTCCCAGTTGCGGAAGCTCGGCCGCAGGATGTCTGCGGACACCGCCCACGAACCGCCGCGCAGGATCCGGTAGTCACCGTCGAAGAACGGCTCGGTGTAGCGGTCGTACACCATCGGCGTGAAGCCGGGCCACGGCCGCAGCGGGGACGTCGTCCATTCCCAGACATCACCCAACATCTGCTCGACACCGTAGGCCGATGCACCGGCCGGATACGCCCCCACCGGGGCGGGCCGACGCGCATCGCCCCCGAGGTTGGCCAGCGCGTTGGTGGGTTCGGAAGCGCCCCACGGGAATCGGCGCCGGACCCCGGCCACCGGATCCCAGGCACAGGCCTTCTCCCATTCGACTTCGGTAGGCAGCCGGGCCCCGGCCCAGGCGGCGTACGCCTCGGCTTCGAAGAACGTGACGTGCTGGACGGGTTCATCAGCCGGAATGGTCTCGATGTGGGCGAACCGGGTGCGGGTGCCGTCCGGCCCCCAGAACTCGGGCGCTGCCAGACCCGCTTCCTGACGATGGGCCCAACCGCGCTCCGACCACCAACGGGACTGCTGATAGCCGCCGTCGTCGATGAACTCGCGCCATTCGGCATTGGTGACGGGTACCCGGCCGATCCGGAATGACGCCACGTCGACGGAGTGCGCCGGACGTTCGTTGTCCAACGAATGCGGTTCGGTGAGCTCGTCGACACCGAGCACGAATTGCCCGCCCGGGATCAGCACCGACGTGCCGGCCAGCCCGGGACGGCCGGTGGGCAACGCGCTGCCGGTGTCGAACAGCGGTGGCCCGGCCCGCAGGTTCAGCGCCTGCAGCATGGTCTCGTCGTGCTGGTTCTCGTGACTGATCACCAGACCGAAGTTGAACGCGGGATCGTCTGTGTCCAATGCGTCCAGGGCATCGAGCGCCTTGGATCGCACGGTCGCGCAATAGGTTCGGGCGTCCGCCGGCGGTAGCAGCGGCAGGCCGACGCGACTGGCCCGCGAGTGCACGAAGGCGTCGTACAGCCGGTCCACCTCGGGATCCAGCATGCCCGGGCGGTCCGGGTTCCCGCCCCGCAGCAGCCACAGCTCCTCCTGCTGACCGATGTGGGCGAGGTCCCAGACGAGCGGGCTCATCAACGGGCTGTACTGGCGGTGCAGTTCAGCGTCGTCGAAGTCGACCAGATGCAGGGTACGTTCCCGCGCCCTGGTGAGCTGCTGCGCCAGCGTCTCGCGTGTGGTCAAAGCTCGCCCTTCACCAGTTGGCTCATCGCAGAAGCGATTCCGTGAGCCACCACCTGGTCGGCGAAATCGTCGGCCGGGCAGCGCCCCTCCTGGACCGAACGCATCAACTGCCCCATCGATTCCGCTAGATCGGCCGGAGCGCGCTCGGCCGCGGCCGACACGCATGCGACGGCCGCCTCCTGCAGCCGGCGATCGGCCAGTCCGATCCGGGCGGCCCGGTCCCATGCCGTGGCCACCGGTGCGGTCGCCTCGGTGGCGATCGCGGCGGCCCCCGGATCATCCAGGAGAGTCGTCGTCATAAACACCGCGGCGGGCCACAGGGCGTCCGGCACGCTGTCGAGATAGCGGATCTCCAGCCAGCGCCGTGGCCGCACCGGCGGGAACAGCGTGGTCAGGTGGTATTCGAGGTCGGCTTCAGTGGGGCGGCGGCCGCCGAGTACCGCGCGCCCGTCGGCCCAGTCGGCGAACGGGACCCAGTTGGTCACCGGGACGGCATCTGGAGTGTTGACGAGCATGACAGGCGCCCGCAGCGCATAGCGCGCCCAGTCACTGGCCGGATCATCGCCGTCGGCGCCCAGGATCGGCCCGCAGCGTGCGGAATCCAGCTGCCCCCACACCCGCTGCCGTGAGGACTGCCAGCCGGTGAATTGCCCGCCCAGCATCGGCGAATTCGCGGTGATGGCGATCATCGTCGGACCGAGCGCGTGGGCCAGCCGCACCCGCTGCGCCCAGCCATCCCGCGGGCCGGCGTCGAGGTTGACCTGAACCGAAGCGGTCGATGTCATCATCGCGGCGCCGGGCGCGGCCGATCCGCTGGCTGCGAAGAACTTCTCCATGGCCTGATAGCGCGGGCCGGGGTTGACCCGTTGGGTGGGCCGTACCGGATCGGCGCCCAGCAGCACCAGCCCCAGGCCGCGGCGTTCGAACTCCGCGCGCAGCACGGCCCGATCGGCGAGCAGTGCGGTGATCGCGGCTGAGGGTCCGTCGGTCGGAGGGCCGGAGAGCTCGACGGCGCCGCCGGGTTCGACGGTGATCCGGCTGCCGCCGGGTAGCGCGGGCACCGAGGCGATGGCTTCGGAAAGCTCACCCCAGCCTGGGCGCCGCAACGGATCGTCAAGGTCGAAACAGTGCGCCTCGATCTCCAGGCCCACCTGGCCGACCGGCCCATCGTGCAGGCAGCTGGCTTCGATGAACGCCGCGGCGTCCTCGGCACCGGTGAACTCGACGGGAGGTAGATGGGCCGCATCAGCCCTGGCGGGTACCGCCATCGCAACCACCCCTCCCGGTCCTCACCGGAGTCAATCGGTTCGGTTGTGTTCCATCATCCAGATAGGACCGACACGTTCTACTGCCCCAGCGTGTTCTGCATGGCGCCGGCCAGCACGTTGACCGCGGGGCCGGCGTTGCCGGACTGGCACACCTTGGCTTGTAGAAGCACGTTTTCCCGTTTGCGGGTGGTGTTGAAACAGCGGCGGTCCGTGCCGGCCTCCTGCTTCACCCAATCGGCGTCGGTGGCGCTCGCCGGACCGCCGGTGAAGGTCCACACCTGGGTCACGAAGTTGTCCAGGTGCATCGCGGTGGTCTGGCCCGAGCAGCCGTTGGTGCGGTCGACCACCCGGTGGAACGCCCGGTCAGCGGCCTCCGGCGTCGCGAACACCCCGACCGCCTGCTTGACGTAATGAGACTGGTCATCGCCCGCGGTCTGGGTGGTCGCTCCGTTGAACGACGCGAGGTCCGGGTCGTTGTACACCTCAGGCAGGCCGATATCGGCCCAGTTGTTGCACACCGGGATGTCGACCGAGTACTCCTGGAACGGATCGGTGAACTCGGACTCCCACCGCATCGGAGCACCGACGATGTTGCCCACCGAACCTTTGGGCATGACGGCGTAGGACACCACACCAGGATCCGAGGGACGCGCACCAGCAGGTGCAGCCAATGCCAGCACGAGACCGGCCAGTCCGAAACCGACAGTCACGGCACGCATGGCCTCGATCATGCCAGTTAGTGAACCGTCCTCGTGCAATAGGTTCGCGCCGGCGACGGATAAGGCCAGGCGTAGTGCCCTGTTTCGGCAGGGCAGGCCGATCCGTCCCGCACGTCGAGTCGTTGGGTCACCTGAACCGTCACCCCGGGGCCGCGGTCGGTACGGGCGGTGCAGTCGGCCAGCGCCACCATGCCGGCGGGCATACCGAGCTCATAGCAGTGACTGGCGACCAGATTGGGGACCAGGCACAGGCGGGCGGTCGACGGATCGGCGATCTCTGCGGGCAGATGCTGATACTCGGCGCTAGGGCAGGTCCCGGTGCCGTCGGCGATGGCACCGACGGTGTAGCTGGGGTCGACGTTGCAGGACACCTTGCCGGCCCGCGTCACCTCGGGAGCAGCCGGCGTGGTGGCCGGGACGCTCACGCAATCGCCCACGGCGAAGACCATGGCCGCGCCGCGCTCAGGTGCGGTGCCCATACCGCAGCCGGCGGCCAGGACCGGCACTGCGAGCAGTGCGGCAACCAGGAACCGATTGCGCGTCATGGTTAGCGAGAATCTCACGATTCCGGGAACGCCACCCAGTGCTTGGGCGAAAAGCCAGGCGCCCCGGCCACCAAGGGGAAGTGGCCGGGGCGTCCGTTGGGCTGCAGAGTGGTCTAGTTGGGGGCGGCCGCCTGGCAATCCGCACAGACGCCCCAGAACACGACCTCGGCTTCGTCAACCGCGAAACCGGCCAGGTCAGAGGGTTCCAGGCACGGGGTCTCCCCGACGGCGCAGTCGACGTCGGCAACCACACCACACACCCGGCAGACCAGGTGATGATGGTTGTCGCCGGCGCGGGTCTCGTAGCGTGCCGAGGAGCCGGCGGGTTCGATACGACGGACCAGACCCGCATTCACGCAGGCTCGCAGGACGTCGTAGACCGCCTGGGTCGATACCGAGCCGAGGTTCTCGCGGGCCAGGCCGGCCACATCGTCTGCAGTCGAGTGCGGATTGTCGGCCAGCGCCTGGAGAACCGCGACCCGCGGCGCGGTCACACGCAGCCCGGCAGCCCGCAACAGGGCCTTGGGGTCGTGTTCATGCACCGTGGTCACGGCTCCAGTATGCGCGCTCTTTGGAGTCAGTCCAAAAGAGCGGGCTGTGATTATGGTCGCGCAGGCGGTGCCGGTGTCGGCGGGGTCTCAGGGCGTTCCGAGCCACCGCCGGGACCGCCGGGTCCACCGGGACCCCATCCACCGGGGCCACCCGGGCCGAATGAGCCGGGCCCACCGGGGCCCCACGGCGGCATCATGCCGTGCCCCGGTCCCATCCGCCCCGGTCCGCCGTCCGGTCCGCCGCGGTGGAACATCATCATGCCGCCACGGTCGTGACCGCCGCGGTGGTGATGGCCGTCGCCACCGGAATGCGCACCGAGGAAGAACCCGGTGCCGAAGACCACGGCGACGATGAACACCGTGCCGGCCGCGATGCCCACCCAGGCCAGCGCCTGCATGAGGCGGCTCGGCTTGTTCTCGGCGGGCGGGGCAGCCACAGGTGCGGGAGCGGCGGCCACCGGCTCGGTGGTAGCGACGGGTTCGGTCGCAGGATCAGGGGGTGTTTCAGTCATGACACGAGCATGCGAGCGCTGCTGAGGTGCTGATCAAGAATTGGCTGTGAATCAGCTTTGAAAGACCCGAGACTGCCCCGCCGTTTTCTGCACCACGGCTGCTCGCACCGCTGACTACAGCCCGACGGTAGAAATCGGCGCGCTCGTTCACGCTGACCTACTGTTCCCACGGCTTGAACGGGTTCACCGCGTACTGGATCACGCGGTACGGCGTGCCGCCGCGGGCCATGGTGTTCCACTGGCTGACGAACACCCGGACCTGATCCAGCGTCGAGCCCGGTGAGATATAGCCGCCATAGGGCTGCGCCAGCTGGTTGACCTCCGGCGGGGGCAACGAGTCGACCGGGTCCGGCCAGGCACTGGCGAACACCACCGTCGTCACGGGTGCAGTACCCAGTCCGGTGGGGTCATAGGCGACCCGCATCTCCATGTTTCCGTTGGTGGCGTTGAAGTACGACAGCACGGGCTTGCCGTCGATCTGCCGGATGCTCATCTCCCCCGTACGGTCGGCGAACAATGCCGTCGGCGGCTTGCCCCAACCACCCGCCGACGACCAGCCCTGCCAGCCGGCCCGGTCGGTGAAGGTCTTCGGGTTGGCCCGGTACAGGAACGGCGGGCTACTGCGGTCGAAATTGTTGGCCAGGATGTACACCCACCCACTCGGTGAATCCGGCGCCGGGACCGGGTCGTAGTAGCCGGTGATCTGCGACTGGGCGCCGCCCTGATACTTGGCGTCGCGCACCGAGCCGGGCACCGTCGGCCAATTCGGCTGGGCCGCATCTGCTTTCACCAACCGGGAGCTCTGCGGCACGAGATTGTGGGTGGTCGTCACCATCATGTAGTTCTCGCGGTTGATCGAGATCACGCCGGCCGGCAACTGGGATCCACCCGGCGGGGCAGGATCGGCCAGCAACGGCTTGTCCACGCCGGTGACACCGCGGTAGCGCACACCGCCCGCATCCTCGATCGAATCGGCATCGACATGTAGCGCCACCGGTGAGTGCCAACCGCCGAAGCCCACGGCCTGCCCGGCGAAGCTGTCACCACAGACCTGGAGCACCCGGCTGGGGAACTCCATGAACTCACAGAGGTCCGTCGCGCCGATCCCGTAATCACGGGTGGGAGTACCGGTCCCGGCACTCGGCCCGATGCGCAACACCTGACCGGGAGCCAGCGGCGGTACCACCGGGTCGCCCAGCCCGAAGCCCGGGTTCGCACCCGCTGCCGGTGTCGCCGAAATGGCGTTCCAGCAGAGAAAAACCGAGAGAACCCCTGCTGGAATGCGGTTTCGGCGCAAGGCGGCGTTTAAAGCTCGGCGGCCAACAGCTCGGCGATTTGAATCGTGTTCAGCGCGGCACCTTTTCGCAGGTTGTCGCCGGACACGAACAGCGCGAGACCACGCCCGTCGGGCACACCCGGATCCTGCCGGATCCGGCCGACCAATGACTCGTCGGCGCCGGCGGCGGCCAGCGGGGTCGGTACATCGACCAGCTTCACTCCCGACGCTGCGGCCAACAGTTCCTTGGCACGCTCGACCGAAAGCGGCTGGGCGAATTCGGCGTTGATCGACAGCGAGTGTCCGGTGAACACCGGAACGCGCACGCAGGTGCCGCTCACCAGGAGATCCGGGATGCCCAGGATCTTGCGGCTCTCGTTGCGCAGCTTCTGGTCCTCGTCGGTCTCACCGGAGCCATCGTCAACCAGCGAACCGGCCAGCGGGATCACGTTGAACGCAATGGGCGCAACGTATTTAACCGGCGCGGGGAACGTGAGCGCCGACCCGTCGTGCACGAGCTGCTCTGCTCCCTCGACCACCGCGCGCGTCTGCGATGCGAGCTCTTCGACACCGGCCAGGCCACTGCCCGACACCGCCTGGTAGCTCGACACGATCAAGCGGGTCAGCCCGGCTTCCTCGTGCAGCGGCTTGAGCACCGGCATGGCGGCCATGGTGGTGCAGTTCGGGTTGGCGATGATGCCTTTGGGGCGCAGCCCCGCGTCGCGCTTGAAGTTCACCTCGGAGACAACCAGCGGAACCTCGGGGTCCTTGCGCCAGGCCGACGAGTTGTCGACGACGACGGCGCCGGCCGCGGCGAACCGCGGGGCCTGCACGCGCGACATCGTCGCACCGGCGGAGAACAACGCGATGTCCAGACCGGACGGGTCGGCCGTCTCGCTGTTCTCGACCTCGATCTCCTGGCCGCGGAAGGTCAGCTTCTTACCCTCGGACCGCGCCGAGGCGAAGAACCGGACCGAGCTGGCCGGGAAGTTCCGCTGCTCCAGCAGGGCGCGCATGACCTGGCCGACCTGGCCGGTCGCACCGACGACTCCGATCGAGACCATCTCAGCGCCCCGTTCCGCCGTAGACCACGGCCTCGTCATCGCCGCCGAGATCGAAGGCCTCGTGCAGCGCGCGGACGGCCGTGTCCAACTCGGTGTCCTTGACCAGCACCGAGATCCGGATCTCTGAAGTGGAGATCAGGTCGATGTTCACGCCGACCTCGGCCAGCGCCTCGCAGAACTTGGCGGTGACGCCGGGATGGCTGCGCATGCCCGCACCGACCAGCGACACCTTGCCGATGTGGTCGTCGTAGAGCACCTGGCTGAAGCCGATCTCGTCCTTGAGCGCGGTCAGCTTCTCCACGGCCGTCGGGCCGTTGTCCATCGGGCAGGTGAAGGTGATGTCGGTCTTGCCGTCCTCGACCTTCGAGATGTTCTGCAACACCATGTCGATGTTCACGTCGGCCTCGGCGATCGCGCGGAACACCTGGGCGGCATACCCGGGTACGTCGGGCAGACCGACGACGGTGACCTTGGCCTCCCCGCGGTCGTGGGCTACTCCGGTCAGAAGGGCGTCTTCCATGGGGATGTCCTCGATCGATCCTTTGACGATGGTGCCGGGCTTGTCCGTGTACGACGAGCGAACGTGAATCGGCACGTTGTACCGGCGGGCGTATTCGACGCAGCGCAGCATCAGCACCTTGGCGCCGCACGCGGCCATCTCGAGCATCTCCTCGAAGGAAACGGCGTTGAGATGGCGGGCATTGGGCACGATGCGCGGGTCGGCGGTGAAGATGCCGTCGACGTCGGTGTAGATCTCGCAGACGTCGGCCTTGAGCGCCGCGGCCAGCGCGACCGCGGTGGTGTCCGAGCCGCCGCGGCCCAGCGTGGTGACGTCCTTGCTGTCCTGGCTGACGCCCTGGAACCCGGCGACCAGCACGATGACGCCCTCGTCCAGCGCATCGCGCAGGCGGCCGGGGCTGACGTCGATGATCTTGGCGTTGCCGTGGGTGCCCGTGGTGACGACGCCGGCCTGCGACCCGGTGAACGAGCGGGCCTGCGCACCGAGGGACTCGATGGCCATCGCGACCAGGGCGTTGGAGATGCGCTCACCGGCGGTCAGCAGCATGTCCATCTCGCGCGCCGGCGGGGCCGGGGAGACCTGACGGGCCAGGTCAAGCAGGTCGTCGGTGGTATCGCCCATTGCCGAGACCACCACGACGACGTCGTTGCCGGCCTTCTTCGTCTCGACGATGCGCTCGGCCACGCGACGGATCCGATCGGCATCCGATACCGACGATCCACCGTACTTCTGTACGACGAGCGCCACTGTCCAACCCTTCAGAACGCTGGAATGAGTCGAGACAAGGATAAGGGAGACGCGCACGCGATTTTCCCCGCCGGTAGCTTGGCTCACGTGCCTGACACGCCGAACGGCCGACTGGCCAGCACCAGCGTGCCGATCCATCCCGATATCGCGGCCCGCTGGAGCCCCCGGGCGTTCGATCCCGATGCCGCCATTACCGCTGACCAACTCACCGCACTCCTGGAGGCGGCCCGCTGGGCCGCCAGCTGGGGCCACCGCCAGCCGGTGCGGTTCCTGGTGGGCCGGCGGGGCGATGAGACCTTCGTTACATTGACCGGCCTGCTCAAACGCGGCAACAGCTACGCGCATGCGGCCTCGGCGCTGATCCTGGTGTGCGCCGACCAGGGAGAAGATGAGCGGACCGCGCGTTACGCCTGCGTCGACGCCGGCGCCGCGATCGCGCAGCTGACCATCGAGGCGGTGTCCCGCGGGCTGATCGCCCACCCGATGGCCGGCTTCGACGTCGACGGCGCCCGGGCAGCGTTCGGCATTCCGGACGGCGTGCGGCCGCTTGCCGTCATCGCCATCGGCGTGCTCGGCGACTACTCGAAGACCGACCCCGCGATCGCCGAACGGGACGGCCGGCCCCGCGAACGGCTACCGCTGGAGCAGATTGTGTTTGCGGGGAGCTGGGGAATTCCGCTCGACTGACGGGCGCACCGGCTAGTTTTGGTGAAGCACCGGGAGAGGAACACATGGCACGACAGGCCATCCGCAAAGCCGTCATCCCCGCCGCCGGGATCGGTTCACGGCTGCTGCCGCTGACCAAGGCCATCCCCAAGGAGATGCTGCCGGTCGGCGACAAGCCGGTCATCGAACACACAGTGCGCGAGTTGGTCAATTCCGGGATCACCGACATCACGATCGTGGTGTCCGGTGGAAAGACCTTGATAGAGGAGCATTTTCGACCGAATACGACGCTGGTCGATCAGCTGCGCGCGGACGGCAAGAACGCATACGCCGACGCCGTCGAAGAGGTCGGCGAGTTGTCCGCGCTGGGCCACATCACGTACCTCCATCAGCACGGTCCGTACGGCAACGGCACCCCGGTGCTCAATGCCTCACGTTCATTCGGTGACGAGCCCGTCCTGGTGCTGTGGCCCGACGACGTCTTCGTCGCCGAGGTGCCGCGCGCCCAGCAGCTGATCCGGGCCTACGAGCAGACGTCGTCCCCGGTGCTGGCGTTGATGCCGATGGCCCCAGCGGATTCACGCCGGTACGGCGTGCCGGTCATCAAGGAGGATCTGGACGGCGGGTTACTCCGGATCACCGGAATCGTCGAGAAACCCCAGCCGAACGAGGCCCCGTCAGGCTATGCCGCGATCGGTGGCTATGTCGTCACTCCGGGCATCATCGATGAGCTTCGCGAGCAGACGAAGCGCTGGTATGAGCAGCCCAAGTCGGGCGAGATCTACCTGACCGACGCGATCAACGCCTACGCGAGAGACCATGCCGTCTACGGCCAGGTGATCCAGGGGCACTGGTATGACACCGGCAATCCGGCCGACTACCTGGTCGCACAGTTCGCCTTCGCGCTGGCCCATCCCGAATACGGCCCCGTGCTACGGAAATCGGCCGACGATCCGGACCCGCTGCTGCACAAGCTTTCACGGGAGATCGGAGACAGCCCACCCACATGAACCTGTCCCTGACCAACGGCCTGATTCCGATAACTCTGCAGCTGCTTGCCTTGATCGCGATCGTGGTCGCAGTCGGTCGCGGGCGGTCGCGGGCGGTCGCGGGAGTGGATGCAGCGCTGGCTGCTCGTCGCAGTGCTCGTCGGTGTCGGTCTCGCCGCGGCCGCGCGGTTGTTCGTCCGGGAACAGGGCTGGTCCGCCGACGCCATCTCGTTCGGCACGATTTTCTGGACGGCGATGTTCGGATTCGCCGTGACTGTGCTGATCGCCGGCTGGCATGGCAGTGAGTGGTGGCGCCGGCTGGTATCGGTGCTGTCCGTGGTGTTGATGGTGGTGTGCGGTCTGGCCGCGCTCAACACCGCGACCGGCTACTTCCCCACGGTTCGGGCTGCCTGGCTCCGGCTGACCCAAACCGAGCCGGAACAGTGGATCGACGAATCCCAGCTCGCCGCGCTTCAGCAGTCCGGTGAGGTACCGACGCGCGGCACGGTGGTGCGGGTCAACATCCCAGGCGACGCATCGGGTTTCGAACACCGGACCGAGGTGGTCTATCTTCCGCCGGCCTGGTTCGCCAGCAACCCGCCGCCACAACTACCCGCGGTCATCTTGATGGGCGGCGAGTTCAACCATCCCAACGACTGGCTGCAGTCGACCGGCGCCCTGCAGACGCTCGATGACTTCGCCGGACTGCATCACGGCAATGCGCCGGTCATCGTATTCCCCGACATCGCAGGCAAGTTCAGCAATGACACCGAATGCGTCGATGGGACCCGCGGCAACGCCGCGTCCCACCTGACCAAAGACCTCGTGCCCTACCTGATTTCACGCTTCGGGGTCAGCCCGAAAGCCGAGAACTGGGGACTGGCCGGGTGGTCTTCGGGTGCGACGTGCGCCCTGAACACCGCAGTCCGCAATCCCGAGATGTTCAGCGCCTTCGTCTGGCTGGACGGCACCCTCGGGCCCAATGCGGGCACCAAAGACCAGACCATCGCACGACTCTTCGGCGGCGACCAGGCGGCCTGGGAAGCGTTCGACCCCAAGACGGTGATCACCCGGCACGGCCCGTACGACACCATGGCGGCGTGGCTCGGCGTCGGCGAAAGCACACCGACCGTCCACCGTGACCCCACGACCACCCCTCCATCCGAGGAGGCGATCGCCGGGTGGGACACGTTCTCCGAGGAGCACGCCTCCAACGCCAACAAGCTGTGCGCCCTGCTGAGCGGTTACAACGTCGAATGCTCCGTGGTGGGCTACAAGGGCGGGCACGATTTCCAGGCGGCCAGTACGGCATTCGATGCAGCGCTGCCCTGGCTGGCCTGGCGGCTCGGTACGCCGAGTGTGCGAGAACGACCGCTGCCCGGATCGGACGGGAACTAGCCGACCGCTACTTCCAGAGTGCCTCCAGCGAGGTGACGGACTGGCCGAGCGCTCGGGCGCTCAGCGCTCGCAGTGCACGCCGCTCGACCACGTCGAAACTCGCCCCGACATGCTCGTGCAAGGCGGTGCGGCCGGCGTCGAGCTGATCATCGAGCAGGAGGTCGACGATCTGAAGGTGCTCGTCGATCGTGGCGATCACCCGTTCCTCGGTGACGAAGTCATACATCCGGATCAGCCGGATCCGCCGGTTGAGGTTGTCGAGCGTGGCCACCATCGCCTTGTTCCCGGATGCCGCGCACAGCTCGAGGTGGAATGACTCGTCGCGCAGCACCATGTCACCGTCCGGTGGGGGCGGGCTGGCCTTCAGATCCAGCCACTCCGCGCGCAATGTCGCGAGCCGGTCCTTGTCGTAGTGCAGCTCATCGGTTTCCAGGATCCGGGTGATGCCGCGCAGTTCGATGGTGATGCGCAGCTCGTAGAGGTCGCGGACGCCCGGGATATCCAGCGCGACCGGGTAGTACCCGTCGGGCCTGCGTTCGAGCATGCCGTCGGCGTGCAGCCGGACCAGTGCCTCTCTCAGCGGGGTCCGGCTGACGTTGAGCGTCTCGCACAGCTGGGACTCGACCAACCGGGTGCGATGGTCGATCTCACCGACCATGAGCTTCTTGCCGAGGTCGAGGTAGACGCGGTCGCGCAGGGAGACCGGTTCCTCCACTTGGGCCGTGGTCATTGCAGTTCCTTGAGCGCGGCCACCACATCGGAGCTGGTGGCATGCGCCCCGAACACCCCGCCCTGCATGGTGATCATGTTCAGCGCCGCAACGTGGTTGGCGTAGTCGGTGGCACCGGTGGCGTCGGAGACGACGAGGCATTCGTATCCGCGGTCGTTGGCGTCACGCATGGTGGTGTGCACGCAGACGTCGGTGGTGATCCCGGTGAAGATGATGTGCGTGATGCCGCGGCTGCGCAGCACCAGTTCCAGATCCGTCGCGTAGAAGCTTCCCTTACCCGGCTTGTCGATGACGGGTTCGCCTGGCAGAGCAGCCATCTCGGGTACCAACTGCCAGCCCGGCTCGCCCTGGGTCAGGATCCGTCCGCACGGCCCGGCCGAGCCGATCTCGGCACCGATCTGGGCCGAGCGCCAGCGCTTGTTGGCAGGCAGGTCCGACAGGTCGGGCCGATGGCCCTCACGGGTGTGGACGATGAACAGCCCGGCGGCGCGGGCCGCCGCGAGCACCTCCTGCGCGGGGCCGAGCGGGGTACGCACCAGGGACAGGTCGTAGCCCATGGTGTCGACGTATCCGCCCTCACCGCAGAAATCGACCTGCCAGTCGATGTTGATCAACGCCGTTCGCCCGGTGGGGATGTCACCGTCGTAGGGCCACGCATAGGGGTTGGCGGCAATGGTGACGGTCATGCGGTCTCTCCCACGAGAACGGGTTGCTCGGTGCGCACCGGCAGGTACGCCAGGGCGGTGAAGGCCAGGCCGCCGACAACCATCGCCACGACCGCATCGGACAGCTGAGGCGCGTAGTAGTGCGTCAGCAGCGCTCCCCCGGCGCCGATCGCCCACGCGGCGAACGGCTTCCAGTAGAGCCCGGCGGTCGACGACGTGCGCCTGGCGGAGAACACCAGCTGGTCGAGGATGAGCACGATGCCGATCGGGGGTACCAGCACCCCGAGCATGTTCAGCCAGGTTGCGAAGTACGACCAGATACCGGCGACGGCGGCAACGGTTCCGATAATGCCGAGCACGATCGTCAACTGGCGCATGGTCTTTCCGGTGATATTGCCGAATCCGACAGCCCCGTTGTACAGGCAGTGTGCACACACGCTGCCCAGGTTGACGAAGACGAACACGATCGCCAACGGCACCAGGACTCCCCCGGCGCTGACCAGGACATGCAGGAAGTCGCCTCCGGCGGTGTCGGCCGCGGCGGCGGCACCGAGTGCGACCACGAGCGCGCCGGCCAGCTGAGCGATGAAGTAGGCCACCGGGAATGCGGCGAACGCCGCCAGTGCACCTTCCCTACCGTTGCGGGCCCACCGCGTGAAATCGGCGGTCATGGTTCCCGAGTCGGCGAAGCACGCGAAGACCATCGTCACGGCGACACCGAAACTGAACGGGCTCGCCCCGGCTCCACCGCCGTAGGACAGGGCCGAGCCGATGCCGTGATCGGCCGCGGCCAACGCCACGGCGACCACACCGAGCGGGATGAACAGGACCGATGCGACCACGCCGATCCACGAGATCGCCCGGATCCCGACGAAGGTCAGCGCCACGAACAGCACCCCGGCCAGCAGCGTGATCCACGGTGCGCTCCACCCCATGGACAGGTTGAGCGTGGACCCCACCATGCCCGTCTGGAAGGCGAACCAGCCGATCACCAGCGCGGACAGGAATGCCGACACGATGCGAAAGCCTTTGGCTCCGAAGGTGTCTGCCGCCGTGAGCGCGAAGTTCTTACCGGAGCGACCGGCCAGGTAGCTCAGCGTGCCCACGTAGCCCATCAGGATGAGGTCGCCGACGAGGATCGCCGCCATTCCGGCGACGAAGCCGAGGTTGTAGACGACGATGCCGGCGAACACCGCCGAGGTCATGATCATCGGGAATCCGACCCAAACCGCCGACACCGCGAACAGTGATTTGCGGGCGGACACCGGGACGGGCTGGTTCTCGTACTCCTCACCAAGCGCCGAATGATGTTCGGCGTGCGCTGTATCCATGGCTGTATACGGTGCGGTATACGGATTTCTCCGGCGTTTCTGTCGATGAACGTTCCGTAACGGGGTCCTCACCGCCTTGCAGCGCCGAGGTTTACGTCACCGCAACACAACGAGCCGGTCCACGTAACAGAAACGTCGTCAACTCCCAGTGATCGGCCCGTCCGGGCCGCCACCCCCAGGAGATGTTGATGGATACAGGAACCACGGCGTTCATGCTGTGTTGCATCATCGGCCTCACGCTGATGATCCCCGGCCTTGCCCTGTTCTACGGCGGCATGGTCTCGGTCAAGAGCTCGACCAACATGATGATGATGACGTTCGGCGCGGTCGCCCTGGTGGGCGTGCTGTGGGTGCTGTTCGGCTTCTCGATGGCCTTCGGCAGCTCGATCGGCGGCACCGGGTTGGTCGGTAGCTTCACCGAATTCGCCGGCATGAAGGATCTGGTGGAGCCGATGACCTCGGTCAACGGCCTTCCGGTCAGCCTGTTCTCGTTGTTCCAGGCACTCTTCGCAGCCATCACCGTGGCGCTGATCTCCGGCGCGGTCGCCGACCGGATGAAGTTCGGCGCGTGGATGGTATTCGCCGGCGTGTGGGCCGTCTTGGTGTACTTCCCTGTCGCGCACTGGGTGTTCGCCTTTGACAAGACGTTCTCGGACGACTCCGTCGGCGGCTGGATCGCCAACAAGCTGCACGCCATCGACTTCGCCGGCGGTACCGCCGTGCACATCAACGCCGGCGCGGCCGCCCTGGCGCTGGCCATCGTGCTGGGCAAGTCCGCCCTGTTCGGCCAGCTGCGCAAGCCGCACAATGTCCCGCTGACCCTGCTGGGCGCCGGAATGCTGTGGGCCGGCTGGTACGCCTTCAACGGCGGATCCGCCCTCGCCGCAGGCAATTCCGCGGCCATCGTGATGGTCACCACCTTCGTCGCCACCTGCGCGGCCACCCTGGCGTGGATCGCGGTGGAGAAGGTCAAGACCGGCCACGTCACCGGCGTGGGCGCCGCTTCTGGCGCCATCGCCGGCCTGGTGGCCATCACCCCGGCCTGCGGTGCGGTGACGCCGGTCGGCGCCATCATCCTGGGCGCCATCGCCGGTGCGGTGTGCGTGCTCGCGGTGGGCCTCAAGGAGAAGCTCGGCTACGACGACTCCCTGGACGTGGTGGGTGTCCACCTGGTCGGCGGCGTGATCGGCACCCTGCTGATCGGCTTCCTGGCCAGCGAAGCCATGCCCAGCAAGGTCAGTGGCCTGTTCTACGGCGGGGGCCTCGACCAGCTGTGGAAACAGGCGATCGCCGCGGGCGCGGTGGCCGCCTACTCGTTCGTGGTCGCGTTCGTCATCGCCTACGTGCTCAAGAAAACCATGGGTATCCGCATCTCCCCCGAGGCAGAGGAGAAAGGTATCGACACCACGTTCCACCGGGATTCGGCCTACGAGCTCGAATTCGCCTGACCTGACCCACGATTCCCCGGCCCGGCTGCCGTGGGCCGCTCTCACGGCAGCCGGTGACCGGGGTTTCCTCGGCTTGCCGATGTTTCCTACTGTGATACTTTGATTCATAACAAGAGACGAAAGTGCTGGTGCTATGCCCTCCGATCTCGCCGCCCTCGCCGAACAATCCGGTACCAAATTCATCCTCGCGCTGTTCGTCGACCTGCGCGGAAAGCCTTGCGCCAAACTGGTTCCCGTCGAATCGGTCGAGCTTCTGGCCACCGAGGGCGTCGGCTTCGCCGGCTACGCCGTCGGCGCCATGGGCCAGGAACCCAAAGACCCCGACCTGATCGCCATCCCCGATCCCGCATCGTTCACCCCGATACCGTTCATCAAAGAAGGCCTGGCCCTGGTGCACTGCGACCCCCACGTCGGCGGCGCACCGTGGCCATACGCGCCGCGGGTCATCCTCAAGGGCCTGATCCAGCGCGCCGCCGACGCGGGATTCGAACCCTGGGTCGGCGCCGAGGTCGAGTACTTCCTGCTGCGCCGCAACGACGATGGCACCCTGGCCACCGCCGACGCGGCGGACACGGCCGCCCAACCCTGTTACGACGCGCGCGGCGTCACCCGGATGTATGAACACCTCACCGCGATCTCCACCGCGATGAACAGCCTCGGCTGGTCCAACTACGCCAACGACCACGAGGACGGCAACGGGCAGTTCGAGCAGAACTTCGAGTTCTCCGACGCGCTGACCACCGCCGACCGGGTGATCACACTGCGCTACCTGCTGTCGATGATCGCCGCCGAACGGGACATGGTGGCCACCTTCATGCCCAAGCCGTTCGCCGACCGCACCGGCAGCGGGCTGCACCTGCACCTGTCACTGACCAGCGCCGGGACGCCGGTCTTCCCCGCCGACGCCGACGAGCGGGGCCTCGGCCTGTCCGAGACGGCGTACGCGTTCATCGGCGGCATCCTCGACCACGCCTGCGCGCTGCAGTCCGTCGTCGCGCCAACCGTCAACTCCTACAAGCGAACCGGTGCCATCTCGACCGCATCAGGCGCCTCGTGGGCCCCTCGCAAGCCCAGCTACGGCGGCAACGACCGCACCCACTACATCCGCGTGCCCGACAGTCAACGAATCGAATTGCGCGGCGGCGACGGCTCGGCCAATCCCTATCTCGCCATCGCCGCGGCGTTGGGCGCCGGGCTCGACGGCGTCAAGCGCAGCCTCGACCCGGGAGCGGTGGGGGCCCAGGGACCGGCGGCCCTGCCACCCACGCTGCTGCACGCGATCGAATCACTGGAGACCGATCCGATCGTCACCGGCGTGCTCGACGTCGCGGGCGACGGGGTCGCCTCCTACTTCGCCGGCGTCAAACGCGAGGAGTTCTTCGCCTACCACGGCACCGTCACGCCGTGGGAAATCGACCAATACCTGACGGCTTTCTAGAAGGGAGAACAACATGTGCGGGATCGTGGGGCTACACCTGCGCACACCAGAGCTGTACCCGCGGCTCGGCGAACTGCTGGCCGCGATGCTGGGCGAGATGTCCGACCGCGGTGCCGACTCGGCGGGAATCGCGGTCTACGGGGACCCGGAGTGGTCGCCGTACGGGCAGGGCTGCGTCTCGGTCACCGATATCGCCGAGGCACCCGAGCTGGGTCCGGATGTGGATGTGGTGCAGGTGGATTCGACCTACCTGCTGTCGGCCGACATGGACTCCGAGGAACTGCTGAGCCTGGTGCGGGCGGCTTACCCGACCGCGTTGATCTCGGGGTTCGGCGCCGATCTGGCGGTGCTCAAAGGGGTCGGTCATCCGCGCGCCCTCACCGAGGCCTGGGGCCTGGCCAAGGCGCAGGGCTGGCAGGGCGTCGGCCATACCCGGATGGCCACCGAGTCGGCGGTGACGCCGTCGGGCTGCCATCCGTACACCGTCGGCCCCGGACAGTGCCTGGTGCACAACGGGTCTTTCGCCAACCACGCCACCATCCGCCGCGAGCTGCGCCGGGCCGGGGTGGCGTTCGACAGCGAGAACGACACCGAGGTGGGCGCCCGGTTCGTGGCCGAGCAGCTGGCCGCGGGCCGGGATGTGGCGACCGCGCTCAAGGAGCTCCTCGCAGCCTTTGATGGCTTCTACACCCTGCTGGTCTCCGATCACGACTCATTCGCGGTGGTGCGTGACGCCATCGCGTGCAAGCCAGCGGTGATCGCCGAGACGGCCGACTGGGTGGCGATGGCCAGTGAGTACCGCGCGCTGGCCGGGCTCCCCGGGGTCGAGCAGGCACGCATTTGGGAACCGGAACCGGAGGTGGTCTACGCATGGACACGTTAGTTGGGTTTGACCTGCGCACAACACCATTGCGTGAGGTCAACGCCGCATTGCATCAGCCGGGCGTCGAGGGTGACTACGTCATCGCGCACCCCGACGGCGCACACAATGTGGCCGTCGGCCTCAACGCCCCGTTGCGGGTGACGGTCGAAGGCCACGTCGGCTACTACGCCGCCGGGATGAACCAGCTCGCCGAGGTCACGATCAACGGCAACGCCGGGACCGGGGTGGCCGAGAACATGATGAGCGGCACGGTCCGCGTCACCGGAAATGCCTCACAGTCCGCGGGTGCGACGGCGCACGGCGGGCTGCTGGTCATCGAGGGAGACGCCGCTGCGCGGTGCGGCATCTCGATGAAAGGCGTGGACATCGTGGTGGGCGGCAGCATCGGCCACATGAGCGCGTTCATGGCCCAGGCCGGCCGGCTCGTAGTGCGCGGCGACGCCGGAGAGGCGCTGGGCGATTCGATCTATGAGGCCCGCATCTACGTGCGCGGCGAGGTGGCTTCCCTGGGCGCCGACTGCATCGCCAAACCGATGCGTGCCGAGCACCATGCCGAACTCGCGGAGTTGTTGGCAGCCAGTGGCTTCAGCGACGACGACACCGCGGGCTATACCCGTTACGGCTCAGCCCGGAACCTCTACCACTTCCACGTCGACCATGCGAGTGAGTACTGATGCGCGAATCCGCCACCTTCGATCGATCCACGATCGCCGACATCCAGCGCGCCGCCGAGACCGGCATCTACGACATCCGCGGTTGGGGTGCCAAGCGACGGCTGCCGCATTTTGACGACCTGCTGTTCCTGGGTGCGTCGATGTCGCGCTACCCGCTGGAGGGCTACCGGGAACGCTGCGGCACCGACGTGATCCTCGGCAACCGGCACGCCAAACATCCTCTGCACCTGGATATCCCGGTCACCATCGCGGGCATGAGCTTCGGCGCGCTGTCCGGGCCGGCCAAGGAGGCCCTGGGCCGCGGGGCCAGCGAGGCGGGCACGTCGACCACCACCGGCGACGGCGGCATGACGCCTGAGGAGCGCGGGCAGAGCAAGCACCTGGTGTACCAGTACCTGCCGTCGCGCTACGGGATGAACCCCGACGACCTGCGCAAGGCCGACGCCATCGAGGTGGTGCTGGGCCAAGGCGCCAAGCCCGGCGGCGGCGGAATGCTGTTGGGGCAGAAGATCTCCCCGCGGGTGGCCCAGATGCGCACCCTGCCCGAGGGGATCGACCAGCGCAGTGCGTGCCGGCACCCGGACTGGACCGGTCCCGACGATCTCACCATCAAGATCAATGAGCTGCGGGAGATCACGGACTGGGAGAAACCCATCTACGTCAAGGTCGGGGCCACCCGCACCTATTACGACGTGAAGCTGGCCGTACACGCCGGGGCCGATGTGGTGGTGGTCGACGGCATGCAGGGCGGCACCGCCGCCACCCAGGAGGTGTTCATCGAACACGTCGGCATCCCGACCCTGGCCGCGGTGCCGCAGGCGGTGCAGGCCCTGCAGGAACTGGGGGTCCATCGCCAAGTTCAATTGATCGTGAGCGGCGGCATCCGCTCGGGCGCCGACGTGGCCAAGGCACTGGCGCTGGGCGCCGACGCGGTCGCGATCGGCACCGCCGCACTGATCGCGTTGGGTGACAACCACCCCCGCTACGCCGCCGAGTACGAGAAGCTCGGCAGCGCGGCCGGTTTCTACGACGACTTCCAGGACGGACGCGATCCGGCCGGTATCACCACCCAGGACCCGGAGCTGGCCGCCCGGTTCGACCCGGTCGAGGGCGGCCGACGGTTGGCCAACTACCTGCGCGTGCTGACCATGGAAGCCCAGACCATCGCCCGGGCCTGCGGCAAGGCCCACGTGTGCCACCTGGAGCCCGAGGACTTGGTGGCAGTGACCATCGAGGCGGCGGCGATGGCCCGGGTTCCGCTGGCGGGCACGAACTGGATTCCGGGCTCGTGAGTACCGCAGATGTGGTCATCGTCGGTGGCGGCCTGGAGGGCGCGGCGGCGGCCTGGGCATTGAGCCAACGCGGCGTCACCGATGTGACTGTCCTGGAGCGCAATACCGTCGGCTCCGGGATGACCGGGAAATCCAGCGGGATCGTGCGCTGCCACTACGGGGTCAGCTCGCTGGCCGCCATGGCCACCGTCGGCCTCGAGGTGTTCGAGAAAGCCGAACAGTATTTCGGGACCGACATCGGATTTCGGCAGACCGGCTATGTCGTCGGCGTCGGGGAACCCAACGTCGACAATCTGCGCAAGAGCCTTGCCGCCCAACGCGAGGTCGGGGTGCAGACCGAGGAGATCGACGCCTCCGAGGTGGCCGAGCTGTGGCCGTGGGCCGATCTGGAACAGTTCGCGGCCTTCGGCTGGGAGGAGCGCGGCGGATACGGTGACGCCTACCAGACCGCACAGGCGTTCGCCGTGACGGCTCGGGCAGCCGGGGTGCGAATCCGCCAGGGCGCCAACGTCACCGGGCTGGTGCTCGACGAGGGTCGGGCCACCGGCGTCGAACTGGCCGACGGCACAAGGGTTTCGGCGGGCACCGTCGTCGTGGCCACCGGCGCATGGACCCGGCCGTTCCTGGCCCCCTATGGCGTCGACGTGCCGATCAGGGTGGTTCGGGAGCAGATCGTCACCATCTCGCCCGGGGTGCCGATCGGCGCAGTCCCGGTGTTCTCCGATCTGGTGTCGCTGCAGTACGTCCGGCCCGAGCTGGGTGGGGAGATCCTGTTCGGCAACAGCGACCTGGCGCACTGTGAGCTCGCCGACCCGGACGACTACCTGAACCGGGCCACCGACGACTTCATCGAGCTGACCGTCGACAAGGTCGGCACCCGATTTCCCGGCTTCCCCGACGCGGCGATCACCGGCAGCTACGCCGGCTGCTACGACGTCACGCCGGACTGGAACCCCGTCATCTCCGCGACCGGTATCGACGGCCTGCTGGTGGCGGCCGGATTCAGCGGGCACGGCTTCAAGATCGCGCCGGCGGTCGGCAGGCTGGTCGCCGACCTTGTGATCGAGGGGCGCAGCTGCGACCCGCGGATACCCGAGTCGGATTTCCTCCTCGCCCGGTTCGCAGAGGACAATTTGCTCAAGAGCCGGTACCCGTACGTCGGGGCTGGGGAGATGCGATAGACCGGGGGCGTACAAGTTGAGTGACGTCCCGCTGCTGCGCAACACCGGCACAGCTCGCGACCGCGATCCGAACGAACCGGTCGAGGAACTGGAATTCGAGGCGGCGATCGGACGCAACGTCCGTCAACTGCGCCAGCAGCACGGGCTCACCGTCGCCGACATGGCCGCCCGGGTGGGCATCTCCAAGGCGATGCTGTCCAAGATCGAGAACGCCCAGACCTCATGCAGCCTGTCCACCCTGGCGCTGCTCGCCAAGGGTCTCGACGTTCCGGTGACCAGTCTGTTCCGCGGGGCCGACGTCGAACGTCCGGCGGCATTCGTCAAGGCCGGCACCGGCCCGGAGATCGTGCGCAACGGCACCAAGCAGGGTCACGAATACCAACTGCTCAGCTCCCTGCGCGGGGAGCACAAGCGCCTGGAATGTCTGTACGTCACGCTGACCGAGAAGAGTCAGACGTACCCGCTGTTCCAACATCCCGGCACCGAGTTCATCTACATGCTCGAAGGCGTCATGGACTACAGCCACAGCCGCTCGGTGTATCGGCTGCAGCCGGGCGATTCCCTGCAGATCGACGGGGAAGGCGCTCACGGACCGGTTGACCTGATCGAACTGCCGATCCGGTTCCTGTCGGTGATCGCCTTCCCCGATTCGCAGGTGTGAACCACCGCTTCGGTCACTGCTCGTACAGGCTGATGATCCGCTGCGGGCCGTGGTGGTTGTGCCAACCGGGCTTCATGCCGGGAGCCGGCGTCGCGTAGGTGTCGGGGCTGTACAGGTTGCCCGAGCCGGACGGCTCCTGAGCGGCAGCCGTGCCGGCCAGGCCCAGCGCGACGGCGCCGAGGATGCCTGCGGACAGGACGGGCAGTGCCAGAGCCTTGGTGAAGTTCGCCATTGTCGTGAATCCTTCTGTCTCAGTTGGGTTTTGGTTTTCAGTTGCGGCTTGTTCGGCCACTGAGACAAGAGTGCGGCCTGGACGGCTCTGGGTCTGTCGGGCGATCGGGCGGTGACGTGGGTGAAGTTGCGTTCCCCCGATCGGGGGAAGTGCAGGTCAGCTGACCGCGTGCAGCGGGTGCGCCTTGTCGGACGCCGCGACGAGCCTCTGACCGGCGATGGGGCCCGGTGTGTCGGGAGTTGGCAGGCAGCGGCGCGGGTGTCACTGTTGTGCTATGCGCCACCGTGCCCGTCGAGCGGTCCGCGACGCCTCCACCTGCCTCGCCGTGATCGTTCGGATGGCGTTGACCAGCGCGGTCGCCGTCGCGCCCAGCCTGGTCGGCCTGACCCAGGAGAACCGGGTACGGCCGGTGGCCGCGGTCCTGCCGTTGCCCGACCTCGCCGGCCAACCCTGGGCGGCGACGCCGTCGGCGCGTCCAACCGCCGCGGCGCCGGCTACGACGGGGCCACCGCCACCCCCGGAGGTTCAGGCACCGGGCGCGGTGCACATCCCCGCGATCGCACTGGCGGCCTACCAGAACGCGGACGCCATGATGGCGCAGAGCCAACCCGACTGCGGTGTGACCTGGAACCTGCTCGCCGGGATCGGGTACGTCGAGTCCACGCATGCGTTCGGCGGCGCCGCCGGCAAACGCGGTGACCCCGTCAGTCCCATCTATGGCCCCACCCTCGACGGCTCACTGCCGGGCAACGAGATCATCGTCGCCAGCAGCTTTGGCGGCGGCACGACCTACGCCCGCGCGCTGGGGCCCATGCAGTTCCTGCCGAGCACGTGGCTGCTGCACGGCGCCGACGGCGACGGCGACGGCCGGGCCGATCCGCACAACCTGTTCGATGCCACCCTGGCCGCGGCCCGCTACCTCTGCAGCGATGCTGCGGACCTGCGCGACCAGGCGCAGCAGACCACCGCGGTGCTGCGCTACAACCACTCCATGGCCTACGTCGCCAACGTGCTGGGCTGGGCGCGGGCCTACGCCACCGGTGTGGCTCCGGTGAACCTGCCGCCGCTCACCGCGCCGCAGCCTCCGAGCGTCGCTGTTCGCGCGGTCGGCCCCGCCGCATCGGCCGTCGGGTCGGCTGAAACCGCCACGCCGGACAAGACCGTGCGTCGAGACGACGCCGGGGACACCGGTTCAGCGACACCCCGGCCGGGATCTTCGGTGCCGCACTCGGGCTCCACCAACACGAGCACGACGAGCGGGTCCCGGCACAGCACTGGCACCGCCACACCCAAGGTCAAGTTCGGCAACGGCCGTTCCGGCGGTGCGCGCTGACGCCGCGGCCCCGACCGGCCACCCCAATGACCGCAATCCCTGGCATAACGGCCGGGCCGCTGGCATCTGGCGGCATTTTGGCCAACCAATCCCCCGGGCGTACAGTTGAGCGCGTGCAGCGGGTGCTCCTTCTCGGACGCCGCGACGGGGTCTGATCAGACCGGCTTCCTGTCGCGGGTTTTTGCGATGCGCCGGTCGGGTCCCCTTTCAACTCCCGGAGCAAAAACATGACCACCCCCGACATCTCTGCAGATGCCTTCAGTTCGGTTCGCGCGATCAATACGCCGGCCGGCGCCCCCAACCCCGGACAGCCCGTCTGGAACACCCAGCGCGGCTCATCCATGCCGGTCAGCCGCTATCGCAGCTTCGCCGACGAGGTCCCCGGCGGCAGCCCGGCCTTCGGCGCCGGCGTCCCGTTCGACCGCACCTGGCCGGACCGCGTCATCGACAAGGCGCCCATGTGGTGCGCGGTCGACCTGCGCGACGGTAACCAGGCCCTGATCGACCCCATGAGCCCCGCGCGCAAGCGCCGTATGTTCGACCTGCTGGTCCGGATGGGTTACAAGGAGATCGAGGTCGGCTTCCCGTCAGCGAGCCAGACCGACTACGACTTCGTCCGCGAGATCATCGAGGACGGCGCGATCCCGGACGACGTCACCATCCAGGTGCTGACCCAGTGCCGGCCCGAGCTGATCGAACGCACCTTCGAGGCCTGCGCGGGAGCCCCGCAGGCGATCGTGCACTTCTACAACTCGACGTCGATCCTGCAGCGCCGCGTGGTGTTCCGCGCCGACCGTGAGGCCGTCAAGAAGATCGCCACCGACGGCGCCCAGATGTGTGTCGAGGAGGCCAAGAAGTACCCGCAGACCCGGTGGCGCTTCGAGTACTCCCCCGAGTCGTACACGGGCACCGAGCTGGAGTACGCCGTCGAGGTGTGCAACGCCGTCGCCGACATCGTCAAGCCCACTCCCGAGTGGCCGCTGATCGTCAACCTGCCTGCCACCGTCGAGATGGCCACCCCGAACGTCTACGCCGATTCGATCGAGTGGATGAGCCGGCACCTGGCCCCGCGCGACTCGATCATCCTGAGCCTGCACCCGCACAACGACCGCGGAACCGGCGTCGCCGCAGCGGAATTGGGCTACCAGGCCGGCGCCGACCGGATCGAGGGCTGCCTGTTCGGCAACGGCGAACGCACCGGCAATGTCTGCCTGGTGACCCTGGGCCTGAACATGTTCAGCCGAGGGGTCGATCCGCAGATCGACTTCTCCAACATCGACGAGATCCGGCGCACGGTCGAGTACTGCAACCAGCTGCCCGTGCACGAACGTCACCCCTACGGCGGTGACCTGGTCTACACCGCGTTCTCCGGCAGCCACCAGGACGCCATCAACAAGGGCCTGGACCAGATGAAGGTGGACGCGGACGAGGCCGACGCCGACATGGACGACATCCTGTGGCAGGTCCCCTACCTGCCGATCGACCCCAAGGACGTCGGCCGCACCTACGAGGCCGTGATCCGGGTGAACTCGCAGTCCGGCAAGGGCGGCGTGGCCTACATCATGAAGGCCGACCACGGCCTGGTGCTGCCGCGCCGGCTGCAGATCGAGTTCAGCCAGGCGATTCAGCAGATCACCGACGGCGAGGGCGGCGAGGTGTCGCCCAAGGAGATCTGGGACGCGTTCTCCGAGGAGTACCTGGCCCCGATCATCCCCCTGGAGCGCATTCGCCAGAAGGTCGTGGCCTCCGAGGTGGACGGTGGCACCGACACCATCACCGCGATCGTGAAGATCGACGGCGTCGAGCGCGAGATCATCGGTGCCGGCAACGGCCCGCTGGCGGCGTTCGTCGATGCCCTGGGAGCCATCGGCTACGACATCAACGTGCTGGATTACTCCGAGCACGCCATGTCCTCAGGTGAAGAGGCGCAGGCCGCGGCCTACGTCGAGGCGTCGATCGGCGGTCGGACCGTCTGGGGCGTCGGCATCGCGACTTCGATCACAACTGCATCACTTCGTGCGGTCGTATCTGCTGTCAACCGCGCCGCGCGTGCTTAGCTGACGTCGGCGTAGATCACTGCGCCTCCGCCAAGTACAAGGAGCAGTCCATGGACTGGGGCTCAACATGGGATTTCCTCTGGCATTTCCTGATCATCTTCGCCTGGATCGCATACCTGCTGGTCCTGTTCCAGATCCTCACCGATCTGTTCTGGCGTGATCACAAGACCTCCGGCTGGGTCAAGGCTCTGTGGGTGGTCTTCCTGATCGTGCTCCCGTGGCTCGCCGCGCTGGTGTACCTGATCGCCCGGGGTAAAGGCATGTCCGAGCGCGCGCAGGCGGCGGCGCTGGCGGCCAAGAAGGAAACCGACGACTACATCAAGCAGGCGGCCGGCCGATCCCCGGCTCAGGAGATCGCCGACGCCAAGGCGCTGCTGGATGCCGGCACCATCAGCCAGGCCGAGTTCGACGGGCTGAAGGCCAAGGCGCTGGGCTGAGGTTCTGACGCAGGACGCCCCGGCGGGCGGCGAATCAGAAAAGCGTGTACTGATCGCTGTCCGCGGGGGTGTCGCAGAACTCCTCGACGTTGGCGCCACCGACGACATGGGCCAGCAGGCCCATGAACGTCTCGTCGTCGAGGAGTGGCACACCGAGCTCCACGGCCTGATAGCCCTTGCCCTGATCAGGCGCGGATTCGTTGCAGATCACCAGCGACGTCTGCTGGTCCACCAGATCGGTGTATGCCAGCCCGGCGTGCAGGATGCGCTCGATGAGCTCCTCATGGGTGCGCGCCACCTCCGCCGACAGCGCCACCCGCATGCCCTGGACGAGCGGCCGCCCCGGCACATAGACACCCGGGTTTGCGTACTCGCACGGCAGCCGCGAAGCCAGGACCTTCAGCGGTCGCAGCTCCTCATGGGTGATGTGGCCGTTGGGCCAGCTGCGTCGGCTCACCTCCCGCAGCGGCAGCCAGATCTTGCGGTCCCGGGCCCGGGCCAGGGTGGGCTTGAGGATCTGCGCCAGCACCAACGCGTCATCGAGGGCATCGTGTGGCTTCATCTGGCTCACGCCCCAGTGCGCGGCCAGCGTCTCCAGGCGCAGGTTGTCGGTGCCCAGTGCCAGCCGGCGGGCCAGCTCGACGGTGCACATGACGCTGTCGATCGGCAGCGCCGCCCCGACCAACTCGGCCTCGGCGATCAGGAAGCTGTAATCGAAGCCCACGTTGTGCGCGACCAGCGTGCGCCCGCGCAGGATGTCGCTCAATTCGTCGACGACAGCCCCGAACGTCGGCTGGCCTTCCAACATCTCGGCCGTCAGCCCGTGCACATGGGTGGGCCCGGGATCCACCCCCGGATTCAGCAGGGTGGCCACGCTGCGCTCGACATTTCCGTCATCCCCGACCGCGAGGGCGGCGACGCTGACGATACGTGCCTGACCCGGGCGGAACCCGGTGGTCTCCACGTCGACGACGGCCCAGCCCGCGCCCGGCTCATCCGCCGGTCTGCCCCACGCGCTGCTCATATTCGCCAGGATGGCACGCGGGCCCGACAACCTCGGGCGGCGCGGCAGCGTGTCGTGCCCCTAAAATCGCCGGAATGCTGACCCTTCGCGGGCGTGCCGCACTGGCCGCCGGATCAACCGCGCGCTGGGCGTCGCGGGTCACCGGGCGCGGCGCGGGCGCGATGATCGGCGGCCTGGTGGCGATGACGCTGGACCGATCGATCCTGCGTCAACTGGGCCAGGACCGCCGTAGCGTGATCGTGACCGGCACGAACGGCAAATCGACCACCACCCGGATGACCGCGGCCGCCCTGGCCACGCTGGGCCCGGTGGCCAGTAACTCCGAGGGCGCCAACATGGACGCCGGGCTCGTGGCGGCACTGGCCGGGGCCCGCGAAGCCACTCTGGCCGCCCTGGAAGTCGACGAGATGCACGTCCCGCACGTCAGCGATGCGGTGTCGCCGGCGGTGATCGTCCTGCTGAACCTGTCCCGCGACCAGCTGGACCGGGTCGGTGAGATCAACCACATCGAACGCACCCTGCGCGGCGGCCTGGCCCGCCATCGCGACGCGGTGATCGTGGCCAACTGCGACGACGTACTGATGACCTCGGCCGCCTACGACAGCCCCAATGTCGTGTGGGTGGCCGCCGGCGGCAGCTGGGCGGGCGACTCGGTGAGCTGTCCGCGATCCGGCGAGATCATCGAGCGCAACGGGCGGGACTGGTACTCGACCGGCAGTGACTTCAAGCGGCCCAGCCCGCAGTGGTGGTTCGACGACACCCACATCTACGGTCCGGACGGCCTCGTCCTGCCGATGACGCTGGCCCTGCCCGGCGCCGTCAACCGCGGTAACGCCACCCAGGCCGTCGCGGCCGCCGTCGCCCTCGGCGCCGACCCTGCTGCCGCGGTGACCGCGGTCTCCGGCGTCGACGAGGTCGCCGGGCGGTACCGCACCGTGCAGATCGGCACACACACCGCCCGGATCCTGCTGGCCAAGAACCCGGCCGGTTGGCAGGAAGCCCTGTCCATGGTGGACAAGCACGGCGCCGGAGTCGTCATCTCGGTCAACGGGCAGGTGCCCGACGGCGAGGACCTGTCCTGGCTGTGGGATGTCCGGTTCGAACACTTCGACGACACTGTCGTCGTCGCCGCCGGTGAGCGCGGCACCGACCTCGCGGTGCGGCTCGGGTACGCCGGCGTCGAGCATTCACTGGTGCACGACACCATCGCCGCGATCGACTCCTGCCCGCCCGGGCATGTCGAGGTGATCGCCAACTACACCGCGTTCCTGCAACTGAATCGGCGGATCTCGTGAGTGCTGTGCAGATCGGGCTCGTGCTGCCCGACGTGATGGGGACCTACGGTGACAGCGGCAACGCGGTGGTGCTGCAACAGCGGTTGCGGCTGCGCGGTATCGACGCCGAGATCGTGGAGATCACCCTGGCCGACCCGGTGCCCGACTCGCTGGATCTGTACACCCTCGGTGGCGCCGAGGACTATGCGCAGCGCCTGGCCACCAAACACCTGATCCGGTATCCCGGTCTGCAGCAAGCGGTTTCGCGGGGTGCGCCGGTGCTCGCGATCTGCGCGGCGATCCAGGTCCTCGGCCACTGGTACGAGACGTCGGCCGGTGAGCGGGTGGAAGGCGTCGGACTGCTCGACGTCACCACCTCCCCGCAAGAAGCCCGCACCATCGGCGAGGTGGCCTCCAAGCCCCTGCTCGACGGGCTCACCCAGCCGTTGACGGGATTCGAAAACCACCGTGGCGGAACGGTTCTCGGTTCCGACGCCCGTCCGCTGGCCGCGGTCACCAAAGGTGCGGGCAACCGCTTGGGCGACGGCTACGACGGTGCGGTGCAAGGCAGCGTGGTGGCGACCTATCTGCACGGGCCGTGCCTGGCCCGCAATCCGGAACTTGCCGACCATCTGCTGTCTCGGGTGGTCGGTGAGCTGCCGCCGCTGGAGCTGCCCGAGGTTGACCTGCTGCGCCGCGAACGCCTGGCGGCCCCGCGCCGGGTGTAGCTCGCCTCTCTTCAGCCGAAACGGTATTCCAGCAGACCGTTACTCGCACTTTCCCTGCCGGAATACCGTTTCGCGGCGGCTTTATGCGAAAACATCGACCGCAGCGGCGATGTGGGCTGCGGCGTCGGTGAGAATCGGCTCGCCATGGCCGAATCCGGCGCGCTGCGCGCCCGTGGCCGCGAGTTTGGACACCGAGTCGGTGAGCTCGGTGCGGTCGGTGTTGAAAACGCCCACGATCACCTGGCCGTTGAACTCGGCGACCGTGTCCCCGGTCAGCACGGCGTCGGCATCCGGGAGATAGAGCGCGATGCTGCCCGGGGTATGGCCGGGGACCCCGATCACCCGGGCACCACCCGCGAAGTCCAGTACGTCGCCGTCCTCGACCACGCGGTCCACTCGGCAGGCCGGGCCGTGCGGTGACGCGTCGAAGTCGGGGCGGAGCGTCCGCTCCGAGTCGGTCAGCACCGGCAGCGGACCCGGTTCGCCGCGGACATAGGACGCATCCGCGGCCCCCGCGACGACCTCCACATCGCCCCAATCGGCGATCTCGGCCGCGGCACCGCAATGGTCCTCGTGAAAGTGAGTGAGCACGATGCGCCTGACGTGCAGACGTCGCATCCCGAGCACGGCCAGCGCCTCAGCGATCAGACCGGAGCTGTCCGGCCAACCGGTGTCGATGAGCGTGACACCTTCACCGTCCAGCCACAGGTAACTGTTGAGCAGATGAGCCTGGCCGCCGGGGATGCGCAGACGATAGAGCGAGGGCGCCATCTGAAGTAGGTCGGGCATGACTCGACGCTAGTGGCTCACGCCGAAACTGCATTCCAGCGGGCCGCTACCCGTACTTTCGCGGCCGGAATACAGTTTCGCGGAGAGTGCCGTCCCAACCACGCGCCTTCAATGCCCGGTAGGCCCGCTGGACCACGTCTGCTTCGCGGTCCTCCTTGATGACTCGCATGACATCCCATCCGAGCTGCTCAAGTTTCGGCAGCACCCGCAGATCCTTGACGTACTGTGCCCGATCCGTTTGATGCTGACCGCCGTCATACTCCGAGGCGACCTGGAACTCCTCCCAGCCCATGTCCAGTGTGCGCACCAACCGGCCCCACTCGTCCACGACCGTGATCTGCGTTGTCGGCCGTGGCAGCCCGGCGTCGATGTAGAGCAGGCGCAGGCGGGTCTCCGGAAGTGACGCCGCGCCACCATCGACCAACGGCAGTACAGCTTTGAGCCTCGCCACCCCGCGTGCGCCCCGGTAGCGCTTGGCCAGTAACAGCACCTCCTCGGCGGAGAACGGGCGCGCGCGCATCAGGGCATCCAGGCGTTGGATGGCCTTCTTGCGGGGCAGGAAACGCCCGAGGTCGAAGGCCGTACGTGCGGGTGTCGTCACCGGTATGCCCGCAACACAGGTCATCTCGTCATCAGCGATACGTTCGTGCCGGACGATGATGCCGCGTGGTGGTCGAGTGCAGTCCCAGATGAGCTCGATCGCGACGTCATCGTCGACCCACTCGGCTCCGTGCAGTGCCGAGGCCGCGACCCCGGACACGATGCCTTCGCGATGCGTCCACAGCCACGCACCCACCGTTCTGTCCCGTAATGAGGGCACATGATTTCGGGGAGTGTGGACATTCGGATAAATCGGCCGATACCAGCGCTGCAGCTCATATCGGGTCACGACACCATTTGCGATGGCTTCTGTGCCGACGAATACCTCCCCCATGCGCAGATACTGGCGCGGGGGTGAGACAAGCTCGCCGAGGCTGTAATCCAGCAGGCAGCTACTCGCACTTTTTCTGCTGGAATACCGTTTCGGCGCAAATAGGTGTCAGGCCATCGCGCGGCGGCCGGCCAGCGCCCGGCCGAGCGTGAGCTCGTCGGCGAACTCCAGGTCACCGCCCATCGGCAGGCCCGAGGCGATACGCGTGACGGTCAGGCCGGGGATGTCGCGCAGCATCCGGACCAGATAGGTGGCCGTCGCCTCGCCCTCGGTGTTGGGATCGGTCGCGATGATCACCTCGGCCACATCGACGCCGTCGACGCGTTCACCGATCCGGTTGAGCAGCTCCCGGATGCGCAACTGGTCGGGCCCGATGCCGGACAACGGATCCAACGCCCCGCCCAGCACGTGGTAGCGACCGCGGAATTCGCGCGTGCGCTCGACGGCCTGCACGTCCTTCGGCTCCTCGACCACGCACACCAACGAGCCGTCGCGGCGGGGGTCCTTACAGATCCGGCAGCGTTCCTCGTCGGAGACGTTGCCGCACACCGCACAGAAAGTGACGCCGTCACGGACGCGGCCCAGTACCGCGGTGAGCCGATCGATGTCCGGCGGCTCGACGCTCAGCAGGTGAAACGCGATCCGCTGCGCGCTCTTCGGCCCGATCCCGGGAAGCTTGCCGAGCTCGTCGATCAGGTCCTGGACCGGGCCTTCAAACACTCAGAGTCCCGGAAGTCCGAACCCACCCAGCCCGCCGGCCAGCGGGCCCAGGCGGCTCTGCGCCAGGGTGGTCACCTGATTGGAGGCATCGGCAAGGGCACCGACGATGAGATCCTGCAGGGTCTCGACGTCCTCGGGATCAACGACCTTGGGGTCGATCGCCACCGCGATCACCTCACCGCTGCCCTTGACCGTGACCTGTACGAGCCCGCCGCCGGCCTGGCCGTGCACCTCGGAGTTGGCCAGCGCCTCCTGCGCCTCCATGAGCTGCTGCTGTACCTGCTGCGCCTGCGCCAGCAGGGCCGACATGTCGGGCGTGCCTCCGGGTTGCATGAGTGGTCCCCTTGCCGTGTTGATTGCGTCTTGGTCTCGACTTGGTTGCTCTCGCCTGTCGGCGGCGATTCGGACTTTCAGCCTAGTCGGCGTGCGGGCTAGCGTGGCGCCCGTGCGAGTCCCAGCCTGCGTGCGTGTCGGCACCGCGATGGTCAGCAGCGTGTTCATCGCCGCGGCTGTCCCGGCGATCGTCGACGCTCCCCACGCCAACGCCGCTCCCTCGAACATCGCCGGCATGATCGTGTTCCTCGATCCCGGCCACAACGGCGCCAACGACGCGTCGATCAGCCGCCAGGTGCCCACCGGCCGCGGCGGCACCAAGGACTGCCAGGCCAGCGGCACCTCCACCGCGGACGGGTACCCCGAGCACACCTTCACCTGGGACACCACTCTGCGGGTACGCGCCATCCTGAACCAGATGGGTGTGCGCACCGCCATGTCGCGCGGCAACGACAACGCGCTGGGGCCGTGCGTCGACGAACGAGCTTCGATGGCCAACGCCCTGCGGCCCAACGCCATCGTGTCCATCCACGCCGACGGCGGCCCGCCCAACGGCCGCGGCTTCCACGTGCTCTACTCGTCGCCGCCACTGAACAACGTGCAGGCCGGGCCGTCGGTGCAGTTCGCCCAGACCATGCGCGATCAGCTTTCGGCGTCGGGCATCCCACCCGCCACCTACATCGGTTCGGGTGGCCTGGACGCCCGCTCGGACATCGCCGGGCTCAACCTGGCGCAGTTCCCGTCGATCCTCGTCGAGTGCGGCAACATGAAGAACCCGGTCGACTCGGCACTGATGAAGACTCCGGACGGCCAGCAGAAGTATGCCGAGGCAATCGCCCGGGGTGTCGCCGCCTATCTGGGCAGCCAGCAGCGATAGCTCGCCGCCCCAGATGGTCAGGCGCTACGCGCCCTCCACTTCCTTCTTCAGGTTGGCCAGCAGCTCGTCCTGGATCTTGCGCAGGCCAAGCGGCGCGAAAGTCTTCTCGAAGAAGCCCTTGACCCCGCCGGCACCGGTCCAGCTGGTCTTGAGGTTGACCGACGATCCGGCGCCCGCGGGGGCGACGGTCCAGTTGGTCACCAGGCTGGAGTTGGCGTCCTTCTCGATCACCGTGTGACCGGCCACGTCCACCGACGCCTTGATGTCACGCACCCGGGACTCGGTCGCCTGCAGCTTCCAGCTGGCCACCGTGCCGGCGCCCTGACCACCCTCGAGCACCTGGTAGTCGCGGTAGTGCGAGGAGAGGATCTTCGGGCGCACGGTCTGGTAGTCCGCGATCGCCGCGAACACAGCGGCCGGCTCGGCGTTGATCAGAACCGTGCTGACCGCACTGACCTGTCCCATGACTGAAACTCCTTCAACTCGTGTCTGCGGTCGCATCGTCGGCAACCTCCGACTAGCGTATATGTGTGTCTGTTGTTACGACTGACGCACAAGCTGTCCATGCCCTTGGCGTGCAGCGCCTCCTGGACAGTTACAGCGCCATACCGCCCAATTCGACGGTGCGGCTTGCCAAGCCCACGTCGAACCTGTTCCGTGCGCGAGATCGCAGCGATGTCAAGGGTCTGGACGTATCGGGGTTGACCGATGTGATTGCGGTCGACGCCGAAGCCCGCACCGCCGACGTGGCCGGCATGTGCACCTATGAGGACCTGGTGGCGGCGACGCTGCCACACGGCCTGGCACCGCTGGTGGTACCGCAACTCAAGACCATCACGCTCGGTGGCGCGGTCACCGGGCTCGGCATCGAGTCGACCTCGTTCCGCAACGGTCTGCCACACGAATCGGTGCTGGAGATGGACATTCTCACCGGAACAGGCGAGATCGTCACCGCCTCACCGGAACAGCATTCCGACCTGTTTCGGACATTCCCCAATTCGTATGGCACGCTGGGTTATTCAACCCGGCTGCGGATCGAGCTGGAACCCGTCACACCATTTGTCGCGTTGCGCCACCTGCGCTTTCACTCGTTGACCGAACTCGTCGCCGCGATGGATCGGATCATCGAGACCGGTGGACTCGACGGCGAACCGGTCGATTACCTCGACGGCGTGGTGTTCAGCGCCGACGAGAGCTACCTGTGCGTCGGTTTCAAGACGACGACGCCGGGGCCGGTCAGCGACTACACCGGCCAGGACATCTACTACCGCTCGATCCAGCACGCGCGGGGTGAGAAGCACGACCGGCTGACGATTCACGACTACCTGTGGCGGTGGGACACCGACTGGTTCTGGTGCTCGCGGGCATTCGGCGCGCAGCACCCCACGATCCGGCGGTTCTGGCCACGCCGGCTACGACGCAGCAGCTTCTACTGGAAACTCATCGGCTACGACCAGCGGTTCAACATCGCCGACCGGATCGAAAAGCGCAACGGACGCCCACCCCGCGAGCGGGTGGTACAGGACATCGAGGTGCCCATCGAGAACTGTGAACGGTTCCTTGCGTGGTTCCTGGAGAACGTGCCGATCGAACCGATCTGGCTGTGCCCACTGCGGTTACGCGATGACGACCGCCATACCGCGGGCTGGCCTCTGTATCCCCTTCGCGCCCACCACACCTACGTCAACGTCGGATTCTGGTCCTCGGTACCGGTCGGCCCGGTGGAAGGCCACACCAACAAGCTGATCGAGACCAAGGTCAGCGAGCTCGACGGACACAAGTCCCTGTATTCCGATTCCTACTACCCGCGTGAGGATTTCGACCAGCTCTACGGCGGAGAGACCTACAAGGCCGTCAAGAAGTCCTACGACCCCGATTCACGCCTGTTTGACCTGTACTCGAAAGCCGTGTTGCGCCGATGAACGGAGAACAGCGATGACCACCTTCAAAGAACACTCGACGCACGCAGGCGATCACAAGCTCAGCCTGGCCGAGATCCTGGAGATCTTCGCCTCCGGCTCGCAGCCACTGAAATTCACCGCCTACGACGGCAGTACCTCCGGCCCCAGCGATGCCACCCTCGGCCTGGACCTCAAGACCCCGCGCGGCACCACGTACCTGGCGACCGCCCCGGGGGATCTGGGCCTGGCCCGCGCCTACGTGTCCGGCGACCTGGACCTGTACGGGGTGCATCCCGGCGACCCGTACCCGCTGCTGTGCGCACTGGCCGAGAAGATGGCGTTCAAGCGTCCGCCCGCACGGGTGCTGGCCAACATCGTCCGGTCCATCGGCATCGAGCATCTCAAGCCCATCGCGCCGCCGCCCCAGGAAGCGCTGCCGCGGTGGCGGCGGGTGGTAGAAGGCTTGCGGCACAGCAAGACCCGCGACGCCGAGGCGATCCATCACCACTACGACGTTTCGAACACGTTCTACGAGTGGGTGCTCGGGCCGTCGATGACCTATACCTGCGCGTGCTACCCGGATGCCGATGCCAGCCTGGAAGAGGCGCAGGACAACAAGTACCGCCTGGTGTTCGAGAAGCTGCGGCTGCAACCCGGCGATCGCCTGCTCGACGTCGGCTGCGGCTGGGGCGGCATGGTGCGATACGCCGCGCGCCACGGTGTCAATGCGCTCGGGGTGACGCTGTCCATGGAGCAGGCCCGGTGGGCGCAGGAGGCCATCGTCAAGGAAGGCCTCGAGGACCTCGCCGAGGTGCGTCACAGCGACTACCGCGACATCGCCGAAACCGGGTTCGACGCGGTGTCCTCGATCGGCCTGACCGAGCACATCGGCGTGCACAACTACCCGTCGTACTTCGGTTTCCTGAAGTCGAAGATGCGTACCGGTGCGCTCCTGCTCAACCACTGCATCACCCGCCATGACAACCGAAGCGGAGCGGCCGCAGGCGGGTTCATCGACCGCTACGTGTTTCCGGACGGCGAGCTGACCGGCTCGGGGCGCATCATCACCGAGGTGCAGGACGTCGGCCTGGAGGTCATGCACGAGGAGAACCTGCGCAACCACTATGCGATGACGCTGCGCGACTGGTGCGCCAACCTGGTCGAGCACTGGGACGAGGCGGTCGCCGAGGTCGGGCTCCCCACCGCCAAGGTGTGGGGCCTGTACATGGCCGGCTCCCGGCTCGGCTTCGAGACGAATGTGGTTCAGCTACACCAGGTTCTGGCCGTCAAACTCGACGACCGCGGCAACGACGGCGGCCTGCCGCTGCGGCCCTGGTGGGCGCCCTAGAACGCCAGCCCCATCAAGACGATCAGTAACGTTTTTCGGACTATTCGTTATTGAACGTCTTGCGAGGACCCCATACCGTTTGAACCATGAAAACGGTTCTCATCACGGGTTGTTCATCAGGGTACGGACTCGAAACCGCCCGTCACTTCCATGCCAACGGCTGGAACGTGATCGCCACGATGCGTACACCGCGCGCCGGGCTACTGCCGGATTCGGACCGAATCCAGCTGGTGGCGTTGGACGTCACCGACCCCGACAGCATCTCGGCGGCGCTCGAAGCCAGTGGCCCGATCGACGTGCTGGTCAACAACGCGGGCATCGGCGTTGTCGGGACCTTCGAGCCCATGCCGATGGAGACGATCCGGGAAGTGTTCGAAACCAACACATTCGGCGTAATGGCCATGACACAGGCTGTGCTGCCGCAGATGCGAACGCGCGGATCCGGGGTGGTGGTCAACGTGACATCGAGCGTGACTCTGACCGCGATGCCGTTGGCCGCGGTGTACACCGCCAGCAAGATGGCGATCGAAGGGTTCACCGCGTCGCTCGCACTCGAGCTCGACGCGGTGAACGTGGCGGCGAAACTTGTCGAACCGGGCTACGGGCCGACGACGAGCTTCACCAGCAACGGCGCAACGCGGATGGACGGACTGATTCCCGAGCCGTATCAGGCGTTCGCCGCGCCGATCCTGGCGGCGTTCGGGCAGGCCACCGTCTTCACGACCGAGTCCGATGTCGCCGAGACCGTCTACCGGGCCGCGACCGACACGACCGGCTGCCTGCGGTTCCCGGCGGGCGCCGACGCGGTGGCGTTGGCCGGCAGCGCGGCAACGTAGACGATCAGCGTCGTGCGGGCGATATCTTGGCGGCATGCCGGCAGACATCGCCCGCAGCTCTGATCCGCTCGAAGCGATCATTCCGTTGCTGCGTCCCCAGGTCGTGCTGTCCAAGGTGGTCAGCGGTGCCGGCGACTGGAGTATCCGCAAGCCGCGCTATGCCGAACCGTCCTTCTGCCTGATGCTCGCGGGGAGTTGTTGGCTCAGCCCGGACGGGATCGATCCCGTCGAACTCTCCGCGGGCGACTTCCTGCTACTGCCCGAGACGCCGAGTTTCGTGATGGCCAGCGATCCGGTGTTGGCACCGACCGACGTAGAGCTCCATCCGACCGCCGACTCCCACTACGGGCCGACGGACGGACCGGGGCCGATGCGGATGCTCGGCGGATACTTCCGCTTCGATCGGGCCAACGCCAGGCTGCTGGTAAAGCTCCTTCCGCCAACGATTCTCATCCGCCACGACGAATCCGGCTCGGACCGCCTGAACCGGATCGTCGAACTCATCACGGACGAGGCGATCGCCCAACGTCCGTGCCGCGAACCGATTCTCGAGCGGCTCGTCGAGGTGCTGCTGATCGAGGCCTGCCGGTTCCGAACCGAACGGCCCACCGCCGGCGAGCACGGACTGATCGCCGGGCTTTCCGATCCTCAGCTCGCCGGTGCCCTGCGAGAGATTCACGACGGCGTCGCCGAGCACTGGACAGTCGAGAAGCTGGCCCGCACCGCGAACATGTCCCGCGCCGTGTTCGCGGAACGTTTCGCGAGCACGATCGGGATGCCACCGATGCAGTACGTGCTGGAGTGGCGGGTAGCGCTGGCCAAGGACATGCTGCAATCCGAACAACTCTCGATCGGCGAGATAGCGACCAGGACCGGCTACCAGTCGGCCAGTGCGTTCACCACCGCGTTCACCCGGGTGACCGGACGCGCTCCACGCGAATACGCCCGCGGCAGCGGGGACTGAGCAGCGTCAGCTCTCGATCTTTCGCGCACCCAACTCGTTCTGAAGCAGCTCCAGCGCGACCTCCTCGGGGTCGCGACGCGGCCCGGCCTCACTCTGCGAGGCCTCGGCGAGCATCTCTTCCTCTTCCTGCTCCGGGGACGACGGCGGTTCAGGATCCGGCTCCGGGTCGGGTTCGGGAATGACACGGCCCGGCCGGGTCGGCACCCTTGGCGGGGGCTTGGCGGCCTTTGACGGGGCGACGGAGGCCGGAGTTTCTGGTTGGCGGACCTCGCACCGGATCTGCCAGTCGACACCCAAGGCATCCTTGAGCGCCTCCCGGATCACTTCGGCGTTGTGTGACTCGGTGATGCGTTTGGCAAGCTGCGGCGAAACATGGGACAAGGCAAGCGTATTGCCGTCGAGCGCCATCACCATGACATCGTTGATCATCGCGTCGAGCGTCTTGCTGCGGACGCGAACCTTGGATCGGATTTCCGCCCACGCGTTACGTACGGCGGTCGTGTCCAGCGCACCGGGCGCAGCCACCGGCGCGGGCTCGGATTCGGGCGCACGTTCCGGTGGGAGATCTGGCTCGAACTCGGGCTCGGGCGGCAGGGGAATTTCGGGCTCGGAGTCCGCAGCAGGTGGTGGTGGCGGCGGCGCAGCCACCGGTTCCGGCACGGCTGCCGGTTCGGGCACGGCTGCCGGTTCGGGCACGGCTGCCGGTTCCGGCGCGGCTGCCGGTTCCGGCGCGGCTGCCGGTTCCGGCGCGGCTGCTGGCGTAGGAGCGGGCGCAGGCGGTGGTGCGGGTGTCGGGGCAGCTTCCGGTTCCCGAGCAGCCTGACTACGACGGGTGAACGTCTTGGTCGGCTCCGCAGCGGACGGGGCCGCTGGGTCGGCGGTCGGGGCGGCGGGCCTGGCGGCCGAAGCCGGGGGCGACGGCGAAGTCGACATTTCCCCGGCCGGGATTGACATATCCAGCCGGTTCTCGATGCGTTCGATGCGCTGCAGGAACGCCGATTCGGTGTCATGCGCCGAGGGCAGCAACAACCGGGCACACACCACTTCCAACAGCAACCGAGGCGCGGTCGCACCGCGCATCTCGCCGAGGCCGGCGTGCACCACCTCCGCGTACCGGGTCAACGTGCCCGCGCCTATATGGGCCGCCTGCTCCCGCATCCGTTCCAGCACGTCGTCGGGCGCGTCCACGACACCGCGGGTGACCGCGTCGGGAACAGCCTGCAGCACGATCAGGTCGCGGAAGCGTTCCAGCAGATCGGTGGCGAACCGCCGCGGATCATGACCGGCGTCGATCACCGCTTCCACCGCACCGAACAGCGCGGCCGCATCCCCGGCCGCCAGCGCCTCGACCGCATCGTCGATGAGCGCCATGTCGGTGGCACCGAGAAGCGCGAGCGCCCGCTGATAGGTGATGTGGTTACCGTCGGCGCCCTGTTGGGAGCCGGCCAGCAGCTGATCGAGCACCGACAGCGTGTCGCGGGGTGAGCCGCCGCCGGCTCGGATGACCAACGGATACACCGCGTCGTCGACGTTGACGTTCTCTTCGGCGCAGATGCGTTCGAGCAGTGGGCGCATGGTGCGCGGGGCCAGCAGCCGGAACGGGTAGTGGTGGGTACGCGACCGGATGGTCGGCAGCACCTTCTCCGGTTCGGTGGTGGCGAACACGAAGATCAGGTGCTCGGGCGGCTCCTCGACGATCTTGAGCAGCGCGTTGAAACCGGCCGTGGTGACCATGTGCGCTTCGTCGATGATGAAGATGCGGTACCGCGATTGCGCGGGGGTGAAGAACGCGCGATCGCGCAGTTCGCGGGTGTCATCGACGCCACCGTGGCTGGCCGCGTCGAGTTCGGTGACGTCAAGGTTGCCCGAGCCGTTCGGCGCCAGCGCGACGCACGAATCGCACACGCCGCACGGTGTGGGCGTGGGCCCCTGCTCACAGTTCAGCGAACGGGCCAGGATGCGCGCCGAGGACGTCTTGCCGCATCCGCGCGGCCCGGAGAACAGGTAGGCGTGGTTGATCCGCCCTGCTGTCAGCGCAGTAGATAGCGGCTCGGTGACATGTTCCTGGCCAACGACTTCCGCGAAGCTTGCTGGCCGGTATTTGCGGTAAAGAGCCACGGGAGAAGGCTACCGACTCGCTCTGACGCAGCGTGTCGGCGCCTGCCCGCCCGGCGTTGTTACGCTCACCCCCATCGTCGATGCCCTTGGGGGGGATTCCAGTGAGCTACCCGCAGCCGCCCTATGTGCAACCGCCGTACGGCTACCCGATGCCGCCGACCGGGTACCCACCGGCCCCGCCGCCAACCAACAGCACAGCGATCGCTGCCCTCGTCTTCTCGCTGCTCATCTCGCCCGTCGGGCTCGTCCTCGGCTATGTCGCCCGTGGTCAGATCCGGCGCAACCACGAGGGCGGCGCCGGCCTGGCCATGGCTGCCATCATCATCGGCTGGATATGCACGCTGGCCTCGATCGCGATCGTGGGCGGCATGATCGTCGTGAGCGCGACCCGCACCGACACCTCCCCCGGTGCCGCTTCGGCCGGGACCAAGTCCAAGCACCCCGAGACGGGCATCCGCCAGCGGATCACTTACGAGGTCTGGGGCAACGGTTCCTCCGTCGACATCAACTACCTCGATCAGGACGCCACTCCGCAGCGCATCGACGGCGCGGCCCTGCCGTGGACGCTGACGCTGGAGTCCACCGGCCCCTCGGTCCTCCCCAACATCGTGGCCCAGAGCGACGGTGACTCAATCGGCTGCCGAATCACCATCGACGACAAGATCAAGGATGAGCGAACCAGCGACGGCGCCCACGCCCAGACCTTCTGCCTGGTGAAGCCCGGATAGTCTGCCGCGGCTTCGACCCCCCTAGTCGTCCAGCAGTGACTCGGTCGCCGCCAGCAGCGCGCAGGTGGCCAGGCCGTCGATCGCCTCACGCACGTCGGACAGCGACGGGAACGTCGGCGCGATGCGGATGTTCTTGTCCTCGGGGTCCTTGCGGTACGGGAAGGCCGAACCCGCCTCGGTGACCGCGATCCCGGCGTCCTTGGCCAGCGCGACGGTCCGCCTGGCAGTGCCGGGCCACACGTCGAGACTCACGAAGTAGCCGCCCTTCGGGTCGGTCCACGACGCGATCTTCGACTCCCCCAACCGGTCCTCAAGGATCTCGGCGACCAGGGCGAATTTGGGGGCGATCAGCTCGCGTTGGCGCTGCATCTGCAGGCGCACGCCGTCGGCGTCGCCGAAGAAGCGACTGTGGCGCAGCTGGTTGATCTTGTCCGGCCCGATCGTCTTCTTGCCCGCGTGCTGCAGGTACCAGGCGATGTTGCCCAGCGAGCCGCCCAGGAAGCTGACCCCCGCCCCGGCGAAGGTGATCTTGGAGGTCGAGGCGAATACCAGCGGACGGTTCGGGTTGCCGGCCGCTTCGGCCAGGCCCAGCACGTCGACCTGACGGATGAACTCGCCGGTCAGGGTGTGAACCGCGTAGGCGTTGTCCCACATCAACCGGAAATCGTTTGCTGCCGTTTGCATTTGGACGAGGCGCCGGACAACTTCCCAGGAATAGGTGGCCCCGGTGGGATTGCCGTACACCGGAACGCACCACATGCCCTTGATCGCCGGGTCGGCCGCGACGAGTTCCTCGATCAGGTCGACGTCGGGACCGTCCTCGCGCATCGGCACCGCGATCATCTCGATTCCCAAGGACTCGGTGATCGCGAAGTGGCGGTCGTAGCCGGGCGACGGGCAGAGAAATTTGATGACGGGTTCTTGCACCCAGGGCCGCACCGAGTCCACCCCGCCGTACAGCAGCGAGAACACGATGGCGTCGTGCATCATCTCCAGGCTCGCGTTGTTGCCCGCAATGAGGTTCTGCACCGGGATTCCGAGCAGCTCGCCGAAGATCTCCCGGAGTTCGGGCAGACCGTGCAGGCCGCCGTAGTTGCGGGTATCGGTGCCTTCGCGGTCACGGAAGGAGTCTTTTTCCGAGCCGGGCAGCGACAGCAGCGCGTTGGACAGGTCCAACTGCTCGGGGGCCGGCTTGCCGCGGGTCAGGTCCAGGTTCAGCTTTTTGGCCTGGAGCTCTGCGTAGTTGCGCTGTTGGAGTTCGTGCTGCGCGAGCAGATCGTCGCGGCCGAGGGACTGGAACGACACCGCGCGCCTTTCACAGAAGCTGAATGAACTGGAACGTAAGGGGACCCCGCGCACCCGCCAGAGCCCATTGACCCTTGCTGCCTTCCGGCCCTGGGGGAGTTCACAGGATGGACGCCGCGCGGGGTCCACAGCGAGTGTAATACCCGCCCCTATCCCCGGCGCGTACGGGACCGGTCCGGGCGTCAGTTAGGATTGCCGACGGAGGATTCGCCTAGTGGCCTATGGCGCTCGCCTGGAACGCGGGTTGGGTTAACAGCCCTCAGGGGTTCAAATCCCCTATCCTCCGCGCTCGGGTCCGGGGTGCGAACTGCTGAATCAACCCTGATCAGCAGTTCGCACCCCGGCCCAATTAAGTACCCGAGGAGGAGTATGGGCCGCACCGTCGCGGTGATCTGGCACGTGTCGTTTTCGATCGTGGCCGCCGGCCTGTTCTTCTTCTTCGTTCTTCCGCGATGGCCCGAACTGATGGGTCAGACCTCGCCGACGCTCGGGCTGATCCTGCGCATCGTCACCGGGGTGCTGATCGGTCTCGCGGCCCTGCCCGTGGTGTTCACCCTGCAGCGGACCAAGCGTCCCGAGTTGGCCACCCCGGAGTTGGCGCTGCGCCTGCGGACCGCCTCGATCTCCCTGCACGTCGCGGCGGCAGTGCTGATCGTCGGCACCGCGGTCTCCGAGATCTGGTTGTCACTGGACAGCTTCGGACCGTGGCTGTTCGGGATATACGGCGCCGCCGCAGCGATCGCCCTGCTCGGCATCTTCAGCTTCTACCTGGCGTTTGTCGCCGAACTGCCGCCCCCGCCGCCGAAGCCGGTCAAGACCCGCGAGAAGGCCGAGCGCCGCGGGCGCACGAAGGCCGGCGCCGAGGCCGAGGCTGATACCGATGAGGCTGCCGACGCGGACGAGGTCGAGGAGACCGAAGAGGCTCCCGCAGCTGACGCTGACGCAGAAGAGACCGAGGCTGAGCCAGAGGCTGAAGAAGGCGAAGCTTCCGAAGAGGCCGAAGAGGCCGAAGAGGCCACCGAGGACGAGGAGCCGGCAGGCGCATCTCTGCGTAACCGGCGGCCGTCCAGCAAGAGCGGCACCAAGCGGCGGGGCTTGCGCTCGCGCGGCGAAGTCGCCACCGAAGACTGACACACACACCAATCGCGTCGACATCGGGTTCTTGCCCAGCCAAGATGGGTACATGAGCAAAGTGGGCTCACATTCGTTCAAAGTGATTGTCGCGGCGGCCCTTGCCGCCGCGGCTGCCGTCGTCGCCCCGTCAGCACCTGCCGGTGCCGCACCCGGTGACCCGGAGGCCGTGGCCACCCAGATCGAACCATCGGTGGCGCGCATCGACACCCGAGTGGATTACCAGCAGGCCTACGGCATCGGCACCGGCATCGTGCTGTCCCCGAGCGGCGAGGTGCTGACCAACTATCACGTCGTCCAAGGGGCCAACTCGATCAGCGCCACGGTCGGCGGCCAGAGTTTCCCCGCCGACCTGGTCGGCTACGACCGTCAGAACGACATCGCGGTGCTGCAGCTGCACGGAGCAGCCGGGCTGCCACCGGCCCCGATCGGCGATTCGAGGGTGCTGGCACCGGGTCAGCCGGTGGTCGCACTCGGCAATGCCGGGGGCAGCGGCGCGCCGCTGACCCGCGAGATCGGCACCGTCAGCGCGTTCAACCGGACCGTCAACGCCGAAGACGAGCTGACCGGCACCAGCGATGAGATCAACGGGCTGTTCGAGTTCGCCGCACCGGTACGCGCCGGCGATTCAGGTGGCCCGGTCGTCAACGATGCCGGCCAGGTCGTCGGCATGACGACAGCCGCGTCGGTGAACTTCCGAATGGGTCCCGGCGGCAAGGGATTCGCGATCCCGATCAATGACGCGATGGGCATCGCCGGACAGATCCGCGCCCGCATCCCGTCACCCTCGGTGCACATCGGACCGCCGACCATGCTCGGCGTCGGGGTGCGCACCGCACAGCGCCAGAACGGCGGCGTGATCGTCCAGGACGTCATTCCCGGCGGTCCGGCAGAAGCGGCCGGCCTGATCCCGGGCGATCTGCTCACCAACATCGAGGGAGCCCGGCTGGATTCGGCCCGCACCCTGACGCTGGTTCTCGATCAGCACTACCCGGGCGACGTCGTGGGCCTGACGTGGCTGGACCAGGCCGGCCAGCAACGCACCGGCAAGGCCACGCTCGCCGCTGGGCCGTAATCCGTGGTCACACTGGACCGCCTGATCAACGTCTTGGGCGGCTACGGGGTGCGGCTGCGCGCCCCGGCAAATGGAACCTCCCCGGCGCCGCGCTCGACCGAGTTGCGCAGCGTCGTGATGCACGAACCCGGCCAGGTGATCGGCGACGTCCTGCTGGCGGTCGGGGCCTCCTCGGTCGCCGAGGCGGTGCAGTGGGCCTCGGCGGCGCGCGCCGTGGTGGTGCTGGTTCGCGGTGCGCACACCCCCGACGACGACGAGCCGGTCGCCGACGACCGCATCGCGGTGATGACGGTGGAACCCGAAGTCTCCTGGAGCGAGCTGGCGGCCGTGGTCTACGGCGTGGTACTGGAGGGCCGGGAGACCGAATCCGGGCGCGGCCCAACCGATTTGTTCGCGCTGGCCGACAGCCTGGCCGATGCGGTGGGCGGCTCGGTCACCATCGAGGACCGGCGCAGTTCGGTGCTGGCGTACTCGCGGCTGCAACAGCACGCCGATCCGGCCCGCGCCGAGACGATCCTGAGCCGCGGGGCACCGGAACGGCTCCGCGCCCTGTTCGAAGCCCGCGGGGTGTTCCGGCATCTGGCCGAATCCGACGAGCCGATATTCGTCGAAGGCGACGACGAACGCGGCCTGACTGGCCGGATGGTGGTGGCCGCCCGTGCCGGTCGCGAACTACTCGGCTCGATCTGGGTGACGTGTGCCGAGCCGTTGCCCGACGCGCGCCGGGCTGCACTGGCCGACGGCGCTCGCATGGTCGCCCTGCACCTACTGCGTTCACGCGCCAGCGCCGACCTGGAACGTCAGGTGGAGTCGGAACTCGTCATCCGCCTACTCGAGGGTGCCGCCGACGCCACCACGGCGGCCAGCCGGCTCGGTCTGCCGCAGACGCCGCTCCGCGTGATCGCGCTGCGGGCCCAGACCACCGACGAGCGGCACGCCGCGCTGCTGCTGGCATTCGAGCGAGCGACCGCCGGCTTCGGCTGGTCACGTCCCGGCCGCAGCGCCCTGGCCGGCAACACCGTCTACACCGTGCTGCCCGGCGCCGAGGCCGAGGCCGCCAGCAACTGGGTGACGGGATTACGCGCCGCGCTGCCCGAGCGGGTGACCGTACTGGCCGGGATCAGTGGTCCCGCCATCGCTGCTGAGCTGGCGCTGGCCCGCAGCGAGGCCGACGAGTGCCTGGCGTTGCACGAAGTGCGGCGTGAGGGTCCGGCGCCGGTCTACGACGAGGCCTGGGACGAGATCCTGCTGCAACGGCTTCGGATCGCGGCCCGCTCCGGCCGTGCCCCGCAGCGCGGTCCGGTCGCCGAGTTGCGGGCCCACGACCAGGCCCACGGCACGCAGTACGCGGGGACGCTACGGGCCTGGCTGGAGGCCCAGGGCGATCTGGCCGAGGCCGGCCGCGCACTCGGCGTCCACGAGAACACCGTGCGCTACCGGCTGCGCAAGATGGTCGAGCTGACCCAGCTCGACCTGGACGACGCCCGCAAGCGGTTGGCGATGATGATCGAACTGGCCGCCACTGAAGAATTGTCGTAGTTCGACAATCACACCCCTACTGTTTGTCGAGATCCTGCAAACGCGAAACGCCTGGTCGGCCTCACCATGGGGGCATGGATGGGCTGGAGCGTATTGACGGCGGACCGCGATCAGCGGTCGTCGTGGGTGCGGGCATCGTCGGCCTGTCCACGGCATGGTTTCTGCAGGAACGCGGGGTCGAGGTCACCGTTGTCGACCGCCGCGGCGTGGCGGCAGGCGCGTCGTGGGGCAATGCCGGCTGGGTTTCTCCGACGCTGACCATCCCGCTCAACGACCCGGCCGTGCTGCGCGATGGCCTGCGGTCACTGTTCGATCCGACCGCGCCCCTGCATATCCCGCTGACCTCGGGGCCCCGACTGCTGGCATTCCTGGCCCGGTTCGCCATGAATTGCCGGCTCTCGACGTGGACCAGGGTCGCGAAAGCCAATGTGCCGCTCAACGAGGAGTGCCTCGAGGCTTACGACGTACTGACATCCAACGGGGTATCGGTACCCACCACCGACGGCCCGATCACGGCACTGTTCGAAACCGCCCAACAGGCCGAACATCTCATGACCGAGCTGCGCCGGATGGCCGCGGTCGGACAGACCGTGACCGTGACCGGCCTGTCCGGTGAAACGCTGCGCCAGCATGTGCCGGTGGCATCGGCGGCGATCACCGCGGGCATCAACGTGGAGGGCCAGCGCTTCGTGGACCCGGGCCGGTTCGTGCAGGCCCTCGGCGATGCCGTCGTCGACAGGGGCGCCGAGTTGGTCATCGGCGAGGTCACCGACGTTCGGGCCGAGGGCGCCGGCGTGAACGTGGATATGGCGGATCGTTCCCTGTGGGCCGACACCGCGGTGATCGCCACCGGCGCATGGCTGTCGAAACTGGCCAAGCCCTGGGTCCGCACGCCGGTGCAGGCGGGACGCGGCTACTCGTTCACAGTGCCGGTCCACCACCCGATTCTCGGGCCCATCTACCTGCCTGACGCGCGCGTGGCCTGCACGCCGTACCAGGGCGGGCTTCGGGTGGCCGGAACCATGGAATTCCGTTCCCCCGACGATCCGCTGCAACCGCCCCGGGTCGACGCGATCGTCGCTTCCGCTGCCCCACTGCTCGACGGCGTGGACTGGGAGGCCCGCACCGACGTCTGGGTGGGCCCGCGTCCGGTCACCCCGGACGGGCGCCCGCTGATCGGTGAAGTGGCACAAGGCATCTACGTGGCGGGTGGCCACGGCATGTGGGGCCTGGCCCACGGCCCGGTCACCGGCCGGCTACTTGCCGAACACATCACCACCGGAAAACAACCCGAAGCCTTACGGGAATTCGACCCGCTGCGCTGACGGCCCACGACATTGCCCTGACGGGCCAACAAGCCGTCAGGGGCGGCGCGCAAGCCCGCCCCTGACGGCATATCCGCCTCATCGGAAGGAAACCACAATGACTGTCAGCCAACGTATTTGGTTGTCCCCACAGGCCTACGAGCGCCTGCAGACCGAGTTGTCGGCGCTGCGGGACCTGATCTCGACCGAAGCCCCGTCCGACTCGGACGAGAACCAAGTGGCTGTCCAGCGGGCCCGCCAGACCCGCATCCAGCAGATCCATGATCAGCTGCTCAACGCTGTGGTGGGCGAGACGCCGCCCGACGACGGGGTGGCCGAGCCGGGCATGGTGCTGACCGTGCGCTACGACGAGACCAACGAGGTCGAGACGTTCCTGCTGGGCATCCGCGGCGCCGAATACGGCGATCTGGAGGTCTATTCGGTGAACTCACCGCTTGGTGAGGCCATCGTCGGCGCGCGCCCCGGCGAGCAGCGCCACTACCCGGTACCCAGCGGCGAGGCTGTGCCCGTCACCCTGATCAGGGCGGTGCCGTTCGGGATGCACCTGTCAACCGCGGGGTAGGGTGCGCGCGCCTTACTCTGTCCGAATGGCAGGCGAACGCAAGGGCACGCCCGGCAGCTTGACCGCCGATGACTGGATCCAGGCCGGGTACGCCCTGCTCGCCTCCGACGGGATGCGGGCGCTGAAGATCGAGCGGCTCTGCGAGCAGATCGGCGCCACCAGGGGCAGCTTCTACTGGCACTTCACCGACATGAAGGGCTACCGGGCCGCCCTGGTGGCGTCGTGGAATGCGTTCCTGGAGCAGGACCGTCGCTCGCTGGCCGAACTCGAAGATCTGCCGCCGCGCGAACGGCTGTCGCAAATGATGAAGCAACTGCTCAGCCCGCAGCATTGGACCTTGGAACGCGCGATGCGGGAGTGGGCCAGGTCCGACGACGTCGCCGCGGCCAACGTGCGGGCGGCCGATCACCGGGTCCTGGTCGCCGTCACGAAGGCCTACCTCGACTACGGGTTCAGCCCCGAGGACGCGGCCCTGCGCGGCCAGGCCACTTTCGCGACGGGTATCGGGGTGCTGCATCTCATGGACTCAGCCGATGCCCTGACCGCCGCCGACCGCTCCGAACGATTCCTGGACCTCATGCTGGGGACACCCACGGCCTGAGGTCCACTACTTGGGATTCCCATCCTCGTCCCAGTTCTCGGCGACCTTCTTGCTCGGCTGCACCCGCGGCGGCTCGCCCGGCATCTTGGGATAGTTCGGTCACTTGAGCGTTGCACTGTACAGCAAGAATGCAGGTCGCCTACGCGCGTTGTGGGCAAGGTTATCTGCCCAGTCCTCAGCGACACGACACGCGACAAGTGCCTTCTGCAGGCATCCGTTCCCGGCGGGGCCCGCGCGTCCGGTACAGCATCGCGACCGTTTCAGACCCCGCTTCTCCTGGCCTCCCCTCCACTGCAGCGCATATCCACCGCAAGCGAATCCGCCACCGATTGAAATCGAGGCGAATAATCGGATTCTGAGATAAATTGCACGGATGGCGAAGAGGGCGCGATCGACAGACAGTAGAAGTCCTCGGCCGACATACTCTAGCAATACGGCCGGACCAGTTAACTTGCCTCGCAAGGCGTTGGACCGCATCCATCTTGGGCAATCATTCGCAGAGTACGACACCTATCTAACAAATCCCCAAGTGTACGTACAGACTGCCGCTCTGAAGGCTGCCTCCGATCACGACAACCCGCACTGTTTTTTCGTAGGCCGGCGAGGAACCGGAAAGACTGCAACTACACGCTATCTGCAAGACCGCGTGCAAAATCTGCGCCTAATCCGTCCGGAGATTTTCAGTCCGAGCAGTTTAACTCTACCGCTGCACGACTTCGCCGATGCGAACCAAAAGCCATTCCGTTCACTCATAGCCGCATTTAAGCGGGCCTTAGTAGACGAAATCCTGTTAGATCATTTTGGAAAGCCTTCGGAATCCCGCTCCATCCCTGATTTCGCCCGTAAAGAACGTGAGCGTTACGGCGACATGGATTTCGACATCCGCGTGCTTCACTTCATCGCCTCCTATACACGCGGTCTGCAGACCGAAGATGACATCGCATGGCTCACAGAAATGTCCGCAACGAAAAGCGCATTAAAGGCGGTGAATAATGCGCACATCCATAGCCCTTACACGATAGTTCTGGACGCCATCGACGACTTCTGGGATGGCAGCCAGCAGGCTGTCCTATACCTAACAGCATTAATGCACGCAGCACTCGAGGTGAACACACAGGCGGCAGCAGCCCGAGTCTTAATCTTCTTGCGCGAAAATATATTTGAGCGTGTCCGCGTTTTCGACAGCGAATTCTCACGGCTGGAAACTTGTGTCGTCGGGCTAGATTGGACACCCGCACAACTAGTGGAGATGATCGAGCGCAGGATAAACGCTCCCCTCAATAGTAAGCTCGCACTGGGGGGTACCACTTGGAACGCATTCTTCGAAGACGGCGATCACGCGAAGGAACTCATACTCGAATATTGCCAGCATCGACCTCGCGACGTGCTGACATATTGCACCCTGGCTCTTGACAACGCTCAAGGTAGCAAGCATTCCCAGGTGATGATCGAAGACCTGCAGGACGCTCGCCGGCGATTTTCGGACAGTAGGCTCAAAGACTTAAGCGATGAATATCAGGAAAACTATCCACAGATTGCGGTGGTACTCGAAAGCTTCTATGGCCTCGGCACCACATTTACGATCAATGCGATGGAGGACTTCCTCAATAAACTTCTGGACGATACTCAAGTCGTCTCTTCATGCAAAGAGTGGATTTACGAATACTCTACTGTCGATCGATTTACGCGCCTCCTCTACGACATCGGCTTCGCTGGCATTTTAGATAAGAAGTCCACACGACACAAAGCAGAGCCGATTTTCCGTTCACTGGGGCCGCGAGATACCACCCCCCCTCCGATTTCGATAGGCACAGAAGTCCGTATCCATCCGTCGTATTACGAGGCGCTCGATTTACAAGATGTGCTTGTCAGCAGTTTCACGGAAGGTCAGAAGCTACGTCGATCAGGAATGATCTTGGAGTTGCCTGGAGCACTCAATCCCGAAGAATACCGGGACAAGGTTAATGGATTGATCGAGACCCTTAAGTCGCTCCCACACGGGCGCGAAGGCGCGGACGCATTCGAAGATCTTGTCGGCGAAGTTCTTAGGCTCTGCTTCTACCGCCCCCTCTGTAATATAGAGGCTCAAGTCCGAGAAATTGATGGTACGATCCGGCGCGACTGGATGGCATCCAACCGGGCGAGCTTCGGATTTTGGGAAATGGCAAGGACGCGCTACAACGCCACGCAAGTAATCTTCGAATGCAAGAATTACTCAGAATTACAAGCCAGCGATTTTCAACAAGCCGCGTACTACCTGAACGACACAACTGGAAGATTCATTGTCATTGTGTTCAGGGGTGAACTGAAAAAGCATTATATGGAGCATATAAAGCGCACGGCCGGAAATAACGGAGTTATGCTGGTCCTGAATGAAAAGGACCTCAACGTCTTCCTGCGTCAAGCACGCAACGGAGTCACCAAGGACGACCACATACAGGATCGCTACGACCACACCGTTCGGGCAATCTCGTAGAAGCTGGCCTGGCGGAATCCCGAAGCGACGTGAGACATACGCCCTAGCTAGAGGGCCTGGCAATTGCACAATCGGCAAACGCTTGTCCGGCTCGTTCCAAGGAAAGAGGACGCTGGCAGTTCGAGGCGAGGCAGAGCGCGCCGGAGGGCGCACCCCAGGGGCGTCACTGTGCGGTCCGCCTTTCCTTCCACCCGAAGGGAGCGGTAGAAGCTACTCCGCACGATTCCAGCGTCTGAGGCACCGCCAGAAGTTATCGTGGGAGTGAGCATTGTGCTAGTCGGTCACTACTTGCGATTACCACTATCATCCCAGTTGGCCGCGACTTTCTTGCTCGGCTGCACCCGCGGCGGCTCACCCGGCATCTTGGGATAGTTCGGCGGGTACGGCAGATCCCCCAGGCCACGTTCCTCATCGGCGGCCACCAGGTCCAGCAGGGGCTGCAGCGACTGCTTCTTGTCGTCGATGCCGGCCCACGGATCAGCCCGTCCGGCAAGGAAATCCACTGCGGTGGTGATCGTGTAGTCGTCGGGGTCGGCGTCGCGCAGCTCATCCCACGACAACGGCATCGAGACCGTGGCGATCGGGGTCTTGCGGGCCGAATAGGCCGAGGCGAACGTGCGGTCGCGGGCGTTCTGGTTGTAGTCGATGAACAGCCGCTCGCCCCGCTCCTCCTTCCACCACGAGGTGGTCACCGCATCGGGGGCCCGGCGTTCCACCTCACGGGCCAGGGCGATCCCGGCCCGGCGCACCGCGATGAAGTCCCAGTCGGTCAAGATCGGCAGGAAGATGTGGACGCCGCGGCCGCCTGATGTTTTCGGATAGCCGACCAGGCCCAGTTCGTCGAGCAGCGGCTTGAGCACATCGCAGGCCACGCCGGCGGCCTCGGCGAACCCGGTGCCCGGCTGCGGATCCAGGTCGATGCGCAGCTCGTCGGGGTGCTCGGTGTCCGGGCACCGAACCTGCCAGGGGTGCAAAGTGATCGTGCCCATCTGCGCGGCCCACGCGATCGCGGCGGGGTGAGTCACCTTGAGGGCATCGGCGGTTCGGCCGGACGGGAAGGTGACGACGCAGGTCTCCAGGTAGTCGGGATGCTTCTGCGGGACCCGCTTCTGATAGATCTCCTCACCCTCGATGCCGTCAGGAAACCGTTGCAGATGCGTCGGCCGGTCCTTCAACAGCGCCACCATCCGGTCGGCGACGTGCAGGTAGTACTCCATCAGCTTGCCCTTGGTCCCGGCGGATCCGAGCTTCGGGTAATACACCTTGTCCGGGTTGGTGAACCGGACCTTGATCCCGTCGACATCGAGTTCGGTTGCCGGCGTTGCCATCTCAGCTGTCTCCCTCTAGGACGTCGTACAGGTCGTAGTTCAGCGGCACGTCGAGCTGGTCGAACGTGCAGCTCGCCGGTTCCCGGTCCGGGCGCCAGCGCAGGAACTTCACCGCGTGCCGGAAGCGTTGCCCGTGAACGGTGTTGCCTTCCATCTGGTCATAGGCCACCTCGCACACGCGCTCGGGGCGCACCGGAATCCAGCGCTTGTCGGCGGCCGAGTTCCAGCGGCTCGGGTCGCCCTCGCGGACTTCATCGCCCTCCCGCAGCGGCTCCAGGTCGGCCAGCAGCTTGACCCGGTCCTTCACACTGAACGAGGCTGCGCCACCAACCATCTGCAGCTCACCGTCGGCGCGGTAGAGACCGAGCAGGATCGAGCCGACGCCCTCGCCGCTCTTGTGGATGCGGTAACCGATCGCCACACAGTCGGCGTCGCGGTGGTGCTTGACCTTCACCATCTCCCGCTTGCCCGGCAGGTAGGGCCCGTCGAGCTTCTTGGCGATCACCCCGTCGAGCCCGGCCCCCTCGAAGGTCTGCAACCACTGAGCACCGAGTTCGGGATCGGTGGTGGTCCGCGTGACATGGCACCACTGCTTGGCGTTGACGGCGTCCATCAGCACCTCGCGGCGCACCCGGAAGGGCTCCTCGAGCAAGGCCCGGTCACCGGTGGCCAGGGCGTCGAATCCGATGAAGTGCGCGGGGGTCTGTTCGGCGAGCATCCGCACCCTCGACTCCGCCGGGTGGATGCGCTGCGACAACGACTCCCAGTCCAGGCGTACCCGGCCGTCGATCTCGCGGGGCACCACCACCTCGCCGTCGAGGACACAGCGGTCGGCGAGTTCGTCACGCAGCGCGTCGAGCAGTTCGGGGAAGTAGCGCCCGAGTTCCTTCCCGCTGCGGGACTGCAGCACCACCTCGTCGCCGTCACGGAAGGCCAGCGCGCGGAACCCGTCCCATTTCGGTTCGTAGGACCACACCCCGGCCTCATCGGGCACCTTTACCTGGGCTTTGGCGAGCATCGGTTCGATCGGCGGCACTACGGGTAGGTCCACGGGCTCCATCCTGGTTCATCGGGGTGTCATGGATCTAGACCGCCGCGCCGCCGCCAACTCATCGCACGGATCTGCGGAACAGTCCGGCGGCGGTTGGGACCAGTCACGCTCTGCTTGACGCATACCCGAAGGGGCCGCCTGAAACCCGGTACTCCCGCTCTTGCCTCGCGACTTGGCCGGACTGCGTAGCGCATACTGAATAGCCGCAAACTGAAAAGTTCACACCCAGATCCGGATCCATGCTGCTACCCGTGATGCCGCCCGTCTCGCCGATGCTGGCCAAGCCGGCAACGGTGATTCCCCCGGATGCGTCCTACGAACCCAAATGGGACGGGTTCCGCGCGCTGGTGTTCCGCGACGGTGACGAAGTCGAGCTGGGCAGCCGCAACGAGCGGCCGATGACCAGATACTTCCCCGAACTGGTCGAGGCAGCCAAAGCCGAACTGCCACCGCGGTGTGTCGTCGACGGCGAGATCGTCCTGCCCACCGACCGTGGCCTGGATTTCGAGGCCCTGCAACTGCGTCTGCACCCGGCGGCATCCCGAGTGCGCCTGCTGGCCGCACAGACACCGGCCTGCTTCATCGCCTTCGACCTGCTCGCCCTGGGTAACGACGACCTCACCGGGCGCCCGTTCATGCAACGCCGAGCCGCCCTTGTCGACGCGCTGGGTTCGGGTCCGTCCTTCCATGTCACCCCGGCCACCACCGATCTGCCGACCGCGCGGCGCTGGTTCGACGAATTCGAGGGAGCCGGGCTCGACGGGCTGATCGCCAAGCCGCTCACGCTCACCTACCAGCCGGACAAACGGGTCATGGTGAAGATCAAGCACCAGCGGACCGCCGACTGTGTGGTCGCCGGCTATCGGCTCCACAAGTCGGGCCCGGATGCGGTCGGATCGCTGCTGCTCGGGCTGTACACCGATGACGGTGAGCTGGCATCCGTCGGCGTCATCGGCGCCTTCCCGATGGAGCGACGCCGCGCCCTGTTCACCGAATTGCAGCCCCTGGTCACCGGTTTCGAGAACCACCCGTGGAACTGGGCCGCTCAGGTGGCCGCCGACCCGGATCTCGCGCGGCGATACGGCGGCGGCTCGCGCTGGAACGCCGGCAAGGACCTGTCCTTCGTGCCGCTACGACCCGCACGTGTGGTCGAGGTCCGCTACGACCACATGGAAGGCAGACGGTTCCGGCACACCGCCCAGTTCAACCGCTGGCGGCCCGACCGGGACCCGCGGTCGTGCACCTACGCCCAACTTGACCAGCCAGTCACCTTCCGGCTCAACGACATCGTCCCGGGCCTACTTCCCGACTAGTGGTGATCCGGTGGCTGCAGCCAGGTGGCGAGATTGCGGACGTAATCCTTGAACACCCCGAGAAGCGATGGATCGGACCTGATCTGCCAACCGGGCCGATCGGTGACGAACGACGGTGCCCCGCGGTCCAGGTCCCAGTTGTAATCGGCGAAATGGTGGAAGGTCGACTCCGCCACAGCCCGGCCCATCGGTCTGCCGTCGGGCGTGCGCTCACCGTCGAGCGCGACCGCGAGATTGAACCGCCTGCCGGTCGCGGCGCTGCGTCCCCGGGCCACCACCGTGGCGCACGGCACCCGGGCCGAGACCGAACCCTCATGGGGGTGAGCCGGGAACCACTCGATGCGGCCGCTGGCGGTCCGGGCCGTGCGCAGCAGCTGGTGCCCCGGCTCCTCGGCCAGCACCGGCTGATAGTCACCGTTGGAGCCCGAGTGATAGTTGGGCCACGAGATGTCCGGATTGTCCTGGTCGTCGCAGCGGGACACCGGGTCCACGCTGTCGTCGTGGAATTCGTTGACCTGCCCCAACGACCCCAGCCCCCGCAGGCAGCTGCCCAGGTCCTGATGATCGCGCGCGGTGAGCACCCCGCCGCCGAGCCCGCGGAACCGGCCGATCGCCGCACATTCGTCAGGCGTGAGTCCGTTGCCGACGTCGACGGCCAGCAGCCACAGCTGGTCGAACCCTAGCTCGTCGAGATTGCGGAGCACCGGATCCTGCGCAACGCCATCGGCCCGATTACGGGCAAGCACATCGTGCCCGTCCGCCCGTAACTCGGCGGCCAGCAGCGAGAAACGGCTGACGTCCCAATCGTCGGGATTCGCTGTGATCGTGGTTTGCAGCAGGATCGTCGCCATCCGATGAGCCTGGCTGCTCCGATGATGCTTCGGACCCTTGAAAACCCGTGGTTCAACCGGTCCAGGACACGGATCGCAGCTGCCTGCGTGACCGGACACCGAGCTTGACGAAGACGTTGCGCAAGTGCCATTCGACAGTGTGGGTGCTGATGAACAACTGCGCACCGATCTCCTGGTTGGTCAGCCCGTCACGGGCCGGATCGGCGGACAGGATCGAGCTCGGGGTCGGTGGCAACCGCCAACGTACGGTGCACTTCCCGGCGGTCGGCCGTGTCCGCCGCCCGGTAGGCAGCCGACCGGACCAGGGTTCGAAGTGCCGCGCATTCGCTGACGCGGCCACGCAGGGACGGGACTGCGCCCATAATCGCCGTCACACCACCGCGTCCGAATTTTGCCGGAACCCTACCAAGGGCTGTCTGTTCCGGCTCAGCCGAACCGCAACGACGGCGCGGGCAGTGATTCGACGCCATGATGAGCGAATTGCGTCCAGCGAGTGCGCATCTCGGTAGACAGCTGACTGTCGATTGTCCGCTGTGGGCCGAGCATCGGGGCGTCCGCCCAGGTCTGCGGTGAGCCGAACAGGAACGGCAACTCCATGCAATGGCAGGCGCCCAACGGGGCGTTGACCGGTGTCCAGTCGAATCGATAGGTGCCCACCCGGCCGCCGTGCGTCCGCCAGGCCTCGGCCAGTCGCTCAGCGGGGCTGGAGAACGCCTGTTTCGTGATCACCGCCGACCCCGCCCGCACGGCGAGACGCCCGAGGACCGGTACCCGGTTGAGCCTGGCCACCCGAGGGTCCATCGCCACGAACGGTGCGGCGTCGTCCTTGGTGTAGCCGATCAGCAGCTCGATGCGGCCCGCGGCGGCGGCGATGGCGGCGGGTACATCGGCGGGTGCCGGCAGCGGCCCCCGACCGAGCCGTGGTGCGAACGCAAGTCCACCAAGCAGGCCGTAACCCTGCGCGGCGGCGACCGCGGCGCCTTCCGCGGCGAGCAGTTGTTCGATGCTCGCCTCGACCGGATCGGCACCGGCGAGGGAGGTGGCCATCGCCGAGCCCATGGCATGGGCCATATCGTCACGCCCGTCGTCCAACTCCAGCGGGGCGCTCTGCAGGATCGCGCGGTGGAAGAGACCGATCGCGTCCTCACACAACATGAGCGACAGGACCGAATGCGCGCCGGCCGATTGACCGAACGCGGTGACATTGGTCGCGTCACCACCGAACGCCGCGATGTTGTCTTGCACCCAGCGCAGCGCCAGGATCTGATCGCGCAGTCCCAGGTTGTCCTCACCGGTCCCGGGTGGCGCCAGATAACCGAAGATGCCGAGCCGGTAGCTCACGTTGACCACGACCACGTTGCCGGCACGGGCCAGGGCACCGGGGTCGTACTTGGCCGACTCCCCGCTGCCCGCGACGTACGCACCGCCGTGAAACCACACCATGACCGGCAGCCGGTGCGCGTCGGCCGGGGCGGTGACGGTCAGCACGAGGCAGTTCTCGTTCGTCGTCAGGCCCGCGAGTGCGTCGCCCGCGACCCAGCTCAAACGCGACGGCCGTTGCGGGCAGGCCGGACCTGATTGCGTCGCGTCCCGAACCCCCGACCAGGCCGCGGGCGGCTCGGCGACCGCGAATCGCCTGACGGTGCCGTAGCGCACGCCCCGCGCGCGCACCAGCCCGTCTTGGTGTTCAACCTGGATCGTGCCGCCGGCGATTCTCCGCTCTGCCATTTCCTGAACGTTAGCGGGAACAGCTTCGAACACCGGATTGACCACGTCGCCAATTGGGTATCGATAGCAAGTGGGTCGAACTTCGCCCCTTTCGCAGGAAGCCCTGGACGTCGATGCACGTCTGACGGAGATCGATCGCGAGCTCAACCTCATGCTCAACGTCACTCCGATCAATGGAGCCGAGGCATGGCGGGGTTTCGCCCGCTCGGGGTTCGAGTCATTACCCGCCCTGCAGTCGAGACCGCTGGACTTCGACCCGGATCTGGTCAAGCGCGACCTCTACGACGTCGAGATCGAGCGAGTGGAGAACCCGGCACTCAACTCTCTCTTCCGTGGAAAACGCGACGAGATTGCCCGGCGGATCACCTTGCTCGAGGACCGCGGCACGTCGCGGTTCAGGTACGGCGCGCTGCAGCTCTACGGAGAACCGGACGACTCGCTGTGCACGACGGCTCGCTCATTGCTCGAGCTCATCGATCCGCCACCGATCACGTCGACCAGCGTCACCGCCACGGCATTCGCGGAGACGGCACGCGCGGAACTGGAGTCGGCCTATCCGCAGTTTCCCGTAGCGGTCGAAGTGCGGGACGACGTCGCCGATCTGATGGTGTCGTTCGGGAGGCTCTATATTCCTGCCACTGCCTCCTTCCGCGCGAACCGCGTAGAGCCACTGATCCAGCACGAGGTCGGGACCCACGTGCTCACCTATCGCAACGGCGAGGCGCAGCCCTTGGGTCTCCTGGCCGTCGGGCTCCCACTGTACGAGGAGACGCAGGAAGGCCTGGCGGTGCTGGCCGAGTACGTCGTAGGGGGGCTCGATCCCCGACGCATGCGCGTGCTCGCCGCGAGGGTCGTTGCCGCATCGATGATGCTGGCTCACGCGGAGTTCGTCGAGATCTTCAATCACCTGACCGACGCCCATGGCTTCGCACCCCGCACCGCGTGGTCGGTGACGAGCCGCGCAACATTCGGCGGAGGTTCGACGAAGGACATCATCTATCTGCGCGGTATCGAACGAGTCCTCGGGTACTTCGCCGAAGGACGCAGCATCGAGCCCCTTCTCGCCGGCAAGCTCTCGCTCGACCATGCGCCGCTCGTGGAGGAGTTGATTCAGCAAGGGGTTCTGGAACCGCCGCGGGCGCGCCCACGCTGGCTGTCCGCGCCCGGGGCGCAAGTGCGGCTCGAACGCATGCGCGGCGGCATGAGCCCCGCGGACCTACTCGAAATGGATGTGGCCGCATGAGGATTGCATTCCTGGTCAATCGCGCGGAGACCGAGGTCGACGAATACGCGACCACCCGCCTCGCGAAGGCGGCCGCCCTGATGGGCCACGAGGTCTGGTACGTCGGGCTGGGCGACGTCAGTATCGGCGAGCCCGACGGTCAGATCGGGGCGCACGCACGTCCCGGCATCGCCCGGGGTGAGGACACGCTGACCGCGTTCGTCGATCGCATGAAGGAGAGTTCGGCCGAGCGCATACGCATGAACGAGCTCGACGCCGTGTTTCTGAGGAACGACTCGGTCGAGGATCGGCAGGATCGGCCGTGGGCCAGCAGCTTGGGTTCCATGTTCGGTCAGCTGCTCGTGGCGCACGGCGTCACCGTGGTCAATGACCCCGCGGTGCTCATGCGTGCGGCGTTGAAGGTATACCTCGACGAGTTTCCGGCGCAGATCCGCCAGCGATCCCTGGTGACGCAAAACGTGGACGACGTCCGGACCTTCATCTCATCCGTGGGACGCTCCATCATCAAACCGCTGTGCGGCGCGCAGGGACGCAACGTGTTCATGATCGTCAGCGACGACGAGCCCAACTTGAACCAGATGATGGAGTCGGTGCTGGAAGACGGCTACATCTACGCCCAGGGATACGTCGAGGGCGCCGAGGACGGCGACATGCGGATCTTCCTGCTCGACGGAGAGCTCATCGAGGTCGACGGACATCCCGCCGCTTTCCGGCGGGTGCCGGAGGGGAACGACCCGCGAGCCAACATCTGCAAGGGCGGCACAGTTCAACCCGAAGAGGTCACCGAGAAGCAGCGCGCGGTGATCGAGGCGATGCGCGACAAACTCGCGCAAGATGGGATGTTCTTCGTCGGCATCGACATGATCGGCGACAAAGTCATCGAGATCAACGCCGAGAGTCCGGGCGGTCTGCAGGCGATGGAGCATCTGTACGGAGTCGACATCTGCCCGGTCGTGATCGAAGCGCTGGAGCGTCGGAGTAGTGCGTGAGTGGCGAAGGGCGACATCGGCCCTGGGAGCGCGATTAGCTAGATTGCGGGCGTGAGCCTCACCCCCGCCGGGCGGTTCGCGCCGAGCCCGTCGGCCGACCTGCACATCGGCAACCTGCGCACCGCGATGCTGGCCTGGTTGTTCGCCCGGTCCACCGGGCGGCGGTTCCTGCTGCGGGTCGAGGACCTCGATGACCGCACGTTCGCCGAGATCGGTACGCGGCAAGTGGCCGACCTGGCCGCGATCGGGCTGACGTGGGATGAGCCGGTGGAATGGCAGACGGGTCACCAGGACCGCTACGACGCCGTGATCGAGCAGTTGCGGGCGGGCGGACTGCTGTACGAATGCTATTGCAGCCGAAGGGATATCGCCCAGGCGCCGCGCGCACCACATGCCCCGGAAGGCGCGTACCCGGGCACCTGCCGGGACCTGACCGACACCGAACGCGCACAGCGCCGCGCCGAAACCGATCGCCCACCTGCGCTACGGCTACGCACCGACACGTTCGTCGGCACCGTCACCGACCTGCTGCACGGCAGCTACACCGGGATCATCGACGACTTCGTGGTACGCCGCGGTGACGGCGTGCCCGCCTACAACCTGGCCGTGGTGGTCGATGACGCGGCGAGCGGCGTCGACCAGGTCGTGCGGGGCGACGACCTGTTGAGCTCGTCCCCGCGCCAGGCGTACCTGGCCCGGCTGCTGGACTACCCCGAGCCGACGTATGCGCACGTGCCGCTGGTGCTCAACGAGGACGGCGCCCGGCTGGCCAAACGCGACGGCGCGGTCACCCTGGCCGAGATCGGGATCGAGCGGGCATTGGAGCAGATCAGCGCATCGCTGGGCTGGCCGGCCCTGGGCCTCGACGGCATGCTCGACCGATTCGACCCGGCCGCTCTGCCGCGGCATCCGTGGATATATCAGCCGGGCTGAGCAGAAACCTGCAGAACCTCCCGCACCCCTGTTAGCGTCCGGCGGTGCGCTCCCGACGAATTCCACTGCTGGGACTCCTGCTGATCTTCGCGACACTGATCGCCGCGTGTGGACCGAAGGCACCAGAGGCCGGCGGACCGTTGCAGGCCGGCGTGCTGCGGGTCGGCACCGAGGGGGTGTACGCACCGTTCAGCTATCACGACCCCGCCTCCGGCCAACTCGTCGGATACGACGTCGACGTCGCCCGCGCAGTCGCCGACAAACTCGGAGTCAGAGTCGAATTCGTCGAGACACCATGGGACTCGATCTTCGCCGCGCTCGAGGCCAACCGCTTCGACGTGGTCGCCAACGAGGTCACCATCAATGATGAGCGCAAGGCGAAATATGACCTGTCCGAACCGTATTCGGTGGGCGAGGGAGTCATCGTCACCCGCGCCGACGACGATTCGATCAAGACCCTCACCGATCTGAAAGGCAAGGTCGCCGCCGAGAACGCGACCAGCAACTGGTCGGAGATCGCCCGCAAGGCCGGGGCCCGGGTGGAAGCGGTCGAAGGATTCACCCAGGCCATCAAGCTCCTCAACCAGGGCCGGGTCGACGTCGTGGTCAACGACAGCATCGCCGTCTACGCCTACCTCGCCGAGACCGGCGACAAGTCGGTCAAGATCGCCGGGAACGTCGGGGCGAAGAGCGAACAGGGCTTCGCCGCCCGAAAGAACAGTGGGCTGTTGCCCGACCTCGACAAGGCCCTGGACGAGCTGCGCGCCGACGGTACGTTGGCCGCGATCTCACAGAAGTACCTCAAGGCCGACGCCTCCGGCACACCCACGGGATCCCAGGAGCTCAAGCAGCCGAAGTCGACGTGGGAGCTGATCCTGGACAGCCTCGGCCCGCTGGCCAAGGCCGCGATCACCATGACGATCCCGCTCACAATCGTCAGCTTCATCATCGGCCTGGTGATCGCCCTGGCAGTCGCGCTGGCCCGGTTGTCGTCGAACCGGGTGCTGAGCAACATCGCCCGGTTCTACATCTCGATCATCCGCGGGACACCGCTCCTGGTGCAGCTGTTCATCGTGTTCTTCGCGCTGCCCGAGTTCGGGGTGAAGATCGATCCGTTCCCGGCCGCGGTGATCGCGTTCAGCCTCAACGTCGGCGGCTACGCCGCCGAGATCATCCGCTCGGCGATCCAGAGCATCCCGAAGGGACAGTGGGAGGCGGCCGAGACGATCGGGCTGAACTACACCGGCACGCTGCGGCGCATCATCCTGCCGCAGGCCGCCCGGGTGGCGGTACCGCCGCTGTCGAACACCTTGATCTCCCTGGTCAAAGACACGTCGCTGGCTTCGACCATCCTGGTGACCGAACTGCTGCGCCAAGCCCAGATCATCGCGGCGCCGACATTCGAGTTCTTCGCCCTCTACGGCACGGCCGCGATCTACTACTGGGTGATCTGCCTGGTGCTGTCGTTCGGCCAGAGTCGCCTGGAACGCCGACTGGAAAGGCACATTGCGCGATGACCACAGAACGCGACGACCGGATCGTCGCCACCGATGTGCACAAGGCGTTCGGCGACTTCCAGGTGCTCAAGGGCGTGTCGTTCAGGGTGCCGCGGGGCACCGCGACCACCGTGATCGGCCCGTCGGGTTCCGGCAAGACCACGCTGTTGCGCACGCTGAACGCCCTCGATGTGGCCGACTCCGGGGTGATCCGGGTCGGTGACACCGAAATCGACTTCGCCAAGCCGGTTCCCAAGGAACAGCTGCGCGGCTACCGGGCGCAGAGCGGCTTTGTGTTCCAGTCCCACAACCTGTTCCCGCACAAGACGGTGCTGCAGAACGTCACCGAGGGCCCGCTGGTGGTGCAGAAGCGCCCGCGTGACGAGGTGGTGGCCGAGGCCACCGAGCTACTGGGGCAGGTGGGCCTGGCCGACCAGCAGGACAAGTATCCGTATCAGCTCTCGGGCGGCCAGCAGCAGCGCGTCGGAATCGCTCGGGCACTGGCGCTGAAACCCAAAGTGGTGCTGTTCGACGAGCCGACATCGGCGCTCGATCCGGAACTGGTCGGCGAGGTGCTCGCGGTGATCCGCGACCTGGCCGTCGAAGGCTGGACGCTGGTGATCGTGACGCACGAAATCCAGTTCGCCAGACAGGTTTCCGATCAGGTGCTGTTCACCGATCGCGGGGTGATCCTGGAGCAGGGTCCGCCCGCCGCTGTGATCGGCGACCCGAAAGAAGAGCGCACCCGCCAGTTCCTGCAGCGGATCCTGAACCCGCTCTAGCGGCCTGTTCGGCCACTCTCCCACACCGCGTGGTCCGATTTCCGCCAGCACCCCGGCGCGCGTGCTCATACCGTCACCGACATGACACCGCAGGCCGAAATACACCGAACCACCGTGTGGTTCATGACGATTGCCGCAGCGCTCGGCACCGCCGCCATCTACCCACTGCAACCGGCGATATCCGATGTCGCTGACAGCCTTGACATCTCGGTCGCCCAGGTCGGGATCGCCCTGGCGTGCGGTCCGGTCGGCTACTTGTTGGGGCTCGCGATGCTGGTGCCGCTCGTCGACCGGTTTCCGCCGAAATACATACTCGCAGCGCAGTTCGGCGCCTTGGCCGCGGCGTTGGCCGCCAACGCCGCAGCCGGTGCCGTGTGGATCCTTGGGCTCACGGTCGGGGTGATCGGTGCCTGCTCCACCGTCGGTGCGCAGTTGAGTTCGATCACCGCGCGCTTCGTCCCGGACGGCCGTCGGGCCACCGCGCTGGGCATTGTGACAGCGGGCATCTCGGCCGGGATCATCGGCGGCCGCATCGCCGGTGGGTGGCTGACCGACGTGTTGGGATGGCGGGGCGGCTTGGTCGTGTTCGCACTCGCGTGCGTCGTCGCCGCACTCGTCACATTGCGGACCCTGCCCGCCACCGCCGGTTCCGCCACGAGCGGCTACCTGGCGACGCTTCGCAGCCTGCCGGGCCTGTACCTGCGATTCCCGACGTTGCGCATCGCCGCGGTACGCGGCGCGCTCTGGTTTTTCGCATTCTGCGCGGTGTGGGCCGGCCTGGCCGTCGCGCTGGCTCAGCCGCCGTACTCATACTCAGCCGAGCGGATCGGCCTGTACGCCCTCGCCGGTCTATTGGGCATTGTCGCCACGCGCATCGCCGGGGTGTGGACCGACCGTGTGGGCGCACGACGAGTCATGATGGTCGGGTTGCTCATCGCCGCCTTCGGCGCGATCGCCCTCGGCGGGTGCCTGTCGAACCCGGTGGCCACCCTCGTCTGCCTGGCCGTGTTCGATGCCGGGCTGTTCGCCGCTCAAGTGGCCAATCAGAGCACGGTTCTGGCCATCGACCCGGCCGCGCCGGCACGGTTCAACAGCGCTTACATGGTGGTGTACTTCGTGGGCGGCAGCCTGGGTACCGCATTCGGCGCCGCCGCCGTCGGGTGGCTGGGCTGGCCGGTGACCGCGGCCGTCACCGCTGCGGCGATCGTGCTCGCGATACTGCTGACCGCCACCGGGCTACGGCGCGAGCTCCTTGAGGCCCCACGGTGAGCCGTAGTCCTTCAACAGATCCAGGAACGGCACCGCGTCGAACGCCTCCGGGCCCAGCACGCCGGCGCCGCTCCAGGTTCCGTTGGCCAGGAGTTCCAGCGCCACAACGGGATTGATCGCGGTCTGCCACACCACGCACTGATGCCCGTACTCGGCCATCGACCATTGGTTGTCGACGACGTGGTACAGGTACGTCGAGCGCGGGTTACCGTCCTTCCCGGTGCCCGTCACCCACAGCCCCGCACAGGTCTTGCCGTGCATCTGCGGGCCGAGCGTCGCCGGGTTGGGCAGGCAGGCCGCGACCACGTCGCGGGGACTGACCTGGACGGGGCCGACCGTGACATTGTCGGTGCGGTCGAGCCCCACCTTGTGCAGAGCCTTGAGCACATCGATGAACTCGGTGCCGAGGCCGTACTTGAACGTGGCGCGCTTGCAGTCCACCCATCGTGGCATCAACAGCACTTCCTCGTGCTCGACGTTGACGCATTCGACCGCGCCGATGCCTTCGGGAAAGTCGAAAACCTCTGGCTCACTGAATGGTTCGGTGACGAACCAGCCGCGGTCGGCCTCCCAGATCACCGGCGGGTTCAGGCATTCCTCGATCGTGGTCCAGATCGAGAACGACGGCGCGAAGTCGTAACCGTCGACGGTGAGGTTGGACCCGTCGCGGGTGCCGAGCTCGTCGATCTCGGAGAACAAATGATCGGCGGCGTAGCGCGCGAAGACATCGGAGAGCCCGGGTTCCACACCGATGCCGACCAGGGCCAGCCTGCCCGCGGCCTGCCAGTCGTCGGCAACCGCGAACTGTTCGTCACCGAGCTTGACCCCGGTGAGCTCGTAGGGCCTGTCGGGATGACGATGCGACAGGCTCATCGCCATGTCGAGGTAGTCGGCGCCACCGGCCAGGGCACCGTTGAAGATCGGCATCACGAACCGGGGATCGACGGCGTTCATCACGTGGGTGATGTTGTGTTGCCGGACCAGTGCGGCGACGGCCTCGGCCGAGCTCGCGTCCACCTGGGCGGCGCTGAACCGCGGGTCGCCGACCTCGTCGACCGCCGTGGCGGCCCGGGCCTCGTCGTAATCGCACACCACTATCTGCTCGAAGAAGCCGCGCCGGGCCGCGATCGCACAGAACGCGGCACCCACGCCGCCGGCACCGACCAAGAGGATCCGCATGCCGAAGAACCGTACCTACAGATTGCGGTTTTCGTCAGTGTTGGACGATTTCTTCGATGAATCCGTGGCAGATCGTCTAAATCTCCACGGATAACGTCGACATCCCTCGCAAGGTCAGGTTCGCCTTGTACACCGGGTCGGCAGCCAGGCGGGCCTGCGGGAACCGCGCGGTGACCGCCGACAGCGCCACCGACGCCTCCAACCGGGCCAGCGGTGCGCCCAGGCAGAAATGCGGGCCCTTGCCGAACCCAATGTGCCGGATGTTCTCGCGGTCCGGATCGAACTCGCCGGGCCGCTCACTGGCCGCCGGGTCACGGTGCGCGGCGGCCAGCAACAGCAGCATGGTGTCGCCGGCCGGGATCGTGATGTCACCAATTGTCATGTCATCACCGGCAATTCGGCCCACCAGTTGCACCGGCGGGTCGTACCGCATGGTCTCTTCGATGATCGCGGCCACCCGCGAGGCGTCCGCCCCGAGCGCGGCCCACTGGGCCGGATGGCGCAGCATCGCCAGCGTCGCGTTGGCGATCAGGTTGACCGTCGTCTCGTGTCCGGCGACGAGCAGCAGATTGCACGTCGCGACGATCTCGTCCTCGGTGAGCTGGTCCCCCGATTCCTCGACCGCGATCAGCCCGGACATCAGGTCCTCACCGGGAACACTGCGGCGGGCATCGATGAGCTCGCGCAGATAGTCGCCCAGCCATATCCCGGCCTTCATCTGCTCATCGAACAGATCCGAGGTATGACCGGTCAGGGCCAGGAACGGGTCCAGCGAGGCGGCCAGCAATCCCGAGGCGTGACTGAATTTCGGCTCGTCCTCGACGGGCACGCCGAGCAGGCGGCAGATCACCGCCACCGGCAGCGGGTAGGCCAGGTCGTCGATGGCGTCAAAACTCCCCCGCCTCTCGACGCCGTCGAGCAGGCCGTTCACCAGGTCGGTGATGTCGGGTTCGAGGGCCTTGACCACCTTCGGCACGAAGGCCTTGCTGACCAGCTTGCGCAGTCGAGTGTGATCGGGAGGGTCGAGGAACAGGAAATTCGTCGCGCCGCTGGGACGCGGCCCAGGCTGGGACTCGAGCTGCCGCTGGGCGATGGTGGAGTTGGTCCGGTCGCTGCGCGACGCCGGGTGTCGCAGCACCTCGTCACAGTCGGCGAACGACGTAAACACCGTGAGGTTGGACTCGGGTAGGTGCAGGGGTCCGAGCTCACGGATCCGGTTGTACGTCGGGTAAGGATCGGCCCGGCAGGCCGGGTCGAGCAGCTGCATCAGCAGGGCCTGCGGGGCTTGATCGTCGGTGACGGTCACCATCTACTTATTGTGCACGCGTAGAAGAAGCCGCAGTTCAACTAATGGGCACCCCGTAGTACCGCCCCAGCACGTGCGCCCGCAGCTCATCGAACTCACCGGCCACGATCGACGCCCGGATCTGGTCGACCAGCCGGATCACGAACCGCTCGTTGTGGATCGTGCACAGCGTCGCCGACAGCATCTCCTTGGCCTTGAACAGATGCCGGATGTAGGCGCGTGAATAGTTGGCGCAGGTGTAGCAATCGCATTCGGCGTCGATCGGGGTGAAGTCCCGCTTGTACCGGGCCCCGGTGATGTTGAACCGCCCCGTCGCCGAGTACACCGCCGCATTGCGCGCCACCCGCGACGGCGATACGCAGTCGAAGGTGTCGGCTCCGGCGGCCACCGCATCGAACAGGTCATCGGGCTCGCTGATCCCGAGCAGGTGGCGCGGCTTGTCCGCGGGCAGCTCACTGCTGACCCAGCCGACGATGGTCGCCAGATTCTGCTTCTCCAGCGCGCCGCCGATGCCGTAGCCGTCAAAGCTCAGCCCCTCGGCGGGCCCGGCCTCCTGCCCGATCGAGGCCAGCCCGCTCGCGGCCTGCCTGCGCAGATCCTCGTACTGGGCGCCCTGCACCACGCCGAACAGCGCCTGCCGCGGCCGCTCCGGCGACAGCCCCTGCAGCCGGTGATGCTCGACCAGACACCGCACCGCCCACTCATGGGTGCGCTGTACCGAGCTTTCCTGGTAGGCGCGGGTGTTGACCAGGGTGGTGAGCTCGTCGAACGCGAAGATGATGTCGGCGCCGAGCTTGTTCTGGATGCCGATCGACACCTCCGGGGTGAACCGGTGTTTCGAGCCGTCCAGATGCGAGCGGAACGTGACGCCGTCGTCGTCCACGACGGCCAGCCGTTCTTTGCCCTTGGCGATGATGTCGTCTTTCTGCAGCCGCTCGGTGTCCATGGCCAGGACCTTCTTGAACCCGACACCCAGCGACATCACCTGGAAGCCGCCGCTGTCGGTGAAGGTCGGGCCGGGCCAGTTCATGAACGCCCCCAGCCCGCCGGCCTCGGCCACGACGTCCGGGCCCGGCTGCAGGTACAGGTGATAGGCATTGGCCAGGACCGCTTGAGCACCAAGCTGTTTCATGGTCTCGGGAAGAACCGATTTCACGGTGGCCGCAGTGCCGACCGCGATGAACGCCGGAGTCTGGATATCGCCGTGCGGAGTGTGAATGGTCCCGACCCGACCGAGTCGGCCGGGCAACTCGGCCTCCACGGTGAAATACGGCTGGTCCACACCAGGTATTCAACCGGATGCTCGTCCGATTTCCGTCACGGGGGCGGACGCGACCATACTGCGGACGTGAATTTGGTCATGCGCCGCCCCATTGTCATTGCCACCGGATTTGCTGTGTGTCTGGCTGCCGTCGCCGGATGTTCGTCGCAGGAGTCGGGTTCTTCAGGTAAGTCCGGCCAGGGCCGGGTCACCTTCGGTCCCAACGACGCAGGCCCGGTCACCAGTGTCAGCTGCGAGACCAAGGACGGCCTGACCACGATCAGCATCGAGGGCAAGATGCCGGCCTCCATCGCGCTGACCGACGGTGAGGCCCCGGTGGTGCAGTCGGTGAACATCGGTGACGTGAACGGCGAGGGTTCGTCGCTGACCTATCTCTCCGGCCTGTCGGGTGCCCCGGTGGTGGCGGCGCGCGACGGCAAGGGCTACACCATCACAGGCACCGGCATGGGCATCGATCCCAACGAACCGAGCTCGCCGGTGGACATGCCGTTCGACATCGCGGTCACCTGCCCGTAGGTGAACGGCCGGCCAGGAACTCGACGATCGCCTCAGCGAGTTCCTCGCCGGCATCCTCCTGCAGGAAATGACCAGCATCGCGGATCACCGGATGGTCGATCCCCTGCGCGCCGCGCATCTCCCGCTTGAAGATGGGCGCCATGCCGCCGGTGATCGGATCACCATCACTGAACGCCACCAGCATCGGAGTCTGGCTGGCCGACAACACCTTCCATGCCGACCGGTTGGCGGCCGAGGCCGGATCGTCGGGCGAGGTGGGCACCAGGCCGGGCATCGCCCGCGGGCCCGCGCAGTAGGAGTCGTCGGGGAACGGCGCGTCGTAGGGCGCACGGACCTCATCGCTGACCGGGCGCCGACAGCCTGCCGCCACGAACCGCCCGACGTCGATCGTGGGCAAGTTCTGGATCGCGGTGCGGAACTGCCACCAGATTTCGGGCATCGGGATGTCGCCGGTGGGCAGCCCGGTGTTGGCGACAACGATGTTGGAGAACCGGTCGGGGTGTTCAGCAGCCAACCGCAGCCCGATCAGGCCACCCCAGTCCTGACAGACCAGGGTCACCCGCCGCAGGTCCAGCACGTCGAAGACCAGCGCCCGCATCCACTCGACATGGCGCGCGTAACTGTGGTCCTCGATGCGGGTGGGTTTGTCCGAGCGGCCGAAGCCGACCAGGTCTGGGCAGACGACCCGATGCCCCGCCCCGGCCAGTACCGGAATCATCCGACGGTAGAGAAACGACCACGATGGTTCCCCATGCAACAACAGGACCGGATCGGCATCGGGTGGGCCGTCCTGGACCCAGGCCACCCGCAGATGACCGCCATCCGCGTCATCGACATCGGAATACTCTGGCAGGTAAGCAAATTCAGGCAGATCGCAGAAACGGTCTTCCGGTGTGCGCAACGTCTGCATGACGCTGAACTTACGACCGCCCCGTCCCCATGGCGAACAATTCGCTCAAACCCACGCCCACGACCTGCACAAACTCCATACTTCTGCCTGACAGCCCGCCACTCATGACGGGCTGCGCAACCGTGAGGAGAGCAGTGGTGAAGCGTGAGTTCCTGGTGGCTGTAGGCGGCGCCGCGATCGTCGTCGCAGGCCTGTCTGGCTGTTCGTCGAGCGACAAGAAAGACACTTCCAGCGACACGAAAGCGACCGCGTCGGCGACCGCGTCGGTCGAGGCCGGCGGTGCCACGGCGACAACGGGCACGGGCACCGCCCGCGTCTCCATCGACGGCAAAGAGCAGAAGCTGGAGGGCACAGTCGTGTGTGCCACGGTCGCAGGCAATGTCAGCCTGTCCGTCGGACAAGGCATGTCCGGAGTCACCGCCACGCTCAGCGAGGGCGACAAGCCATCGGTGACCGCCGTGGCGTTGGGCAATATCGACGGCGTCAGCCTCGGCTACACCCCCGGCGTTCCCGGCGGCAGCGCAGAAGCCACCAAGGATGGCAACACCTACACGATCAAGGGCGAAGCGACCGGCGCCGGTGGAACGGGCATGGTTACCAAGCCTTTTGAGCTCGAAGTGTCCTGCCCCTAGCAGTTTCGTCATAACTAGCAAACATCTGGCATAGTGTGGGCCCGGACTGACCCCGGGCCCACGCTCCGTTCTCAGTCGTTTCCACCCGCACGATCTGAGGAGCACCGTGGCCACTCACCGTAAGCGCGCGCGTTCATCCGCTGCCGTGGTGGCCGGTGCCACCGCCGGCTTGGCGGCAGTCCTCACGTTCGGACAGGTCGCCGACGCGCTCGCGGCCACCCTGCCGGGCAACAACGCTGTCGTAGGGGTGGGCGGGGCAAGCGACACCAAGAGTGCGCGGATCCAGGACAAGTTTCTCGGCGAGTACGTTCCGTACAACAACAAGTTCGTCAGCGTCGATGACGACCAATACAAGGCCGTCGAATATTCGGCCTCGCTGCCGATCGATTCGGGTGTGGCTGACGGGCGCGCGCCGCTGATCCAGCAAGTGGGCGTCGCCCGCACCCAGGTCGGCCCCAACGGGACGGTCTACATCGTCGGCTACTCCGAGGGGTCCCTCGTCGCCGAGAATTACAAGCGCGAACTGAATGCCGGAACGGTGGATCCCGGCGGGAACATTGAATTCGTCTACATCGCGGCACCGACGGTTCCCAACGGCGGAATCTATGCCCGCTTCCCGGATCTGGGGCCGCTCGGACTCCTCGGGTTCACCAGCACCGGCGCGGCAGCGTCCACCCCCTACAGCCAAACCTTCGTCACCATCGAGTACGACCCGATCGGTGACTTCCCGGCCTATGCCAACCCGCTGTCACTGGCCAATGCCGCCGCGGGGTTCTTCTATCTGCACGGTGATCCGACCCCGGATGCCACCGGTCTGAACGACGCGGACGGGCTGTTGGTCAAGACCGTCCAGAAGCCCGGCGGGGCCACCGACACCTACATCCTGGTCAAGACCGAGCATCTGCCCTTGCTGCAGCCCATCCGGGACGTATCCACCGCGCTGAACACCACAGCATTCACCGAGCCGGTGCTCGGCGCGATCGAGCCGACACTCAAGCTCGGCGTCGATATGGGCTACACCGACCGTCACTACCAGAATGCCGACACGCCGACCCGCTTCTCGTTGATCACCCCACCCAAGCGGATTGCCGAGACCATCAACCAGCTGCCCGACGCCTTGCAGCAGGGCGCGGACAACTTCAGGAACGGATTGCCTTCTACCACATCGCCTTCGACGACGTCGGGACCCACCGAACGCAACGCGGAGAAGAAGGACATCCCCAAGGTCGTTGAGCCGAAAGTCGAGACCAAGGACGGGGCCTATGTCCCCAGGAAGCCGGTCAAACGCACCCCCGTACAGCGGCGCGACGACGTGGGCAACGCGGTGTCGGACGTGACGACGAACGTCAGGGATTCGTTCAAGCCGAAGCCAAAGCCGAAACAGGAGGCCAAGCCCAAGGCCGGGTCGGACCACGAGTCAGGCACCGACAAGGCCGCCTGACTCGCTGATGTCATGCTGGGAGCATGACTCAACGGCGCGCCTTGCTCTTGCTGCTGTGCCTGTTTCTCCCGATCGTGGGATGTTCCTCCTCTCCCGACCCGGCTGACCGCTTCGCCGCCTTCGCCGATGCCCTGCAGCGTAAAGACGCCGGCGGAGCAGCCGCACAGACCACCGACCCCGCATCCGCCGAGCCGGCAATCAAGTCGATGTTCGACGGCATGGGCGATGCCGCCGCGGTCAAGGTCAGCGCCGAACCCGAGGACGGCACCGAGTCCGGCGCGACACTGAAGTATCAGTGGTCTTGGGGCGAAGGCCACGATTTTGCCTACGACACCACGGGTACCGCCACCAAGACCGGTGACGACTGGCGCATCTCCTGGACGCCGACGCTGTTGCACCGAGATCTGCGGGACGGCTTGAGGTTTCAATACAGCACCGACAGCGACCTGCAAACCCCAGTGCTCGACCGGACCGGTCAGCCGTTGATGACGTGGCAGACCGTGGGTGTGATCTCCCTGGACCGCGCCCACCTGGATTCGGCCGCCCCACTGGCCGCGCTGCTGGCCCCCTTCGATGCCACCACCACCGCCGAATCCATCGGCGCACAGTTCGCGTCGAACTCCGATGACCGGGTGACGGTGATGAAGTTGCGCGAAGACGACCTCTCAGCGGTGCGCGACCAACTGACCCAGGTTCCGGGTGTGACGGTGGCCGAGCAGGGTGAGCTGCTGACAGCCGACCGCCAGTTGTCCTCACCCGCCATCGGCGGGCTGGCGCAGCTGTGGCACGACCGGATCACCAAAGCCGCCGGGTGGTCGGTCTATCTGGTCGACGGGAAGGGCGCAGCCGCTCAGCGGCTGACCGCGCAACCACCGGCGCCGACCGACCCGATGCGCACCACGCTGGACCTGCGGCTGCAACTGCTTGCTCAACACGCGGTCGCCCAGGAGGCCCGGCCCGCCGTGGTGGTCGCGATCTCCGGCTCGACGGGCGGCATCCTGGCCGCCGCGCAGAACACCGCCGCAGACCCGCAAGGCGCCATTGCCTTTTCGGGTCTCTATCCGCCGGGCTCGACGTTCAAGACCATCACCACCGCTGCCGCCCTGGAAGCCAACCTGGCGACCCCGGACACCCCGGTGGCCTGCCCCGGCCGGTTGACGATCGAGAACCGCACCATCCCCAACGACGACGACTTCGACCTGGGGACGGTGCCGTTGGCGTCGGCGTTCTCGCATTCGTGCAACACCAGCATGGCCGCCCTGTCGGACAAGCTGCCCCCTGACGCACTGACCAAGACCGCCCGAGCCTTCGGCATCGGGGTGGACTTCACCATCCCGGGGCTCACCACGGTGACCGGTCGGGTTCCCAACGCGGACACCGCCGCCCAGCGGGTCGAGAACGGTATCGGCCAGGGAACCGTGACGGTCAGCCCGTTCGGCCTCGCGGTCGCCGAGGCCAGCCTGGCGCACGGCTCGACCATCCTGCCCACCCTGGTCGACGGCGACAAGGTGACCGCCGATACCCCCTCGGAGTCGCTGCCGGCCGCCGTCACCGGGGCACTGCGGGACATGATGCGCAAGACCGTGACCGAGGGCACCGCAAGCCAATTGAGCGACATCCCCGATCTCGGCGGCAAGACCGGCACCGCCGAGTTCGGCGACAACACGCACTCGCACGGATGGTTCGCCGGTATCGCCGGTGACATCGCGTTCGCCACCCTGGTGGTGGGCGGTGACTCGTCGACGCCGGCGGTGAAGATCTCCGGAGACTTCCTGCGGGCTACCGGCTAGCCGGCCGACAGGTGGACGAGGCCCGAGGCGACCGCAAACCGCGGGCCGTGCACCCCGTCGATGTTGGCCCGCCCCACCACAACTCCCAGGCTGCGCAGGGATTCGCCGACCGTGCGCAGCAGTTCGTCATCGAGTGCTCCACCTCCGGCCAACACCAACGCAGTCGGGGGTTTCTCGAATGCGGCCAGGCAGCGGGCGATGTTGGCCGCCACGGTCTCCTGCTTGATCGCCAGCCGTAGACTGCGCCATTCCTCGGCCGCCAGCTTGGTGGAGAACGGCACCAACCCGGCGGTGCCGCGGGTGCACAGCCGGCCGATCGCGTCGGCCGGGGCCGGTGCGTCGAGGAACAGGCGTCGGCCGTCCTCCTCGTGCGCGACATGGGGCCCCTCGACCCGGATCGCCGGGGTGCGCTTGACCCGCTCGGCCAGTGCCCGCGGGATGTTCAGCATGCGCGCCACCGCGACGGTGATGGTCTCCCCCGCCCCCGCCGCCGTGACCGTGCGATCCGGGCCGATCAGATCGATGGTGCCGCCGCCGATATCGCACACCACCGAATCCGGCGGCAGCCCCGGTGTGGTGCGTGCCCCCCGCGCGGCGGCCTCCGGCTCTCCTGCGATCGTGTGGGCCGGACGCCCGGTCAGCGCGGCAAGTGTCGTCGCGGCATCCTCGACATGATCGGCCGCCAGCAGGGCGACCACCGTGCCGCGGGCATCCGCCACGCCACGGCGCAGCCACGTTCCGCTGTCGAGGGCGGCGAGGTCGGTGAAAAAGGCGTCGTCGAGGGCGATCTCATGGTCGGCGGTCGGGATGGAGCGCAACCGGATCCGCACCACACTGCCGGGCAGTTCGCGACGCAGGATCGCGTGGGCCTGCGCAGGCGAATAGCGCACAACTCGCCCATCGATCCGAAACTCGACGTAATCGTCGTCCACCGCAGGCGGTTCCGGCGCCTCGGTGCGCGCCGTCACGGCGATGGCCGGGGAATCCGAAAGTTCCCTGGTGAACTCGGCGACGTCGTGGATCTGCTCGTGGCCGAGTTCCAAAGCCGCACACAGCGCGATCGGATCTGCCAGGGCGCGGTAGGCGCGCCCCTCGGCCACAACCTCCACCGCGACGAGCACGCCGGAGGCCAACCCGTCGAGCATCACCTCGTCGACCACCGGCAGGTCGAGCGGAATCCGGTTGCGGATCAACACCGCATCGTCCTGGGCGGCCAGTACACCCTCGATGGTCCAGCCCCGGGACACCGCGGCGGTGATCGCAGCCGCGGCGACCTCGAAATCGGCGTCGCCGTCAACCGAGACGATCACCGGACCGGCCTGCGGTTCAGAAACCAGTTCCCGCAGCGGCACGTGCCGGCCGACGGCGTACCCCGTACCGGCCGGGGTGCTGGCATCGGGCTTGCGCAAGCTGCGCACCGGTGAGCGCGGCGACGGCGCCGGGGCCAGCGGGGCGGTTTCGGTGTCGACCGGCCGGATCGCCGAGAGCGCCAACTCATCGGCCCGAACCGAAGCGTCGACCTCGATGCGGTGCAGCAGCGCCGCCGCTCCCTCCAACGAGTCCCGGGATCCCTTGCGGCCCCGGGTCGGCGCCTGGCCGTGGGTGATCGGCTCGACGGTGCCGTCGATGATTCGGGCCAGGACGATCTCGGTGGTGTGGTTGCCGACGTCGATGCCGGCCACGACGCGGGGAACCGACGTCACCGCAACAGACCCCGCCTGGCGTACACCACGGCGGCCTGCCGCACCAGCTCGGCACAGCGCGCCGCGCCGCGGGTCTCCAGTGACGCCTGCAACGCGTCGAGTTCGGCGGCCGTGGAGCGGTGCGGGCGCAGCGCCTCGTACAGGCCCATCACCTCTTCATCGTCGATGGTGGCCAATTCGGCTGCACGCAGGAAGTTCTCGGCGAGCTGCGGGTTGCCGTTCTCCTCGGCGACGACAGCCTGGTGCGCGAGCGTGGCCGGGTCCATCCGCAGATCCGACAGGTCCAATTTGCCGTCGACGGCTGCTGCGACTGAAAACTTCTGGGCGGACTCCTCACTCATGCCCGCGTCACCTCCACCGTAACGGGCGCCTGGCCCGGTTCACTGGCCTCACGTTCCAATGCCACCAGGGCCACCGCGCGGGCGTGGTAGCGCGCCGATATCGACTCGTCGGTGCCGCCGGTCAGGATCGGCACCGGCGCCATGCCCTTGGCATGACGGGCGGCGTTGCGGCCCAGCTCGCGATAGTTCCGCGCGGTCAACAGCGGGGCCACGCTGAACAGCTCCAGGTTGGCCAGCGGCGCCAGATCCCGCCGATGAATGAGCGCAGTGCCCTTGCCCTGCAATCCGATTCCGATGCCCGACCCGGACAGCTTGGCCGCGGTCAGGCCGATCAGGCCGACGTCGATGGTGGAGCGCACCCGGACGAACCGCGGCACGCAGCCCTCCTCCTCCAGCCCGGCGGAGAGTTGGCGGATCACCTCGCCGATCGGCAGGCCGCACAGACTCAGCCACACACTGCGGCCCAACGCCGGGGACAACCCGATGACCACCTCGCGGGGATCGCTGCCCTGCCGGGCCGGTTCGAGGTCGGTGACGGTGATGTGGCCGGCATGCGCGGCCTGGTCGGCGGTGAGCTCGGCGCCGTTGCGCTGCTGACGGATGTTGTCGATCTCGGCCCGGCGCTCATCGGTCGGCGTGTAACCCGTTCCGGGACCGGTGTAGTCGTTCGGGTCGGTGATCTTGGACAGCACCCGGAACTGCTCGTCGAAGATCGCCGAGGTCTGCAACTGGTCACCACGCAGACGCTCGGACGTGAGCCGCATGACGGCCTCGGCCTCCTCGTCGTAACCGGTGCGCTTCAGGGAGGCGACCACGTCGAATACCGTGAGCTGCCTGGCCTCGATGGCGTTGGCCGCTTCCGCGACGGCCTTCGGATCGCCGGGCGGCAGATCGCGTGACCCGTTGGCGATCACCACCTCCTCGACGTGGCTGTCGTCGAAATCCGCCAGACCCAGATCGCGGTACACCGCCTGCACGGCCGTCGCCGCCCTTCGACGGACTGCGGCCAGGTGCTCGGGCGATACCGTGCGCAGGCCGCCGTCGGCACCCCAATCCCGTTGCAAGACCAGGAAATCGTCCATGTCGTCGGAGTTGAAGTTGGATAGCGCGAACGCGTTGTCGTAGCGCGGGATCGAGCCGAACCCGGAGAAGATGAAGTCCGCACCGGCCAGCAGCACCGGCAGGGTGTGGGCGCTGCGGCGGATGTCGGACTCGGAGATCAGGTTGTCATTGCCCGCGCACGACTCCAGATCCCGCATCATCACCATCAGGTTCTCGGCGAGCAGCTCCTTCATGCCCTCGGGCACCGAGGCCACCACACCGACCCCGTCGATGCCGCCGTTCTGCACACCCTGGGAACCCAGCGCCCGGGCCAGCGACACGCACCGCGATTCCAGGTACAGGATCGAGCATTTCTCGGCCGCACCCATCAGCACCTCGGCACCGCCGCCGCTGGTGACCCTCATCTTGAGCCCGCGCGACGCGTAGGCACTCGTCAGGATCGCCTTCGAGAACGGCGTGTCATCGCCGTCGACGAACACCTGCTCGGTGCCGTAGATGGAAATGGTCTCGGCGTAGCTGGTCAGCCCGCGCATACCGAGGCGCAGTTCCAGCGCCTCCTCGATCGCACACTGCGCCATCGCGCCCGGAGTCCCGACCTGTGAACCGATCAGCAGCGCAACGGCATTCGAGGACGCATCCCCGAGCACCGGCACCGTGGTCTCCACCTCGCGGAACCCGTAGGCCACCGCGCTGGCCGCGTCGGCGGCGATCAGCATCGGATCGTCGAGCTGGTTGGTGACGTGGGCCTGATTGCTCGGGGTGCGCCGGGCCCGCATCTTGGCCATCGCCATCTGGATCTCGACCGGCGTCAGTACGGCGATGACCCTCGCGAGTTTGGCCGGCGTGGTGCCGCCGATCAGCCGGACCACCTCGGCGCGCGGCACGTTGAGGTCGACGGTCTTGCGGGCCAGTTCGGCGTCGGACATGGCCATGGCCTCGGGCGCGGCGTCGAGGTCGAGGCCGTATCGGGCGATGAACTCGTCGATCACGTCGAAGTCGGCGGCGGCTTTGCCGTCCATCTCGATGACCTGGCCGTCACGCAGCACCAGCGACGGTTCCGGATCATGCGGGCTGCGCATCGCGACCAGGCCCAGCTCCGGGTTGGCCACACTGAACCCGTCGAGGTTCACCGGTTTCGCATCGAGGATCCGCATCCTGCCGAGGTAGGCACCGCCGTCATCCGCCACGCCGACCATTTTGCGTGACGAACGCTATTTGGTCTACCCATTACGCCTTTTGGTGTCAGACCCTCGACGAAGACATCGCAAAACAAGTAGCCGACTACTCATGCCCCGGCGCCGGCGAACACCCAAGATCTAGACATGCTGAGCCCGACAGCAGCACGCACCGCGCTCGCGGTGATCCGGATCATCAATGGCGCGACCGCCCTTGTGGCGCCCGAAAGACTGCTCACCCGACTGGGAGTCGACACCACCCGCGACCGTTCGGCGAGCTATCCGTTCCGGATGTTCGGCATCAGGACCGTGCTGATCGGGCTGGATCTGCTCCTACTGCGAGGCAGCGAACTGCGTCGGGCCGAGAACCTCGCCGTCCTGATCCATGCCACCGACACACTGTCGGCCGCCGTCACCACAGCCCGCGGCGATCTGCCGCGCCGTCACGGCGTGACGGCCACCGTCATCTCCGCAATCAACACCGCTCTCGCCATCGTCGTATGGAAAGGACGCCCCGATGTCACCTTGGACGCCACCCCCGAAGCCGTCACTGCCCACCAGGCTGTTCCTCAAGACCACTGAGCTGATCGACCGCCGGATCGGCTGGGACAAGCTGCCGCCGATACTGGGGATCTCGGTTTTGGTCGGGATCCGAGACGCGTTGCGCGAACACAACCTGTTCGACACCTATCAGGGCCGGCCACCGGAGGCACCGACGCTGGCCCCGACCGAATACCTGACCGTCCGGACGGCCAACGGCTCCTACAACGACATTGCCGCCCCGTCGATGGGCATGGCCAACACCCGATTCGGACGCAATGTGCCGCCGGCCGACGGTCGCGCCGAGACGCTGCCGCAGCTGATGGATCCCAATCCCCGACTGATCAGCACAAAACTGTTGCAACGCCGCGAATTCCGGCCGGCCACCACGCTCAACGTGCTGGCCGCGGCCTGGCTGCAGTTCGAGACCCGGGACTGGTTCAGCCACGGCACCGACGCCAATCGGATGCTGGAGATTCCCCGACCCGACGGTGACGACTGGCCCGAGGACACCATCAAGATCCCCGCCACGACCGCCGACCCCACGGCGGAGCGGAACGACACGACCTGCACGACTTTCCTGAACACCGAGACCCACTGGTGGGATGCCTCGCAGATCTACGGCAGCAACCAACAGTTCCAGGACGCCGTCCGCACCCATCGGGACGGCAAGGTGCGCATCGACGCCGACGGGTTCATCGACATCGACCCGGCCCTGATCGGCGCTGCCGGCGGCGCGGACGGGTGGTGGCTGGGCATGGAGCTCATGGGCACGATCTTCATGCGCGAGCACAACGCGATCTGCGACCGTCTGAAGGCGTCGTACTCGCACTGGTCCGACGATCAGCTGTTCAACAAGGCGCGGCTGATCAATGCCGCACTGATCGCCAAGATCCACACCATCGAATGGACCCCGGCGATCCTGGGCCATCCGACCCTGCAGATCGGCATGCGGGCCAACTGGTTCGGTTTGGCCGGAGAGCATGTCAAGGAGCTGTTCGGCCGACTGAGTTCCAGCGATGTGCTCAGCGGCATCCCGGGCTCGACGACCGACCACCACACCGCGCCGTATTCGATCACCGAGGACTTCGTCACGGTATACCGGATGCATCCGTTGGTTCCCGACGACTACGAATTCCTCAGCCTCACAACCGGAGTCGAGCCGCGCATGCTCACCTTCGGTGACATCCACGGCGGTGCGAACTCCCGGGGGGTTCTCAAGAGCATGGGTGTGGCCGAAAGCCTGTACTCCCTGGGCGTCGCTCATCCCGGCGCGGTCACCCTGCATAACAGCCCGACCCTCATGCGGGACTTCCAGCGCACCGACGAGCACACGCTCGACATGATCGCCACCGACATCCTGCGTTCCCGCGAACGTGGGGTCCCGCGCTACAACGACTTCCGCCGCGCACTACGGCTGAATCCGGTGACGAGTTTCGATCAGATCAGCGGCGGCGACGCCGAGACGGCCGCCACGATGGCCGAGATCTACGGGGGCGACATCGAGAAGGTCGACACCACGGTCGGCATGTTCGGCGAGAAGCTGCCCGAGGGATTCGGATTCAGCGACACCGCATTCCGCATCTTCGTATTGATGGCGACCCGACGCCTGAAGAGCGACCGCTTCTTCACCGTGGACTTCACGCCGCGCGTCTACACCCCCGAAGGTATGGACTGGATCGACCGCAACGACATGACCTCGGTGCTGCTGCGTCACTATCCCGAGCTCGAGCCCTCGCTGCGCGGGCAACGCAACGCCTTCGCGCCGTGGACGCGGATCGAGTAGGGCTGCACCATGTCCGGCTCGCTCAACGGAATCCCCCGGGTCAACCTGGAGACCCGACCGCGGTGGAAGCGGGAGTTCTTCTGGTTGATCGGGGGCAAGCTGTTCACCACCGAGCGGGCCGCGGCGGTGTGGCGGCGGTTCGTCGTGCCGCTGGAGGCCCCGGTGCTGAACGCGAGCCGTGGGCGGATGCGGTTGAGCCAGGGCGTCCCCGTGCTCGTACTGACCTCGACCGGCGCACGCAGCGGCAAGAAGTTCGAAACCCCACTGGCCTACTTCACCGATCGCGATGACGTGGTGTTGATCGCCTCCAACTATGGGCGTGACCGCCACCCGGGCTGGTATCACAACCTGCTCGCCCATCCGGAATGCGAGCTGCACATCGGGCCGCGCGGTGGGCGGTTCGTCGCCCGCGCGGTCAGCGGGTCAGACCGCGACCGGCTGTACACCCTGGCCACCGACCGGCTCAACAAAGGCTGGGGCGTGTACAAAAGGCGCACCGACGGAATCAGGACCATCCCGGTGCTGCGGTTGTCTCCCGACTGACGGCTTGCCGTTGATGTGCCGTGCCAGGCGCTGTGACGAGCGTGCAGCGGCGTTGTCTGGGGTGGTCACCGAAGACTGCACGTTCGGCATGCGCCCAGCAAGCGGTTGGCCACGGGTTTCCCGGGAACCGCGGTGCCGCAGCGCTCGGCAAAAACCCGCTACCTCCCTAGACAGGAAGCGGGTTTATGGCGGAGGTGAGTGGATGGCTTTCGTAGGTCAGGCTGGACCTCCTATATGTGGCGCGCCAGCGCTTCCGTGCCACGGCTGCTAGGAACGCGGCACGGAATTTCGGTTGCCCGCTGCCTGGCAACCTGAGGTCGCGTCCAGACGCCGACTCGTCAGACACCACAACCCGCGTTCCGATCGATGGATTCGAAGGCCGCCCGCGAGCAGAACCCAAACAAATGTCGGTGCGCGGAGGCAATATGTGCATCATGATGCCTTGGAGGTGGGCAAGATCGCGCGCGCAGTGCAATCCAAGAGGATGCCGGCGAGTTGAAGCCATCCGATCACTCCTGGTTCGCGACCCACGCAGCCGCGGCGCACTAGACGGTACGGCTCGAGACAACGATCTACTAATTTGATGGTCTGCACACGCAAGTCTATGGAGGTACCTGTGGTCGACGAAGTCACAAATATCGAATTCCTGTTCCGGTTCAGGGACCTTGTCGCCCCCACTGTTGAGGAACACCGGAAGATCATCGATAAATTCGGTGCGTGCTGGTGGGGATGGTGGAAGCGGCCGGCCGAAGATAGTCGGCACGGGCTTTGGAGCGAGTTGGGCGCGTCGATCAAGAGCAATGAATCACAGCGCATAGGATTGTTTGATTCCGGCACCGGTAAGGTGAGGTTCGCAACAGTCACAGGCATCGTGGAACCACATGACGAACTAGGTTCCTCCCAACTTGTAGACGTACCGAACGGCGAACGCGAACTGATCCCGAATTACTATCGGCAAAGCCCCTTTAGTCGGGCATGGATGAAGCTAACCGATATCGGTGAACCCATTCAATTCTTCTCTAGGTATTCCTATGCGGAAGCTCCTTCATTACCGAACTACACTCCAGTAACACTACGAAAATTTGTCGGCAAACGAATTCTTTCAGCAGAAGAGCTGACAGGCATGGACACGACCATCTGGAAAGTGTGCCCAGCCGTCTCCACCGATTCCGACGAAGCGCTAATTCTCGGCGTTCCGGCACTGTCAGCAGCTATTTCAGCGGAGCCGGTGAGGTGCAACTCCGATGTCGTCCTTCACATTACTGATCCACATTTTGCCTTGGGATCACATCGGGCGCAGCACGTGTGGCGACTAGAGGGTGAGGTCGGCGATACCACGCGAACAACGCTGGTAGAAGCAATAAATCGAGCACTAAAAGGTCGAACTGTCGGCCTGATCGTCGTCACCGGCGACCTGACCTTCATGGGCAGTTCAGACGAGTACCAAGAAGCTCGGAAATCTCTCACGCGCTTACTTGGCCTATTCGACTTAGGGCGAGATCACCTTGTTGTCATTCCCGGAAACCACGATATTACATGGAGTACCGACGAAACGTACAACTACGGAGCCAAAGTCCAAAACGCACCAGAGGACGCGAAACGCAATTACGCGGAGTTCTACCAGCAGCTCTTTGGCCACGATCCGAATTTGCACCTATCTATGGGGAGACGCTTTCTGTTACCTTCGGGCCTTTCGCTGGAAGTTTGCGGCCTGAACTCGTCTTCACTCAGCACAGGAAAGAACTTCCTGGCAGGGATGGGCCGGATTCAAGAAGCAAGCTTCGGTGAGGTCGCGGCCGACCTCGGGTGGACGACCAATGAGAAAACGCTTGCCCTACGAATGCTCGCGGTCCATCATCATCTCACTCTGACGGAGGATCTAGAGGATGCCGGAGACTACTCGAGGGGCTACGGCATCGCAGTAGATGCTGTCCGGATACAGCGAATGGCAGTGAAATACGGTGTGCAGTTGGCCCTTCACGGGCACAAGCATCGTGCATTTATCTGGAGATCTTCAGTATACGAACTTCCAGAGCAGACAAATCTGAAATACAAATTGGGTGAGCTTTCAATTATCGGCGGCGGAAGCGCCGGCTCAGAGGAGACCGATGGCGAAAGCAACTATTTCAATCTCCTCCATTTCACACCCGCCGAACTAGAACTCCAAATTTGGCGCTCACTACGAAAGGGCGAATTTTCAGCCATACAGAGATGGAAAGCAACGTTGGACATCGATAGTGAGGAACGGAGATTGATGTTGAGCGACTGGTCGCCGGTGATTGAATCGTGAAGCACAAAATATCGCTCCTAATCACCGACCTCGACAACACCCTCTACGATTGGGTCGGATCATTTGTACCTGCGTTTTATGCGATGATTGATGCTGCGGTTACGAGGTGGCCCATTCGAAGAGATGTGCTTCTTGATGACATACGCTCAGTCCATCAGCACCATGGCAGTTCCGAACATCCCTTCGCGCTACGGGAGGCCCATTGCATTCAGGAACTCTTCGCCGGCCTCAGCGAAGAAGAAATAAAGCAACAGCTTGATCCGGCCTTCCACGCTTTCAACAAGGCCAGGAAGGCCCATCTCCAACTCTATCCCACGGTGCATGAAACCCTTGCAGTAATCACCGACATGGGCATTCCCATTGTCGCTTATACTGACGCTCGCGCTGTTAACGGAGCCGACAGGATCCGCAAGCTAGGCATACGGCCACTTATCAAGAGACTATACGCGCCCGACCAGCGGTTGGGATCTTCGGATCTAAAGCGAAACGAGGAAGACGACTTCGTAACTCTATTACCCGCCGAAGACCGCAAACCGAACCCCAAAGCGCTGCGCGACATCTGTGAGCAGCTTAGTGTTGATTATCGCTCAACTCTATACTTGGGCGACAGCCTAATTCGAGACGTGTCCATGGCGAATTCTGCAAGCGTGCTTTCAGCTTGGGCTCGTTACGGCGTCGCAGTCGACCCCGGCCTTTGGACACGGCTTGTTCGTGTAACGCATTGGACCGATGCCGACTTGGAACGAGAAAAAGAACTTCGCGATAATGCTGAGCTCGATAGGGAGCCCGACTTGACCCTGGATAAGTTTTCCGACCTACTCGACATGGTCGATTTTGAGCCAACTGCTTAGCTGACCAGTCGAGGCCCGGTTGAGTTGGCAACCGTTCACAGTTAAAGGGTCTTACTTCACCATAGAAATGCCCAGCGCACCTGTGCATCTGTTGTCGTATTAAGGTCTTCCGACATTCGGCGGCTGGTTCGCACAACCCGGCGGCAGTGGGTGGCGATGAAAATGTTCAAACCCAGCTTTCGCTGGGTTTGAACATCGATCTCATGGCGGTGGCGGAGGGATTTGAACCCTCGGACGGGGGTTACCCGTCACACGCTTTCGAGGCGTGCTCCTTAGGCCGCTCGGACACGCCACCGTGTGGCAGCTTACCGGGCGAGCGCCGCAAGCCCTAATCGTGGCCGGCACGGGTGCTGATACGCGCTCTCAACCGGCGAGAGTGGATCTGTTGCGAAGAATCGGCCGAAAACTCGCAACCAATCCACACTCGGCGCGAGTTCGGGGCGCCACCGACACCCACTCACCGCTGGGCCGCGAAGAACTCCTCCAGCAGGGCCGCGCACTCGTCGGCCAGGACTCCGCCGACCACCTCGGGACGGTGGTTGAGCCTGCGGTCGCGCACCACGTCCCACAGCGAGCCGACCGCCCCGGTCTTGGGTTCCCACGCGCCGAACACCACCCGCGCCACCCGGGCCAGCACCAGAGCACCCGCGCACATCGTGCACGGCTCGACGGTCACCGCCAGCGTCGCGCCTTCCAGCCGCCAGCCATCGCCGAGCACCCGGGCGGCCTCGCGCATCGCCACGATCTCGGCATGCCCGGCAGGGTCCCCGGTGGCCTCACGGACATTGGCGGCGCGGGCCAGCTCGGTGCCGTCGGCGGCGAACACCACCGCGCCGATCGGCACATCGCGAGGACCGGCCGTCCGGGCAGCCTCCAGCGCCGCGCGGATCAGGGCGTCGTCAGAGGCACTCACCGACCGAGCCGGTCGAGCACCGCCGACAGCTCATCGGCGAAACCCATCTCGCGGGCGATCCGGCCGATCTGCTCGTCGGCGTACAGGTCGGTCTCGGACAGGATCACGCCGAGCACGTCCTCGTGCAGACCGATGTCGGACAGCACCGACAGGTCGCCCTCCTCGAACGGATCCGAGTCCTCGAGATCCTCTTGTTCGAGGTCCGCATCCAGGCTTTCCAGCGCCTCGGCGGCGATGTCGTAGTCCAGCGCAGCCGTCGCATCCGACAACAGCAACCGCGTTCCCGCAGGTGCCGGCCGCACGATCACAAAGAATTCGTCATCCACGTCGAGCAGCCCGAAGACCGCCCCGGCACTGCGCAGCTCACACAGCTCGGTCTCGGCCGCGGTCAGGCTCTTCAACGAGGACGAACGCATAGGGGCGCACCGCCACTTGCCGTCCTCCCGGACAACGGCCACTCCGAAGCCATCGGGCAGGTCTGCCGGCGCACGCTGTGCTCCCATGCCCGCCTACGGTAGTCGCCGACCAGCAATTTTGACAGGGATCACCTTCGGCCCCGGCACAGCCCGTATGCCAATCTTGATGCGTGACGAACACACCGGTGTGCGTGGTGGGCCTCGGCCTGATCGGTGGATCGCTGATGCGTGCCGCCGCCGGGACCGGCCGCGAGGTCTTCGGCTACAACCGGTCGATGGAGACCGTCGCCGCGGCAAAGTTCGACGGGTTCGACGCCACCGAGAACCTCGACGAGGCCCTGGGCCGGGCCGCTGACCGCAACGCGCTGATCGTGCTTGCGGTACCGATGCCGGCCATGCCGCAGATGCTCGACCACATCCGGCAGACCGCGCCGCTGTGCCCGCTGACCGACGTGACCAGCGTGAAGGGCGCGGTGCTCGACGAAGTGCGGCGGGCCGGCTTGTTGCCGAACTTCGTCGGCGGTCATCCGATGGCAGGCACCGCCCACTCGGGCTGGTCGGCCGGGGACGCCGCACTGTTCACCGGGGCCCCGTGGGTGGTCAGCGTGGACGATCACGTCGACGCTCGGGTCTGGTCCCTGGTCACCCAGCTGGCACTGGACTGCCACGCCGTCGTGGTACCGGCCCGCTCCGATGAGCACGACGCCGCCGCGGCCGCCATCTCCCACCTGCCACACCTGTTCGCCGAAACCCTGGCCCTGACCGCCGGCGAGATCCCGTTGGCCTTCGCCCTGGCGGCCGGGTCGTTCCGGGACGGCACCCGGGTAGCGGCCACCGCACCGGACCTGGTGCGGGCCATGTGTGAGGCCAACGCAGACCAGCTGCTACCCGCCCTCGAGCACGGCATCGAACTGCTGACCCGCGCCAAGGAAACGCTGGCAGCCACGGGTTCGGTGGCCGACCTGGTCGAGACCGGCCATGCCGCTCGGATGCGTTACGACAGCTTCAGCCGCCCCGAGATCATGACCACCGTGGTGGGCACGGACAACTGGCGGGCCGAGCTCGCGGCCGCCGGACGAGCCGGCGGGGTGATCAGATCCGCTCTGCCAGTCCTGGGTAATCAAGGATGAAGCCGTCGGGATCCACCGTGATGGTGGTGTCGGCGACCGGCGAGTGCAGCTTCACCGGGGCTCCGGGACCGGAGCTGCTGTAGCTGATGCTGGCGGTCTCCACCGAGAAGTCCGGCAACCGCACGTAGACCACCGGCAGGGTCATCGACTCAGCCCGCTCATGCAGGCCGGTCCGCCGGATCGGCAGCGCGTTGAAGAACGGGCTGAAGACGACGTCGACATCGAGCGCGCCGCCGAAGTCCGAGCGCTTGGTCTGGGTGTGGTCCTGCACCAGCCACATGTTCTCCTCGTCGCGCGCGATGGAGAGCTGGCGTTCCCGCTCGGCCAGCGTGACGCTGAGCGACAACCGCTTGGTGGCCCCGGTCTCGTCGGTGACCAGGTCATAGGAGGCCGAGAAAGCCGGGTGCGACGCGGTGGCGGCGGCCACAATCCGGCCGTAGGCCTTGATTCGCTTGCCCGACAGCTGAACCCGAACGGACTCCATCCGGGATACATCGTGCGCCCGCCACGTCAACACTGCTGGCCAGGCACGGTCCTTCTGGTCACTCACCCGTCTACCGTATGCGACGACACGCGGCCTTTGTAGCCGAGTCCGGAACTCCCGGCCGGACGCGACTCGAGTGCGATCTCGTCACCGAGCAACGGCTGGGGTAGGCGTCGCCCACCGATATTGCCGAACCCCAACCGGCCACTACCGGGCACCGACAACCACACCGCGAAGGCCAACGCGGCATCGAGAATCAAGGCCAGCGCCGTGACCATGAGCGCACCCACCAGCGCGATGTGGAACTGCCGCACCTTGATGCCGTCGATCAGATACCGGCCCAGACCCCCGAGGCTCGCGTACGCGGCGACCGTCGCCGTCGCCACGATCTGAAGCGTCGCGGTGCGCAGGCCGCCCACGATCAACGGCAGCGCGTTGGGCACCTCGACCCCGAACAGCACCCGGCGCTCGGTCATGCCCATCGACCGCGCCGCATCCACTACGGCAGGATCCACGTTCGCGATGCCGGCATAGGTCCCGGCCAGCAGCGGCGGGATGCCCAACAGCATCAACGCGACCGTCGGCGGCACCAGACCCAGCCCCCACAACAGCACCCCGAGCAGCAGCACGCCGAGCGTGGGCAGGGCGCGCAGGGCGTTGACGCCGGTGACGACGAGGAAGGTGCCGCGCCCGGTGTGCCCGATGAGCAGGCCGATCGGGATCGCGATCACCGCCGAGGCCAGCACCGCGACCACGGTGTACTGCAGGTGTTCGACGATGCGGGCGGCCAGGCCGGCGGGCCCGCCCCAGTTGGCGGCGGTGAAGATGAAGTCCAGTGCCTGCTGTAGGAAGTTCATGCGGCCGCCTTGATGCGCCGGGGCTTGCGGGCTACCCGAGTCCACGGCGTGATGACCTTGCCCATCAGCATGATCAGGCTGTCGATGACGACGGCCAGCACGAAGATCGCGATGATCCCGGCGATGATCTGGTCACTCTTGTTCGACTGGTAGCCCTCGGTGAACCAGGTACCCAAGCCGCCGATACCGATCACCGAGCCCACCGACACCATCGAGATATTGGTGACGGCGACGACCCGCAGTCCCGCGATCAACACCGGGATGGCGAGCGGAAGTTCCACCTTGAGCATCCGTACCAGCGGCCGGTACCCGATCGCCGTCGCCGCGTCACGCACCTGCTCGGGCACCGCGTCGAGCGCTTCGGGCACCGCCCGCACCAACAGGGCGGTGGTGTAAAGCGTCAGCGCCACAATGACATTGGCCTCATCCAGGATGCGGGTCGGGATGATCAGCGGTAGCACCACGAACAGCGCCAGCGACGGGATGGTGAAGATGACGCTCGCGGTCAGCGTGGTCATCCGCCGCAGTGCGGTGGTGCGCTGAACCGCTGCTCCCAGCGGGACGGCGATCAGCAGGCCCAGCACGATCGGCACCAACGACAACCGCAGGTGCACGACGGTCAGCACCCACAGGTCGTCGAGATGGTTGAGCAGGTATCGCATGGGCTACCCCAGCTCCGGGACGCGGCGCTGCTCCTTGAGTGCCTCGAGCACGTCGTCGGCGCGCACACCCCCGACGAGCTTGCCGTCCTCGTCGACCGCCACACCGAGCCCGCTCGGTGAGGACAGTGCGGAGTCCAGCGCCTGCCGCAGATTGCCGTCCGGCGGGAAGAAGGACCCACCACCGATGGTGCTGTCGTAGAGCTCATTGCCCTTGCGGTGCACCTCGACACCCTCGGCGTTGATCCACGCGAACGGTGTGCCGCATTTGATGACAAGCCGCCACTCTCCCGGGCTCAGGTTCAGCGCATCGATGCCGTCCTCGTCGACGTGCTTGATCTCGTGCAGTGGCAGCCCGCTGGCGTGGAAGAACTGCAGCCCGCGGTAACCGCGGTCGGCACCGACGAATCCCGACACGAGTTCGTTGGCCGGATTCGACAGGACGAACGCGGGATCGGCGTACTGCAGTAGGGCTCCGCCGCGGCCGAACACCGCAACCTTGTCCCCGAGCTTGACCGCCTCGTCGATGTCGTGCGTGACGAAGACGATGGTCTTGCGCAATTCGCTTTGCAATCGCAGGATTTCGGCCTGCAGATCCTCGCGGACCACCGGGTCTACCGCACTGAACGGCTCGTCCATCAACAGGATCGGCGGGTCCGCGGCCAGTGCGCGGGCCACCCCGACGCGCTGCTGCTGCCCGCCGGACAGCTGCGCCGGGTAGCGGTCGGCCAGTTTCGGGTCGAGCCCGACCCGTTCCATCACGCCGATCGCGGCCTTGCGGGCGCTGCGCCGGGATTCACCCCGCAGCACCGGCACCGTCGCGACGTTGTCGACCACCCGCAGATGCGGCATCAGCCCGGCACTCTGGATGACGTAGCCGATGCCGAGCCGCAGCTTGACCGGGTCGACCGTGCTGATGTCTTCCCCGTTGACCGTGAGGGTGCCCGAGGTGGGGTCGATCATTCGGTTGATCATTCGCATCGACGTGGTCTTGCCGCAGCCCGACGGGCCGACGAACACTGTCAGCGTGCCTTGCGGCACTTTCAGATTGAGGTTGTCGACGGCGACCGTGCCGTCGGGGTACTGCTTGGTGACGTTCTCGAAGGTGATCATTTGGTCACCGGCTTGTCGAATCCGTTTTCCTTGATCCATTTTTCGGCCGCCTCGTCGGGATCAACGCCGGCATTGCCCTCCACCGCGGTGTTCAACTCGATCAGGGCTTCGGTGGTGAGCTTGGCCGATACCGCGTCGAGCACGGTCTTGAGTTCATCGGACATCTTCTGCGAGGCCACCAAGGGAACGACATTGGCGGCCAGGAATACATTCTCGGGATCCTCCAGCGGCACCAGGTGGTACTGCTCGATCGCCGGTGAGGTGCTGAAGATGTTCGCGGCCGTGACGGCGCCACTGTTCAGCGCCTGCACGGTGGCCGGCCCGCCACCGTCACTGATCGCGACGAAGTTGACCGGCGCGATGTCCAGCCCGTACCGGGACTTCAGGCCGACCAGCCCCGTCTGGCGGGTCTGAAACTCCGATGGTGCACCGACTTTCACCTCGGCCGAATGCGCGGCCAGGTCCGCGACGGTCTTCAGGTTCCAGCGCTGGGCGGTCTCGGCGGTGACGGCGAGGGTGTCCTTGTCCTCGGCCGGGGACGGATACAGGATCGACAGGTCACCGGGCACGGCCTTCAGCAGCGCGATCAACACCTGGTCGGAGGTCGTGGCTGTCGCTTCAGCATCGAAGTACTGCAGGAGATTTCCGGTGTACTCGGGAATCAGGTCGATCGAGTGATCCTGCACCGCAGGCACATACGTCTCGCGGCTGCCGATTCCGAACTGCCTGCGGATCTGAAAGTCATTGGCCTCCAGAGCCTGGGCATAGATCTCGGCGATGATCTTGGACTCCGGGAAGTCAGCGGATCCGACCGTGATCGATTTCAGATCACCCGAGATAGGTCCGCCGCCCAGCGGATTGGAGCTTCCGCACGCCACCGCCAGCGGCACGATCAGGGCGAGCAGGGTCATCGCGATTGCCAGGGTTTTGCGCTGCACAGGCGCATCCTTTCGGCGACGGCGGCTGGACGATCAGCCTCTGACGACCCTAACGGCACACCCGACATGCCGCCGCGCTTTACCTCATGGTGGTTTGCATTGAGGCTTTGACGGGCAAAGATGTCAGTATGACCAGCGATCCGTCTGCATCGCCCGATTTGCCTGAGCCGACGCCGAATGTGCCGGTGCCACCGTCTCCCGACCCAGGCAAAGTCCCCGATGCCGGCAAGCCCGCCGCCAAGACAGGCAAGTCGGGTAAGGCCACCGAGCCCAAACTGACCCGCGCCGGGGCGCTGTGGTCAGCATTGATCCTGGGTTTCCTGGTGCTGATCGTGCTGCTGATCTTCATCGCGCAGAACACAGCCGCGGTCCCGCTCACCTTCCTGAGCTGGCATTGGTCGTTGCCGACGGGCGTGGCCATCCTGGGTGCCGCGGTGGCCGGTGGTCTGCTGACCGTCGCCGCCGGGTCGGCACGGATCTTCCAGTTGCGCCGCGCTGCCAAGAAGAACTTCAAGGCCGCCCAGCGCAGCTGACGCTCAACCCAGGGCGCGCAGTCCCGAAGCGATCGCCGGGGCCACCGCCGCGCCGACGCTTGAACTCCCCGGCGCTTCGGAACCCTGGCGGGCGCGGAAGTCGATACCGGCGGCGATGATCGCCGCCTTGAAATAGGCCAGCGCCATGTAGAAGTCCCAGTGCGCCAGCTCCTGGCCGGACTGCACCGAATAGCGGTTGGCCAGATCGTCGGCCGACGGCATCTGCGGTGAACTCCACGCCGCTTCCATGCTCAGGATCAGGTTGAACATCGGGTCGCGGTACACGCACATCAGCGCGGCGTCGCTCAGCGGGTCACCCAGGGTGGAGAGCTCCCAGTCCAGCACTGCGAGGACCTTCGTCGGGTCCTGCGCGTCCAGAATGGTGTTGTCGATGCGGTAGTCGCCGTGCACGATCGAGTTGCGGCTCTGCGCCGGAACCGAATCCGCCAGGGCCTGATGAAGGCGCTTGACGTCGTCATCCCGGGGATCGTCGGGCAGACGGACCAGGTCCCACTGCGAACCCCAGCGGCGCACCTGGCGTTCCAGATAGCCGGCGGGCTTGCCGAAGTCGCCGAGACCGACGGCGTCGGGGTCAACCGCGTGCAGGTCCGCCAGCACCCGGATCAGGGCGTCGACGCTGCTGCTGATCACCTGCTCGTCTCCCAGGGCGGCAAGCTCGTCGGCGCTGCGGACCACCTGGCCGTCGACGTTCTCGACCATCTGGAACGGCGCGCCGAGCACCGAGTCGTCGTTGCTCATCGTCACCGCGCGGGCGACCGGGACCGGGGTGCCGGCCAGCGCCGCCACCACCTTGTACTCGCGCGCCATGTCGTGCGCGGACGGGGTCAGACCGTGCAGCGGCGGACGCCGCAGCACCCACGCCGAGGCGTCGTCGGACACCCGGAAGGTGAGGTTGGAGCGGCCACCGGCGATGAGTTCGGCGCGGAGCTCACCGCTGCGGGCAATGCCCTCGGAACGCAGGTGCCGGTCCAGCGCGGCGAGGTCGAGGCCCTCCAGATTCGTCACGGTCACTGTTTACCACCGCACGTTTCGCGGCAGCAGGTCCCATACGTGCTCGGTGCCGTTCACCGAGGCGACGGCCAGCTTGCCCGAGCGGGACGACAGCAGCCGGGTGACCGAGGCGTAGTCGACGTGGAAGGACAGCAGCCGCTCGGTGCCCAGGATCTCGTGGAGCAGCACGTTGATCACGCCGCCGTGGCTGAACACCGCGACGGTGCCGTCATGGTCACCGGCGGCCACCAGGTCCTCGACGGCGGCATTGATGCGCGCCATGAAGGCGTTCTCGTCCACGCTGCTGGGCAGGTGCCCGCTCACCAGGCGGGCCAGCTCCTCGGGGTTCTCCTTCGCGATCTCCTCGATCGGCACGTAGTGCGACATGTCGCGGTCGTACTCGGCGAGCCGTTCGTCGACCTCGACCTGCAGCCCCAGCTCGGCGGCGAGCGGTCCCGCGGTCTGGATCGCGCGCCGCTGCGGGCTGCTGACGAGCCGGCTGACGGGGAACCGGGACAAGGCGGCGGGCAGGCGCTCCGCCTGCGCGATGCCTTCCTCGGACAGATCGGGATCGGACCCTTGACCGGGCTCACTGCGGAGCGGTAGAGCATGACGGACGAGAAGCAGTTGCACCGTGCCACCATAGGGCCGCGGTGCAGGACGGCCGGAGAGGGCTGCGACATGGGCTATGCCGACGAACTGTTCGACCTCACCGATCGCGTGGTGCTGGTCACCGGCGGCAGCCGCGGGCTGGGCCGGGAGATCGCGATGGGAGCCGCGCGCTGCGGGGCCGACGTGGTGATCGCCAGCCGCAACATGGATTCCTGTGTGGCCGCGGCCGAGGAGATCACCGCGGCCACCGGTCGCGCCGCCCTGCCTTATCAGGTGCACGTGGGCCGGTGGGATCAACTCGACGGTCTGGTTGAGGCCGCCTACGAGCGGTTCGGCATGGTCGACGTGCTGGTCAACAACGCCGGCATGTCACCGTTGTACGAGTCGCTCGGTTCGGTCACCGAGAAACTCTTCGACTCGGTGTTCAACCTGAATCTCAAAGGGCCGTTCCGACTCTCGGCGCTGCTCGGGGAACGTATGGCGGCCGACGGCGGAGGCGCCATCGTCAACGTCAGCTCGTCCGGGTCGCTGCGCCCCGACCAGTACATGCTTCCCTACGCCGCGGCCAAGGCCGGGCTGAACGCCATGACCGAAGGGCTGGCCAAGGCGTTCGGTCCGACCGTGCGGGTCAACACCCTGATGGCCGGGCCGTTTCTCACCGACATCAGCAAGGCCTGGGACATGGCCGGTGAGCCCTTCAGCCACCTGGCCCTTGGGCGGGCCGGCAATCCGCCCGAGATCGTCGGCGCCGCACTGTTTCTGATGTCGGATGCGTCCAGCTTCACAACCGGTTCGATCCTGCGGGTGGATGGCGGCCTGCCCTGAGGCGTGATGACCTCACCGTGAGTTGTCAGTCGCCACTCCGAAAGCAACCCAACTAAGTCGACTTTTTCGGGGGAACCTCACTCACGCAAGGCGGTTCAACGAGGCGACCACCTCGACCCGACCCTTCCCCAGCCCGGCGACCAGCGTCGACATATTACTACCGGTCGGGTACCCCGCCGAGGTCATGGGCCCAGAGCTTGCACTTCCGCCGTCGCACTATACGAACGTATTTCATACGGTCGTTTCTGCTACGATCGATTATGTTATGAACTATTGCCACATGGAGAACATGGGACCTCGCCCGAGAACGGAACAGACAATGACCGCAACATGTCGAACCACCGCGCCGCAGCATGCCGCCGACACGCCTTCCGGAGGACAACGCCGAGCAGACCAAGATCACCCCGTAGCGGCGGTAAACGACAGGAAGGTCCGAACCAGGATCCCCGCGGTCTTGCTGGCGACTCTCTGCAGCACGATGTTGGCCTCCGCGGCCTTGACGGCGGCACCGACAGCGGCCTCGGCCCCTTGCACCTTGGATCCGATCACCGGGGTCTGCTGGTCGGAGAATAGCCCGAGCAACAGTTTCGGAGGGTCGGCCAACATCCCCTGCCTGCCAGGGCGTTTGGGGCTGTGTATGGGCGCTCTCCAGAACACGCCGGTTCCAGGTTCTGCGCTGCAGACGCATCCTCCAGCCGGGCCGGCGCCGCGATCGGGACCTAATGGCAGCGGGCCGTAGCGAGGCGGACGCTGCCGGCTCCGCAACTCCGGACATACAACAATCGCCGCAACCTCTACAAGGAGAGTGTTGCGGCGTTTGTGTCAGCTATAGGAGTGATCAGTGCTGATCGTTGGAGTCAAGGGACAGTGGGGTTTTCCCGCGCGGACCGCCAACAAAATTGAGAAGTTTGCAGCACACGGCGTGGACGAAGTGATCAATCAAACCCGTGAGATCCCTGTCTGCATGGCATCATTCAAGCACCGCCGACGTCCAATGCAGAACGATGCGGGCGATCAGGCCCGGGTCGTCCAGCATCGGTACGTGCCCCACGTCACCGACGAACCTCCACGTGGCGTCCGGAACCAGCTGCCGCCAACCGAGTCCGTGCGGTCGGAGCGGAATGACCCGGTCTTCGGTGGGCCAGACGATCAGTACCGGCGCCATGCCCCGCGGGTACGGTTGTGCGACCGCGACGTCACGGAAGTGCTCGAACAGCGTTGAGTCCGCGGTGTCCAGAACGGACGCGGCAGCGTCCTCGGGGCTCAGATGAGCGCCGCGCCGGGCGATGTCACCGAAAGCGATCTGCCGGAGCAGGGGAACCCGCATCGCAGTCGGGACAACCGGCCGCAGTCGTTCGGCCAAGCGTCGGCCGGTGGCGACCGCGGCCGCCACCGCCGCGCCCCCTTCTGGCGTCCACCCGCCCGCGGGCGAAATCGCGACGACCGAACTGGCGCGCCCGCGACGGGCCAACTCCATCGCCACCAGCCCACCCAGGGAGTTGCCTGCGAGGTGCGCGGCCGAGACGGCGTTCCCGTCCATCACCGATTCGACCCAATCGACGAGGTCGTCCAGTGTCATGGTGGCGCCCGTGGCCGGGGTTCCGCTGTGCCCGGGCAGCGTCGGAGCGATCACCGTGTGATGCCGGGTGAGTTCCGGCAGGAGCCGATCCCACACCCGTGCCGACATCGTCGCACCGTGCAGCAGCACGAGCGGCTCACCGGTTCCCCCGACCACAAAACTTCCCGCAGGTCGTCGGTACACGTTGCGGTCACCTACTTTTCGATGATGACGGCGTCGATTCCCGGACCGTCCCCGACGCTGTCGGCCAGGTCGACGAAGAACCGGTCGAGGTCGACGACTGCATCCGGCGCGTGGACACCCGGACGTGTGATGGTTCCGTCGACCACCTGGGACAGGCCGAGTGCCAACGGGGTTCCGGTCGCGCGCGCCATGTCCGAGGTCAACGACGCCATGCCCGCCGATTCGTCGGTCAGGCGCGCCAGGACGGTGCGGGCTTCGCCATCCTTCGTCCCGATCGCGGCGGCGAAGAAGTGCGGCAGGTTGCCGGGCGACTTGAATTTGGCCGACCGCGCCATGGAACGAATTCCTCGACGCCATGACGGGCCGGCGAGATCCACCGCCGCGGATTCGTTGGTGAGTACTCCCTTGTCGATATCGGTCCGCAGCACGTCGAGGTAGGCCACGACGCCCGGCGAGATGATCATCAGGTTCGCCGAATCGCCCGTGACACCCAGCGTGCGCCGCAGGGTCAACGGCTCTGGATGGCCGACCGTGTACGCGGTCCCGGCCCGTCCGCCGGGCAGCGACAACGCGACCGGACGCAGTGGCGGTTCCTGCACGACCTGGCCCGCTCGAACGGTCGCCACGGTCCCGCTGATCTGCTGCATCCAGTGCACGGCAGCGGCAGTGGGCCGACCGTCCTGCCCCACCAGCAGATCGTTGTCCCTGTCGTCGTCCCCCTTGACGGGCCAGGCCGTGTAGACGTCGTCGACGCGATCGAGTTCCCGCGCCGCCATGGCGGCGAGCAGGTTGCTGACGCCGGGGCTGGCTCCCATCCCGACGATCGCGCATACCCCCGCCTGACGAGCCGACTCGTCGAGCTCGAGCATCGGCAACGTCGGCTCCCAGTCGTCGCAGATGTCGAGATAGTGCGTCCGCGTCTCGATCGCGGCCCGCAGCACCGCAAGACCGAATCGGAAATACGGGCCCACCGTGTTGAGCACTACGTCCGCGGACTCGAGGGCGCTGCGCAGGCTGTCCTCGTCTGTCACGTCGACGCGGCGCGCCGACACCGGGACACCGGAACTGGTGAGTTCGCGTGCCAGGCGTTCGGCGGCCGCGTGATCACGATCGGCGATCACCACCTCCGATACTCCGGCTATCCCGACCGCCATCCGCGTGGCGACCACACCCATTGCGCCCGGGCCACCCAAAGCGACTACCTTCATCCTCCAGCCTTTCGAACGATTTCATATCGGTCGTTTACTATACGATCGAACCTATCATGAACTATCGCCATGCGGAGACCGAGCGACTTCGCCGGAGAACGGAACAGTCAATGACCGAAACACATCGCCGAACCATCGAGGCGCAGCGCGCCGTCGACGCGCCTTCCTCCGGAGGGCACCAGGACGCCCTCGCGGACAAGCACACTCAAGTACTGGTCGTGGGTGCCGGCTTCGCCGGTATAGGCGCGGCCATTCGGCTTCTGCAAGAGGGCTTCAAGGACGTCCTGGTCATCGAGCGCGAATCGGAGGTGGGGGGTACCTGGCGCGACAACACCTACCCCGGCTGCGCCTGCGATGTTCCCTCCGACCTGTACTCCTTCTCCTTCGCGCCGAATCCCGACTGGGGCAAGAGGTTTGCCCCGCAATCCGAGATCGCGGAGTACCTCCGTCGATGCGCGGACCGATTCGGGGTCCGACCCCGGCTCCGGTTGGGATGCGAACTCACCAGCGCGCGATGGGACACCGACGGGCAGCTGTGGCAGGTCGGGACCAGTAGGGGACCGCTCACTGCCGACATCCTGGTCATGGCGCAGGGTCCGCTCTCGGAACCGGCGATACCCCGGATACCGGGAATGGAGCAGTTCGAGGGGGAATCGTTCCACTCGGCACGGTGGGACCACTCGCTGGACCTGTCCGGACTTCGAGTCGGAGTCATCGGCACCGGAGCGAGCGCCGTGCAGTTCGTTCCCGAGATTCAGCGAAATGCCGCTCATCTGACGGTCTTTCAGCGAACCCCGTCGTGGATCACACCGCGCCATGACTGGACGGTCCCGAACTGGCGGAAGTCGCTGTTCCGCCGGTTTCCGGTGCTCCAGCGCATCTCGCGCAGTCTGGAGTACCTTTCGCGCGAGGTGTCGGTGCCGGCGCTGATGGGGAATTCGTTGCTGCGCAAGGTGGGACAGCAGTCGGCAGAGTCACACCTCAAACGTCAAGTCCAGGATCCCGTGCTCCGCGCGAAGCTCACCCCCGACTACGACCTCGGATGCAAGCGGGTGCTGCTCTCCGACAACTACTATCCCGCGCTGACCCAGCCGAACGTGTCGGTCGTGACCGACCGATTGGACAGCATCGGTGCCCGTTCGGTGCGGACCACATCATCGAGCGGCGACGAGATGGACCACGACATCGACGTCCTTGTCTTCAGCACCGGATTCCGCGTGACCGATGGATCCCACACTCGCGTCGTGGTCGGCGCCGACGGACGGTCCCTCGATGAAGTGTGGGGCGGAAGCCCCAACGCCTACCTCGGGACCACCGTCGCCGGGTTCCCCAACCTGTTCTTGATGGCGGGGCCCAACACCGGCCTGGGACACAACAGTCTGATCTACATGATCGAATCGCAGATCGGCTACCTATTGAGTTGCCTGACGTTCATGCGCGATCTCCGCGTGCGAGCGGTGGAGGTCACGGCGTCCGTCCAGCAGCGGTACAACGACGAACTCCAGCGGCGGCTGGCCCCGTCGGTGTGGGCGAGCGGCGGTTGCTCCAGTTGGTACAAGGACGCAACCGGTCGCATCACGACGATCTGGCCCGGGCAGACATGGGAGTACCGGGACCGAACCGCGACGTTCGACCCGGAGGCCTACGAGGTGACGGTGGATGAAAGACCCTCTGTCTCGACCCTCGTCTGAATCCGTGGCGCGGGGTTGGTCACGGATCGTGGTCGATATCTTGCAGATCCGCCCGGCTCGCCGGCTGGTCGCCATCGAGGCGTCCGGCGCCATCCTATTCGCGGCGGTGACGCTGCCATTCACGCAGTTCGATGCCGACCGCGTTCCGGACTGGACGCAGCTGCTGGGGCTGGTGCTGCTGCTCACCGTGTTCGGGGTGAACCTGCACACGTGGTGCAAGGTTGTCAGCGGAGGGCTGGCCGCCTACGGCTCCCAGGCTCTGGCGCGGGCATCCCGCTTCGAAGACCAGCTCGCAGACGAGAAGCGCCTGCGGGTCGTCGCGATGATGTACGTGGTCAGCCCCGTTCTACTCATCCCGATCCCCTCCAACTGGGTGCGGTTCTGGTTCGGGTTCACGGTGGTGACCGCTGTCCTGGCGACCGTGTCGCTCATTGCTCTCGTTCGAAGTGAGATCCGGAGAGGGCATCGGAGATGACATCGGCATAGGCACGGAACAGACGGGGCCTGGCGGTCTGCGGTTCGAGGGTCCGCAGGATCGACCAGCATTCGGCGACAAGGGTCCGCGCTTCCGTGCCGGGCCACGGACTCGGCAGCAGTTCCGGTGGTAGCAGCGGATCGGGCTTCATGGCCCGTGTGAACTCGGCCGCGAGTTCGATTGCAATGGTGAGTAATTCCGCTTCGTCCAGGCGTTCGGCGCCGCGCAACCGCGCGAGGCGGGTGCGCGCGACCGAGGCGAGGCGGAGATGCCCCTCCGCGATGGTGTCCAGCGGCCACATGCGGGCGGCGATCTCCCTGGGATCATCGGTACCGCCCGTCCTCAGGTTCGTCGTCGTGAAGCAGGTGAAGTGGTCGGAGACACCGAGTTTCGACGCCAGATCGGCGATGTGGGACTCCCACGAGTTGGCTGCGACGTACAACCCTCCCTGGATCGGCGCGCCGCCGAGGTAAATGATGCCGTCCCGCATTGCATCTCGAGACTGACGCATCGTCTCCGGTATCGCGAATGCCACAATGTGCCAGATCCCGTCCCACGGAGCCTCGCCTCGGTCCTGCGCGAACATCAGGCGCACGAAGTCTGCGTCGGGCACGATATTGGTGTCCGCATTCGCTGTCGCACGCAATTCCGCGCGACGACCCCGGCCGTACTGCGTGAATTGCCCGTCCGATACCAGCCGCCGAATACAAAGGCGCACTTGCTGATCGGTCATCCCGAGAGCATTTGCCACCGCATAGAGTTCACCGGCGTCGATGGTGCCGTCCTCGCACACCATGCTCTCCACAAGCACGCGGGTCGGCACCTCGACCACATGATCGGACGCCTCGTCCAAGGGGCACCTCTCTGTACGCGTAGCAATAATGGCCAGGATCCAACACTATCGTTTTTGCGCGATAGTTACCCATCTGTGCGTCATGGCGTCACGGCGTCACGATGTCGAAGTTCGGATCAGGCCGATCCAGCGCCGCCAACAGCGACGGCAGGGCCTCGGCGTCACCGGCGACCTCCAACCCAGGTGAGGTCGTATCGCCCGCGGCGAAGGCCAGCAGCCGCAGCTTGTTCGCAAGCTTCACGGTGGCCTGCGCACTCGCCTCGTCGGCATCGGCCTCGCGGTAGACCAGCACCCCGTTGCGCACGGTGAGCCGGTAGTTGACCGCCACATCGAGGAACGTCACGTCGATGGCCAGGTCGAGATCCCAGGCCCGCGGACCGTTCACGTTGATCGCGAAGGTGTCGAAGATCTGCTCAGGGGTGAGCTGCCCGAGCAGCGAGGGCGACGCCGAGGTGGTCGGGGTTCCGAAGTTTCCCTCCCGCAGTTCGGTGGCACCGCTCAGGAAGAAATTGCGCCACGTGGCGTTCTCCGCGCCGTAGGCCAGCTGCTCGAGCACGTCGGCGTAGAGTGCGCGGGCTCGCGCGTGGTTTTCATCGGTGAAGATCACGTGGTCGAGAAGCGTTGCCGCCCAGCGGAAATCACCGTCCTCGAAGGCTTTCTGAGCCAGCTCGACCACGCGGTCGGCACCGCCCATGGCCTCGACGTAGCGGGGGCCGAGCGCCTCGGGCGGGTGCGGCCACAACCGGGCCGGGTTGCCGTCGAACCAGCCCATGTAGCGCTGGTAGACCGCCTTGACGTTGTGGCTCACCGAACCGTAGTAGCCGTGGGCATGCCAGGCCTTCTCCAGGGCCGGCGGCAGCTGGAAGGCCTCCGCGATCTCGACCCCGGTGTAACCCTGGTTGAGCTGACGCAACGTCTGGTCGTGCAGGTAGGCGTACAGATCCCGTTGCAGCGAAAGGAATTCGACAATCCGTTCGCGACCCCAGGTGGGCCAGTGGTGCGAGGCGAACACCACGTCGGCGCGGTCGGAGAACGTGTCGATGGCCTCGGTCAGATAACCCGCCCAACCGTGCGGATCACGTACCAACGCACCACGCAGGGTCAGCAGGTTGTGCAGATTGTGGGTGGCGTTCTCGGCCATGCACAGCGCCCGGAGTTTCGGGAAGTAGAAGTGCATCTCGGCGGGCGCCTCGGTACCCGGCGCCATCTGAAACTCGATCTCGACACCGTCGATGGTGTGGGTCTCCCCGGTTTCGCGAATGTCGAGGGTCGGCACGATCAGCGCCACCTCGCCCGTCGAGCCGACCTGCCCCAGCCCACAGCCGACCTGGCCCTGCGGGCTACGGTCCAGCGCCGCGCCGTACATGTAACCGGCCCGGCGCGCCATCGCGGTGCCGGCATAGACGTTCTCCTGCACGGCGTGCTCGGTGAAGTGTTCCGGCGCGATGATGACGACCTTGCCCGCGTCGACGTCGGCCTGGTTGGTCACCCCCAGCACGCCGCCGAAATGGTCGGCGTGGCTGTGGGTGTAGATGACCGCGACCACCTCACGATCTCCCCGGTGCGCCCGGTACAGCGCCAGCGCGGCGGCCGCGGTCTCGGTGGAGATCAGCGGATCGATGACGATGACGCCGGTATCGCCCTCGATGAAGCTGATGTTCGACAGGTCCAGGCCGCGCACCTGATAGATGCCCTCGACCACCTCGTAGAGGCCTTGCTTGGCGCACAGTTGCGACTGGCGCCACAGGCTGGGATGCACCGACGTCGGCGCATCACCTCTCAGGAAGTCATAGGCATCGTTGTCCCACACCCCCCTGCCATCGGCGGCCTTCACCACACACGGTTCGAGCGCGGCGATGAAGCCCCGGTCAGCGTCCTCGAAATCCCTGGCGTCCTCGAACGGCAGGTTATTCAGATGCGCGCGGTTGGCTGCCTCGATGACTGCGGTAGGTGGCTTCTGCTCCATACCGAAGAGCCTGCCACCTCAGGGTGACGGCAGGGTCACGCTTGCCGGGGTGATCCGGCTGATCTCGTCGGCACCGTGCCCGGCGGCGACCGCGGCGTCCACATAACCCCGGAATGCTTCCAGGGCGCCCGCGTCCAGACCCACCGAACCCGAGGCCGCAATCAGATGCCGGACCGAGGCGGCCACCGAGGACACCGAGGCACTGGGGTCGCCGTGACGGTCGGCTTCGGTACGTTCGGCGATCTCGCCGAAGATCGGCGGCAGGATCGCGGCGATGTTGCTCGCATGCGGCAACAGCTCGGTCGCAGCGATGCCGTGGGCACCGGCCATCGCGAGTGCGTGCACGAAACCACTCACCGAGGTCCAGAACACATCGAGCAGTGCCATGTCGAAGGCCGCGGCGCGGCCGATGTCCTCGCCGACCCAGCTGACCGTCGCGAGCACATCGAACACGGCCCGGTGTTCGCCGAACAGGCCCTTCGGGCCGGCGAAAAGAATGCTGGCGCCAGGGGTTCCGATGGTGTCGGTCGGAGTCATGATGGCCCCGTCGAGGTACCGTCCGCCACGCGCGGTCACCAGCTCCTCCGTACGGCGCGCCGAATCGGGAATGTCCGAGGACAACCCCACGACCACCCGACCGGCGATCGCATCGCCCGCGGCGTCCAACACTGCGTCCGCGGCCGCCTGATCGACGACGTTGACCAGGATGAGTTCGCCGGCCGCCACCGCCTCCGCGGGCGAACCGGCCCACACCGCACCGCGGGCGCGCAGCGGGTCGGCCTTGGCAGGTGTCCGATTCCACACGGTGGTAGGAAGTTTCGCCGCCACCAATGCCCCGGCCAGGGCCTGTCCCATCGGTCCCAGGCCGAGCACGCTCACGGTCGTGCTCACGCGGCCTCTCCGTTCCTGATGCCCTCGATGACCCGCGCGAAGCCGTCGTCGCCGTGGCCCGCATCGATCTGCCGGTGGATCAGCCGCTGCACCACGTCGACGACTTCGGTGCTGATGCCCTGGTCCCGGCTGGCGTTGACGATGTCACTGATGTCGGAGAAGAACAGGCTCTGCTGGCCGGGGACGGAGTAGTCCCCTCCGTCGATGACCGTCGCGTACTCAGCGATCGCGGGCATCAGCGCCGGCAGCCACGCGGCGGTGCGGGCAGCGAACTCCTTCGCGGGCACTCCGGCCGCGCCGACCATCGCGGCGCCGTGGAAGAAGCCGGCGAACATCACGTACATGGCCGACAGAAGTGCCAGGTCGTACAACGACGCCATGCCGGCATCGTCGCCGAAGTACTCGGCGCCACCCCAGATTTCGAAGAATGTCCGATGATCCTCGAACAACACGGCCGAGCCGCTGTAGAGGATGGCCGACTGCGGCGTCGCGATCATCTCCGGCGTCGCCATGATGCCGCCATCGAGATAGGCGGCCCCGTGGCCGGCAGCCCACCGGGCCAACTCGCGCGCCCCCTCCGGTGACGTCGTGGTCAGGTTCACCAGCCGGCGCCCGGCCAGCAGGTGGGCCACCGGGTCGAGAACCTCGTGCACCGACGCCTGGTCGAACAGGCAGACCACGATGAGGTCCGCGCCGAGAGCCCCAGCCGCATCGACCGCGGCGGTGGCGCCCTCATCGACCAGCGCTGCGGCCCGGGCGGCGGTGCGGTTCCAGACGACGGTCGGGTGCCCCGCTTTGAGGGCTGTGCGGGCCAGCGCCGCGCCCATCGCGCCCAGACCGAGAAAACTGACCGAATGGCGTGTGGTTGTCATGCCACCATCGTTGGAGAGACACTGACTATCCGACAAGTACCCACTAAAAAATGGGATACTTACCTTTTTGAAACTATTGGCCCTGAACTGCAAGGATTCGGTCATGACCCAGCTGGGAAAGTACACCTGCGGACTCGATGCGGCGTTCGCCGTGGTGGACGGAAAGTGGAAACCGCTCATCCTCTGGGAGCTTCAAGGCGGACCGAAGCGGTTCAACGCCCTGCACCGCAGCCTGCCCGGGGTGTCCCAGAAGATGCTGACCCAGCACCTCAAGGAGCTCCAGCGTCATGGCGTGGTGCACCGGGAGAGCTATCACGAGGTACCGCCGCGCGTGGAGTACTCCATGACCCCCGCGGGCAAGGAGTTGCTCGAATCCCTTGAACCGCTCGGCGATTGGGCTACCAAGCACATCGGTCTGATATGCGAGGGTGAAGCAGGCTAGCCGTCGAGGGCGTTCATGGCCGGTCCAGCGTGTGCAGGCTGACGTCGGACAGCACCCCCGCGGCGATGCGCGCCGTCATGTACGTGCAGTACGGCTGACGCCGACGGTCGGTCGGCGACCCCGGATTCAGCAGGCGCAGACCGGTTTTCGCGGTGGTATCCCACGGGATGTGGCTGTGCCCGAAGACCAGGACGTCGGTTCCCGGGTAGTCCCGGGCCATCCGGGCCTCCCGCCCGGTGGCCGCACCGGTCTCGTGGACGACAGTGAACCGCAGACCGTCCAGTGTCACGTCGGCGCGCTCGGGCAACCTCCGGCGCAATTCGGCGCCATCGTTGTTGCCCCAACAGCCGACGAGATGCGCCGCGCGTGAACTGAGCGCGTCGAGCAGTGCGGGATCGACCCAATCACCGGCGTGGACAACGACATCGGCCTGGTCCACCTCGTCCCACACCTGTGCCGGGAGGTCCTTGGCGCGCTTGGGTACGTGGGTATCGGCGATAAGCAGCAGCCGCATCCAGCCGAGCCTACGTGACGGATGCCGGCGGCCCCTGGAAGCACTTCGGCGGGTTCGGGCGTCCGACGCTGTCGCGCCGCTTACACTCCGACCATGGATCTACTACGCAACGTAGTTGTTTATGCGCATCTCATCGGTTTCGCAGTCATGGTCGGCGCCTGGGTCGCCGAGGCCGCGGCCCGACGCTTTCTGATCACCCCCGTGATGACCTACGGCATGACGCTGTCGCTCATCACCGGCGTGGCCCTGGCCGCGCCCTGGCCGGCCGGCATCGTGCTGAACTACCCCAAGATCGGCACCAAGCTGATCATCCTGGTGGCGCTCGGAGCGGTGCTGGGCATCGGCACCGCGCGCCAGCGCCGCACAGGCGGCCAACCGGTCATGGGCCTGTTCATCGCCGCGGGCGTGCTGCCCCTGCTCGCGTCGGCAATCGCGGTGCTGTGGACCTGAGGCCCAGGCCGAATCTGAGCTGAACCTGAGACGTTCCCGTAAAGTTAACTGGCAAACAACTTTTGTCGGCAGGTACGGGAACGATGAGTCACAGACACGCGATGGCAACCGCCAAGGTCATGCGCACGGCGGCATTCACCGGATGCGATTCACCGCACGGTGACATGCACGTACGGGCGAGGACGCGCCCTGCGGTTTCCGCGCGTCAAACCCACCACGGCGTGTTCGAGCAGCCGCGGCGACGCCGCTACATCGGACAGCTGAAGACCTCGACATCCACGGTGGCCGACCGGTCACCGTGGATGAACGATCGCGTCACCGCGCTGCGCGGGTTCCTGACCGATCTGCACGGGCTGCACCTCTCGCCGGACATGGCCCGGGTCCAGGTGGCCGGCCATATCGAGCTCCTGGTCTCCGTGCTGCGGCTGGACCGCCAGACCGCGCGTCAGTTCGTGACCGACGACGTACTGCGCGAGATGGCCATCGACATCGCGACAGCCGTCGCTTCCGACTGACCCCTCGGGGACTTAGTCGACGCCGAGATCGACGCCTGGGTCGTTGTTTCGCACGAATCACAGCCCTGGTGTCGATCTCGATGCATCAACCCAACCGAAAAAAATCGAGGCGCGGTCTGCTGACCGCGCCTCGATTTTTCTAGAGTGCGCCCGAAGGGATTCGAACCCCTAACCTTCTGATCCGTAGTCAGATGCTCTATCCGTTGAGCTACGGGCGCCTAGCGTTATTCAGTTGTGCGGTTGACGAGTCAACCTTGGCGGAGGCGAGAGGATTTGAACCTCCGGTCCCCTGTAAGGGGGACAACTCATTAGCAGTGAGTCCCATTCGGCCGCTCTGGCACGCCTCCTTTGAACTTCTGTGAGGGTACCGGACTCCGTCCTGTCGCCCGAAACCGCCGAGGGCAGACAGTACACACACTCCCCTATCCTGGCCAAATGAGTATCCGTTTGCGCCCCGAAATGGCTGACCTTCCCGCGTACGCACCAGGGAAAACAGTTCCGGGCGCAATCAAGATCGCGAGCAATGAAACCGTGTTCCCGCCGCTTCCCAGCGTGCGTGAGGCGATCCTGCAAGCCAGCGAGAACATCAACCGCTACCCCGACAACGGGTACCTTGACCTGCGCGAACACCTGGCGAAGCACGTCAACTTCGCGCCGGAGAACATCGCCGTCGGCTGCGGTTCGGTGAGCCTGTGCCAGCAGTTGATACAAATCACATCCGCTGTCGGCGACGAAGTCGTGTTCGGATGGCGCAGTTTCGAGATCTATCCGCTGCAGATCCGCACCGCCGGCGCGACGGGTGTGCCGGTCCCGTTACGTGACGAGACTCACGATCTCGACGCCATGCTCGCCGCGATCACCGACCGCACCCGGTTGATCTTCGTCTGCAACCCGAACAACCCGACTTCCACCGTGGTCGAGCCCGAGGCACTCGCCCGGTTCGTGGCGGCGGTGCCCTCGGAAATCCTGATCGTGCTCGACGAGGCCTACGTGGAGTACATCCGCGACGGGTTGGTGCCCGACAGCCTCGGGCTGGTCCGGGCCCACCGCAACGTCGTTGTGCTGCGCACCTTCTCGAAGGCCTACGGGCTGGCCGGCCTGCGCGTCGGGTACGCCGTGGCCGACCCGGAGATCATCACCGCACTGGGCAAGGTCTACGTGCCCTTCAGCGCGACGAGCGTGTCCCAGGCGGCGGCCATCGCCAGCCTGGAGGCCGCCGACGAACTGCTGGCCCGCACCGACGCCGTCGTCGCCGAGCGCATCCGCGTCAGCGCGGCGCTGCGCGAGGCCGGATACGAGCTCCCGCCCACGCAGGCGAACTTCGTCTGGCTGCCGCTGGCCGAACGCACTCTCGACTTCGTCGCCAGGGCCGCCGACAACCGCATCATCGTGCGCCCGTACGGTGAGGACGGCGTGCGGGTCACCATCGGGGCCCCGCACGAAAACGACGCCTTCCTGGAATTCGCCACGCGCTGGAATGCGCCCGGCGGCACCGGGACCCGGACAGGGGAGACGAAGTGAACGGTGCACGCGGCACGTTCGACGGATTCGTCAGCCGCGAGGGGCAGATCCCCGACGCCGAACTAGACGCGTTCTGGGCGCTGCTGCGGCCCGCCAGCATCGACTTCATGCTCGGCGAGTGGAAGGGCGGCGAGTTCCAGACCGGGCACAAGGCCAACGGATTCATGAACAAGCTCAACTGGTTCGGCAAGACGTTCCACTCGGCGGCCGAGGCCCAGCCGCTGGTGTGCCTGGACGCCGAGGGCAACAAGTTCTCCAACACCGAGGCCATGAACGGCGAGGCCAGCCTGTGGCTGGAGGAGTTCCGCGGCGAGGTGACCGCGACCATGGTCTACGACGGCCGCCCCGTGCACGACCACTTCAAGGTGGTCGACGACAACACCGTGGTCGGCATCATGAACGGCAAGGCCGCCGTGGTTGACGGCCGTTACCTGTACTTCTACCTGCAGCGCGTCTAGCCCGCCGGCCGGCGGCCGGTGAAGGCCAGCAACCGGTCCAGCGACTGTGCGCCCGCGCCGATCTCGACCGGATCGTCGAAACCAGCGCGCACACGTCCGTCGGGCGTGATGATCTCCCGCGCCCACCCCAGGACGCACTCCGGTTGCTCATCCGGCACGTCGACCGTCTGCCCCGTGGCCACGGCGTAATCCCAGGCGTGCACGAGGAATTCCAGCGACAGGATCCGGGCCATCATCTGTGCCGGCGCCTCGCCCTGCCCGAACGGCACCGTGCCGTCGACCCCGCGTCGGCGCCAAGCCGCCACGGCAGGCCGCGCCGCACTGAGCACCTGACCCTCCACCGAGGCGGCGGGATCGCGTTCGGGAATCTGCGCACCGGCCGCCGAGCCGATCAGGGTGATCGAGTTCAGGAGGTGGTCCGTCAGCCCCGCCACGTCGAACTCGCGACAAGGGGTCGGACGGGACAGATCGTCCGCGGTGACACCGTGCAGCACGCGTTGCAGCACGTCGAGCGTGGCCTCGGCGCCTTCGAGTTCATCCATACTCGGTAGTGTCCACTCCATGTCTGACACGTACGAGTCCGTTTCCGTCGAGATCAAGGACCACGTCGCCCAGGTGACGCTGCTCGGTCCCGGCAAGGGCAACGCGATGGGTCCGGCGTTCTGGGCCGAGATGCCGGACGTCTTCGGCACCCTCGACGCCGACCCGGACGTTCGCGCGATCGTGCTGACCGGCTCGGGCAAGAACTTCAGCTACGGCCTCGACCTGCCCGCGATGGGCGCCGAGATGCCCGGCCTCGACGCCGGAGCCGGTGACCGCGCGGCGTTCCACAAGCGGCTGCAGAAGATGCAGGGCGCCATCACCGCCGTCGCCGACTGCCGGACCCCCACCATCGCCTCGATCCACGGCTGGTGCATCGGCGGCGGCGTCGACCTGATCAGCGCCGTGGACATCCGCTACGCCAGCGCCGACGCCAAGTTCTCGGTGCGTGAGACCAAGCTGGCCATCGTCGCCGACGTGGGCAGCCTGGCCCGGCTGCCGCTGATCCTGTCCGATGGACATCTGCGTGAGCTGGTCCTCACCGGCCGAGATGTGGATGCATCGCATGCCGCGCGCATCGGTCTGGTCAACGACGTGCACGCCGACGCCGACGCATCGCTGGCGGCCGCACACGCCACCGCCGCTGAGATCGCCGCCAACCCGCCGCTGACCGTCGCCGGGGTGAAGGACGTGCTCGACCAACAGCGCACCGCCAGAGTGGCCGAGAGCCTGCGTTACGTGGCCGCGTGGAATTCGGCCTTCCTGCCGTCGAAGGATCTGGCCGAGGCGGTCACCGCGATGTTCCAGAAGCGCCCGCCCCAGTTCACCGGGGAATAGGCGTCCAGGCGAGTTCGGCTTTGGCTTTCGCGTTCGACAGCGGAAGCCAGGCCGAGCCGAATGCGGTGGCCGGGTACGGGGCCACGAGACCGACGAGCCGATGCGAGATGGACCACGGCCGCGGCCGGCCCAGCTTCGCGTTCAGTTCCCGAACGTAGTCGCCGAAGGACTGCGGCCGGTCGTCGACGATGTTGTAGATCTGCCCGCCCGGCCCCTTGTCGAGTGCGTCGGCCGTGGCCCGGGCGACGTCATCGATATGCACCCACGACAGCACCCCGGTGCCGGTCATCGCAGGCAGTGCCCACCACTTGGCCAGCCGGCGGAACAGATCGTCGTGGGTGACGCCGGGACCGTAGAAAACCCCGTAGCGCAACACGATTCCCTCGGTCTTGCTGCGCTCCCCCGACGTCAGCACGTTACGTTCCATCGCCCGCAGCGCGGCCAGCATCCGTCCGCCACCGGGCGGAGGCGGACCCAAGTCGGGCTCGGTCTCCTCGATCAGATCCGGCCCCGTTGACGCGTATCCGTAGCCGAAGATCACCGATTCGGCGACGACGCGGCGCACCCCGGCCCGTTGGGCGGCGGCCACCAGATTGCCCGCACCACGGCTCCACAGCTCGATCGCCGGCTCGAAGTCCTTGATCCGTTTGGGCCCCAGTTTCGGCAGCGTGGTCAGCAGGCTCACCACCGCCTCGGGGACGAATTCTCCCAGCACGGAGTCGATCTGGCCCGCATCGAGGACGTCTGCCACCACCGGCTTGGCCCCGGCCGCCGAGATCTGGGCGGTCTTGCCCGGTGAACGCGTCACCCCGATGACCTCGTGGCCGCGCCTGTTGAGTTCACGCAACAGCGGGATTCCGGGGACACTGGTCGCACCGGCCACCAGGACGCGCATCTACGGTTCCCCTGCCTTGTCGTCGGACATGCTGATACGCAATGCAATTGCCAGCAGGACGGTGGTCACCACCAGGCCCGCGGCTTCCAGCCAACCGACCCAGGTGCCGGCGGCATGGTTCGTGTCGATCAGGTGGCTCATCGAATGCAGGGCCCAGTGTGCGGTGGCGAAGGCCAGCGCGGGCACCCGCCACCGCGGCCACTTCAGAGCGGCCAGCATCATCAATCCGAGCGGCAGTTCGAAGGACGCGTTGTCGAGGATGTAGTGATCGTTGCGGGTGCCGAAGGCGCCGATCGTGTCGTAGAACATGCCCGGCGCCAGCAGCATGAACAGACCGAGGCTCACCGAGTAGACGCCGAACACGGCGAGGACCACTTCCGGGTAGCGCCGGGTTCGCCTCGCCGGGGGCGCAGCATTGGCCATGCCATCACGCTAACGCCGCAGTGGTCTCCGAGTAGGCTCCAATTTCATGGCAAATTCGGGTACCAGTTCCGGTCCGGAACTGCTGGTCGAACTGGACCGGGACAGCAGGCGGCCATTGCATCGCCAACTCGCCGACGGGCTGCGCGACGCGGTCCGGTCCGGCCGGTTGACCCCCGGCTCCCGCATGCCGTCCACCCGCGTGCTGTCCGCTGACCTCGGGGTGTCGCGCCGGCTGGTGGTCGAGGCCTAGGGCCAGTTGACCGCCGAAGGGTTTCTGCACAGCAGCCAGGGCGGCTGCACCCGCGTCGCCGCCGTCGACGTCGTCCCGTCAAGCCGCATTCAATCCGACCGTGACCGTCCCCGCTTCGACATCGACTTCGCCCCCGGCTCACCGGATCTCGCGAGCTTCCCGCGTCAGGCCTGGCTGCGGGCCATGCGTCAGGGCCTGGCCGAGATCGAGTCCAGCGCATTCGGGTACGTGGCCCCACACGGCTTGCCGGCCGCCCGCACCGCCGTGGCCGACTACCTGCGGCGCACCCGCGGTGTGGTCGCCGACCCACGGCTGGTGGTGTTGTGCTCGGGCGCAACGCAAGCCGTCGCGCTGCTGGCCCGATGCCTGGACGGGCCGGTGGCGACGGAGGATCCGGGATTCTGGTTGCATCGAATGGTTCTGCGGCACAACGGTATCGAACCGCTGCCCATCCCGGTGGACGGCAACGGAATCGACGTCGCGGCTCTGACCGCCAGTGGCGCGGCCACGGTGCTGACGACCCCGGCCCACCAGTCGCCGACCGGGGTTGTGCTCTCGACCGCCCGGCGCACCGAACTACTCGAATGGGCCCAACCCGGGCGGTTGATCATCGAAGACGACTACGACGCCGAGTACCGGTACGACCGGGCCCCCGTGGGCGCACTGCAGGGGGTGGCACCCGACCGGGTGGTGTACCTCGGCTCGACCAGCAAGACCCTCGCGCCGGGACTGCGGATCGGATGGATGGTGGTGCCCGCCCATCTGATCGAGCGGGTCAGAACCGCCAAAAGCCTTGCCGACACCGGCAGTTCGGTGATGGACCAGATCGCGTTCAGCCAGTTCCTGACCTCCGGCGGCTACGACCGCCACCTGCGGCAGATGCGCCGCCGCTACCCGGCCCGTCGCACCGCGCTGCTGACCGCACTGTCGCGCCACCTACCGCAGGCCGAGGTTCTGGGCGCGGCCGCCGGCGTGCACCTGACCGTGCGGTTCCCGGCCGGCTTCCCCATCGAGGAGTTCACCCGCCGGGCCGCCGAGTCACGCATCCGGCTGGAGCCTCTGGCCCCCTGTTACGCCGACCCCGACACCGCGCCACCCGGGCTGATCCTCGGCTACGCCAACCTCACCGAGTCCCAGATCGCCACGGGCGTGGAACTACTCGGCCAGGCTGCGCACTGAGCCTACGACCACCGGAGAGCATGGGCTGAGGCGCGTGCCCTACCCCCACACCGTGAACACGACGTGCTGCCGCTCGGCTGCAGCCGATGCGAAGAACTCGCGTAGGTCCGCGAGCATCGCGAGGGTGTAGACCTGTTCGTCGTCGCCGTACTCGGGATTGCGCAATTCGGGTGGCATGAGCCCGTAGGCGCCGACGAACGCCTCGTCGTCGAGCGTCGCAAGATACGCGGCGACCTCGGCGGCCTCGGCCGGGTTGAGATGGGTGACCCAGCACTCCTCGTCGTCCTGCTGCAGCGCACGAGCGCCGCCGATCACACCGCGGGCCGGCCACTCGCCGTCGTCGCCCGCCGGCGCCAGCGCGCACGCGATCGGGTCCCAGGCCTTGTCGGTCTCGCACGCCCGCGCCCAGACCTCGTCGTCGGCTTCGAGGGCACCGATCACTTCATGCAGGCGTTCATCGTCGCCGGCAACCTCGAGCACGCGCTCGGCCTCGGCGTCGCGTAGACGGAAGTGAACTCCGAGCTCCATGGTCCCCCGATCGTTCGCGCACGGCGCGCGTGCTCGCCAATCTAGCGGACGCACACCTGAGCGAGCGGATCAGAACCGCCAAAAGCCTTGCCGACACCGGCAGTTCGGTGACCCCGAGGCCGCGTCAGCCTGCTGATCCCGGGCTATGCCAGGTGTGGTCAGCCTGCTTGTTTGGCCGACTTCCGCTCCGCCAGCTTGTACTTCACAAGAGCGACCAGCGCCTTCGGATTGCGCGCGAACGCGCCGGCGGCCTGAAGGTACAGCTTGGCCTTCTGCCCAAACGTCAGCTGCTGCTCTTGATCCGTCACTGACCCTCCCCCTGTCCGAGAAAACGTGCTCGAACAATAGCGCGCGCCGCCTAGGGGATTCCTACCGCCCGGAGGCCTGGTCGACACTCCGGTCCGCCCGCTGACCGCCCAAGTGGGAGACCACGTAATCGGCCGCCTGTTCCGTCAGCCCGTTGACCGCGTACAGGTTGTGCGCGTTGTTGTCGCTGCCGGTCGGCGAGCACACCGGATCCTCCGGGATGCACAGGTCATCGGTCTTGGCGGCGTATCGGCTACCGACCGTGATCGGCGGTGCGCCGGTGTAGATCATCTGCAGGAACCCGCTCGACGGTTTGCCGAACAACGCCACCGCGGCGACATGATCGGCCACCCCCGCAGGAAGCGGCCCGGTGATGCTCGGCGGCAACGCGAAGCCCTGTGGCACGGAGTCCTCGGTGAGGTAGGCGGCCACCGCCGCCCCCTGCGAGAAGCCGCCCAGCACGATTTTGCTGTCGGGGCAGGCCGCGACCGTGGCCTGGACCTTGTTACTCGCGTCGGCGACGCCGTCGGCGGCAGTCGCGAAGTCAAGTGATGCCGGGTAGTTCACCGCGTAGACGTCGACGGACTTGCCACCGGCCTTGGCCCGCAACGCATCCGTGAACGCCTCCCCGACGCCACCCACGCCCGGCGGCTCGAACGTGCCCCGCGCGAACACGACCTGCACATCCGCGCAGGAATCCGCAGATGCCTGACCGGCAGCGGCTATGCAACCACCCGCCACGAACACCGCCGACCCCACCGCACTCAACCAACGACCGATCCGGTTCATTCTCGACCCCACTCGTTTCGACCCACCACAACGTTCCGTGCCAACTACTCCTCGATACCCAAGATCAACGCGGTGCGAACTCTGGGGAGTGTGTGATCTGCGACACGTTCAGCGGGCGAAGCGGGGCCTGCGAGTTGCTACGAGGCCACCCCGACGCGCTGGCGCTCGCGCTTCTCCTCGTAGAACCGGGCCCGTTCATCGACCGCGTCCAGGAACTGGGCGAGCTCCTCGCGAGCCTTTTCACCCTCGGGCCCGAAATCGGTTCGGTCGAAGATCCGCCAGAATCGCAGCACCGGCTGCACCACGTCGTCGTGATGGACGCGCAGGTCATAGATACCGGCTTTGGCGATGGTGATCGCGTTCTGCGCGAAATCGGCCATCCCCTGACCCGGCATCGCGAAATTCACCACCTCGTCGCGGATGGCCTTCATCGAGGCGTCGGGCGCGATGTCCAGTGCCGCGGCCATGAGGTTGCGATAGAACACCATGTGCAGGTTCTCGTCGGCGGCGATCCGCGCGAGCAGCTGGTCGGCGATGGGGCAACCGGACGCGCGCCCGGTGTTGCGATGAGATACCCGGGTAGCCAGCTCCTGGAACGACACATAGGCCATCGCCGCCAGCGGCGTCTTGTCGCCGGAGTCGTACCCGGCGACGGTATGCGCCATGCGAAGACGTTCCAGCGCAACGGGATCCACTCCGCGGGTGACGACGAGATAGTCGCGCAACGCGATGCTGTGGCGGCCTTCTTCCGCCGTCCACTGCCCCACCCAGGTGCCCCACGCACCGTCGCGGGAGAACCGCGTGGCGATCTCGCGGTGGTAGGACGGCAGATTGTCCTCGGTCAGCAAGTTGACCGTCATGGCCACCTTGGCGACCTGGTCCAACGGTGAATCCTCGGGCTGCCAGTCTTCCCCGTCCAGGAAAGCGAAGTCGCGACCTCTGCTCCACGGGACGTAGTCGTGCGGAAACCATTCCCGCGCCATCGACAGATGGCGGTCGAGGTTGCTCGCGACAACCGGTTCGAGTTCGTGGAGCACTCCGTTTTGGGTGTCCATTTCCAGTCCTCCCAACGTGTTGGCCGCGCGTCGACCTCAGCGCGCCTGTCGCAACCTACGGTACCGTAGGTTACGGAACCGTAGGTTACATATTCGTGAAACCAACGAGCCGGACGGCCGCGGGCCGCCGAGGCTCAGTCGCTCGGCAAACACCGGCGGACACCCGGCAGCAGAGCAGCGCAAACACCGGTTCCATCATTGAGGTCGACAACACCGACGACATGCCCACCCCTGTCGTCGACCGTCACAGCTCTATCGGAGTGAAATCTGCATCATCCCAACCTAATTGGATCGGGAACGCTCGAATACCTCACGGCCACCGCCCATTTCCCGACACATTCCGATTCCTGATGACGGTAAGCTCCGGCCATGTCCGACCCCACGCAAGATCCGACGATGTACAACGAGGTTCCACCGGAACCGACGGCGTACAGCGAGGCACCGGCAGAACCGACTGTTTCCAACGAGATTCCCCGTGGCGAGCAAATTTCCGATCACGACCCTGAGCAATCACCGCCGTGGTACAAGGTCCCCGCGGTTCTCATCGCTCTCGGTGGTGCGGCCGTCGGGATCGTCGCAGTGGCGGTCGCCCTGATGGTCAGCCGCGACGACGACGCAACCCCCACCGGAAACAACGCCCCCTTGGCGCCGGCGTCGTCGGCCACCACGCCGGCGCCCGGCGGCAATGCCCCCGCCCCGTCGGGACCCAGCCACGGACAATCGGCGCCGCAAGCTCCAGGACGGTCCGCGCCACCGGCGCCTGCCTCACCCGACGGTGGATCACCCGTCGCCCCGCCGCCGAGCAACCCGGGAGTGGTACCCGGATATCCCGTCGTACCCGAGCAGCCCGTCAACCCCGCACCGGACGGTCCGATGGAACCGGGTCACCCCACCTTCACCGGACCGACACCGGACGGGCCACCCGAGCCAGGGCATCCGACGTTCACCAGCCCCGACCCGGCGGGCCCGATGGAACCGGGTCACCCCACCTTCACCGGACCAGCACCGGACGGACCACCCGAACCGGGCCAGAACACGTTCACCGGTCCCGAGGCGGACGGGCCACCTGAACCGGGGCAGACGACATTCGCCGGCCCCGCGTCAGGCGACGAGGCGGATTAGCGCTCCGCCGCCTGCTCCAACTGATGGAGCAACCCGAGCGACAGGAAGGTCATGGGGCCTTTGTCCTCGAACTTGTGGGCCACGTTGCCGGCGATGCCGCCCTGCACGGCGAGCTCGCCGATCAGGTCGAGCTTGAGCTGCGGACTGCCCTCGGAGAAGTCGAGATCCGCCAGGTCGACCCACACGATGTTGGGGCGGGTCGTGGATTCGTAGACGTACCTCTTGTTGGTGAGATCGAGCACCACCTGCCAGATGGTCTGCGAAGCGTCGGGCTTGCCCGGGTCGGGGATGCGGAAGGGCTGAGCGGCATTGCGGATCACCGAGAACATGCTCGCGATGGCCTCGACCTGACTGGACGGCGTGGGCAGCCGGCCGGCGTAGTAGCTCGCCCGGGCGAAGCGGTCACTGGCCAAGGTGGAGCCAGGGATCGGCTGATCGCCACCGAGACCGGTGAACGACTTCACCAGCTCGAGCTGCTGATCGAAGGTCGGTGAATTGGTCATCACCCGGTAATCCTTCGAGTGATACACCCGGGCCTTGCCGTCGACGTACTCGATGATCGCCGAGTCGCCGGTCGCGTCATCGAGCGCCAGGTGCAGTCCCGGGCGGACGCCGCCGGTTGGATCATCCATCTGCACCACCTGCACGTCGGTCTCCGCGATCCATGCGGTCGCCTCGGCGACGGTGGCGAAGTTGTCCAGGAAGTACTGCAGCCAGATGGCCTGGCCCAGCTGCGTGCGCGAGCCATCCGGCTCGCCGTAGGTCGATTCGGCCAACCACAGGATGTGCCCGGCCAGACCTGCCTCGTTGATGCCGTCGACGGTGGTGATGTCGTAAGCCGAGGCGATCACGCTGCCGTACTTCGAGGTCCAGGTGAGCTTGCCCGAAACCGCGTCGTCACGCTGCACGCCGCGGGGCTGCTTCCACAGGTTGGTCATCAGATCCTTGTGGAAGTCCATGTTCCTGCCGACCAGAACCGCACCGCCCGCTTCGGGCCACATGACTCGCGTACACATTGGAGCGAGCCTAGTGCGGGTACGCGTCGATGTATGACGAACGCGCGGACCAGCTCTCATCGGCCAGTTAACCGCTATCGTTTCCAGTCATGGCGTCAACGACGTTGCCCAAGTCGCGTTCCGCGCTTCCGGCAATGGCGCGCACGGCCCTCGTGGCAACGGTGCTCGCCGCCGCGACGGCGCTACCGGGTACCGGAGTGGCCGGGGCCGATCCGATGACGGTGTGCCCACCCAACCAACCGTCCTACTGGAACGGGCAGCCTTGCTTCCCGCAACCGTGCGTGCCGCCGTACGCGCCGGGCATCCCGCCGTGCTTCATGCCGCCGCCGCAGATCGGGCCGAACGGGATACCGGTGTTCGGTTGAGCTTCAACGGGACAACAAGTTTCCCGAATGTCCGCATTTTTCCGAAAGCGTCTTCGGAACCACCTGGGTAATGTCCATCTATTCGAGACGGCTGAACCGGTTGACCCACAAAGCTTTCCGACTACCGAAAGGACCCACGGTGCGCCGGACGACCATCACCACCGCACTGGTGGCGATCGCACTGCTGGCATCGAGCTGCGCCGAGGACGACCAGTCCGCCGCACAGTCCCCGGCGGCAACGACGCCCCCGGCCACCCCTGCCGCAGCCACTGAGGCAGACGACGGCGCCATGGTCGTCAGCTTCGAAGACGCCACCACACCCGAGGCCCAACAGGGTCGGGCGTTGATGGTGAAAACCCAGGTGCTCGAGGGACTGGCCGACGAGGTCACCGGGATCTTCAAGCTGCCCTACGATATTCCGCTCGTCGGATCGGAGTGCGGCGAGGCCAACGACTTCTGGAGCCCGTCGGATCAGCAGATGGTCCTGTGCTACGAGGACGTCGCCGAGAGTCTCACCCTGTTCGCCGACGACCCCGATCCGGAAGCCACTGCGCGCCGCGTGGCGGTCGCGTCGTTCTACCACGAGCTCGGCCACATGGCCATCGACCTCTACCAACTGCCCGCCACCGGGCGAGAAGAGGACGTTGCCGATCAACTCTCGGCGTACCTGCTGCTGGCCGCCGACGCCGACGGCCACGTCGACCCCGACGAGGTGCAGGCCGCCAAAGATCAGGCGCGCGAATACCGCCTGTACGCCCAGGACGACGGTCCGCAACCCGACGAAGCACTGATGGCCGACGTGCATACCCTCAACGAAGCCCGGATGTACAACTTCGAATGCTGGATCTACGGATCCGATCCCGAGGCCAACGCCGACGTCGTCACCGACGGACTGCTGCCACAAGACCGCGCCGACGGCTGCGAAGACGAATTCGTCAAGCTCACCAACGCCTGGTCCGAACTTCTCAAACCTCACCTCAAACAGTAGCCACCACAACATCCAAGGAGCCATCCGTCAAAAGCTGAGCCCCAACGGCTTACACGTCGCGGTTACCCCACGTTGCGTGCCGGTACGCCGTCGGGGTGACGCCCACCCGCTGTTTGAACGTGGTGGCGAAGTGGCTGGGCGTGGAGAACCCGACGGCACTGGTGATCTCCGTGATCGTCAAGGGTGCGGATTCCAGCAGCAGCTTGGCCTGGGCGATCCGTTGGTCCAGAACGAACTGGTAGGGCGTCACGTGAAAGGCCCGCTCGAACGCGCGGCGAAACACGTCGAGCTTCATCCCGACCAGCCCCGCCAATGCCGGGAGGTTGACCTCGGAATCCACTCCGTCGCGGATGAACTCGACCAGGCATCGCTGTTCGTCCCGGCTCAGCTCCCGGACCCGGCGCGGCGGCGCCGACTGAGGAGCAGCCTCGCCGTACCGATCGCGCACGTGTAGGCGCAGCCCGTCGGCAAGGGTCTCCTGCAGCAGCCGCGCCGCGACGTCGTCGCGCCCCTCGACGCTGATGATCCGCTCGATCATGTGGCGCAGCAAGGGATCCTGCTGTCCCGCCGACGGACGCAACGTGTCGCGCCCGATGATCGCGGTCGGGAAGGTGAGCTGCACGAATCTGCATTCGGCCTCCTTCGCCGAAGCAGCCGCCCGCAGTTCGGCGGGAATCACCCACACATTGCTCGTGCGGGGGACGACGTGGCCGGCGAATCCGCCCTCAAACTCAACCTTTTTGGAACGCGCTCGCCCACCACACCAGACGAGTACCTTGTGATCGGATTCAGAAAATGACCAGTCGGCCGATTCGGTGAACTGCTGAGTAACGAACTCGACACCGATCCCCAGCACCTTGGTATCGTGCCCGCGGAAACCATCTCCGGTCTCACCGGGCACGTGTTCACCGTCGCCGAGATGGTGTTTCATCGAGCCGACAACGGGCCGACCGTTCGTTCAGCTAACACGCAACGATCGTAACGTCTACGTTGCCGGGACCGGCGCGCAAACTTCGAGAGTCGGCGGGAGAAATCCGGTTGCCGCCAACAAGCGCGAACAAGCCAGCGGCAACCGGATGTACGTCTACGTCGCCTATTCGTATGACGCAAAACCACCATAGACACCCGATGCTCGGCAACGCCTTCAGAATCCGGCGACCGACTTTCCAAAAACTCGCGAGCGAACCGCGGGTCGGGACCTACCCCTGCACCTCGCGTTCATTCGCGCCCGACATGCTCGATTTCCGCGAACCACGCTCGCTCCGCACGTACTGGTCCATCACCTGCATGTTGGCGATGTCCGAGAGGGTCTCCGTCTCGTGGTGGTGCCGCTTGTTCTTGTTCCGGTAGCGCGTGTACTGGTACATGAAGAACGCCGGTCCGGTAAGGAGAAACAGAAACGGGATCAACTCGGCGACATCTGTCGATGATGACGAGGACGCGTGGTGACTTGTCGCGAGAACAACGTCGACCGCGGTCGACAACATTGAGGTAACCATGTTCGCCCCCTATCGCCAGAACACCAGGGCCGACGCGATTGTTGCTGCGATACCGCACAATTCGACCACACCGGATGCCATCCAGAGGCGCATGGTGTTGATCGGCACCGAACCCATCGTCTCGCCGGTACGCCCGTTCACCGCGATGTAGTGCAGGAGCTCTTTCCCGCTGCTCTTCCGCTCGTAGTAGCTGTAGAGCCACACCGGCAGGTACGCCGACACCCACCGCTCACCGTGGACCTCGATGTGCTGCTGGTCCCAGCGGACGCCGCGATCGTAGAAGTCCAAGGTCTCGGCGGCGCGGTAGCGGCCGATGTCCTGGGCCTGCAGCCGCGCGGGCCCGAACATCGCATCGACGTCGAGATCGCGGCGCTGCGAAGTGAATCCCGAGAGGTAGTTGGGGTCATAGCGCACGGCGTTCTTGGTGTCGAACGGCATGATCGAATTGATGATGTTGTTGGTGTTGCGATCGGTGTGGAAGTCGCGCTTGTCGGCAGCCGATTCGATGGTCAGGTCGTCGATGTAGAGATCGAACTTGCGGGCCACCTGGTACGAGTCGTAGTCATAACGGGTCTCGGACCTGTCGTCGTCGATGCGCACGGTGTAGGTGCGGGTGGTGTGTTCGCCATAGCCCACGAACTCGACCGAGCTGCTGAAGTCGATGATCAGGTACGGCAGGTAGACACCCATGACGTTCTCGGGGGCGAATTCCGCCGTGAACCGCCGGTTGGCGAAGAACTTTCGCGCCGCCACGAACTCGGAGATCCGCGCGACCGCCTCGGCCTTGGGCAACGAGAACGGCAGCACGACGTCGGGGACGGCGCCGTTCTGGATCTGCTCGTTGACGGAGAGCTTGTTCCGGCACCAGTGACAGCGCGCCTGCACCGCATGGTTGGTGTCGATCGACACCTCTGCACCGCAGGCGCTGCATTTGAAGCTCACGACCTCGTTGACCCCGGGCACGATGTTGCCCGACCCCGAGCCGACCCGACGTCCGCGCAGCTCGCTGATGGGCGAGTTCAGATCGAACAGATCAGCCGCGCTCTGCTCGCTCCACGCGTATCGGCAGTACCGGCATACCAGGTTGCCGCTCTTGATATCCAGGGCGATATCGGTGGAACCGCACCGCGGGCACTTGTTCAGCCCGTCCGCGCGGTCGGACGTGGTCTGGATGACCTGCGGGCCGTCGTGGTTGTCGTACGTCACGACGGGCGCTTCGCCGGGGCCGTAGCCCGCGTTGCGCTCGGCCCGTCGCACCTCGGTGACGTCGTCCCACGTGGCGTTGCTGAACTCGCCGGGCGGCGTCACCTCGACAGCCTGGTCCCGCGGGATGACGCCGGCAGGCTGCGTGAACTGCTGCGGCTGCACTGGATAGGGCGGCCAGGGCTGGCCGGGCGGCTGCTGACCGGGCGGATAATGTTGCGGCGCCAGCGGATACGACGGCGGCGGGGGCGGGCTTTCGCCGTTGTTCGGCGGATACCCGCCCGACCAATTGCCCCCGTTGTTCGGGTGCGTCATGGCCTACAGTCCGAGTGCCTTCGCCTTGGCAGCGTCGTAGTCGGCCTGCGTGATCAGGCCCTGATCGAGCATGGCCTTGAACTGCGCAAGCTTCGCCACCGGATCGTCGGCCGCGGGCGCCTGCTGCGGTGCGTCCTGCGGAGGCGGGCCCTGCGGGTAACCCTGCTGGGGCGGGTACCCCTGGGGGTAGCCCTGCTGCGGCGGCGGGCCTTGCGGATAACCCTGCTGGGGCGGGTACCCCTGCTGCTGGGGGTAACCCTGCGGATAGCCCTGCTGCGGGGGCACCTGCTGATAGGGCGCCGGCCCCTGCGGTTGCTGAAGACCACCCATCGCGCCGCCGGCGGCGTTCATCCCCATGCCCATCATCGCGATTCCGGCTGCGCCACCACCGTTCTCGCCCGCGGCCTGCATGCCGCGCGCGACGGACTGCTGGAGGAAGGAGTTGCCGCGCGTGCCACTCAGCGCATCGGCCTTCTTGACGTCCGAGAGCAGCCGGCGGGTGTCCTCGTCGTACTCGATGGAGGCGATCGCAACGTTGACGATCGTCAGGCCCCGCCCACTCGTCCAGTGGTAGGCACTGTCGACCGCGGCCGAGAGCGACTGGGCGAAACCGATCGAGTCACCCTGGATGCGCGCCATCCGATTGCCCTTGGCCGGATCGTTCGTATAGTGCGAGAACGCCGGTGCGAGCGACGCGACCACCTCATTGAAGAGCTGGGTGGCGGCATCGTTGTCGAAGTCGGTGAAGTCGAACACCTCACCGCCGGCCTGCAGGTACGTCAACGGCACGAACTGGGTGGCGAACAGGATGGGGTCAATGATCCGCATCGTGTACGTGCCACGCGTGATCGCACCCACCTGGGCGCCGAGATAGGCGTCGTCCCAATAGATCTCCGACTGGGTGCCGAAACGGTTGTTCGGAAGCTCGCGAAGGTTCACGTAGAAGACGAGCTGTTGGCTGCCGGGCTGGCCGCCGAATTTGAAACGCTCGAACGACTGCGTGATCAGCGGGCTCACAATGCCGTCGCCGGCGAAGATCGACTGCGAGTTCGGGTCATCAGAACGCCACACGTAGCCACCGGGCTGTGCGATGAAGCCGGTGATCCTGCCGTCCTGGAACGTCAGCAGGCCCGTGCCCTCGGGGACCAGGATCTTCGAGCCGTTGCTGATGATGTTCTGCGACCCACGGGTGTTGGAACCGCGACCGGCATTCTGACCGACCGGAACGCCCGGAAAGATCGCTGAAGTCGGGGCGACCTGCGGTGGAACGACGAAGTCCTTCCACTGGTCAGCCAGCGTCCCCCCGAGTGCACCAGCGAATGCCTGAATGAATCCCACGAGCCTGCTCCTTAGACCTCGCAGCGATCCGACGGTGGGCGTGCCACGAATCGCCTGAACGGGACTGGACAATCGCCCCCAGTTAGCAGCCACAGCGTACCCGCGCGGAATCCCTCTGACTGTCACCAATTTGCGCAAGATCGCTGAGTAGCTGGACGCCCGTCGCGATCAGGGCCGGCACCCTCATTGGGAGACACCCGCCGCAAAGCACCGTGACGTCCCGCAACCGGCCGATAGGATTCGCCTTCATGTTGCCGGCAAGACAGGGTGCGGCTGTGGCGGTCGCCGTTGTCGCCCTCGCAGGTTGCGGGCCGACCACAGCGCCTTCGCCACCAGCGGTGCCGACAAACGCTACGACCACAACGGCCCCGCCAACCACGGCGCCCTGGCCGTCCGCCGGCTCAGCCGCACCACTGGCCACCGATGCGCACGGTTACACGATCACGTCGATCGCCGAACCCGGCTCACAACCGGACAAGTCGGTGACCATCCCGCAGCTGTCCGGCGGCGACCCGGCCGTCACCACACGCTTCAACGCTGCCATGCAGGCCTCCCGGGCCGGCATGCCCGCACAGTCCGCCGACATGAACGTGGACGACGGCGAGCTCCCCGGCGGATTCGGTAGTGGCGTAACCAGAATCGGTTCCGGTGTCGTCACCGGACGCATCGTGCTGCTCTGGTACGGCAAAGGAGCCGCACATCCCAACCACAGTCTGGGCACCGTGGTGATCCAGACCGACACCGCGACACCGATCACCGTCGATGATCTGTACCAGGATCGCGCTACCGCGCAGGCCCGGCTGCGCACACTGCTGCCGCAGCTCGACGCCAGTGGGCGGCTCAATGCGAGCTCAGTCTCGGGCGATGACATCGCCGCCAACTGGCTGCCCACGCCGAGTGAGCTCGAGATCTACGTGCCAGTGGCCCACTCGATGGGTGACTACGTGGCCGTGACCGTGCCGTGGGACCGGATCGCTGACCTGTTGCGACCGGGGATGCTCGATGTACTGAGGGCGGACTGAATGCGGACGAACCGTTGACGGCGCCCGAACCACCCGGGCCACCGGGGGCGCCCACCGGACCGGTATGGACCGGAAGGGGGCTGCGGCTGCCCGCACCACCCACTGCCGAGCATGCGGCCGAACTGGCGCAGCGCGCCGCAGACGCGGCGCTCAACGTCTCCGGCATCGAACTTGACTACACCCCAAGCTCATTGGGCCACGTGGATGACATCCTGGACAGTTTCCGCGAACCAGGCTCGGACGCGGTAGCCGAGACGATCTTCGTCTTCGGCTGCTACGTCGGCGAAGTGCTGGTCCGCAACGCGAGCTACGAATGGGTAGATACACCAACAGAACTCGCACGCAACCTCGGTCCGCTGACCGTCTATCGCGCGGCCACGACAACGCATGCGAACCCTATCGGCAAAGCGTTCAAACGCGTCGACAACGGCGACACTGACAGCGTCGCCTACTTCTATCAACTGTTCGCCGGCTAGTTGTACCGATATGGTCTCTTGGTGTTCGCACCACAGGTCCGCGAGGCCTGTCTTCGAACGGCCCCGACAAGCATTGCCGCCGCTACACGGTTGCCGAGCGACTGAAGCCTTAGCTCCTGCATCGCCGCGGCCCGGTAAGTCCAGCCGTACGCTGGTTCCCATGCCGACATTTCCGGCGGATCTGACCTATAGCGGCGCAAGCCTCACCGCACCGGCCCGCGACATCTGGACGGCCGGTCCACCGAACTTCCGCCGCTTCGAACGCACGATCGTCGTCGGTCACGGGAATGCCGTGTGGGTTTTCGCAACAGCCGAGGTGATGAACTGGGGCATCAAGCGGCGCAGCGGCTTCGGCGTCGCACCGGACAATGTTGCCGTGGAAGGTGCCGACTATTGCATCACGGCCAGGTGGGGACCTGTCGTCGTGCGCGAGCCGGTACGAGTCGTCGCCCTCGTCAACGACGACGATCGGTGCGGGTTCGCCTACGGCACGAAACATGGTCACCCTGTCTGCGGCGAAGAGGCCTTCATCGTGCACCGAAATGCCACCGGCACAGTGTTTCTGACACTGCGGTCCCTGACGCGGCCCGCACCCGAGGGACCTTGGCGGCCGCTGTTTCCCGCATTGCTGATCGCGCAGCGATTCTTCCGCCGACGCTATCTGCGGGCGCTCATCGCCGCGAGCTAGGTAAACAGGACCGTAGCTGATTAACCGAATGTGCACTGACGTGCACTCGGATGCCTCGGCGCGTCCCCGCAGGAGCCGATGGTGTCAGAACCGTGTCAACTTTCCGATGCCGCGCCCGCCGTCGTGCCGAGGCGGGTCTGCTCGGGTGTGGCGCCGGTCCATCCGCGGTAGGCGCGGTAGAAGGAGCTGGTGTCCTGGTAGCCGACCAGCAGCGCGATTTGAGCGACGCTGGTGTCTCCGGTGGTCAGGTAGTGCCGGGCGAGGCTTTCCCGGGTGCGGCTCAGTACGCCTTGGAAGCTGGCACCCTCCGCCTGGAGTTGGCGCTGCAGCGTGCGCGGACTCACCGCCAGCCTGCGGGACACGCTGTCAATGTCTTCGTGCCCGGCCGGCAGGGCTTCAAGGAGCACTGTGCGAACACGTTCGGCCATCGACGAGGACCGGGGTAATTCGGATAGCCGGGCGTGCAGTTGCGGCGAGAAGTAGGACCACATCTGAGCGTTCTCGGTCACGAACGGAAGCTCGGCGTCCTCGTTGCTGAACACGACCGCATCGGTTGGCCCGGCTTCGATGTCCACACCGAGATAGCCGCGGATCGTCGCGCTCGGCGGCGGGGGTTGTGTGGCCTGAACCCGTAGCGGTGTCACGGGCCGGCGGGTGCCCAGCCGTGCCAGAGCAACCCAGAACAGCAACTCGACGGCGGTAAGCACAGCTGGGGGTTTCGTCTCCGTCTGCCACGTGTAGCTCACCGTCGTGCCGTCGCCGGTTCGGCCCACGGTGATGACAATGGGGCCGATCAGGGGTTTGAACTGCGCGATGCGTTGCGCGGCGGTCATCAGGTTGGGGCTGCACAGAGCGGCGAAGATCGGCGGGTCGAAACTCTCGGCGCTCAATGCTCCGGCTACGGCAACAGGTAGCCCGTCTCGGTCGCTCTCCTCTTCGAGGGCACTCCAGAAGGCGAAGTACTGTGCGCTGCTAAGTTCTCCGGTTCCGCGGGAGAAGAAGTCGGTGGGGATTTGAGCGCGCCGCAAGACCGCGTCCACCGATACGCCCAGGTCGGCCAGCAGTGACCGCACCGCCGGGGTCAACACGAACATGCCCGAACTGGCTTCCATCCCGGCGAGTGTACGAGAGGTTTCACCCGCTTCAGATGTGGCGTGATCGGCTACCGAATTGACGTGTTCCGCTAGTGACGGTCCCCCGAATGCACGCCTACTGTTCGACCGGTCATGTACCGCTGGACTGTGTCCATCACCGGGAAGAGGCCTCGTGAACAAACGCGTTGCGAGCATCGTTGGAGTTGTCCTGTTCGGTTCCGCGCTCAGCGGCGGCATCGCTGTGGCGCACGCCGACGACGTTGTCGTCCGCGACGCCAACGGCGTCCCGTGGAGCTGGCCGACCGAGGCGTCCTGCATCAAGGACGGACCCGACGAGCACCTCCAGCACAGCGATGACGACGCCTTCCTCAAGTACTGGTACTGCCTCCAGCACGATGACGGTCTGTGGTACCTGCACAACACGGACAGCCCGACCGAGCAGGTCGGATAGAAACCGCCTGCCGACGCAAAGACGTAGCAGCCCCGGTCGGGGGTTTCGGGGGTGTGCGTCCGCGATGTCGCCGGCTGGTGGGTGCGTGTTGAGTTACGGCCCCTTCTCGTACATGCCTACGTATAGCGACTTTCGAAAGGAAGCACATGCCCAAGAAGATCCTCATCACCGGCGCCAGCTCGGGTTTCGGTCGCGGAACCGCGATCGAGCTTGCCCGCGCCGGGCACACCGTCGTAGCTGCCGCTGAGACCTGGCCCCAGGTGCGCAGCCTGCGCGCCGACGCCGAAGCAGCGGGGGTCGAGCTCGAAGTGATCAAGCTCAACCTCCTCGATGAGATCGACATCGCCCACGCCGGGAAGTGCGACCCCGACGTGCTGGTACTCAACGCCGGCGTCATGGAGGGCGGTTCGATCGTCGACATCCCGCTCGAGCGGGTCCGGGAGTCCTTCGAGATCAACGTCTTTGGCCACATGGCGCTGGTTCAGGCGATCGTTCCCAAGATGGTCGCCCGAAAGTCCGGCAAGGTGGTCTGGACCTCGTCGATGGGCGGGATCCTGGTGGTTCCGTTCGTGGGCGCGTACTGCGCCACCAAGCACGCCATCGAAGCCATCGCCGGGTCGATGAAGGCCGAGCTCGCGCCGCACGGCGTGCAGGTCGCCACCGTCAACCCGGGCGTCTTCGGAACCGGCTTCAACGACACCGGCGCGGAGAGCTACGTCCAGTGGTACGACCCGGAGACCGCGGTCGTGCCCATGCCCGAGTTCGGCGACAGCCTCGCCGACCAGGCGGACCCGCAAGAGATGATCGACGCGATGGTGGAGATCATCCCCGCCGACGAGCACCTCTACCGCACCATGCGTCCCCTCGCCACGATCGACGCCGCCAAGCAGTGGCAGGAAACGGAGTGGACCCAGAATGCCTGAGATCACGCTCGAACACGCCAATCGACTGATCGCAGAAGGCATCGCGACCGCCGAGGCCCAGCGGATGAAGGCCGTCTTCGCTGTGCTCGACAAAGGTGCGAACCTCGTCGCCTTCGTTCGCATGGACGGCGCATGGCTCGCCTCCAACGAGCTCGCCATCGCCAAGGCGCGCACCTCGGTGATGTTCCAGGCGCCGACCGCCGCGCTGCCAGCGCCACTGGAGATCGGGGAGCCGGCACTGCACTTCGACCACATCCACTCGCCAGGTCTTCTCCTCGTCGGCGGCGGTGTTCCGCTGTACGACGGTGCACAGAACCTGATCGGCGGGCTCGGAGTGTCTGGCGGAACGCCCGAACAAGACGCCGCGCTGGCTGAGAAGACAGCCAATTGGGCGACGCTCTAGGTGCACTCAATGTTGGCCGACGGGCGCTGGCCGGCGCCGCAGTGACAGGTGCGATCCTCGGCGAGGCACTGACCGGGCAGATATGACCACGCGAGAAGCCTTGCGGGACAGTTGCCGTCGCCGTTGCACTGGCCCTGGTGACCGCGGCAAGCATGGGAATGCACCTGTTGCAATTCGCGTAGTTCTACTGATCCGGTTGCCGGCCGCGTGCCCAACGATGGAGCCATGAGCCGCGAACTGCACCGCAACCCTGGACTGTCGATGATCGGCATCGTGGCGATGGTCATCGCATACATGTTGGCGTTCACCGTGCTCTCCGATACCGACATGGCGTCGAAGTTCGAGAATGGCGTCGCACCGCCGGGGACCGATGCGGCCGGCCTCCGTGTCGCTGCCGTCGGGAGCATCGTCGCCGCTGTAGGTGCATGGGTGTCCGTAGTCGCCGGTCGCGCCATCATCCCGATCGCGTTGGTGCTCGTGGCCTCTGCGCCGTTCGCGCTGCTGTCGCTCTTCACGTTGCAGCTTGCGTTCTGATCGACGGGGGCGCAGCCACAGCGGACACCCGGGTTCCGATGCGCTCCGCAGCGTCCCGGCAACATCACGCGCCTCACTCGAGGCACAGAAGTCGGGAGACAGCATCGAGTAGTGGGACCCGAACTTGGTCAGCAACATTGTTGCTCTCACCGAAGTGCGCCACTAGGTGCCAGAACCTACACTCCAATCCATGTTCAGCAACCGTCAGATCTTTCGCGACCCTCCCGTGGAGCTAACCACCGCGCAGGAGTCCTCAGCCAGGAACGCCGCCCGGCGAGCTGCGCGGGAGGCACGACATTCGCTGCGCACTGCTCGTGGGCAGTTCCGGCGCTACCGTGCGGTCGCGGGAGCCGCTTACCTGGACTGGACGCGGTGGAACGGGGAGTACCTCGACGAGTATCACGGTGGTGGCGGAGTCAATGAGGGTGGCCTCCAGGTCGGCACCAACGTTCCCGGCGACGCGACCTAGCTTTCGCGCCGGACACGCCGACACGAGGCAGTTACCCGCTATTGTTCATCTGCATGCGTCCCACGACGTCATTTAAGTCGCCCCTCGCTTTCGCGGCAAAGCTATGCAAAGCCATCGTCACCGCTGCGATCGGTGCCGCGCTCGTCGCAGGCTCCGCCCTGTCCGTTGCCCCGGTGGCCGGCGCCGAGCCGATGACGGTGTGCCCACCGAACCAGCCGAGCGGCTGGAACGGGCAACCGTGCTTCCCTCAACCCTGCATGCCGCCGTATGCGCCGGGCATCCCACCGTGCTTCATGCCGTCGCCCTCGATCGGGCCGAACGGCGTGCCGGGGTTCGGGTGAGCCACGTCGAGCTCCCCGGGAAGCGATTCACCACCGCACGGATCGCCCGCGTCACCGGAGACGTGTCGTGGTGGGTGTTCGTGATCGCTCGGCTCGCGGCGGAGATGAACTCGTTCGGCCTACCGCGCCGCTATGCGGATTACAGCAGCGAACCGATCTTCGGAGTCGGCTTGGGCCACACCGACTTCGGCTGGACCGCCTACGAGCCGCTGACCGACCAGCCGCCGTCGCTGGTGACTGACTTCTTCTGCAGCACGAACGTCGTGTCATCCATCGCGGCAGTCGCCTTGGCCGTGACCGTAACCGCGGCCATGGTTGAAGCCGTCGCGGTCGGCAGGTGGCCGGCCGGCGTAGCAACGATTCTCACGCCAATCGCGGGTGCCGGCGTCATCCTCACCGCGCTCCACTACCGGAGCGGGTTCGCAGGCGGGCTGCAGCTGAACCCCACCGTGATGTTCGGGCTCGTGCTTCTCGGAGTGGCGATCCGCGAGGTGTGGAGCCGGGCATGGGCGCCCCGCAGGACGCGCAAGCGGTGACCCGTCTCCGGCGCCCGACACCAGGAGCGTGGATCCTCGTCGGCATCGACACCGTCTTCGTCGCGGCGGCGGCCTACCTCTGCTGGACGCTGGTGTGGTGCGGCGGCCCGTTCGAGCGCATGGGCTGGATCTTCCCCGCGTTCTTCGTCGGACCCCCACTGCTGTTGGTCGGCGCGATCTACTTCGGGGTGTGCGCCGCGCGCCGACGGCGGGTGGCGGTGCCCGTCGCTGCGACTGCCGCGGTGGCTGCGCTCTCGATGCTCCTGATCGGCACCGGCGTGCTGCAGAAGGTGCGGTGGGCGCATGCCCGCAGCGCGGTGCACGCAGTGGCGGAGCACCCGCCGGCGCGGGGCGAGACCCAGCACCGCTGGGTGGGCACCTATCCTGCGACCGTCCACACGAACTCGAGTGGCACTGTGCTCATCAAGTTCGAGAACAGCTGGGACGGCCTGCTCTACGTGCCCTCCGGAATGCCCGAGCCTGACCGGGATGGCGATGTGCGGATCGGCACCGAAGTGATGCCGCGCTGGTGGTTCTACGACACCGACTGATCCGCCGCGTCGCACTTCTGTGGCGAAATAGCCTGTCCCTGAACATGTCTGGGGCCCTATACCCACCTCACAGACTCGATGAGTGCGGGAAGGTAATTCCCGTGGGTTGCAGGGTAGGGACGGGTGAGCCCGGCCTCGTGCACCTCGTCAACGAGGTTGTGCGCCCAGCTGCTCGCTGTACGCGTCCTCGACACTGAGACCGGGCACCCGACCCCGCAGCAGGTTTTCCACCATGCGGCGGGCGGCTGCTTCGATCACGTGCGGCGCGGCCGAGGTGCGTTTCGTGACCGAGCCGTTCCCGCACCGTCAGGTGACTACCCACAGCTGCATCCCGGGTATCGCGGTGCGGGCACCGTCGTCAGCTGCGCGCGTTTACGACACCGGAGTTGGGATCGGTAGCGTCGCGCCGTGTGGTCCGCTTCGTCCCGCAACGATGTGGACGACACGGGAGGACGAGATCATGTGGTGGATGATTCCGGTGGTGGTCATCGGGTTCGACCTGGCACTCTTAGCGATCTTCGCAACCGTCAAACGTCGGCGGCTCCGCGTGCTTGGGACTGCCCGTCGCGGGAGGTTCGGGTCTGATGCCGGCGCCGGCGCAGCTGCCATCTGGGCGACGGATGCGGGCTCCTCCAGTTTCGGCGACGGAGGCCACGGGGGCCACTCAGGTTGCGGTGGTGGACACAGCGGCTGCGGCGGTGGAAGCAGTTGTGGCGGGGGCGGCGGAGGTTGCGGGGGCGGTGGCTGCTGATGATAACGCTGCGAAAGCCCGGCGCTCGGTATACCGCCGACCAGGTCATCGCCGATCTGGAGTTGCCGGAGGCGGTGTTCAAGACCTGCCCCTGGCAGCCCCGTGAACTAATCGACGCCGGCCTGCGACAGTGGTTGCGATGCTGCGCGGTAGCACTGCGCGACGGTCAGACGATCGGAATGCCCTCGCGTGCAGTCGATGAGGCCTGGCACGGTCTGATCCTGTGCACCGTCCGCTACGCGGCATTCTGTAACGCCGCCTACGGGCGGTTCCTGCACCACCATCCCGAGGGCGGTGCGCCGCCGCCCGCCGCCTCAGCGGTCGGCGAGTGCATGGATGAACAATTACGCCGCACCGTCATCGCTTGGTCCATGGTCGCTGAGCCAGGTGAACGGTGCGTCCTGTGGGATCTGGACTCTCGGCTCGGGCTCGATGAGCCATGGGGCATCAGTGCGCACCGGGTCTCGGACATCGACGCAGCACTGACAGGCCTCCCGCGTTTCCGTATCGGGTGATCCCCACGGCTGCGAGGGTAGCGCCGGGAATGACCAGCCCGTAGGTGGTTTCCCATCTGACGCTCGGGACGTGAAGCAACAACGGAACCGGAGGGCGACGGGACTGCTTGGAGTGTCAGGCGCGGTGAGGACCAGCTTCGAACACCCGCCGCGAGGAGGTCGCGCCACACGGTCTTCCACCTGGCCAACATGGGGTTGATCGTGGTCCGCGACCACACGCCGCGCTCGCCGGAACCCGCTCGCAATTCGGTGATTAACGCCTCGACGTCGAGCTTCGTGAGCCTCTGCACCTTCACGTCGCCGTACCGCTCCACCACGGGAGCGAGAGCGAACTTGTAGGCGGCGGCCGTCGTCGGCTTCACGCGCGCGCACTTCGCCGCGAGCCAGTGTTCAACCGCTTCCGTCACGGTCAGGTTGCTCGGCGGGTGTGGGTACCGGATATGAGCTCGGCCGGCGCCTTGAACCTCTTCTTGTGCTGAAACCGCGAGCCGTCCGCCCGCCGGGCGTGGAGGCGTACCTCGTAGCGCACACGTACCTCGTAGCGCACACCGTCACCGATGTCGACGCGGGTGATGTAACTGGGGAGTCGAGCCATGCAGAAATCCCATCGCGAAAATCCGATGAGACCAGCGCAGGCGAACGACACGCCGACCGGTCCGGCGGGTCAATTCCCCGCGGATTGGGTCACTTTGGGTCATCGACACGGTTCCGAGCTCCGCGGGCGAAACTCGGAAACCACCACTGATGGCGGTGGCGGAGGGATTTGAACCCCCGGACGGTGTTAGCCGTCTCTCGCTTTCAAGGCGAGTGCATTAGGCCGCTCTGCCACGCCACCGCCGACAAGAGTACGGGTTTCACACCCGGCCGATGTGGGCGGGCGGCGCTCCGTTCTTCAGCGCGACGCTGATGCGGCGACAGTTCTCCCCCATCGCCGCGATCTGCGGACGTGAGAGCCTGCCGAGAAAGTGCGACCGGACACCCTGTCCGTAGGTCACCATCGCCTCACGAACAGCAGCCCTGCCCTCTTCGGTGATCGTGGCGACCACCCCGCGCCCGTCATCGGGACTGGCACACCTGGTCACCAGGTTCTGGACTTCCAGCCGCCGGATCTGCCGGGTCACCCGGCTGGGCAGTGACATCAGCCGTTCGGCCAAGTCACCCATCCGGGCCGACCCGGTCGATGACTTGTCCAAGATGTCGAGCAGGCGCACATCGTTGAGGGTCAGGTGATGTGCGTCCACCAGCGACCGGTTCAAGGTCGCATACATTCGCAATGCCGAGTCGAGGTAGTTCTGCCATGACCTCTGCTCGGCGATGTCCAGGCCCGGCATGTCACCCGCCGTGCGCCCCGCAATCATCCCCGCCATGAGCGCAATCGTAAGGGACGTCAGTATTGCTGCGCTTGGGAAACAGCATGCTTGTAGCGTTGAGATAATGCATGCAATTGCCGCCTCCGTTAACGGTCACCTGACCTGGGAAAACGTCGCTGATATCGAAGCAGCAAACGAAGAAATTCTGATCCGAGTCCACGCCGCGGGCGTCAATCGCGCCGACTTGCTTCAGGCTGCGGGCAAGTATCCGCCCCCGCCAGGAGCCAGCGAGGTCATCGGACTGGAGGTGTCGGGGACCGTCGCCGCCCTCGGCGCAGATGTTACCGACTGGTCAGTTGGGCAACCAGTGTGCGCATTGCTCGCCGGCGGCGGATACGCCGAGTACGTAGCCGTACCGGCCGCACAGGTGTTGCCATTGCCCGATGGCGTTGCTCTCAGGGAATCCGCAGGATTGCCCGAGGTGTCCTGCACGGTGTGGTCCAACCTCGTGATGACCGCCGGCTTGACGGCCGGTCAGGTCGTGCTGTTGCACGGTGGAGCCAGCGGAATCGGCACCCACGCCATTCAGGTGGCCCGCGCGCTCGGCGCCCGGGTCGCGGTGACGGCCGGCTCGGCGGACAAGCTGGCGCTGTGCCGCGAACTGGGGGCCGACATCACCATCAACTACCGCGACGAGGACTTCGTGGAGCGGGTCCGGAGCGAAACCGGCGGCGCAGGGGCCGACGTGATCCTCGACATCATGGGAGCGGCCTACCTGGACCGCAACGTCGACGCCCTGGCCACCGGAGGACGGCTGGTCATCATCGGCATGCAGGGCGGCATCAAGGCCGAACTGAACATCGCCAAACTGCTCGGCAAGCGGGCCGGGGTCATCGCCACCTCACTACGTCCCCGGCCGGTGCACGGGCCCGGCGGCAAGGGCGAGATCGTGCGGGCGGTGCTCGACAATGTCTGGCCGATGATCGCCGACGGACGGGTACGTCCGATCATCGGCGCCGAACTGCCCATCCAGGAAGCCCAGCGGGCCCACGAATTGCTGGCCTCCGGTGAGGTCGCGGGGAAGATCGTGCTTACCGTCTAGCCCAGCGAGGCCAGGGCCCGCACCAGCTGATCGACCTCGGCGCCGGTCGAGTAGTGCGACAACCCGACCGTCACCGCGCCGCCGATGTCGTTGACGCCGATCACGTCGAGCACGCGCGAGCTGGCATTCGAGATCGCCAGGATGCCGTTGTCGGCCAGTCGCTGTACCACCCGCTCGGCCGGGATGTCGCGCACCACGAAGCTGAGCACCGGAATCTGCGACTCCGGCCTGCCGATCACCATCACCAACGGCAACGAGCGCAGCGAGGCCACCAGGTACTCGAACAACCGGTCCAGGTACGCGCCCGCCGACTGCATCGACACAGCCAGCCGCTCACGCCGCGAACCGCTGGCCGAATCGTCGAGGTTCGACAGGTACTCGATGCTGGCCACCACGCCACCCAGCAGTCCGTACTGGTGTACGCCCACCTCCAGCCGAGCCGGACCGGTGGCGTGCGGATCCAACGACACCGAGGCCAACGAATCGATCGTCGACGGGTCGCGGAACACCAGGGCGCCGATCGGCGGGCCGCCCCACGGCACGGCGTTGAGGGCGACCACATCGGCATCGATCTCATTGATGTCGATCAGCCGGTACGGGGCCGCCGCCGAGTGGTCGACGACGACCATGCCGCCGACCTCGTGGGTGAGCTTCGTCACCTCACCCAGGTCGGTGATGGTTCCCAGGGTCGACGAGGCCGACGAGATGGCCACCAGGCGGGTCGGCTTGTCGATCAGCCCTTCCCACTGCCAGGCCGGCAGCTCACCGGTCTCGATGTCGACCTCGGCCCACTTGACCTTGGCGCCATAGCGATTGGCGGCCCGCAACCACGGCGCGATGTTCGCCTCGTCATTCAGGCGGGTGACCACCACCTCATAGCCGAGGCCGACCCGGCTGGAGGATGCCTCGGCCAATGCGGTCAGCAACTGGGCCCGGTCCGCGCCCAGGACCACACCCCGCGGATCGGCGTTGACCAGGTCTGCCACGGCTTGGCGGGCGGCGATGAGGACGGCCGCGCTGCGGCGTGCCGATGGGTGCGGTCCGACAGCGGTGGGCATCGAGCCGCGGAAGGCGGTGGAAACCGTCGTCGCGACCGAATCGGGCACCAACATGCCGTTCTGGGCATCGAAGTGGACCCACCCATCGCCCAATGACGGGTGCAGGCCCCGCACCCGGGCGACGTCGTATGCCATGCCAGCCACCTTAGAGGGTCCGCAGATATCACAAACCGACACGATTTGGTGAGCGCCCGACCGCACGTTTGCACTTCCGAGACCATGCTCGGACCGGGTCGCCCTGGGCAGCCATACTAGTCCAGTGGGCTTCGGGTTCGGAGTGCTAATCGCACTGTTGTTGCTGGTGATCCCCGGGGCGCTGATAGCCAGGGCCGGCGGGCTGACCGTGTCGACGGCAGTTGCAGTGGGTCCAGCCTTGACCTACGGCACTGTCGCGTTGGCAATCATTCCGCTCGGGGCCATCGGCGTGCCGTGGAACGTGTGGACTGCGCTGTTTGCTGTGGTCATCGTCGCCGCCATTGCGGCCGGCTTGCGGAGGGTGCTGGCCCGCTACCGTGACCGCGATGCCGAGGCCTCGGGCGCGGCGCGGCGGGCCGCCGTGGTGGTTGCGGTGGGAGTGCTGCTCGGCGCCGCGCTGATTGCTGCCGCGGCGATCGCCGGCCTGCCGCACTGGCAATCCATCCCCAGCACCTGGGATTCGGTGTGGCACGCCAACACCATCCGGTGGATCCTCGACACCGGCCAGGCCTCACCCACCCACATGGGCGAGCTGCGCAACGTCGAAACCCACGAGGCGCTCTACTACCCGTCGGCCTTCCACGCCCTGGCCGCCGTCTACTGCCAACTCACCGGTGCCGCCGCGACCACCGCGTACACCGTGAGTTCGGTCACCGCGGCGGTGTGGCTGTTCCCGGTCAGCGCCGCGGTACTGACGTGGAAGATGGTCCGCCCGCACGCCTGCGAGATGCGCACCGCCGTCGTCGCGGCCACCGCGGCAGCGCTCACCGCGTCGTTCACCGCGGTGCCCTACGTCGAATTCGATGTGGCGGCGATGCCCAACCTGGTCGCCTACGGGCTCGCGGTACCGGTGTTCGCCCTGATCGTCTCGACACCGGCACATCGCGACCGCATCGGCCTGGCCGTGCTCGCGACGGTCGGCGTCTTCTCCGTGCACCTCACCGGCGGTGTGGTGACCGTGCTGCTGGTCGGCATCTGGTGGCTGGTAGATGCGCTGTGGCACCCGGTCCGCGGCCGGCTGTCCGACTTCCTGGCGCTGGCCGCCGTCGCGGTGCCGACCCTGCTGATCATGCTTCCCCAGTTTCTCGGGGTCCTTCAGCAGGCCGACATCATCGTGGGCCACGCCTTCGTCAACCACCTCGGCAAGAAGCACTCACTGTTCTCAGCGGTCTTCCAGCACACCCGTCACCTCAACGACTTCCCCATCCAGTACGCGCTCATCGCGCTGGCCGCCATCGGCGGACTGGTCCTGCTGGTCAAGAAAATCTGGTGGCCGCTGGCGATCTGGCTGATCTTGATCACGTCGATCGTGCATTCCGGCGCACCGTTCGGCGGCCCGATCGGAGCCATCACCGGCAAGTTCAGCGACCTGTTCTACAGCGATCCGCGCCGGTTGTCGGCGGTGGTCACGATGCTCTACGCGCCGATGGCCGCGATCGGCCTGTGCACGCTGGCGCTGCTCGGCGCCGCGCTGCTGCGTCGCACCGGCGCCCCACCGGCCTGGATCCGCGCGACGGCCGCCGTCGCACTGGCCGCCACCACCGTGGGCCTGGCCTGGCACTACTTCCCCCGCCACAAGTTCCTGTTGGGCGACAAGTACGACTCGGTGATGATCGACGCCAAGGACCTCGAAGCCTTCGCCTACCTGGCCAATCTGCCCGATGCCCGCACCACGCTGATCGGCGACGCCAACACCGACGGCACCGCCTGGATGTACGCGGTCTCGGGGCTGCACCCGCTGTGGACGCACTATGACTACCCAGTGCAGCAGGGCCCGGGGTATCACCGGTTCATCTTCTGGGCCTACGCCGACGACGCGGACACCGATCCCCGCGTTGCCGAGGCAGTCGAAGCGCTCAACATCCGCTACGTGCTCACCAGCACACCGGTGGTCCGCGGGTTCGTCATGCCGGACGGACTAGTGTCGCTAGAGCACTCACGGTCGTGGGAGAAGATCTACGACAACGGTGAGGACCGCATCTACCGCTGGCACGGAGAGAACGCGGCCACCAGGGCGACGAACTGACACGACCCAGAACTGACAAGATCCAAGGGAAGGCCATGACCATCAACCCCGACGATGACAACATCGAGATCCTGGCCAGCACAGCCGACGAGACCGATGCCGAAGCTGACGGCAAGGCGCTGACAGACCTCGTCGAACAACCGGCGAAGGTCATGCGCATCGGCACCATGATCAAGCAACTGTTGGAAGAGGTGCGCGCGGCTCCGCTCGACGAAGCCAGCCGCAACCGGCTGCGCGACATCCACCGGACCAGCATCCGCGAGCTCGAGGACGGTCTGGCCCCTGAACTGCGTGAAGAACTGGAGCGGCTGACGCTCCCCTTCACCGAGGACAGCGTGCCGTCCGATGCCGAACTGCGCATCGCGCAGGCACAGTTGGTCGGCTGGTTGGAAGGCCTGTTCCACGGCATCCAGACGGCGTTGTTCGCCCAGCAGATGGCCGCCCGAGCCCAGCTCGAGCAGATGCGCCAGGGCGCTCTCCCGCCGGGCCTGCAGGTCCCGAGCGGGCAGCGCGGTGGCACCTCCCACCCCGGCACCGGCCAGTACCTGTAGGCCGCATTGTCTGATCCATATATTTCGACGCGCGAAGCCTGGGTCGAGTTCCCCATCTTCGACGCCAAGACACGCTCGCTGAAGAAGGCGTTCCTCGGTAAGGCCGGCGGCGCCATCGGGCGGAACGAGTCCAACGTCGTCGTCATCGAGGCGCTGCGCGACATCACGATGTCGCTGAAAATGGGTGACCGTGTCGGGTTGGTCGGCCACAACGGCGCGGGCAAATCCACACTGCTGCGGCTACTTTCGGGCATCTACGAGCCGACGCGGGGCTCGGCCACGGTCAGTGGCCGGGTGGCCCCGGTGTTCGACCTCGGCGTCGGGATGGACCCGGAGATCTCGGGCTTCGAGAACATCCTCATCCGCGGACTGTTCCTGGGGCAGACCCGCAAGCAGATGCTGGCCAAGGTCGACGAGATCGCGGAGTTCACCGAACTCGGCGAGTACCTGTCGATGCCGCTTCGCACCTATTCCACCGGCATGCGGGTGCGCCTGGCCATGGGCGTGGTCACCAGCATCGACCCCGAGATCCTGCTACTCGACGAAGGCATCGGCGCCGTCGACGCGGAGTTCCTCAAGAAGGCGCAGTCTCGGCTGCAGAGTCTGGTGGAGCGGTCCGGAATCCTGGTGTTCGCAAGCCATTCCAACGAGTTCCTGGCCCGGCTGTGCAAGACGGCGATGTGGATCGACCACGGCACCGTCAAGATGACCGGCGGCATCGAAGAGGTCGTCGGCGCCTACGAGGGCCCGGACGCCGCGCGGCATGTGCGCGAGGTCCTGGAGGAAACCGCGCGTGACGCCTGAGTCTGTAATTGCGGTCATCGTGACCCACCGGCGTCCTGAACTGCTGGCCAAGTCCCTTGCCGCGGTGGTGGGACAGGACCGCAGGCCCGACCACCTGATCGTGGTCGACAACGATGACGACGACGCCGTACGCGAGCTGGTCCTCGGCCAGCCGGTGCCGGCGACCTATCTAGGATCTCGCCGAAACCTCGGCGGCGCAGGCGGTTTCGCGCTGGGCATGCTGCACGCGCTGGCCCAGGGTGCCGACTGGATCTGGCTGGCCGACGACGACGGCCGGCCCGCCGACAGCACCGTGCTGTCCACTCTGCTGGCCTGCGCCGAGCAGTACACCCTGGCCGAGGTCTCACCCATGGTGTGCAACCTCGACGATCCCGAGCGGTTGGCGTTCCCGCTGCGCCGCGGACTGGTGTGGCGGCGGCTGGTCAGTGAATTGCGCACCGAGGGTGAGGGCGACGTCCTGCCCGGGATCGCGTCACTGTTCAACGGCGCCCTGTTCCGGGCCGCCACGGTGGAATCGGTCGGCGTGCCGGATCTGCGCCTGTTTGTCCGCGGCGACGAGGTCGAACTGCACCGCCGGCTCGTGCGCTCGGGCCTGCCGTTCGGAACCTGTTTGACCGCAAGCTATCTGCACCCGTGCGGCACCGACGAGTTCAAACCGATCCTCGGCGGGCGGATGCACACCCAGTACCCCGACGACGAGACCAAGCGGTTCTTCACGTACCGCAACCGTGGCTACCTGCTGTCCCAGCCGGGGTTGCGCAAACTCCTGCCGCAGGAGTGGGTGCGCTTCGGCTGGTACTTTCTGGTGTCCCGCCGCGACCCCGCGGGTCTGCGTGAGTGGATTCGTCTGCGGCGGTTGGGCAGACGCGAAAGGTTCCAACGATGACGTTCACTGACGCGGCGTCCGATTCCAAGACCATGGCCCGGGCCGTACGCGACCTCCGCGAGGGCTTCGGCAAACGCGAACTGTGGCTGCACCTCGGCTGGCAGGACATCAAGCAGCGCTACCGGCGCAGCGTGCTGGGCCCGTTCTGGATCACCATTGCCACCGGCACCACCGCGGTGGCCATGGGCCTGCTGTACTCGAAGCTGTTCAAGCTGCCGCTCGAGGAGCACCTGCCCTACGTAACACTCGGCCTGATCATCTGGAATCTGATCAACGCGTCGATTCTCGAGGGCTCCGAAGTGTTCATCGCCAACGAGGGCCTGATCAAACAACTTCCGACCCCGCTGTCGGTGCACGTCTACCGCTTGGTGTGGCGGCAGATGATCCTGTTCGGCCACAACATCGTGATCTTCGTGGTCATCGCGATGATCTATCCGAAACCGTGGAAGTGGACTGACCTGGCGGTCATCCCGGCGCTCGGGCTGATCGTGCTCAACTGCATATGGGTGTCGATCTGTTTCGGCATCCTGGCCACCCGGTACCGCGACATCGGCCCGCTGCTGGCCTCCGTGGTGCAGTTGCTGTTCTTCATGACGCCGATCATCTGGAACGAGTCGACGCTGCGGCAACAGGGCGCCGGCTCGTGGGCCAAGATCGTCGAGCTCAACCCGCTCCTGCACTACCTGGACATCGTGCGCGCGCCGCTGCTGGGTGCCGACCAGGAGTTGCGGCACTGGCTGGTGGTGCTGGTTCTCACGGCGATCGGCTGGACGCTGGCGGCGCTGGCCATGCGCCAGTACCGCGCGCGAGTCCCCTACTGGGTCTGACGGCTACACGTCGTCGGGCACGGAGCCGAACACGAACCTGCGCCCGGAGATCTCCTTCGGCTGGATCCGCACGTAACGACGCTTCGTGGTGGCGATCCACGACAACAGCTGCCCGCGCTCGGCCTCAGCGATCTCTTCGGGAGCCTCAAGAAGCTGCGGTATGCCCCGCACGATCACACTCCACCCGCCGACAACCGTGTGATCGTCGGCCTCGAACAGCACCCGGTCGTTGAACAGGGTGCTGATCAACTTGGTGCCCTCAGCGGTCCGGAACAGCACCGTGCGGTGCTGGACGACGAAGTTGACGGGAAAGATCTCCAGCCTCGTTCCGATGGTCGAGACGAGACGGCCCAGGGTCACGCTGGACAGCAGCTGCCAGCACTCGTCCTCCCCGAGCACCGAAACCGGGCTCTGCGGCGTCATGAGGCCACCGTAGCCGCCCGAAATGGCAATCGGCGCGCCCTGCTCCTCGGAAGGAGCGGGACGCGCCGATCGGCGTCGTGATTACTGGACGTTCATGTCCTCAGTTCATATTCCAAGGCTCGCCGTAGGTGGTGACGCTGTCACCGGTGGAGGCGATCAGGCGGGCGAACGGACGCAGCAGCACGCCACCGGCCGCACCGGTCACGGTGCCGTGCGCGTTGGACACCGCCACACCGCCGGCCGGACCCTTGACGTCCACCGAGAAGGTGGCCACTTCCTGGATGCCCGGGCCGTTGCCCAGATCAGCGCTGATCGACACACCCGGGAACAGGTTCGGGGTGATGACCGAGTTCAGGCCGAAGGGCGGGCCGGTGATGTCACCATCGTCGATCAGGATGTTCGGGGTGGTGTAGGAGAAGTTGATCCCGACACCCAGCGACCAGGGGAAGCCGATCTGGTAACCCAGCTCCAAGGTGCCCGCGAAGTCGTCGGCACCCGGGCCGGCCACGGTGTACTTGGCCCGACCCGAATGGAACCACTCACGGGTCAGCCGGTTGCGGTCCAGCGGGAACACACCGTTGAGGAAGGTGTCCCACTGCTGAACGGTCAGGGTCCGGTCCTGACCATCAACCAGGCTCAGTTCATTGTCCAGACCCGCATGTGAAGTGCCCGTGCCTATGAAAAGGCCCGCGAGGACCCCGGCCATTGCGGTCACCAATGCGACCAGCACTCGACTGAATGCCTTCATGTTCTCCCTAGCTATGTCGGTGATCCGATTCGTGCTTCACCAACCAGGGTCCCCACCCTAGAGATCCATCGGCGGTCCACCGCCCGATTAGGGAGGTCACATCCGGCTCTCATGCCTTGCTCATGATTGGCAGGAGGAAACGTAACCGGGCGGCACCCGGGCGGCAACGGCAACGGTTTCCGAACACCCGAGCAGACAGTCCTCGGTACAAAGTTTGCTAGATCAGCACCTGCCTGCGTCACACCGCCGCTGCCGACTACCTGTGAGCGCTGGGCGCTACGTCTGGATCACATCGGCGTCGAAGCGCCGCGGAATGACCCCACCACGCGGCAAGAACTGGCGTTTTGCCCGATCTGCAGAGCACGGGCCCGACAATCACGCCGAGTAGAAAGATTGCCGTCACCATCGTAAATATCGCGGACTGGCCCGCCGACCACCCCGGGTTTGCGCTTGCTGTGTAAACGTTCCGTTACGCAGGACCGAACGCCCGGATTAACTGAACGGCCGTAGATCGATTCCACGAACCCGCGGCCGATATTCCGATTTGTGACCGACATCACATTGAAGCGGTGGCGTTCCACATCTCCGATCTTGCGCGCGATCAGCGCCGCGGGGCGGGCATCCGCACGGTGACGTTGATCCGGTTCCACGCGTTGATGGTCACGGCCATCGCGATCACCTGACCGAGCTCGCGTTCGGTGAACGCCTCGGCGGCACGCGAGTACACGGCGTCGGGGACGTGGCCGTCGCCCAGTTCGGTGATGGCCTCGGTAAGGGCCAGCGCGGCCCGCTCGCGTTCGGTGAACAGCTCGCCCGCCTCCTGCCAGGCTGCGATGAGCGCGAGCCGCTGCTCGGTTTCGCCCTGCTTGCGGGCGTCGTGGGTGTGCATGTCGAGGCAGAACGCGCAGTGGTTGATCTGCGAGGCCCGGATCTTGACGAGCTCGCCGATCGTGGGGTCGACGTCCTTGGCGGCGGCATTCGACAGCGTCATCATCGCGTCGTAGAGCTCGGGCGAGACCTTGTAGATCTTGAGGCGGTCAACGGTCGCGGCGGGCTCGAGTGTCTGTGTCATGGCTCCAACGCTAGACGGAAAAATACCACCTAGATGGTTCAATATTGCAGTGACTTCACGGGCCAATCTGCGGGGCCGGGATCTCCATCTCGACCTGCGCGCGGTGATCGAACCCGGCAGCCGCACCGCCCGCGAGCAGCTGATCACCGCACTTCGGGAGGGGATTCGCAGCGGCAGGTTGAGCACCGGCACTCGACTGCCGCCGTCGCGCACGCTGGCCTCCGACCTCGGACTGGCCCGCAACACCGTCGCCGAGGCGTACGCCGAGCTGGTCGCCGAAGGCTGGCTGGCCTCCCGCCAGGGCGCGGGCACCTGGGTCGCGCGCACCACCGCCCCGCGGCCGGCGCCGCGCCCACGCCGCGTTCCTGCCGTCCCGCGGCACAACCTGATGCCCGGCTCCCCCGATGTGTCGGAGTTTCCGCGGACGGCGTGGTTGGCGTCGGCGCGCCGGGCGATCACGACCGCACCGGTGTCCGCGCTGCGGATGGGCGACCCGCGCGGACCGCTGGCGCTGCGCGAGGCTCTCACCGAATATCTGGGCCGCGTGCGCGGCGTGCGGGCCACCCCCGAGTCGATCGTGATCTGCTCCGGGGTGCGCGATGGCGTCGACCTACTGGGCCGGGTCCTCGGCAGCCGGCGACCGATCGCCGTGGAGGCCCACGGGCTGTTCATCTTCCGCGACGCGCTCGCGGCGCTGGGTGTGCCGACGGCACCGATCGGCGTCGACGAGGACGGTGCGGTGATCAGCGACCTGGACCCGTTGGACCCCTCGGCGGTACTACTCACTCCCGCGCACCAGAGCCCGTTCGGGATGGCCCTGCACCCGGCGCGGCGCACCGCGGTCATCGAGTGGGCGCAGCGCACCGGCGGATACGTGGTGGACGACGACTACGACGGCGAGTTCCGCTACGACCGCCAACCCGTCGGCGCCCTGCAGTCACTGAACCCCGAACGGGTCGTCTACCTGGGTTCGGCCAGCAAGAGTATGGCCCAGGTGATGCGGGTGGGCTGGATGGCACTGCCCGACGCATTGATCGATCCGGTCATCGCGGCGGCAGGCGGGGCGCAGTACCACGTCGACGCCCTCACCGCGCTGACCCTGGCCGACTTCATCCACAGCGGCGGCTACGACCGGCACGTCCGGCGGATGCGCAACCGCTACCGGCGGCGACGCGACGCCCTGGTCGCCGCGCTGGCCGGATTCGACCTCGGCATCAGCGGCCTGGCCGCGGGCGTCAACATGCTGCTCACCCTGCCCGACGGCGCCGAACCCGAGGTGCTGCGCCGGGCCGGTGAAGCCGGGATCGCGTTGAACGGGCTGTCGATCATGCGTCATCCGCTCGCCGGACCGGATACCCCCGCCCCCGACGGGGTGATCATCGGTTTCGGGGCGCCGGCAGACCACGCTTTCGGGCCGGCGGTCGACGCGCTGTGCGGCGTCCTGTCGGCCACGTTCCGCTAGGAATTCTCACCCACGATCAGGTCCGACGGCCCCGTGGGTAACCGCCAGTGAAAAACCAGCCCGGCCAGGCGCAGCGTCGTGGCCAGCACCGTGCCCACCAGCAGGCCGATCCACTGCGGGCCGAAGTAGTCGATGACCGCGTACGCCATCGCACCGATCAAGGCGGGGACGGCATACAGATCGGCCGGCCGCATCAACATCGGAATCTCACGCACCAGCACATCGCGGATGATGCCGCCGCCGATCGCGGTGGTCATGCCGATCAGCACCGCCGCGAACCAGCTGGCCCCGTGGTCGACCGCGAACGCCGCGCCGGAGGTCGCGAAGAAGCCCATGCCGATCGCGTCCAGCGACAGCACGATGCGGTTGAACCGGATGAGGTGGTTCGCGGTGAGGGTGGCCACGGCGGTCGCCGCCACCGCAACGGTGATGTTGGGCCAGTGCTGGATAGAGGCGGGCGGATGGATGCCGAGGAAGAGGTCGCGGATCACCCCGCCACTCACACCGGTCAGCACCCCGAGCGCCGCAATGCCGAACAGGTCGAAGCCCTTACGTATCGCGACCATGGCCCCAGACGACGCGAACACCGCGATTCCGAGGTAGTTGAGCACCGTCTGCAGCACGAGTGCACCGTACGACCTCGCTAAGCTGCCTGAGTGGCTGAGCCCGTAATGTCGCCGACCCTTGACCTGAAAACGCAGGCGTTCCGGTTCATCGTGACCGGCGGACTGTCGGCGATCGTGGACTACGGGCTGTACTTCATCCTGCACACCCTCGGCGTGCAGATAGACCTCGCCAAAGCCCTCAGCTTCATCGCCGGAACCACCACGGCCTACCTGATCAATCGGCGCTGGACCTTCCAGGCACCGCCGAGCAAGGCCCGTTTCATTGCGGTCTGCGTTCTCTACGCGGTGACTTTCGCGGTCCAGGTCGGGATCAACCACGTCTTTCTGCTCTGGCTCGCGGAGGGGCCATGGCGGATGCCGGTCGCCTACGTCATCGCCCAGGGCACGGCCACGGTGATCAACTTCATCGTGCAGCGTGCGGTGATCTTCAAATTGCACTGAGGATCAGGCAGGCGGTTCCGGCGACCCGTGCGTCACTCTCGGTATCGCTTGGTTCACAAAACAGCGCCTGACCTCCCGTTTCGACGATCATTTCCGGTCGCCGGCTGTGCAGTGGACACCAATTTCGGAAACAACTGCAGGGGACCCGGGCCGTGCTCGCGGTACCCTCTTTGACGATGTCGACTACCGATTTGCCGACCACTCCCAAGCGCCTGACAGGCTGGGGCCGGACCGCACCGACCGTGGCACAGGTGCTCTCAACCAGCGATCCCGAGGTCATCGTCAAGGCCGTGACCCGGGCCGCCGAGCAGAAGGGCCGGGGTGTCATCGCCCGCGGTCTGGGGCGCTCGTACGGCGACAACGCGCAGAACGGTGGCGGTCTCGTCATCGACATGTCGTCGCTGAACCAGATCCACTCGATCGACGCGGGCACCAAGCTGGTCGACGTGGACGGCGGGGTGAACCTCGACCAGCTGATGCGGGCCGCATTGCCCCACGGGTTGTGGGTTCCGGTGCTGCCGGGCACCCGCCAGGTGACCATCGGCGGCGCCATCGGCTGCGACATCCACGGCAAGAACCACCACAGCGCAGGCAGTTTCGGCAATCACGTGCGCTCGATCGATCTGCTGACCGCCAACGGCGAGATCCGCAAGCTCACCCCGGACGGCCCCGAAGCCGAGTTGTTCTGGGCGACGGTCGGCGGTAACGGCCTGACGGGCATCGTCCTGCGGGCCACCATCGAGATGACCCCCACGGAGACTGCGTATTTCATCGCCGACGGCGATGTCACCCACGGCCTCGACGAGACCATCGAGTTCCACAGCGACGGCACCGAGGACAACTACACGTACTCGTCGGCCTGGTTCGACGCGATGAGCGCCCCGCCCAAGCTGGGCCGCGCGGTGATCTCCCGCGGCTCGCTGGCAAAGCTGGACCAGTTGCCCCCGAACCTGCAGCGTGATCCGCTCAAATTCGATGCGCCGCAGTACTTCACCACGCCGGACATCTTCCCGAACGGTCTTGGCAACAAGTTGATCTTCGGCGCCATGACCGAGGTGTGGTACCGGTTGGGCAAGACCTATCGAGGCAAGGCCCAGAACCTGACGCAGTTCTATCACCCGCTGGACATGGTCGGGGAATGGAACCGGGCCTATGGCTCGGTGGGGTTCACCCAGTACCAGTTCGTGGTGCCCACCGAGGCTGTCGACGAGTTCAAGCGCATCATGGTCGACATCCAGCGCTCCGGGCACTACTCGTTCCTCAACGTGTTCAAGCTGTTCGGCGCGGGCAACCAGGCACCACTGAGCTTCCCCATCCCCGGCTGGAACGTCTGTGTCGACTTCCAGATCAAGCCCGGCCTGAGTGAGTTCCTCACCGAACTCGACCGGCGCGTAATGGAATTCGGCGGCCGGCTCTACACCGCCAAGGACTCGCGGACCACCGCGAAGACGTTCCACGCCATGTACCCGCGGATCGAAGAGTGGCTGGCAGTACGCCGCAAGGTGGATCCCGACGGCCTGTTCGTCTCGGACATGGCGCGCCGGCTGGAGCTCGTCTAGCGATCCGGCCCCGCCAAGCGGACACCGAGACTGCATCCAGGGACAAGATCGCCGTCGACTTTGTCCCTGGATGCAGTCTCGGTACGGTCGCCGACCCGTTCCAGGCACCACCATCGTTCGTCTCGAATTCGCGAGAATTTTATTCTTGACTAATTCCAGAAAAGGGACAAGACTTCGGTCCGTGGCGACAACCGCGGACTTCCAGCAGATGCTGCGAAGCGCCGACATGCGTGTGACCCGCCCCCGAGTGGCGGTGCTGCACGCGGTCCATGCGCATCCGCACGCAGACACCGACACGATCATCCGTTCGGTGCGCAAAGACCTGCCCGACGTCTCACACCAGGCCGTGTACGACTCGCTGCACGCCCTGACCGCAGCGGCACTGGTGCGCCGCATCCAACCCTCCGGTTCAGTCGCCCGCTACGAATCACGTATCGGCGACAACCACCACCACGTCGTGTGCCGATCGTGTGGCGCAATCGCCGACGTGGACTGCGCGGCCGGGTCCGCCCCATGCCTGACCGCGTCACACGACCACGGTTTCGAGATCGATGAAGCCGAGGTCATCTATTGGGGCACTTGCCCCGAATGTTCGATTGCTCCAAGTAGATAACCCCTTAACCCGCCAGCCCCGGAAAGGATTTGTCATGGCAGAAACACACCCCCCCATTGGCGAAGCTCAAACCGAACCCGCCGAAAGCGGTTGTCCCATGCGGATCAAGCCTCCTGTCGAAGGCGGCAGCAACCGCGACTGGTGGCCCAATGCGGTGAATCTCAAGATCCTGCAGAAGAATCCGCCCGCCATCGATCCGTCGGACGAGGGCTATGACTACCGCGAGGCCGTCAAGACCCTCGACTTCGAGGCCTTCGAGCGCGATTTCGATGCCCTGCTGACGGATTCGCAGGAGTGGTGGCCGGCCGACTTCGGTCACTACGGCCCGCTGTTCGTCCGGATGTCGTGGCACGCCGCGGGCACCTACCGGGTGCAGGACGGCCGTGGTGGCGGCGGGCGCGGTATGCAGCGCTTCGCCCCGCTGAACAGCTGGCCCGACAACGTCAGCCTGGACAAGGCCCGTCGTCTGCTCTGGCCGCTGAAGAAGAAGTACGGCAAGAAGATCTCGTGGTCCGACCTGATCGTCTACGCAGGCAACCGGGCAATGGAGCACATGGGCTTCAAGACCGCGGGCTTCGCCTTCGGTCGCCCGGACTTCTGGGAGCCCGAGGAGGACATCTACTGGGGCGCCGAGCACGAGTGGCTGGGTTCACAGGACCGCTACGCAGGCAGCGGCGACCGCACCAAGCTGGAGAACCCGCTGGCCGCCAGCCACATGGGTCTGATCTACGTGAACCCCGAAGGCCCCGAAGGCAATCCGGATTACATGGCAGCAGCCATCGACATCCGCGAGACGTTCGGCCGGATGGCGATGAACGACATCGAGACCGCGGCGCTGATCGTCGGTGGCCACACCTTCGGCAAGACCCACGGCGCCACCGACATCGAGAACGGCGCGGAGCCCGAAGCCGCACCGCTCGAGCAGATGGGCCTGGGCTGGGCCAACCCCGGCCTCGGCAACGAGACCGTCAGCAGCGGCATCGAGGTGACCTGGACGCACACCCCCACCAAGTGGGACAACAGCTTCCTGGAGATCCTCTACAGCAACGAGTGGGAGCTGACGAAGAGCCCGGCGGGCGCCAATCAGTGGAAGCCCAAGGACAACGGCTGGGCCAACTCTGTGCCGATGGCGCAGGGCACCGGCAAGACCCACCCGTCGATGCTCACCACCGATCTGTCGATGCGGTTCGACCCGATCTACGGCGAGATCACCCGCCGCTGGCTGGATCACCCGGAGGAGCTGGCCGAGGAGTACGCCAAGGCCTGGTTCAAGTTGCTGCACCGCGACCTTGGTCCGGTGGCCCGCTACCTCGGACCGCTGGCGCCCAAGCAGACCTGGCTGTGGCAGGACGTCATTCCGGCCGGTAAGACCCTGAGCGGCGCCGATGTCGACACGCTCAAGGCCGCCATCGCCGACTCGGGTCTGACTGTGCAGCAGCTGGTTTCGACGGCCTGGAAGGCAGCGTCGTCGTACCGCTCCAGCGATATGCGCGGTGGCGCCAACGGCGGCCGGATCCGCCTGCAGCCGCAGCTGGGCTGGGAGGCCAACGAGCCCGACGAGCTGGCCCAGGTGATTCGCAAGCTCGAGGAGATCCAGGCAGCGTCGGACACTGGTGTGTCGTTCGCCGACCTGGTGGTCCTCGGCGGGGCAGTCGGCATCGAGAAGGCAGCCAAGGAAGCCGGATTCGATGTCACCGTGCCGTTCCTCTCGGGTCGTGGCGACGCCACCCAGGACCAGACCGACGTCGAGTCGTTCGCCTGGCTGGAAACCCTCTCCGACGGCTTCCGCAACCAGGTCGGCAAGGGTGACCCGTTGCCCCCGGAGTACCGGATCATCGACAAGGCCAACCTGCTGGGCCTGTCGGGTCCGGAGCTGACCGTACTGATCGGTGGCCTGCGCGTGCTGGGCGCCAACCACGGTGGCTCGGATCTCGGTGTGCTGACTGCCAACAAGGGCAAGCTGACGAACGACTACTTCGTCAACCTGACCGACATGGGCATCAAGTGGGCACCGTCGCCGGCCGACGACGGCACCTACATCGGGTCCGACCGGGCCAGCGGTGCGCAGAAGTACACCGCCAGCCGCGTCGACCTGCTGTTCGGCTCGAACTCGCAACTGCGGGCCCTGGCCGAGGTGTACGCCGAGGACGATTCCAAGCAGAAGTTCGTCAAGGACTTCGTCGCCGCCTGGAACAAGGTGATGAACGCCGACCGGTTCGACGTCTGATCTGACAAGTAACGCAACACCCCGCGGGCCTCGGCTCGCGGGGTGTTGTTGTCTCGCTAGGCTTTTGCCCGCATGGCGCGATAGGCAGCCTTGCCGAAGGTCTCCGCCACCAGCGGTTCGTCGTCGTCGGCGAGCATCTTGCGGACCGCCGCCTCGCAGATCGCCAGGAACACCTCGACCAGCATCGGCAGTGCGGCGTCGAGATCCGCGACCTGCCACCGTTGCAGCAGTGGGCGCATCACGGTCGCGAGTTGGCCGCGGAGACGGTCCCGGCCACGCACGATGGCCGCGGTCAGCACCGGGTCAGGATCCGCCCCGAACATGATGCGCCATGAGGCGGGGCGCTCGCGCACGGTGCTGTGCAGCGCGCGGAACCCGTCGACGAACAGTTGCTCGATGGAACCCGTGCGCTGCGGCGGCAGCAGTTCGAAAAGGCTGGCCAGCACCTGGTTGGTTTCCCGATCCAACAGTGCGGCAAGCACTTCCCCACGCCCGGGGTAGCAGGCGTAGACCACCGGCCGGGTGACCCCCAAACGGCTTGCGATGGCTCCCATCGTCACATCGGCCAGGCCCTGTTGCGCGGCGATCTCCAACGCGGTGTCGAGGACCTGCGGCCGGCGCCGGTCCGGGCCCAGATGCTCGGCGCGGGTCCGGTTGGCAGTTGCGGCTTCGTTCACTTCGCTTCACTCATGTCAGCGTGACATTAGCGATGATCAGCACCGGCCACGCGACGATCTCGCCCAGCAGCGAGAACAGCTTGTCGAGACCCGTGAGCCCGGCGATGTGATCGCTGTGGGTGAGGGCCCAGATCATGCCGATCACGAGGTACGGGGCCCCCACCACGATCGCGAGGTAGACGAGTTGCCGGATGCTCAACCGGTAGTCGAGGAGATTCTTGATCACGAGCTATCCGATCCCACCGAGAATCGGCTGGGACTCGACGATGCCCTCGTCACTCGGTGCGAGACCTTCACCGAACACGCGGACCGCCTGCTTCTCCCGAAACTCGAAGTGCGCCTGGCTCGGTGCCGCGTAGCCGTAACGACGCTGGGCCTCGCGCGGGGTCGTGGTGACCGGGTCCTTTGGCGGAACGGACAGCAGGACCCGCGCGCCGATCGGCAGGGTCGCCGGGGACAGCAGGCGCAGCAGGATCAGCTCGAGCCGTGTGCTCATGGCGATCACCGTGAATGCGGCACTCAGGGGCGGCACCACCAGCGCGTCGAGAAGCCGGGATGTGTTGAGCCCGGCCATCTGTCGCATCCAGCGCGGCATCGTCGCCAGGGTGCCGCGGCGCAGGAACGCGGTGATCACCCTGGTGCCCGGACGCAGCAGCAGTGGCATCTTGGGCAACATCACCTCGGCGCCCAGCAGGTGATGCATGGCCTGGCGGGCGATGTCCGAGCCGATGAGGTGGGGCCGCATCTTTTCGAAATACTCGCGGATGCCCTCGCGGGTCAGGGGAACGTCGGACGGATCGCAGGTCTGAAGTTCGGCGGCGATCGCGCATTCCCGCCAGTACTGCAGCTCCTCTTCGGGTGACAGCCGGCCCGGGCCGTATTTCTCATAGGCCACCAGGATGGAATGCCATGCGGTCAGGTGGATCCACAGCTGCGAGTCCGGGTTGTTGGCGTCGTAGGTCTTTCCGGTGACCGGGTCGGTGCCGATGGCCTTGGAATGGATCTTGACCAGGACGTCGGCGGCCTTCGTGGTGGAGCGACTGTCGTCGAACGCCACCATGGCGAAGTAGCGCAGCGTCCGGTCGTACCGGGTACGGGGCCGCGAGTAGATCTCGTGGGTCTTGTCGACCGCCGCGACGAGCGCGGGGTCGAGTTCTTCGATGACGACGGCCCGCTGGAACCCGATCGACAGCGAGGTCGGGTAACTCCACACCTTCCATGTCACCGAATCGGGGCCGAAGAACCCGTAGTCCTCCCCCGGCTCCGTCTCGGGCAACGTCAGCCAGTCCCGGATCGTCATGATCTCCCCCGTTTCCTACACGATGTAGAAAAAAGCTACGTCGTGTAGGAAATGCGGTCAAGACCCTGCGCCCGGATTGCTCGAATTTTCGAAGGAAACCGCACGGTACCCTCGTCACGATGTCCCCCGAGGCTTGGAGCTGCGCTAGATGGTGTTCGACGCCGTAGGTAACCCCCAGACGATTCTGCTGCTCGGCGGCACTTCAGAGATCGGGCTGGCGATCTGTGAGCGCTATCTGCGCGACGCCTCTGCCCGCATCGTGCTGGCCGCCCTGCCCGGCGATCCGGGCCGCGACGACGCCGTGGCCCAGCTGCGCACGGCCGGCGCCAGTTCGGTGGAAGTCATCGACTTCGATGCGATCGACACGGCCAGCCACCCCGACGTGATCGACAAGGCGTTCGCCTCCGGCGACGTGGATGTCGCGATCGTCGCGTTCGGCCTCCTCGGTGACGCCGAAGAGCTGTGGCAGAACCAGCGCAAGGCCGTGCAGATCGCCGAAATCAATTACACCGCAGCCGTTTCGGTCGGCGTCCTGGTCGGCGAGAAGATGCGGGCACAGGGCTACGGCCGGATCATCGCGATGAGCTCGGCCGCCGGCGAGCGGGTGCGCCGGTCCAACTTCGTCTACGGCTCCACCAAGGCCGGACTCGACGGGTTCTACCTCGGCCTCGGCGAGGCACTGCGCGAGTTCGGCGTGCGGGTGCTGGTGATCCGGCCCGGACAGGTGCGCACGCGGATGAGCGCCCACGTCAAGGAAGCCCCGCTGACCGTCGACAAGGAATACGTCGCCGAACTGGCCGTCACCGCGTCGGCCAAGGGCAAGGAGCTGGTCTGGGCGCCGGGGGCGTTCCGGTACGTGATGATGGTTCTGCGGCACATCCCGCGGCCCATCTTCCGCAAGCTTCCCATCTGATGCAGGCGCGTCCGGCCAGGGTCATCGGACACATGGTGGTCGCCCTGATGCTCGCCTCGGCGGTGGCCGGGGTGTCGATCGCCGCGATCGCCCAGGTCCAGTGGCCGGCCTACAACACGTCCAACCAGCTGCATGCGCTCACCACGGTGGGCCAGGTCGGCGCCCTGGCCGGAATCTTCGCCGCGGGCCTGATCTGGCGCCGGGGCCGGCGCACCCTGGCCCGGCTGGCCGCGCTGATCTTCCTGTCCGCGTTCTCGGTGGTCACCCTGGCGATGCCGCTGGGCGCCACCAAGCTCTATCTGTTCGGGGTCTCGGTCGACCAGCAGTTCCGCACCGAGTACCTGACCCGGCTGGCCGACGCCCCGGGCCTGCACGACATGACCTACTTCGGGCTTCCGCCGTATTACCCGGCCGGCTGGTTCTGGATGGGCGGGCGCATCGCCGCGGCCACCGACACCCCGGCCTGGGAGATGTTCAAGCCCTGGTCGATCGTCTCGATCACCATCGCGGTGGCACTCGCATTCGTGTTGTGGGCGACCATGATTCGCTTCGAGTCCGCGCTGATCGTGACCACCGCGAGCACCGCGGCCATGCTGGCCTACGCCTCCACCGAACCGTACGCCGCGATCATCACCGTGCTGTTGCCGCCGGTGTTCGTGCTGGCCTGGTCGGGCCTGCGCGGCCAGACCCGTAACGGAGGCTGGGCCGCCGTCGTCGGCGTCGGGATCTTCCTCGGGATGACCGCGCTGCTCTACACCCTGCTCTTCCTCTACTGCGCATTCACGCTCGCCATCATGGGACTGGTGCTGGTCGTGGCGCGCCGACGCTTCGACCCGCTGCTGCGAGGCATCGTCATCGCGGTGATCGCCGGCGCGATCGCCCTGCTCACCTGGGCCCCGTACCTGCTGGCCGCGCTGCGCGGAACACCCGCCGAGAAGGGCACCGCCCAGCACTACCTGCCCGACGCCGGCGCCCAGCTGACCTTCCCGATGCTGAGCTTCACGCTGCTCGGCGCGCTCTGCATGCTCGGCACGCTGTGGTTGGTGGTCCGGGCGCGCAGCTCGACGCGGGCCGGCGCACTGGCCGTCGCGGTGCTCGCCGTCTACGCCTGGTCGCTGCTGTCGATGCTGACCACACTCGCCGGCACCACGCTGCTGTCCTTCCGGTTGCAGCCCACACTGACCGTGCTGCTCACCACCGCCGGGGCGTTCGGGTTCATCGAATCGGCACAGGGCCTGGCCCGTCTCGCAGCCAGGCGTTACCAGCCGGAGACCGCACGTCGCGTCGTCGCGGCGGCGGCCACCGTCGGCGCGATCGGCGGCATCACGTTCAGTCAGGACATCCCCGACGTACTGCGCCCCGACATCAACGTGGCCTACACAGACACCGACGGCAGCGGCCAGCGGGCCGACCGCCGGGCACCCGGGGCCGAGCGCTACTACCGCGAGATCGACGCCAAGATCGCCGAGATCACCGGGGTGCCGCGCAACCAGACCGTCGTGCTGACCGCCGACTACAGCTTCCTGTCCTTCTACCCCTACTACGGGTTCCAGGGGCTGACGTCGCACTACGCCAACCCGCTGGCCGAGTTCGACAAACGCGCCAGGGCCATCGAGGGCTGGGCCACGTTGAGCAAGCCCGACCAGTTCGTGAAGGCTCTTGACGAAATGCCTTGGAAGGCGCCGACCGTGTTCCTGATGCGCCACGGCGCGAACGACACCTACACGCTGCGCCTGGCCTCCGACGTCTACCCCAACCAGCCGAACGTGCGCCGCTACCACGTGGCGCTCGACGCGGCACTGTTCAAAGATCCACGTTTCGAGGTGACTGACATCGGCCCATTCGTCCTGGCGATCAGAAAGCCCATTCCCGATGGCCACTGATACGCCGATAGCATCAGAGCCCGTGACGGGACCGCAAGGAACCGCCGGCAGCAACCACCGGACGGCGCGGCTCATCGCGATCGTCGCCGGTCTGCTCGGCGTACTGATGGCGGTGGCGACACCGCTGCTACCGGTCAAGCAGACCACGGCCCAGCTGAACTGGCCGCAGAACGGCACCTGGCAGAGCATCAACGCCCCGCTGATCGGGTACGTCGCCACCGATCTGACCATCACCGTGCCGTGCCAGGCCGCCGCAGGACTGGCCGGGCCGGAGAACCGGGGCCGCACCGTCCTGCTCTCCACGGTTCCCAAGCAGGCACCCAAGGCCATCGACCGCGGCCTGCTCATCGAGCGGGTGAACAACGACCTGCTGGTCATCGTGCGCAACACTCCGGTGGTCAGCGCCCCGTTGGACGCGGTACTCAGCCCGGCCTGCCAGTCCCTGACATTCACCGCACACGCCGACAAGGTGACCGGCGAATTCGTCGGGCTCACCCAGGGTGATGCCAGCGCCACCGCCGACCACCCCGCCGCGCCCCTGCGCGGTGAGCGGGGCGGCTACGACTTCCGGCCGCAGATCGTCGGCGTCTTCACCGACCTGTCCGGCCCGGCACCCGAGGGCCTGAAGTTCTCGGCCACCATCGACTCCCGCTACAGCAGCGCCCCGACGCTGCTCAAGATGCTGGCGATCATCATCGGCGTCGCGATGACCGCGATCGCGCTGGCCGCGCTGCACCGCCTCGACACCGCCGACGGCGTCCGGCACCGGCGGTTCCTGCCGCCCCGCTGGTGGTCGATGACACCGTTGGACGGACTGGTCACGGCCGTGCTGGTGTGGTGGCACTTCGTCGGGGCCAACACCTCCGACGACGGCTACATCCTGACCATGGCGCGGGTGTCCGAACACGCCGGCTACATGGCCAACTACTACCGCTGGTTCGGCACCCCCGAGGCCCCGTTCGGCTGGTACTACGACCTGCTCGCACTGTGGGCCCACGTCTCCACCAACAGCGTCTGGATGCGGTTGCCCACCCTGGTGATGGCGCTCGCCTGCTGGTGGGTGATCAGCCGTGAGGTACTCCCGCGACTCGGTCGCGCCGTCAAGACCAACCGCGCGGCCGCCTGGACGGCCGCAGGCATGTTCCTGGCGTTCTGGCTGCCGCTCAACAACGGCCTGCGCCCCGAACCGATCATCGCCCTCGGCATCCTGCTGACCTGGTGCTCGGTGGAACGTGGCGTGGCCACCAACCGGATGCTGCCGGTGGCCGTCGCGATCGTCATCGGCGCGCTGACCCTGTTCTCCGGGCCCACCGGCATCGCCGCCATCGGCGCCCTGCTGGTCGCCGTGGGACCACTGAAAACCATTGTGGCCCGGCATACCTCACGCTTCGGGCATCTCCCGCTGCTGGCCCCGATCCTGGCCGCCTGCACCGTGACGATCATCCTGATCTTCCGTGACCAGACCCTGGCCGGTGAGCTGCAGGCCAGCACCTTCAAATCCGCCGTCGGCCCCAGCCTGGCCTGGTTCGACGAGCACATCCGCTACTCGCGGTTGTTCACCAGCAGCCCGGACGGTTCGGTGGCGCGACGCTTCGCGGTGCTGACCCTGCTGGTGGCACTGGCTGTTTCGGTGGCGATGACGCTGCGCAAGGGCCGCATCCCAGGCACCGCCGCCGGTCCGAGCCGGCGCATCATCGGCATCACGATCATCTCGTTCCTGGCGATGATGTTCACCCCGACCAAGTGGACCCACCACTTCGGCGTGTTCGCCGGGCTGGCCGGATCTCTCGGCGCGCTGGCCGCGGTCGCGGTGACGGCCGTGGCGATGAAGTCCCGGCGTAACCGGTCGATGTTCGCCGCGCTCGTGCTGTTCGTGGCGGCGCTGTCGTTCGCGACCGTCAACGGCTGGTGGTACGTATCCAACTTCGGGGTGCCCTGGTCGAACTCGTTCCCCGAGTGGCACTTCGGGTTCACCACGATGCTGCTGGGCTTGTCGGTGCTGACCTTGTTGTTGGCGGCCTGGTTCCATTTCAGCGACCGTGACGAATCCCCGGACGGCCCGCAGCACCGCTGGCAGCGGATCGTGCAATCGCCACTGGCGATCGCCGCCTGGGTGGTGGTGATGTTCGAGGTGGTGTCGCTGACCCTGGCGATGACCGCCCAGTACCCGGCCTGGTCGGTGGGACGCTCCAACCTGGAGGCGCTCACCGGCAAGACCTGCGGCTTGGCCAGCGACGTGATGGTCGAGGAGAACGCGAACGCCGGCCTGCTGGCACCGGTCAGTGAGCCGCCCGGGCAGGCCCTCGGCGCGGTCACCGCGCAGGGATTCGGCCCCAACGGCATCCCGTCGGACGTCTCGGCCGACCCGGTGATGGAGCAGCCCGGCGCAGGCAACTTCGCCGACACCGACTCGGGCACCGTGACCGGCAGCGAGGTGGGTACCGAGGGTGGCACCACCGCGGCCGCCGGGATCAACGGCTCCCGGGCCCGGTTGCCCTACGGGCTCGACCCGGCCACCACCCCGGTGCTCGGCAGCTGGCGAGCCGGCACCCAGCAGCCAGCGGTCATGCGCTCGGCCTGGTACCGGCTGCCCGATCGCGATCAGGCCGGACCGCTGCTGGTCGTCTCGGCCGCGGGCCGCTTCGATCCGGGTGAGGTCGTGGTGCAGTGGGCCACCGACGCGCAGGCCGCCGAGAACAAGCCCGGCGGCGGCGTCGGATTCGCCGACGTGGGCGCCGCCCCGGCCTGGCGCAACCTGCGCGCCCCGATGGCCGCCATTCCGCGCGAGGCCACCCAGATCCGGCTGGTCGCCACCGACGACGACCTGGCCCCCCAGCACTGGATCGCGGTGACCCCGCCGCGGATTCCGGAGCTGCGCACCCTGCAGGACGTGGTCGGGTCGCAGGACCCGGTCCTGCTGGACTGGCTGGTAGGCCTGGCGTTCCCGTGCCAGCGGCCCTTCGGCCATCAGTACGGCGTGACCGAGGTGCCCAAGTGGCGGATCCTGCCGGACCGCTTCGGCGCCGAGGCCAACTCGCCGGTGATGGATTACCTGGGCGGCGGCCCGCTGGGCATCTCCGAACTGCTGCTGCGGCCGTCGAGCGTGCCGACCTATCTGCGGGACGACTGGTTCCGGGACTGGGGCTCGCTGCAACGGCTCACGCCGTGGTACCCGGACGCCGGACCGGCCCGTCTTGACCTGGGCACCGCGATCCGCAGTGGACTGTGGAGCCCGGCGCCGCTGCGGCACAGCTAGTTCGCATTACCCACCTTCAGTGGCCAGTTATGTCACATAGCGGCGGCAATCCCGCGACATAACTGGCCACTCGGCGGTTGGAACCGGGGCTCACATACGGGTCGCATAACATCGAGCCTCGTGCCTTCCGATGAGCCAACCGACCGTGTTGTGGGCATCGCACGCCTGATCGCCATCGTCGCGGGCATCGCGGGTGTGGTGCTGTGCGCGCTGGTGCCACTTCTGCCCGTCAAACAGACCACTGCGACCGTCCTGTGGCCGCAGGGCACCGATACCGCGGGAGACGTCACCTCGGTGACCGCCCCGCTGGTGTCCGGCGCCCCGCAGTCGCTCGACGTGTCCATCCCGTGTTCGGCGATCGCCACGCTGCCCGCCGAGGGCGGCCTGGTGTTCTCGACCATCCCCTCGGCCGGCATCGACGCCAGCCGCAACGGGCTGTTCGTGCGGGCCAACACCGAAACCGTGGTGGTCGCGTTCCGTGACTCGGTGGTGGCCGTCGCCCCCCGCGCCGCGATCAACGCCGGCGGCTGCAGCGCGATGCACCTGTGGGCGAACGTCGGCGGAGTGGGCGCCGACTTCGTCGGCATCCCCGGCGCCACCGGCACCGGGGCCGTGGAGAAGAAGCCTCAGGTCGCCGGCCTGTTCACCGATCTGAAGATGGCACCGCAGCCCGGGCTGAGCGCCCGCGTCGACATCGACACCCGGTTCATCACCTCCCCCACCCCGCTGAAACTGCTGGTGATGACGCTCGGCGTGCTGTGCGTGGTGGCCTCGATCGTGGCGCTGGCCGTTCTTGACCGCCGTGGAGGCCACCGGGTCGGCGGGGCCTGGCAGCGCTTCGTGAAGGTTCCGGTCTCGACCTGGATCGCCGACATCGGCGTCATCGGCGGCCTGCTGCTGTGGCACGTCATCGGCGCCATCTCATCGGACGACGGCTACAACCTGACCATCGCGCGGGTATCGGCCGACGCCGGGTACACCGCCAACTACTTCCGCTACTTCGGCGCCACCGAGGCACCGTTCGACTGGTACCAGTCCGTGCTCGCCCACTTCGCAGCGATCAGCACGGCCGGTGTCTGGATGCGGGTACCCGCCACCCTGGCCGCGATCGGCACCTGGCTGCTGCTCAGCCGCTGGGTCCTGCCCCGCCTCGGACGGCGCGTCGCACGCAACCAGGTCACCATGTGGACCGCCGGAGCGGTGTTCCTGGCCGCCTGGCTGCCGTTCAACAACGGCCTGCGGCCCGAACCGCTGATCGCCTTCGGCGTGCTCGCGGTGTGGGCGCTCATCGAGACGACCATCGGAACTCACCGTTTGTGGCCCACCTGCCTGGCGATCATCGTCGCAGCGCTCAGCGTGACGCTGGCCCCGCAGGGAATCATCGCGGTGGCCCCGCTGCTGGTCGGCGCGCGCAGCGTCGTCAGTACCATCCGCAGCCGCCGCATCGCCCTGCCCGCCCTGGCCGCGCTCGCCGGCTCGGCCGCACTGGTATTCGTCATCGTGTTCCGCGACCAGACCCTGGCCAGCGTTGCCGAATCGGCCCGGATCAAATACACCGTCGGCCCGACCATCTCCTGGTACCAGGAATTCCTGCGCTACTACTTCCTGACCGTCGAAGACTCTGTCGACAGCTCCCTGACCCGCCGGTTCGCGGTGCTGGCCATGATGCTGTGCCTGTTCGGCATGATCGCCGTCCTGCTGCGCAAGGGCCGGGTGCCCGGGCTGGCCAGCGGGCCGGTCTGGCGACTGATCGGCACCACGGCGATCGGCCTGCTGCTGCTGCACTTCACCCCGACCAAGTGGGCCGTGCAGTTCGGTGCATTCGCCGGGCTGGCCGCCGCGCTCGGCGCGGTGACGGCATTCGCCTTCGCCCTGGTGGGCCTGCACAGCCGACGCAACCTCGCCCTCTACGTGACGGCGCTGCTGTTCGTACTCGCCTGGGCCACATCCGGGAACAACGCCTGGTTCTACGTCGGCAACTACGGCGTGCCCTGGTTCGACCGCCAGCCCGTGATCGCCGGGCATCCGGTCACCACCATGTTCCTGGCCCTGGCCATCATCACCGCGGTGCTCGCCGGCTGGCTGCACTTCCGGATCGACTACGCCGGGCACACCGAGGTGGCCAACACCCGGCGCAACCGGGCGCTGGCATCGACGCCCCTGCTCGTGGTCGCGACCATCATGGTGGTGCTCGAAGTCGGGTCGATGGCCAAGGGCTTCGTCCAGCGCTACCCCGTCTACACCACCGCCAAGGCCAACGTCTCGGCGCTCACCTCGGGTCTGTCGTCGGACAGTTGCGCCATGGCCGACGACGTTCTCGTCGAAGCCGACACCAATGCCGGCATGCTGCAACCGGTTCCGGGCCAGACCTACGGCGAGTACGGCCCGCTGGGCGGCGAGAACCCGGTCGGCTTCACCCCCAACGGGATCAGCGACACCCTCGAACCGCCGAAGCCCGTCGTCGCCAACCCCGGCACGGTGAACTCCGACGGATCGCCCAACAAGCCCAACGTCGGCATCGCCTACGCGGCGGGCACCGGCGGCGGTTACGGACCCGTCGGCGCCAACGGTTCCCGGGTATACCTGCCGTTCGGCCTGGACCCGGCCCGCACCCCGGTGATGGGCAGCTACAAGGAGAACACCGTCGCCGCCAAGGCCACCTCGGCCTGGTACCAGCTGCCACCGCGCACCGCGGACCGACCGCTCGTGACCGTCGCCGCGGCAGGCGCCATCTGGTACTACGACGAAGAGCACGAGTTCCACTACGGGCAGTCGCTGAAACTGCAGTGGGGTGTACACCGTCCCGACGGCAGCTTCCAGGCCCTCGACGCCGTGCAACCGATCGACGTGTTCGCCCAATACGCCTGGCGCAACCTGCGTTTCCCGCTGGCCTGGGCGCCGCCGGAGGCCAACGTGGCGCGGATTGTCGCCGACGACCCGAACCTCTCCGAAGACCAGTGGTTCGGCTTCACCCCGCCGCGGGTGCCGACCCTGCAGACCGCAAGTGAGTTCCTCGGCGCGCAGACCCCGGTGCTGATGGACATCGCGACCGCCGCCAATTTCCCCTGCCAGCGGCCGTTCTCCGAACATCTCGGTGTGGCCGAGCTGCCGGAGTACCGCATCCTTCCCAACGTCAAGCAAGTGGTGGTGTCGTCGAACATGTGGCAGTCCGCCCAGAAGGGTGGCCCCTTCCTCTTCATCCAGGCGCTGCTGCGGACGTCGACCATTCCGACGTATCTGCGTGACGACTGGTACCGGGACTGGGGCTCGATCGAGAAATACGACCCGGTGGTGCCGGCCGGGCAGGCGCCCGTCGCCCACATCGATGAAGGAACCCAGCGAGTGTTCGGCTTCAGCCGGCCCGGACCGATCCGAGCCCTGCCATGAGCGTGACCCTGCGTGAACACAGCGCCGACAAGGGCGTTCAGGTGACCCGCTGGGTCGCGATGATCGCCGGCCTGATCGGCTTCCTGTGCGCGGTGGCCACACCGCTGCTGCCGGTGGTGCAGACCACCGCGACGCTGAACTGGCCCCAGGCGGGTCAGATGAACAGCGTCACCGCGCCGCTGATCACCCAGACGCCGGTCACCATGTCGGTGACGGTGCCCTGTGACGTGATCCGGTCCATGCCGCCCGAGGGCGGCATGGTGCTGGGCACCGCGCCCAAGGAGGGCAGGCAGGCCGCGCTCAACGCGCTGTTCGTCAACGTCAACAGCAAGCGCGTCGACATCACCGACCGCAACGTGGTGATCGCGAGCGTGACTCGGGACAAGGTGAATTCGCCTGCCTGCGAACGCATCGAGATCACCTCGTCGGAAGCGGGCACCTTCGCCACGTTCGTCGGCCTCACCGGCACCGACGGTAAAGAGCTGCGCACCGGCTTCCCCGACCCGAACCTGCGGCCCCAGGTCGTCGGCGTCTTCACCGAATTGAGCGGGCCTGCGCCGCAAGGACTTTCCCTGTCGGCCACGATCGACACCCGGTTCACCTCCAAGCCCACCGCACTCAAGCTGGTGGCGATGCTGCTGGGCATCGCCGCCACCGTGGTGGCACTGGTGGCGTTGTGGCGGTTGGACCGGCTCGACGGACGGCGGATGCACCACCTGATCCCGTCGCGCTGGCGCACCTTCAGCGCCGTCGACGTGGTGGTGGTCGGCGGATTCCTGACCTGGCACGTGATCGGGGCGAACTCGTCGGACGACGGCTACATCCTGCAGATGGCACGGGTGGCCGACCACGCCGGATACATGTCGAACTACTTCCGCTGGTTCGGCAGCCCCGAGGATCCGTTCGGCTGGTTCTACAACCTGCTGGCCCTGATGACCCATGTCAGCGACGCCAGCATCTGGATGCGACTGCCCGACCTGATCTGCGCGTTGGTCTGCTGGCTGCTGCTGTCGCGTGAAGTGCTGCCCCGCCTCGGGCCCGCGGTGATCGCGTCCAAGCCCGCACTGTGGGCCGCGGGCCTGGTTCTGATGGCCGCCTGGATGCCGTTCAACAACGGCCTGCGCCCCGAGGGCCAGATCGCCACCGGCGCACTGATCACCTACGTGCTGATCGAGCGAGCCATCATCTCCGGACGGCTCACGCCGGCCGCCATGGCGATCATCTCCGCGGCCTTCACCCTCGGCATCCAGCCGACCGGCCTGATCGCCGTCGCCGCGCTGCTCGCCGGTGGCCGCCCGCTGCTGCGCATCCTCGTGCGTCGTGGCCGCACGCTCGGCATTTGGCCGCTGGTGCTGCCGCTACTGGCCGCCGGCACGGTGATCCTGACCGTGGTCTTCGCCGACCAGACGCTGGCAACAGTGCTGGAGGCGACCAGGATTCGTACCGCAATCGGCCCGAGCCAGGAGTGGTACACCGAGAACCTGCGCTACTACTACCTGATCCTGCCGACCGTCGACGGCTCGCTGTCCCGCCGGTTCGGCTTCATCATCACCGCGCTGAGCCTGTTCGCCTCACTGTTCATCATGTTGCGGCGCAAGCGGGTTCCCGGCGTGGCCCGCGGCCCGGTATGGCGGCTGATGGGCATCATCTTCGCCACCATGTTCTGCCTGATGTTCACCCCCACCAAGTGGGTGCACCACTTCGGCCTCTTCGCCGCGGTGGGTGCGGCGATGGCCGCGGTGGTCACGGTGCTGGCGTCGCCGGTCGTGCTCCGCTCGGCGCGCAACCGGATGGCGTTCACATCCGCGGTGTTGTTCGTCCTGGCGCTGTGTTTCGCCACCACCAACGGCTGGTGGTACGTGTCCAGCTACGGCGTGCCGTTCAACAACGACAAGCCCGCAATCGGCGGAATCACCGTGAGCGCCATCTTCTTCGCGCTGTTCGCCATCACCGCGTTGTGGGCGTACTGGCTCCACCTGCGGCCCTCGGCCGAGGGCCGGGTGGCGCGGGCACTGACCGCCGCCCCGGTGCCGATCGCGGCCGGGTTCATGGTGGTGGTCTTCGTCGGTTCGATGCTCTACGGGGTCGTCCGCCAGGACGGCACCTACTCCAACGCATCGTCGAACCTCCGCGCGTTCGCCGGCGGCTGCGGCCTGGCCGACGACGTACTGGTCGAACCCGACCCCAACGACGGGTTCCTGACCCCCGCGCCGGGCGAGTACGGCCCGCTGGGGCCGCTGGGCGGCACCGCACCGACCGGGTTCACCCCGAACGGTGTGCCGGACCATATTGTCGCCGAAGCGATTCGGTTGACCGTTCCGATGCCGGGCATCGACGCCGACTGGAACGCCGACGCCAAGCTGACCACCCCGGGCATCAACGGGTCGACCGTTCCGCTGCCCTACGGGCTGGATCCGGCCCGAGTTCCGCTGGCCGGCAGCTACACCGAGGGCCCGGCACAGCAGGTGAGCAAGCTGGCCTCGGCCTGGTACCAACTGCCCGCACCCGACGCCGCCCACCCGCTGGTCGTCGTCACCGCGGCCGGAACCATCACCGGCAACAGCATTTTCAACGGCCGCACCGAGGGCCAGACGGTTGAGCTCGAGTACGGACGGCCAGGCCCCGACGGGGCCGCGGTACCGGCCGGCCGGGTGGCGCCCTACGACCTCGGGCCGATCCCGTCATGGCGCAACCTGCGCTTCGACCGCAGCGAGATTCCGGCGGACGCCACGTTCGTCCGGGTCATCGCCGAGGACGAGTCGCTGAGCCTCGGCGACTGGATCGCTGTCACCCCGCCCCGGGTTCCCGAGGTCAAGACCGTGCAGGAGTACATCGGCTCACAACAGCCGGTACTGATGGACTGGGCTGTGGGCCTGGCCTTCCCGTGCCAGCAGCCGATGCTGCACGCCAACGGTGTCACCGAGGTGCCGAAGTTCCGGATCACCCCGGACTACAACGCCAAGATGAAGGACACCGACACCTGGGAGGACGGCATCAACGGCGGTCTCCTGGGCATCAGTGACCTGCTGCTGCGCCAGCACGTGATGGCCACCTACCTGAACAAGGACTGGGGCCGCGACTGGGGTTCGCTGCGCAAGTTCGACACCATCGTCGACGCGGTTCCGGCGGAGGTCGAGCTCGGGACAGCGACGCATTCCGGGCTCTACAAGCCGGGCCGGATCCGCATCAAGCCGTAGCCCGGACCGGGGTAGGGCGTCGAGTGGCCAGTTGTGACACGCGGACAACGAAAAACCGTGTCATAACTGGCCACTCGGCGTTAGACGATGCCCTTTTCCGCGGCGGTGACGAGCTTGCGTGACAACGTCCCGAGCACCACGCGCAGGACAAGCCAGTAGGCCAATCCGACCACGCGCCAACGGGTCTCGTAGTTACCCCGCCACGTCACCCGCGTCCCGTCGGCGACCTCGGTGAACGTCACCTCGGCCTGATAGTCGCGGATCGGACCGTCGGTGAGCATGGTGTAGCCGTGCCGGTGGTCCGGTTCGTGGATCGTGGTCATCTCGCGGGTCGGCTTCTTCCGGGTGCCCACGGCCCGGATCGCCCCGACCCCACCGTCGCCGGCCGGGCCGCGGGATTCCCAGGCCGAGTAGGGAATCAGGGGCGAGGCCCAAGCGGACCAGCGAGATCCGTCGGACACGATGGCGAACAGGGTCCGCGGCGGTGCCGTGGTGTGCCGGCGGACAACACATTCATAGCGGCGGTTCATGGCTCGCGACTTTAACAGAACAATGTTCTATTATGTGGAAATGCCGGAATCCGCTCCACCTTTCACCCGCGCACGCAGCGAGGCGCAGCGCCAGGACCGGTTGTCGGGGCTGGTGACAGCGACGCGGGAGTGCCTGGCGCAGACGCGCGCGGCGACGTTGACGCTGGGCGACGTGGCCGCCGCTGCGGGCCTGGCGAAGTCGGGCATCCTGCGGTACGTCGGCTCCCGCGAGGCACTGCTGCTGCGGGTGATGTACGACGAGCACGTGGGTTGGATCGATGCGCTCACGGTCGAACTCCGCACCGCCACTCCGGCAGCCGCACTGGCCCACACGCTGGCCGCTCGACCGGTCCTGTGCGATCTCATCGCGGCCTCGCCCGTGCTCATCAGCCGCCTCGCCCCGGACGATTTCCGCGTCCTGGCGGCCCAGGCGCAGGATGCCCAACAGCGGCTCGGCGCCGCGCTACAGCCGTCGCTGCCGTTGTCCCATGATCAGCTCCGCTCGCTGACGGCAGCCGTCCACGCGTTCACCGGCACGGCCTGGGCATGGAGCACACCGGATTCAGCGGTGGGCACCTCGATGGTGACCGACTTCGAGTCGACCGTGAGCCGGCTGCTCGCGATCTTCATCGCGGGCCTGCGGCTCTAAGTCAGGAAAGTCCTGCAGCGCGGCCTCAGTGTGGCGGGCCCAGGTACGGGAACACGTCGAGGGTGTCGGTGTGCGGGCTCAGGCCCGACGGCGGACAGTCACCCTTGGTCAGCGACGCCAGCCGGTAGTCGATCACGTCGTCGGCGAACACCCGGCCATTCGGGTACTTGGCCGGCTTCGACGGGTTGAACGTCAACATGTCGGGCAGGATCCCCTCTTCGTCGATGGCAGCGATCGCCTCGTCGTGCGAGTAGCCACCGGTGTGCCCCAGCAGATGGATGAACTGGCCCATCCAGCGCTCCCGGTCATGGATCGGCACGCCGGCGTTGTACTCCAGCTTGGTGTCGTCGGTGTTGAAGAAACTGCTCACCGACGGATGCCCGGCCCGGTCCACGTGCAACAGCTCGCCGTCGCGGTGCAGGCTGCACCGGCCCCAGATCCGGATGTCGGGGTCGGCGCCCAGCTGCACAGTCGGCAGCTCCATGACCATCGAGCACACATTGGCCTGGGTGTTGGAATCCACGCCGGTCCAAGGATATTGACCGCTGAGATGGAGCGCGGTGAAGTTCCGGCCTCCGGAGGTGTCGAACAGGTTCTTGACACCGTCGAAGTCGAAGAAGAAAGCGTCACTGCGGGCACCGGCGAAGAATGTGTAGGCGTTGGTCTGGGCGATCACCGACTCCCGCCCGAACGACACCTCGACGCCGGTGAAGATCCGTTCTCCGACTGCCTCGGGCGATTCCGCGTCCTCGTCGGCGGCCAGATACACGTCCACGGTCTGGCGGCCGTCGACCGGCTCGGAGAACACGTAGCTGAACGCGATGTCGTCGCGCAGGTCACCGTCGTTGTCGATGGCCAGCCGGTAGATGGCATCCGGATGCAGAGCGTCCGCGTTGGGATTGGCGTTGAGGATCAGCACGGTCCGCGTGGGATCGGCCGGTGACTGGAAGGCATATAGATCGCATAGATCGAGACGCTGGTCGCCCAGCGGTGGCCCGAGACTCAGCCCGGTGAAGTGGTTCGACATGTACCCATCAAAGCGCGCACACGGTCGGGTCGCACCGGAAACGGGCTACACCCGCGCCCAGACCACGCGACTGCCCAACCCGATGTCCTGCAACGATCTTCGCCGCGCATCGACGGCTCGCACAGCCAACCAGAGCGGCCTGTGGATAACTTGTGGATGGTTTTCGACGAGCCCGATGTCATCGCTAATCACAGGGCATGTTTTTGAATTACACGCTTGTGAGTAGGAATGTGCATTGCCGGCCCACCGCAAACCCACCGCCACTCACCGCGCGAGAGAAGCCAGGGCCACCGCGGCCGCGTTGGCGCCGCACATGCCGTGCGCCCCGGGCCCCGGCGGGGTGGCCGCCGAGCACAGGTACATGCCGGGAACACCAATTCGGTAGGGCTGCAGCGTAGTCCGCGGGCCGAACACCAACTGCCGGATGTCCTTGGCCCCCGTACAGATGTCACCGCCGACGTAGTTGGCGTTGTAGACCGACATCTCCGTCGTCGACCGCACCGCCATCCCGACGATCCGGTCGCGGAACCCGGGGGCGAACCGCTCGAACTGGCCGATGATCGCCTCTGTTGCGTCACCCGTATAGCCGTGTGGCACATGGGCATACGAATACACCGGATTGATGCCGCCGACCGAGCGGCCCGGATCGGCCACATACTGCTGCCCGACGAGCACAAACGGCCGCTGCGGCATCCGGCCGGCGTGGATCTCCCGCTCGGTCGCCGCGATCTCGGCGAAGTCACCGCCCAGGTGCACCGTCCCCGCGCCGCCGACCTCCGGATTCGTCCAAGGCACCGGACCCTCGACCGCGAAGTCGACCTTGAATGCTCCAGGACCGTACCGGAATCCACCCAAGCCACGGGCCACCCGCCTGGGCAGGCGGTCCCCCATGATGTCGACCACCGCTGTCGGTGCGAGATCGAACATCGTCACGTCGGCGGACGGCAGCTGCGCACCGGACGTGACGCGGATACCCGTTTCCACCTTGACGTCCAACTCCGCGAGCACCGCGGCCAGAGCATCGGTGATGGCCTGCGAACCGCCCTGTGCCACCGCCCAACCGTGCCGGTGCCCGGCGGTGATGATGCCAAGGCCGATGGCCGAGGTCAGCGGAAAGTGTAAGGGCCGGAAGGTGTGTGCGGCGACACCGCCGAACAATGCCCGCGCGCGTTCGGTACGGAACAGCCGGGCGAACGCCGCCGCGGGCAGCACCGTTGGCGCGCCGAAACGAGCCAGCGCAAGCGGATGCTTCGGCACCCGTAGCAGCGGCCCCATGATGTCCTGCGAGAGCATGTCGAAATTCGATGACGGCCCGCCGAAAGCCCGCCGCCACCGACCGCCATCCCCGCCGAGCGCCGCCGCGGTGGTATCCACGCTGCGGTACAGCAGGCCGGCATCACCACTGTCGAGCGGATGCGCACAATCGATCTCTGGCCATTTCCACTGCAGCCCGTGACGCTCCAACCCAAGACCGTTCAGGAAGGCCGAGCCGACCGCCATCGGATGGATCGCTGCGCAGTGGTCGCGGACGAGGCCCTCGGGGAAACCCTCCGCGAGGCCCTCGCTCGACGAGCGCACCCCGCCGCCGATCTCGTCGGCGGCCTCCAGCACGGTGACGTCCACCCCAGCCGAAGCCAGCGTGATCGCGGCCGCGAGCCCGTTGGGCCCCGCACCGACCACAACTGCCGTGCTCATGCCGGAATCCCGGCCCGCCGCCACATCACATTCAACGGGATCGGCCCGTTCGGCAGCCAGGGCTGCTCGTCGACCAGGTCGGACACATTCCAGGTGCCCCGCTCGATCACCCCGAGGGCCGCGTCAATCACCTTGTACTCCTGGGTCTTGCGATGGATCGGCTGCGATTCCACCCATGCCACCACGAACTCGCCCGGTTCGAACTGTGCCTCGGACTGGATCGCGGCGATGAGATCTTCATTGTGCAGGTGTCCGTCACCGAAATTGAAACCGATGATCGTGTTGCACGACATCTCCCCCTCGCGCACGGTGCGGCTGTCGATGTCCGGGAGGGATTTCAACAGAACCGAATACAGTCCGCGGCCCTGGCTGTGCAGTGCGCGCCACGCGGTGACCTGCTGGGTGAACACCTCGGCCACCACCGGGTCCCAACCGAAGTTGATGTACTGATCCACCGTGTTCGGCGCGGACCGGGTGACCCGGTTCAGCTTCTGCTCGGCGCCCGGGGTGAAGGTCCACACCGCCGAAGCCCAGTTGCCCGCGTACTGACGCATGGCCGGCAGGAACGACACCAGGTCCGGCCGGAAGTTACCCAGCACCGGGAAGAAGCACAGCCCGATCAGCAGCACCACAGTCAGCCAAGGCGAGGACATGTCCGCGATGGCGTAGCCGTCCCAGTTCGGGAAGCCGAGAAACAGGAAGACGGTGATGTAGGCGAACAGCACGTTCCATTCCACCGGAACCGCCAGCGGGAACGTCGAGATGATGAACAGGTGGAAGCACACCATCACCGCGGCCGCGCCGAACGTGAGCCAGGGCCACGGTGACAGCAGCAGCGCCAGCGGTGCGACGATCTCCACGAAGCTGCCCGGCCCGTGCGCCATGAAGGTCGCCAGGTGCGAGGGACGAAGATCGTGCGGGAAGTTGCGGTAGTGCGCGCGCTTGAGCCACTTGAACGGAAGCGTCGGGCTGTTACTCACCATCGGCGGGATGACGTTGGTGAAGTGCAGACCGAACTTGGAGATACCGGCCCAGATCCACACCGTGCCGATCAAGAGCTTGCCCGCGATGATCATGTCGACGAACGGCAATGTCGTGAAGAACAGCAGCGCGGGCAGGTACTGCTCGCCGCGGGCAGCCAGGAAGATCGTCTTGTCCCGCAAGCCGATCACGACCAGCAGCACCATCGGCATGATCAGCAGCGCCGGGTTCACCAGGCCCGAGGTGTTCTGTGGCAACACCGCGCTCAGCGAATCGCTGTGCACACCGGGTGCCACCAGCGCCACCACCACGGCGGCGATCAGCGCCAGGTACACGAACACGTCGAACCGGGTGCGACGGTCACCGTCGGTGAACGGCACCGCCTTCCACGGCCGCAGCCGAATCGTGTTGACCTTGGCCCAGAATCGGTAACCGCCCGTCATCGGCTTCGTCTTGCCGGCAAGTGGGCCCCACGATCCGGCCAGCCCGAGGAGCTCCAGCAGGATGGTCCACAGGATCAGCTTCTGATACACGATCGGCTGATTCCACCAATCGGCCACATGCCAGAAGGCGGGCAGATGAGACGTCGCAGTCGCGATGACAACCCCGCCGAGCGCATAGAAGAGCGTCAGCTTGACGATGTAGAGCACATGGATCATGCGGGGGGCACCGAGGCCGTGGTCCACCCACTTGAGGCTCATGATCCGGAGGCGCTCCTGCAGCGGCAGGCGCAGAAACTCCTGAAGGTCGACCTCAGGCAGGGTTGGCTTGACGAATCCCATGACGAGCTCCTTTTTCGGGCCGGGCTAGGACCGCGCAACCGCGGTGGTCAGTGTCTTACGCAGCGTGGGCTTGTCGATCTTGCCGACGGGATTCACCGGCAGGCCGGGCAGAATTGTGATGTCCACGGGCAGTTTGTATTTCGACAGCGATCCGGTGAGATGTTCGCGGATCCGGTCCTCGCCGAGCTCGGCGCCCGGGTTCAGTGACACGAACAGGACCGGCTCCTCGCCGTAGACCGGATTCGCGCGCCCGACGACGGCGGCCTCGGCGATCTCGGGCAGCTGGTGGACAACCGTCTCGATCTCCTTGGGGTAGATGTTCTCCCCGCCGCGGATGATCATGTCCTTGGCCCGGTCCACGAGCACCAGGTATCCGTCCTCGTCGAACCGGCCCACATCGCCGGTGTGCAGCCAGCCGTCGACCAGGGTCTCGGCGGTCTCCTCCGGGCGGTTGAGATAGCCGCGCATGACGTTGGGGCCTTTGATGACGACTTCGCCGACCTCTCCTTGCGGGAGCGTCGCACCGGAGCCGTCGACGATGCGAATCTCCTGACCCGGCAACGGGATGCCGACGGTTCCCGGCTTGCGCTTGCCATGCAGCGGATTGCCCGTGCTGGCGCAGGATCCCTCGGACAGTCCGTAACCCTCGATGAGTCCGATGCCGTAGCGACGCTCGAACCGATCGAGAAGTTCGACGCTGGCCGGCGCGGCGCCACACACCGCGAACCGCACCGAGCTGGCATCGGGCTGCACCTCGGCGGGCAGTCCGGCGAGCATCGTGTAGATGGTGGGTACTGCGGAAAAGTATGTGGCGCGGGTAGTTTCGATGCGCTCGAAGAACGTGGCCGGGTTGAACCGGCCGGCGATCGTGGTCCGGCCGCCGGCGATCAGCGGGGACAGGGTGCTGACCACGATGGCGTTGACGTGGAACAGCGGCAGAATCAGCAGGCTGTGGTCCGCCTCGGTGAGCTCGAACCCCTGGATGACCATGTCGCACATGGCATTGACATTGGCGTGGTCGAGCATGACGCCCTTGGGCCTGCCGGTGGTGCCGCTGGTGTAGATCAGCAGGGCCAGCGCGTCGTCCGAGATCTCGACGGGTGCGACCGGCTCCGCCGATCCGGCGGCCAGATCATCGAGCGTCAGGACCGGCACCTGAGCCGCCGTATCGTCGTCTACGACGAGCACCTTGGACCTGGCATCGGCGACCTGGTAGGCCATCTCGGCCGCCACCAGGGTCGGGCTGATCGGGGTGACCGCGGCACCCAGGCGCCAGGCCGCGAAGAGCACCACGACGAATTCGGCGCGGTTGGGCAGCTTGAGTGCGACGACATCGCCGGGCCCCACACCCGCGGAACGCAGCGCGGCCGCGGCCCGCGTCACGGCGTCGAGGAATGCGGCGTTGTCCAGGTCGAGGGCGTCGTCGGCGACGGCCGAAGCATGCGGGGCCCGGGCGGCGCGGTGATCTGGCAGGGTCGTGAGGAACATGTCACGACGGTAGATAGCCGGTGATGTGCCTCACATCATCTCGCGGCGATGAAGTCGACCCGGCGGTTTGTCGCCTGGAGACAAATTTGCGATCTAGGGTCAACACATGGACACCGATGTCGCGGCCGCATCCGCCGTGGTGATGGATCGGTTGATGGCACGTCAAGTAGCGGTGAGCCATTCCGTACAACAGGCCCTGGCCAGCGACATTACGGAGTTGCGTGGCGATCCCGAGTTGGTGCAACTACTGGGATCCAGTGTCGCGGGCAATGTCGAGACCATCTTCCATGCGCTTCGCCACGACATATCGCTGGGCAACATCGAACCGCCGACCGCCGCCCTGGAGTACGCCCGGCGCGTGGCCCAGCGCGGTGTGCCGATGGAGGCGCTGGTGCGCGCATATCGGTTGGGGCACGCCCTGGTGATCGACGCCGCGGCCGAGGAGGTCAACGCCGCCGGACTTCAGGCCCGGATCGGGTTGGCGGTGTTCGAGCGGATCACCTCGGTGTCGTTCCGCTACATCGACTGGATCAGCCAGCAGGTGGTGGTGGTCTACGAAGCCGAACGCGACCGGTGGCTGGCCAACCGGAACAGCGCCAGGGCGCTGCGGGTGCGTGAGCTGCTCGCGACGCCACTGTCGGTCTCGGTGTCCGACCCCGATACCCTCACCGCCACGCTGCGGTACCCGATGCAGCGGACACATCTTGCCGTCGCGATGTGGTGGCCGGCCGACTCCGAACTGGACGACGGGCTCGGCCGGCTGGAGTCAGCACTCCGGGACTCGGCAGAAGCTGTTGGGGCACAAAGTAGTCCGTTGTTCATCGCCGCTGATCGCAACACCGGCTGGGGGTGGATACCGCTGTCGGCCTCTGCAGCGACGACCGCGGTCGAGGTTGTCCGCTCTCACATGGGCGCACGGCACACCGGCCCTGCAGCTGCGCTCGGCACACCGTTGTACGGCGTCGACGGCTTCCGCAGATCACACCACCAGGCGCTGCGAGCACGCCGCGTCGCGCTCGCCGCCGGCACCGGCGGGGTCACCGCCGCCGGTGACCCAGGACTTGCCGCTGCGGCGCTAATCGGTGAAAACCTGGACGATGCAAAGGAATTCGTTTCCCAGACATTAGGCGCCCTGGCATCGGACACCGCCAACGACGCCCGGCTGCGGGAAACCCTGCGGGTGTACCTGCACGGCGGCGCCAGCTACAAATCGGCGGGCGAGAAACTCAACCTGCATTTCAACTCGGTCAAGTACCGCGTCGGCCGTGCCGAGGAGCGCCGCGGCAGGCCCGTCGACGACGATCGGCTCGACGTCGAACTGGCCCTGCTGCTGTGTGAGCGGTACGGCACCGCGGTGCTGTCCGGTCCCTGACCCTCGCTGACGATCAGATCGGGGTCAGACCGTGCTTACGCTGGACCTTGGGCATGTTCTGCTTGTCCCGCAGCAGGTGCAGGGACTTACGCAGGAGCAGCCGGGTCTCGTGCGGCTGGATCACGCCGTCGATGTAACCGCGCTCGGCCGCGATCCACGGCGTGGCCAGGTTGAGGTTGTAGCCCTCGATGAAGTCGGCGCGGATCTTCTGCACCTCAGGCGCGGTCGGATCCGGGAACCGCTTCACCAACAGCTGCGCCGCACCCTCGGCACCGATCACCGCGATACGCGCGGTCGGCCAGGCGAAGTTCAGGTCGGCCGACAGCTGCTTGGAACCCATCACCGCATACCCGCCGCCGTAGGCCTTGCGGACGATGATGGTCACCTTCGGCACATCGGCCTCGACGATCGCGTTGAAGAACCGGCCGCCGCGCTTGATGATCCCCTTCTCCTCCTCGGCGAAGCCCGGCATGGCGCCGGGGGTGTCCACGACGAAAACCAAAGGCAGGTTGAAGGAGTCGCAGAACCGGATGAAGCTGGCGGCCTTGTCGGAGGCATCGGTGTCCACCACGCCGGACAGGTGCATGGGCTGATTGGCGATCACACCGACCGGGCGACCGTCCACCCGGGCGAACGCGGTGATCATGGCCGGGCCACGCTGCTCAGCGATCTCGAAGATGTCACCGTCGTCGAAGATCCGCAGCAGGATCTCGTGCATGTCGTAGGACGTGTTGTCGGCATCCGGGACGATCGCGTCCAACTCCAGATCGTGCGGGGTGATCTCGGGTTCCAGACCCGGATTCACGATCGGCGCGTCGTCGAAATGGTTGGCGGGCAGGAACGAAAGGTAGTCGCGGACGTACTGGAACGCCGCCGCCTCGTCCTCGACAACCTTGTGGATGTTGCCGCGCTGGGCCTGTACGTCGGCGCCGCCGAGTTCGTCGAACGTCACGTCCTCGCCGGTGACGTCCTTGATCACGTCCGGTCCGGTGATGAACATGTAGCCCTGATCGCGCACCGCCACCAGCAGATCGGTCTGGATCGGCGAGTACACCGCGCCGCCGGCGCATTTACCCAGGATGATCGAGATCTCCGGCACCAGGCCGCGCAGCATTTCGTGTCTGCGGCCCAGCTCGGCGTACCAGGCCAGCGAGGTCACCGCGTCCTGGATGCGGGCGCCGGCCGAGTCGTTGATACCGATGATCGGGCAGCCGACCATGGCCACCCACTCCATCAGCTTGGCCACCTTGCGGCCGAACATCTCACCGACCGAACCCTGGAACACCGTCTGGTCGTGGCTGAACACACCGACCGGGCGGCCGTTGATGGTCCCGTGGCCGGTGACGACGCCGTCGCCGTAGAGCGCGTTGGGGTCACCCGGAGTGCGCGCCAACGCACCGATCTCGAGGAAGCTGCCCGGATCGACCAGGGCGTGAATCCTGGCCCGTGCGGACGGAATTCCCTTCTTGTCCCGGCGGGCCTTGGCCTTCTCGTCGCCCGGATCGGCAGCCTGTTGCAGCTTCTCGCGGAGCTCGGCAAGCAGTTCAGCCGTGGTCTTGTTGGTCACTTGCTCTCGCTCTCCGCTTCGATACGGTTGATCGCCTCGCTCATGTGAGCACCGACTTTGGCAATGTACGGCTCGTCGATGGCCTGGATGTGCTCGCCCCCGATGGGCACCACCTCGAGATCCTTGACGTACTCCCCCCAGCCGCCGTCGGGCTTGCGGGTCGCGTACGCGGGCTCGAAGACGATGGCGTCATCGTGGTAGCGGTCGGCCAGGTACAGCGTGACGTGGCCGTCGTAGGACTGGACCTCGATGGTGGCCAGGGCACGCTGATCCAGATACGACGTGCGCTGATGCTCGATGATCCCGCCCGGGATCTGCACACCGCTGTCCTTGATCGCGTCCAGAACGAACTTCACCTGGCCCTCGTCGTCGAGCTGCTCCAGCTCCTCGTACGGGATCGCCGGGATCTCGACATTGAACGTGCGCTGGGCGAACAGGGCGTAGCGATCCCAACGGGCCCGCATCCCCTCCTTGCTCTGGTCGATCGGCTCGCCCGGAAGCGCGAGGTCGATCAGCCCGACGAACCGGACATCGGCACCTGCCTGCTTCAGGCCGATCGCGCACGCGTAGGCCAGCGCCCCGCCCAGCGACCAGCCGGCCAGGATGAACGGCCCCTTGTGCATCTCCAGCAGCTTGGGCACGTACTCGGCGGCACGCTCCTCGATCGCGCCCTCGACGCGCTCGATGCCGTACACCGGGGTGTCGGCCGGAAGCCGCTTCATCAACGGCTCGTAGACGACGGTCGATCCGCCGGCCGGGTGGAACACGAACAGCGGCACGTGCGAGGTGCCCTCTTTGCCCGGTCGCAGAGTGCGGACGAATCCGTCGACAACACCTTCTTCGAGCTGATCACGCACGATCGTCGACAGCTCTTCGATGGTCTTCGCCGAGCGCACCTGCTCGACCGTCACTGTGCCCTCGGCACGCTCGGAGAGCCGCTCGGACAGCTTCGTCGCGGTCTCGACATCGACGAAGGGCAGCTCGTTGAAGATGCCGACCGGCGACTTGCCGGTGACGATCGCCCACGTGGCGAAGGTGACGCGCTCAGCTGCGTCACGCGGGGGCACGTCGGCGCCCAGCGCCTCGGTGACCGCTTCCTGGGTGAGCACCTTGGCCGCGGCCGCGGCCGCGGTGGCCTTGCTCGGTCCGGACGGATTCGACGGCGGAGCCGGGATCGACGGGCCCGACGGATCGCTCGGCGGGGCCGGAATGTCCAGTGCGGGTGCGGCTTCGGCAGCTTCAGCGCTGTCGTCGGAGTCCGTCTCCGCCAACGGGTGTCCGGCCTCGGCCAGCTTGGCCTCGAGCTCGGCGACCGTGGAGGCGCCGCCCAGGAGTTCGGACTGCTCGGCGGCGATCTCGTCGGCCGTCTTGCCCTTCTGGGATTCGGCGATCTGATCGACCTCGTCGCGGTGCTCGATCGCGTACTTGATGAGCTCCTCGACGTTGTACAGGTTGGCGTCGCGCACCGCGGTCAGCTGGATCGGCGGCAGGTCGAAGTCGTACTCGACCCGGTTCTTGATTCGCACCGCCATCAGGGAATCCAGGCCCAGCTCGATCAGCGGCACCTCCCACGGCAGGTCCTCGGGCTCGTAGCCCATGGCACCGCCGACGATGGTGCCGAGTCGCTGTGCGATGGTCTCGCCCGAATCCGGTGACCACTTGGCAAAGCCCGCACCGAGATTGGCGCCCTTGGTCAGGTTGTCGGACAGAATCGCCGCATCGTCCTCGACCTCGGGCTCAGCCACCGCTTCTGGGGTAGCCGAAACCTGCTCGGCGACAACACCGGCGCCCACGGCGGTCGGCAGCGCTGCCGCGGCGCCGCCACGGGTCACGATCGCGTCGTAGACCAACGTGAACGATTCGTCGATGCGCGCGTGCACCTGCACCGAGGCGCCGCCCGGGTGCCGGGTCAGCGTGGTGACCAGGCGGGAGCCCTCGGCGGGCACCGCGCGCTGCTCGGAAGCGGTCAGCTTGGCGTCCGGAAGCACCTGCGCGGCAGCCGCTTTCACCAGTGCGGCGAGGTCGGCGGCGCCCTTCGACACGAACTCCCAGACGTGCTTGCCGTCGGGTGTCGCGACGTGGTTGCCGGGCATCACTGCCGAGCTGTCCGCGGTGAACTGCGCGTCCAGCCAGTGCTGCTTGCGCTTGAACCGGGTGGGCGGGATGTTGGCGAAGTCCAGGGCACCGGCCAAACCGGTGGACTTGCGCGGGAACAGGGTCCGGAAGTCCAGCTCATGGCCGTGCACGAACAGGTGGGCCATGGCGGTGACCATCGACTCGACCTCGTCCTGCTTACGGGCCAGGGTCGCCACCAACTGCGCGTCGTGCAAGCCGGCCGATGCGGTGGTCAGCCCAACCTGCATGAGGGCCACCGGGTTCGGCGCCAGCTCAAGGAACGTGGTGTGACCGTTGTCCACCGCGTTGCGGATGCCGTGGGTGAAGTAGACGCTGTGCCGCAGGCCCTTCTTCCAGTAGTCCACGTCGTGGATCGGCTCGGCGCCGGCCCGGATGAACTTGCCCTCGTGCACGGTCGAGAAGTAGCCCGTGGTCAGCGGATGCGGTTCGATGCCTTGGATTTCGGCGGAAAGCTCACCGAGCAGCGGGTCCATCTGCTGGGTGTGGCTGGCGCCCTTGGTCTGGAGCTTGCGGGCGAACTTGCCCTCCGATTCGGCCCGGGCGATGATCGCGTCGATCTGCTCCGGCGGGCCGCCGATGACGGTCTGGGTCGGGGCGGCGTAGACACACACCTCCAGGCCCGGGTAATCGGCGAAGACGGTCTTGATCTCGTCAGCCGAGTACTCGACCAGCGCCATCAGCCGGATGTACTCGCCGAACAGCATCGCCTCGCCCTCACCCATCAGGTGCGCGCGCGAGCAGATGGTCCGGGTGGCGTCGGCCAGTGACAGGCCGCCCGCGAAGTACGCGGCGGCCGCTTCACCGAGCGACTGTCCCACCACCGCACCGGGTTTCGCTCCGTGAGCCTTGAGGAACTCACCGAGCGCGATCTGGAGGGCGAAGATCACCGTCTGGACCACTTCGATGGGGTATTCGCAGGTCTCATTGGTGTAGTCGATCGCGTCATCGAGAATCAGCTCGACGATCGAGTACCCGCGCTCATCCTGGATGTGAGCGTCGACCTTGTTGATCCACTCGGCGAAGACCGGCTCCCGCAGGTACAGGCTCTTGCCCATCTTGCGGTGCTGCGCACCGAAACCGGCGAGCACCCACACCGGCCCGTTGGTCACCGGGCCGTCGGCCGAGATCACAGTCGGATGCTGCTTGCCCTCGGCGATCGCCCGCAGGCCCTTGATCGCCTCGTCGTGGTCATGGGCCAGCACCACGGCGCGGGAACGGCCGTGGCTGCGGCGTGACAGCGAGCGTCCGATGGACTCGAGCGACGACGCGCGGCCTTCTTCGCTGTCGATCCAGTCCGCCAGCTCAGCCGCGGCGACCTTCTTGCGTGAGCTCAGGAACGCCGAAACAGCAAGCGGGACAACCTTCTTGGTGGGCTCGGCAGCTTCCGCCGCCGCCAGCTCCGCACGGGCCGCATCCAGCAGGCGCAGCGCCTCGTCGGTCAGGCCGGGCAGCTCATGGGCTACCTCGTCGTAGGCCGGGTATTCGTCGACCTCGGGCTCATCGTGGATGAACTCGCCGTACTCGTCCATCCGCACGCCACCGACGTGCACGGCGTTGGCGTCATCAGCAGCCGACTTGTCCTCGACCGCTTCGGGTTCCGGCTGCGGCTCGACCAGATCCGACGGCAGCACCTCGCGCAGCACCAGGTGGGCGTTGGCGCCACCGAAGCCGAAGCCCGAGACACCGGTGATGGCATGCCCGCTGTAGCGCGGCCACTCCGAGACGGTGTCGTTGACCTTGAGGTGTTCCTTGTCGAAGTCGATGTACGGGTTGGGGCCCGCGTAGTTGATCGACGGGGGCAGCTTGTCGTGCTGCAGCGAGAGGGTCATCTTCGCCAGGCTGGCCGCGCCGGCAGCCGACTCCAGGTGCCCCACATTGGATTTCACGGCACCCAGCAGGGCGGGCTTGTCGGCGTCGCGACCGCGGCCGACCACCCGGCCCAGTGCGTCGGCCTCGATCGGGTCACCCAGGATGGTGCCGGTGCCGTGCGCCTCGATGTAGTCGACGTCGCGCGGGTTGATCCCAGCGTCCTTGTAGGCCTTGCGCAGCACGTCTTCCTGCGCGTCGGGGTTCGGCGCGAGCATGCCGTTGGACCGGCCGTCATGGTTGACCGCGCTGCCGGCGATCACGGCGAGGATGGTGTCTCCGTCGCGGCGGGCATCGGAAACCCGCTTGAACACCAGCATGCCGCCGCCCTCGGAGCGGGCATATCCGTTGGCGTCGGAGGAGAACGACTTGATCCGGCCGTCCGGGGCCAGCACTCCGCCGACCTCGTCGAAACCGATCGTGACGATCGGGGTGATCATGGCGTTGACGCCGCCGACGATGGCCACGTCGGCCTCGCCGGAGCGCAGCGCCTGCACACCCTGGTGCGCGGCGACCAGCGAGCTGGAGCAGGCGGTGTCGACCGACACCGACGGTCCGCGGAAATCGTAGAAGTAGGACACCCGGTTGGCGATGATCGAGGTCGCGGTACCGGTGATCGCGTAGGGGTGCGCGGCAGTGGGGTCCATCAGGGCGAGGAACTGGTAGTCGTTGTTGGAACTACCCACGTACACAGCCACATTGGTACCGCGCAGGCTCGACGCCGGGATGCGGGCATGCTCGAGGGCCTGCCAGGTCAGTTCGAGCGCCATCCGCTGCTGCGGATCGATGTTGTCGGCCTCCATCTTCGACAGCGCGAAGAACTCGGAGTCGAAACCCTTGATATCCGAGAGATAGCCGCCGCGAATGCTGGCCTTGCTGACGCGCTCGGCGATCCGCGGCTCGGCGAGGAATTCCTCCCAGCGGCCCTCGGGCAGGTCCGTGATGGCGTCCTTGCCGGCGAGCAGCGCCTCCCACATCTCGTCGGGGGAGTTCATGTCCCCCGGGAAACGGGTTGCGACGCCGACAATCGCGATGTCCTCGACATCGGCGGCACGCGTCCAGTCCGCATCATCGGTGTTCTCGGGCTCGGGCTCACCCTCGATGATCACGGTGGCCAGCGACTCGATGGTCGGGTGCCGGAAGAGCACCGTGGCCGTCAGCGTGACGCCGGTGAGGTCCTCGATGTCGCTGGCCATGGCCACCGCGTCGCGCGAGGACAGGCCCAGCTCGATCAGCGGCGTGGTCTCGTCGATCACGTCAGGCGACTGACTCGTGGCGGTGGCCACCGCCTTGCGCAGCCACTCACGCATCTCCGCGACGGTCAGGTCGGGGCGCGACGCCGGTGCCCCGGCGGGCTCGGTGCCCTCTGGAAGATTCGAATTGCTTTGTGTTTCATCCATATTCAGGTCACCTTGCATCAGAACGGGCTGGTCGGCCACGTGTCGTTGGCTTAGAGGTTCGGTTAGTCCGTCTCGTCGGGGAACGCGTTCGCGATCTTCCCGGTGCGCAGGCTGCCGTCCAGGTATGCGGAGCGGCAGGCCCGGCGGCCGATCTTGCCGCTGGAGGTACGCGGGATGGCGCCCGCCGCGGTCAGCAGCACGTCGCGCACGGTGACACCGTGGCGCACGGCGATCGCCGCGCGGATGTCGTCGGTGATCGGGCCGACTTCGAGCTTGTGGGAGCCGGGCGCCCGCTCGGCGACGATGACCAGCTGCTCGGAGCTGTCGTCGGCGTCGCGGTGCAGCCCCGCGTGCGCGTTCTCGAACACCTCGTCGGGCAGCTGGTTGGCCGGCACCGAGAAGGCCGCGACATATCCGGTGCGCAGCGCCTTGCTGGCCTCCTGCGCCGAGTACTCCAGGTCCTGCGGGTAGTGGTTGCGGCCGTCGATGATCACCAGATCCTTCACGCGGCCGGTGATGTAGAGGTCACCGTCGTAGAAGGCACCGAAATCGCCGGTGCGGACCCAGGTGGCGTCGTCTTCAGCACCCTCGGCGTGTGACGGGCTGGTCCGCGATTTGAGGGTGTTCTGGAAAACCTCGATCGATTCTTCGGGCTTGCCCCAATACCCGGTGCCCATGTTCTGGCCGCTCATCCAGATCTCGCCGACCTGTCCGTCGGGCAGCTCCGTCGCGCTCTCGGCGTCCACGATGACGGCCCACTCCGAGACGCCGACCCTGCCGGCCGATGCCTGGGCAACCGCCTTGATCGAATCGCCGTCCACCTCGACGATGCGGCCGCTGTTGAGCTCGTCGCGGTCGACGGAGATGATCTTCGGCTCTTCGGCGGCCGGTGTGGTCGACACCATCAACGTTGCCTCGGCCAGACCATAGGACGGTTTGATGGCCTTGGCCGGGAAGCCGAACGGGCTGAACGCCTCGTTGAACCGGCGCACCGTGGCCGCCGAGATCGGCTCGCTGCCGTTGAGCACAGCCTTCACATTGGACAGGTCGAGCGGCGCGCCATCCTTGGGGACACCGCGGGCCGCGGCGTGGTCGAACGCGAAGTTCGGGGCCACCGAGATGACACCGCCGGTGTCGCCTTCCTTGCGGGCCATCTCCCGGATCCAGCGCTCGGGCCGGCGCACGAAGGCGGCCGGGGTCATGAAGGTGAAGTAGTGGCCGATCATCGGGGCGATCAGCCCGGTGACCAGACCCATGTCGTGGAAGAACGGCAGCCAGGACAGGCCGCGATCGCCCTCCTCACCTTCGAGCGCCTCGACGATCTGCACCACGTTGGTGGCCATGTTCAGGTGGGTGATCTGCACACCGGTCGGGATCCGGGTCGATCCGGAGGTGTACTGGAGGTAGGCGATGGTGCTCTCGTCGACGTCCTTGAAGTGGACCCAGGTGGCGGCGACGTCATCGGGCACGGCGTCGACGGCGATGACCCGGGGACGCTGGTTGGCCGGCCGGCTGCGGAAGAACTTGCGGACGCCCTCGGCGGCATCGGTGGTGGTCAGGATCGCCGACGGGTGGCAGTCGTCCAGCACCGCATGTAGGCGGCCGACGTGTCCGGGCTCGGACGGGTCGAACAGCGGCACCGCGACGCGGCCGGCGTAGAGCGCGCCGAAGAAGGCGACGAGGTAGTCGAGATTCTGCGGGCACAGAATGGCGACGCGGTCACCGGGCTGGGTGACCTGCTGAAGCCGGGCGGCCACTGCCTTGTTCCGGGCGCTGAACTGGGCCCAGGTCAGGTCGCGGGCGACGCCGTCACGTTCGGTCGAGAAGTCCAGGAAGCGGTATGCCAGCTTGTCAGCACGAACCCTGGCCCAACGCTCGACGTGCTCGACGATGCTGGCGCCGTCAGGGAACTTGATCTGACCGTCCTTGATGAACGGATTGATGAACGGCATATAACTCTCCTGTCAGAGCGGTACTCGTCGCGTTGGCGCACGTCACTGGCGGTGCGTCGCAGCCACTCGGCGGCCGGTACGTACCCAAACCCGGACGATCGTACCGGGCTGCCGATCCGCGCCCACGAATCAGCTGACGGCTCTATCAAACCCACTACTCACGCGCGATGCTCTTATTTTTCTCTTAATGTTAAGGGACCGTGATGGTCCCGACCAAATCCGCCGCGCGAGTCGTGACCCGGGCGTGTTCGGTGTCAACCGTGCTTGGGATGCGGCGCGTTGTCCACCATGTCTTTGGCCCAGCTCAGCGTCCACTGCGTGGCGGTCTGCCCGTTCTCCACCCAGAACTGCGGGGTGTTGTACAGGGCATGCACCGGCCCGGCCGCACTGCCGGTCAGTGTCTCCAGGGTCTTGGGCAGGTTGAAGATCGAGAACGCCTCCTCAGGCGCCGAGCAGATCAGATCGCCCTTGCCGCAGATCTGGTTGGTCCGGTTGTTCAGCGCACCGAATCCGCCCTGCCGCGGGCCCGTCATCGTCAGGCCCATCTCGGACAGCACCGGCAGTTCGTGCAGCGTGATCTCGGCACCCTGCCCCGGCGGATTGGGGCCGACGTCCTGCCCGACGCCGAGTTCACGGCGGCCGTCGGCGATCAGCGTCACACCCAGCACGAGGTCCTCGTCGACCGGGCCGCGGCCGTTGCCGATGTCGCTGGCCAGGTCACCGCCGATCACCGCGCCCTGCGAGAAGCCGGCGATCACGTAGCTGGTCAGCGGGCAGCGGTCGTTCATATCCGTCATCGCCTTGACCGCGGTGCGCTTTCCCTCAGCCCGGCTGTCGTTGTACGACATCTGCTTGTCGGCGGCGAACGGGTTATGGAACTGCGCGGTGTAGGGAACCGTGTAGACCTCGAGGCGGTCCGTCCCGAACTGCTCGGCCATCGGCCGGCTCACGTTGCTCATGAGCGACAGCGGGAACTGCGTCGGGTTGAACGGGTCGTCCTGCGGCGAGGACTCCCAGGTGCCTGGAATCGAGACCAGCATCACGTCTGGGCAGTCGGCGGACTGGAACTCCGGGCGCGGCTTACGCGTCGCCGACGGACCCGGCACCCCGGCCGGGGGCTGGGCTGACGGCGGCACCGACGGGGTTTCGGGACGACGCATGTAGATCACGACCATCGTCACCACGAGCACCACGACGAGAGCCATCACCGCGGCAGCGATCAGGGCCAGGATGCGGTGACGCTTCCGGCGGCTGGCATTTTTGGCCATGGGTTACTGGGGCTCCTCGCGTGCGGTGCGGTGATCTGCTTCTCAGCAGAGATGTTCGGTGGCGGTTCGGATGTAGTCGGTGGCGGCGGTGTCGATCTCGCCAGGTGTCGGGCTTTCCTGACCGGAATGGGCCGCCCGGACATCGCTGCGCACCAGCGGCAGGACGAATTCTCGCACTGCCTGGTCATCCTGCTTGGCGGCGCGGCCCTGGCACACGTACGACCCGATCGACAACGCCAGCAGCTCACTGGACGGGGTGATCCCGGCGGCCTTGAGCTCGTCGAGGTAGGTGCGCTGCTGCGAAGTGACGGCCAGATCACCGCTGCGGTGTGGGAGAGGCTGCGCAGACACCGCCTGCGGCTGCGCGCCGTTGATCTGTGAGGTGGGCAGAGCCAGCGGCGCCATGATGTCACCGCCCGCATCGCATGCCGTGAGCAACGACGCAGCGGACACCGCTACCACCAGGGTGGCCGACCGTACCGAGTGCTGCACGCTTCCACCGTACCGGCTGGTGAAAAGTGTCCCGGCGCAGCTGATTCGCAGTTCCAGCGACCTTCTACTTGATGGTCGCGACCAGTTCGCCCGACATCTGCGCCAGCTGCGGGGCCCAGCTGCCCCAGTCGTGCTGGCCGCCGGCGGGCATGTCGAAGTGCCCGTTGCTGCCGCCGACGGAACGGTAATGCTGGTAGAACGACCGGTTGCTGCCCTGCGCCAGATCGCACACGCCGATCATCGCGGCCGGGTCGCTGCATGTCAGCGCGGCCGGGCTGTACACCCACAGCCGGGTGTTGGCGTCGGCCAGCAACTGCACGTGAACGTCGGGGTCATGCCACTTCCAGCGGCCGAGCTGTGGGGCTCCCCACATCCCGTAGCTGTCCACGCCGCCGAACTTCGCCATCCCGTCGGTGATCGCACCGTTGACGGTGGTGGCCGAGGGGGTCAGGAAACCCGAGAGCGATCCGGCGAAGCGGAACCGGTCGGGGTGGAATGCGGCCAGCGTCACCGCCGCGGTACCGCCCTGCGAGGCGCCGACGATCCCGTGCCCGTTCGGGGCCAGACCCTTGTTGGCGGCCAGCCAGTCGGGCAGCTCGGCGGACAGGAAGGTCTCCCACTGCTTGCTGCCGTCCTGCTCCCAGTTGGTGTAGAGGCTCCAGGCTCCGCCGGCCGGGGCCGCCACCGAGATGCCGCGGCCGGCCAGAGTCGACATCGCATGGCCGGCGTTGACCCAGTTGCTCACGTCAGGGGCCGCGTTGAACGCGTCGAGCAGGAACACCGCGTGCGGCCCGCCACCCTGGAATGCCACCGGGATGTCGCGGCCCATCGCGGCCGACGGGACCATCAGGTATTCGACACCGTCAGCCCGGGCCGGGGCGCTCGTCGTCGCCGACACGGCCCAGAGGGCAGTACCGAGCACCGGGGCCAACAGGGCCAGCAGCATCGCCCGCATCAGACTCAACGCACGTCTCATCATCAACCTCTCATGCTGCCGGTCGTTCGAAAGTGCCCCCGCACACGTAACCCGCGTTGTAGTGAACCACATCGCAACCACAGCAGGGGCCCAGAAACGGCCGACGGCGGCGATCCGTGAGGATCGCCGCCGTCGTCCGTATATCTATCCGGCCGCTCAGGCGGTCGGGGTGGCGCCCAGGACGCGCTGCAGGTCAGGCTTCATGGCCTGCAGCTGCTGGCCCCAGTAGGCCCAGTTGTGCGTACCGCTCTGCGGGAAGTTGAACACGGCGTTCTTGCCACCGGCCGCGATGTACTTCTCCTGGAAGGTGGAGTTCGTCCGGCAGACGAAGCCCTCGAGGAACTTCGCGGGCATGTCGGCGCCGCCCAGCTCGCCCGGCTTGCCGTTACCGCAGTACACCCAGAGACGGGTGCCGTTGTTGGCCAGGGTCGCGACGTTCTCCGTCGGGTCGTTGGCCTTCCAGGCGTTGTTCGGGTCGCCCGTCGAACCCCACATGTCATCGGCCTTGTAGCCACCGGCGTCACCCATCGAGACACCGATCAGCATCGGCCACCAGCCCTCAGACGGGTTCAACGTGCCCGACAGCGAGGACGCGTAGATGAACTGATCCGGGTGGCGAGCCGACAGCATGAGCGCCGACGAACCGGCCATCGACAGACCGACCACAGCACTACCGGTCGACTTCACGTCCTTGTTGGCCGCCAGGTACGCCGGGAGCTCCTGGGTCAGGAAGGTCTCCCACTTGTAGGTCTTGCAGCCGCCGTCCTTGCTGCCACACGCCGGCTTGTACCAGTCGGTGTAGAAGCTGGACTGGCCACCGACCGGCATGACAACCGAGATGCCCGAGTTCAGGAACCACTCGAACGTCGGGAGTTCGATGTCCCACCCGTTCTGGTCTTCGCGAGCGCGCATACCGTCGAGCAGGTACAGCGCAGGTGCACCCGCTCCACCGCTCTGGAACTCGACCTTGATGTCACGCCCCATCGCTGCCGACGGAACTTCGAGGTACTCGACCGGTAGGCCAGGTCGAGACCAGGCCCCGGCGGTCGCCGAGCCGCCCACGACGCCAACCAGGCCAGGCAGCACGGCCGCTGCCGCTGCCGCGACCGTCAGCCGACGCGACAAGCCGCGCATCTTCCCAACGAACTTCATACCGCTCCCTATCTGAATCTCTTCTTCGTATTCCGCACATCGATGTCAGGACCGACGTAAGCGGCTCACGTGCCCGTGTAGTCAACCACACGAATGCGTGATGCTTCTCTTCAGCAGTTGTCGTCCCTGGTCGCCCCTCAGCCGTTGATGGTCGCGATCAGGTCTGGTTTCAGGGCCTGCAACTGAGCCGCCCAGTACGGCCAGGCATGGTTACCCGCCGACGGGAAATGGAAGCTCGCATTGCCGCCGCCCGCCTTGGTGTAGGCCTCCTGAAAGTCCTTGTTGCTCTTGATCGCCAGCGTCTCCAGACTGCTGGCGCTCATCGCGAGGTTCGGGTCGGAGCCCTCGTCGAGCCCGGTGGCGCCGCCGGGTGCGCAGTACACCCACAGCCGCGTGCCGTTGGCCACGATCTTGGCCACCTGCTTGACGGGGTCGTTGCGCTTCCAGGCGCCGTCCCAGGGCAGACCCCACATGTTGTCGACGTTGTAGCGACCCGCGTCGAGCATGGCCACACGGATCGCCTGCTGCATGAGCAGTGACGACGGGTTGAGGAATCCCGACAGCGACGCGGCGTAACTGAACTGACCTGGGTGATAGGCCGACAGGATCAACGCGGCACTGCCCGACATGGACAACCCGACCACGGCGTTGCCCGTCGCGGACACCTGCTTGTTGGCGGCCAGATAGGCCGGTAGCTCCTGTGTGAGGAACGTCTCCCATTTATAGGTATAGGTCTGCTTGTTCAGAGTCGACGGCGAATACCAGTCGCTGTAGAAGCTGGACTGCCCGCCGACGGGCATCACCGTCGAGAGGCCGGAACCGTAGAACCACTCGAACGCGGGGGTGTTGATGTCCCAGCCGCTGAGGTCATCCTGCGCGCGCATGCCGTCCAGCAGGTAGACCGCCTTGCTCGGCCCGCTGGGCGAAGTCGCCGGGGCGGGCTGGGCCGGCGCCCCCTCTGTGGTGCCCGCCGGGGCGGGCGCTGATGCCGGACCCTGGAACTGCACGCGGATGCTGCGCCCCATCGACGGCGAATACACGTCGAGGTACTCGACGGGCAGCCCCTCGCGGGAGAACGCCCCGGCAGGCGGCGCAGCGGCGAGCGCCCCGACAGCGGGCAGCATCGCGATCGCGGCGGTAGCCGTCAGAAGGCGCCGGCCCCATCGACGCGTGACGGAGACACCAGAGGTCAGCATCGGTTTTTTCGTACCGTCCATTCAAGATCTGTGCACAGGCTCGTCTGGGTATCGGCGCTAGCACGCCCAGCGTTACCAACCACACAGATTCAGTTCAGACAGCCTTACGGCCCCGTGGCCGGCATCCCCGTGTACGGCGGCTTCTTGGGCTCGGGAACCGGTAGACCGCAGCGCTTCAGGTCATAGAGCGGCACCCGGTCGATCCGGTACTTCGTGAACTCGTAAGCGTGCGCCAGGTTGGACAGGAACCGCCGCGGGGTCATCTCGCCGCGCACCGAGCTGAGCATCGACTCGGTGGCCGGGCAGGCCAGCGCCGCCTCGGCCTGGGCGATCCATTCCTCGTCCAGATAAGCCGGGATGTAGGGCCTGGTCTTGAGGAACGGCCCCTCGGCCACCGCCCAGTCCGGGAACAGGTTCTTGTCGTGGCCGATACGGCCGTCGGTCAACCGTTGGGTGTGCATCGCCAGCGGGTTCGTCAGGCCGATCTGGTCGATGACCCGCACGTCGAGCCCGACGTTCATGCCCAGCATGCCCATGTTGGTGAAGAACACGGTGTGCGGGGTGGCCAACGCCCGCCGTTCCGCCGGGGAGAGATCGGGCGGGGGCGGATAGGCCGGGACGACGTCCCACACGTCGTAATTGCCCGACGGCAACAACAGTGCCCCGTCGGGGGTGTTGTTGATGGCCGTCAGCACCGCACGCATGCGCGGGTAGTCCAGGTAATCGGCAGCGGTCAACGGGTGCGCGTGACCGGTGGCCTGCGAGTAGAACCGGCGCTCGTCGACGATGCCGGTGTAGGTGACCCGCGTACCGTCGGCGCCCAGGCCGGACGAGTTGGCCGCCCAGATCGACCAGCCCACCACCGCGGCCCACAGCACGCTCGTGGCCGCGGCGAGCAGGTAACCCGTCTCCCTGGTGAACTTGGTGCCGTCGGGCAGCACGACGGGGATCACCGCGACGGGCATCAGCATGCAGAACAGCGGCGTCAGCAACACCCGGCCGTGCATGAAGTCGCCGCCCTGGCGCACCCAGTAGATCGCCTGCAGCAGCCCGCTGAGGAACATGAAAAGCACCACGGCAGCCGGACTTTGAACGGTCCGGGCCAGCCAGCCGTAGCCGCGGGGCACCTGATGGCGCACCCACCACGGCCGGGTCCTGGTGGTCAGCAGGACGGCGCTGAGCGCGGCCAGCAGCATCACCGGTACCCACAGGAGGTACGGCTGGTTGAAATTGGTCAGATAGGTCAGGCCCTGGGACCACTTGGATCCCGACGCGTCCTTGGCGACCGCGGTGCCCGGCACCATCAGCCCGTAGTAACCCATCCGGAAGATCTGGTATGCGACCGGCAGCAGTCCGCCGGCCACCACGATCAGGACCCGGCGACGCCAACCGCGCGCCGCGATCAGCATCATGACCAGCGCGCCACCGCCGATCAGCGCCAGCTCGGGGCGGATCAGCACGCTCAGCCCGGCGACGGTGGCCAGTGCCCCCTCGAAGTACCGGCTCGAGACCGGATCGGGCGCAGCCTTCGGGCTGCCACGACCGACCGTTTTGGGAGCCGCGCGCAGAGCCTGCGACCAGCACACCATCATCCACCACAGCAGACCCAAATAGGCCAGCACCAAACCATTTTCGAGCCCCGAGGTGGCGAAGTCGCGGGCGGGCGGGACCGCGATGTAGACCAGTGCACCAGCGGGCAGCAGCAGTGCGCGGCGGCCCTGCAGGCTCGGGGCATACAACCGGCCGGTTCCGAGCATCGCCAGTACGACGCCGAGCACGCTCAGCGTCAGCGCGAACGCCAGGGCCACGTACTCCATCCGGACCGGGCCGCCGAGCCATGCGCCCAGCGTCACCAGGTAGGTCCACACCGTGGAGGTGTTGGCCTCGATCCGCTCACCCGCGTTGAAGACCGGGCCGTTGCCCGCCAACAGGTTTCGCACCGTGCGCAGCACGATCAGGCCGTCGTCGGCGATCCAGCGGCGCTGCCAGGCACCCCAGCCGAACAGGCCGGCGACCACGACCACACTCACCCACAAGCTGATCCGCACCGTGATGTCGTACGGAAACACCGGCCAGCGCGCCAACCGGTCACCCACGCCGCCCGCCAGGCGGCGCAGAGTAATTCGGTCAGCTGAAGTAGATGGCAGCACCGATGGTTCCGATCCACGCCAGGAACAGGACCTGCAGCACTCGGTCTTTCAGCGCGATCTCCTCTGGCTCACCGGCGATGCCACCATCAATGTCAACCGCATAACGCAGGATCGCGATCGTGAACGGAACCATCGTGATCGCGTACCACGAAGCATCCTGGCCATCGAGGCCCAACGCATCATTCGCACTGTCGCGCCCGAACGCCCACAGGCCGTAGCAGACCACCATCGCGGTGGCCGACAACGTCCACACGAAACGCAGGTAGCTGCTGGTGTAACTCTCCAGCGACTTGCGGATCTTGGCACCGGTGCGCTCGGCCAGTTGCAGCTCGGCATAACGCTTTCCGGCCGCCATGAACAGCGAGCCGAAGGCCATGACCAACAGGAACCACTGCGACAGCGGGATGTCGGCGGCCACACCACCGGCGATCGCACGGAGCAGGAACCCCGAGGACACGATGCAGATGTCGAGCACCGCCTGGTGCTTGAGCCCGAAGCAGTACGCCAACTGGATCGCGATGTACACCGCCATCACCAGTGCCAGATCCGGTGTCAGCAGCCACGAGATACCCAGCGAGGCCAGCGCGAGCACGATCGCCAGCGTGTAGGCCAGCCACTGCGGCACCACGCCCGCGGCGATCGGCCGGAACCGTTTCGTGGGATGGGCCCGGTCGGCCTCGACGTCACGCGCGTCGTTGATCAGGTAGATCGACGACGCGGCCAGACAGAACACCACGAACGCGATCGACACCTTGTAGGCGAGGTCGGCGTAGTCGTACTCGATTCCGCTGCCGACGGCGGCCAGCGGCGCCGCCAGCACCAGCAGGTTCTTGATCCACTGCCGTGGCCGCAGCGCCTTGATCAGGCCGGTCGCCAGATTCTTGGGCGGACCGGCCTCCGGCTGCGCTTCCTCACTCATTTGGCCACAGTCTCCTTCTGCCCGACACCGGCAGTTTTTCCGACCACAGAACCCACGACCGTCCCGACAGCCACGCCGGTCAGTACGTCGGTGGGATAGTGCACGCCCAACACCAGGCGCGACAGCGCCATCGGCACGACCAGCAGCGCCCGCACCGGCAGGCCCGTGGTCCGGGCCAGCAGAACGGCCGCCGCGGCGGTCGAGGTGGCATGTGCCGACGGGAAACTCAACCGGCTCGGTGTCCCGACGTTCACGGCGATGTCGGGGTGGTGCGGCCGCTCCCGGCGCACCACCCGCTTGATCAGGACCGCGGCGGCATGGGCGGCAAAGGCGCCGACGCCCACAGCGATCCATGACTTGCGCTTGGCGGGCTGGGCCAGGGCACCGACGGCCGCGAGCCCGAGCCAACCCAGGCTGTGCTCACCGAAATGCGACAGCGCACGGGCGCCGGCCAGCACGCCCGGCCGGGTGGCCAGGGCGGACTGCACGGCGACCAACACGGCGTCCTCGCCGCGCGGGGCATCGGTCATGTCAGTTTTTCTCCGCCGACTCGCTCAGCAACACCGTCTCCCACTTCTGGGTGCTGGTCAGCACCGGCAGCGCCTCACGATAGACCTTGCGCATCCGGTCGAACTGACGGACCACACGTAACTGCTGACGCACCGAGGCGCGCAGCAACGCGAACATCTTGGCTCGGTCGCGCTGCCGGTACACCACACCGCGGCCATCGGCGGTCGTGACGGTGACCCCGTCGGCGCGACACAGTGAGAACCAGCGGGCGTCCTGGGTGGCCACGTTGATCTGCGGCCGGACATGGGTTTCCGGATCATGGCGGCGCATTTGGTGCACCACACCGCGGGCCAGGTTCACCACGATCGCCGGCTTGGACACCGGGATGCTGATCTTCCTGCGCTTGAGATCCGAGGCCGGCGGCAGTTCGGTGGCCCCGGCCAGCACGACGGCATCAGGGAACTGCTGGCGCATCGCGCGGATGTCGGGCAGGGCCGACTCCAGGATGGAGAAGACGTGCTCCGGGCCGGCCAGGAAATCCTCCATGGCCCGGTTCTGAATGGCGACAGTCGAATATTCAAGGCACAGAAGGTGTTTGAACGTCGCCTTGAGATGGCTTGCCATCAGCCCGCGGACGTCGCCGTCCCAGTGCATGGCCGACACCACGAGCCGGTTGCGCAGGTGGAAGTAGGCCTGCCAGTCGATCGCGTCGTCCTTGTCGCTCCAGGCCATGTGCCAGATCGCCGCACCCGGCAGGGTGACGGTGCGGTAGCCGTGCTCGGCGGCGCGCAGGCCGTACTCGACGTCGTCCCACTTGATGAACAACGGCACCGGCTGGCCGAGCTCCTCCGCGACCTGCCGCGGGATCATGCACATCCACCAGCCGTTGAAGTCGACGTCGACTCGGCGGTGCAGCAGCTTGCTGCGGTCGGACTCGACGTCGTCGAGCGCATGCTTGGCGAAATCGTGGTCGTACTCGGCGTTCGGCGCCGCCGACCACATGAAGTTCGCCCGGTCCACCATCTCGCCCATGATGTGCAGGTGCGAGGGCTCCTGCAGGTTGAGCATCTGACCGCCGACCAGAATCGGCTCCTTGGCGAACCGGTTCATGGCCAGGGCACGCAATATCGAATCGGGTTCGATGCGGATGTCGTCGTCCATGAACAGGATCTGCTCACAGTCGGTGTTCTTCAGCGCCTCGTACATCACCCGGCTGTAGCCGCCGGACCCGCCGAGATTGGGCTGGTTGTGGATCGTGAGCCGGTTGCCCAGCGCGGCCGCGGCGGGCTCGAAACCGGGGTGGTCCTTGGCTTTGCTGGTGCCCTGATCGGACACGATGACCGCACCGACCACCTCGTCCACCAACGGATCCGAGGTGAGGGCGGCCAGAGCATTGACGCAGTCCGAGGGCCGGTTGAAGGTCGGGATGCCGACGGCGATGTTGGCCCGGCCCGGCGCGGGTGAGGGCGCGTACCAACCGGCACTATGCACCCGCACCGCGGAGTTGGTGGTGATGTCGAACCAGATCCAGCCGCCGTCCTCGAAGGGCGCCAGGTCGATCTCGAATTCCACCACTGCGGGTTCGGTGGACTCGCCACTGGACACCGGGGCGCCGCCGACGGTGATCCGCGCGCCGGTGGCCTTGGACCGGTAGACGTCGACGCGGGCGCTGCCGGTCAGCTCGACGCGCAGCACCACCGATTTCAGGCTGGACCAGCGCCGCCAGTAGCTGGCCGGGAAGGCGTTGAAGTACGTGGCGAACGAGACCTCGGATTCGGTGCCGATCTCAAGGGCGGTGCGGGTCGGCGCATGTGCCCGACGGGCATTGGTGTCCGATTCCTTGATGTAGAGCTGACGGACGTCCAGCGGCTCGCCCGGTCGCGGCAGGATGACGCGGGCCAGCAGACTGACGGCCCGCGATTCCCCGGCGTCGAGCGCGCCGGATGGGATGTCACTCATGCTTTGCTGCTTTCCTTCTCGGTTTCGGTGACCAGCGGCGCACCGTCAGCCAGGTGCGGTGCCAGGGTGTTGTCGTACATGCTCAGCGCACTGGCGATGGCCATGTGCATGTCGAGGTACTGGTAGGTGCCCAGCCGGCCACCGAAGAGCACCTTCGCCGACGCGGTCTCGTTCTTGGCGCGGGTCCGGTAGGCGGCCAGCAGAGCACGATCGGCCTCGGTGTTGATCGGGTAGTACGGCTCGTCGGCTTCTTCGGCGAATCGCGAGAACTCCCGCATGATCACCGTCTTGTCGGCCGGGTAGTCCCGCTCGGGGTGGAAATGGCGGAACTCGTGGATGCGGGTGTAGTCCACATCGGCGTCGTTGTAGTTCATCACGGGCGTGCCCTGGAAATCTCCGGTGTCGAGCACCTCAAGATCGAAATCCAGTGTGCGCCAGCCGAGCCGGCCCTCGGAATAGTCGAAGTAGCGGTCCAGCGGACCGGTGTAGACCACCGGAGCGTCCGGGTTGGCCGTGCGGAGTTCGTCGCGGACGTCGAACCAGTCGGTGTCCAACCGCACCTCGATGCGGTCGTCGGTGGCCATGTTCTCCAGCCAGGCGGTGTATCCGTCGACCGGCAGGCCCTCGTACGTGTCGTTGAAGTAGCGGTTGTCGAACGTGTAGCGCACCGGCAGCCGGGTGATGTTGGCCGCCGGCAGCTCGCGTGGGTCGGTCTGCCACTGCTTGGCGGTGTAGTGCTTCATGAACGCTTCGTAGAGCGGGCGGCCGATCAGCGAGATGGCCTTCTCCTCGAAGTTGGCCGCCTCGTGCCCGGCGATCTCGCTCGCCTGCTCCTTGATCAGCGCCCGGGCCTCGTCCGGGGTGAAGTAGCGCCCGAAGAACTGGGAGACCAGGCCAAGCCCCATCGGGAACTGGTAGGCCTGGCCGTCGTGCATCGCGAAGACCCGGTGCTGATAGCCGGTGAAGTCGGTGAACTGCCGCACGTAGTCCCACACCCGTTGGTTGGACGTGTGGAACAGGTGGGCCCCGTACTTGTGGACCTCGATACCGGTCTGCGGTTCGGCTTCCGAGTAGGCGTTACCGCCGATATGCGGACGGCGTTCGATAACAAGGACACGCTTGCCCAGTTGCGTCGCCACGCGCTCGGCGATCGTCAGACCGAAGAACCCGGAGCCGACGACGAATAAGTCGAAATGGCCGCTGGACTGGTCTGTAGCGACCCGGGGAGATAAGGACGTCATCGGCAGCCAGGGTATCCGACCACGCCCCTGTGCCCCGAATTCAACGAAGGGCCCAGGTCGCAATTCGCTCACGATTCAATATCGTCACTTCAGACCCATGAGTCACAGCCTTAACATCGATCTCGTTGGCACTCATGGGCTTCACACCATCTGGTCCGGAATGCCGACGGAGCAAGAGGAAATGCACCACCCCGCTATGTGAAGTGCACGTCCTAGCAGCAACAAATTGAGGAGACTTCCGTGCCGAACCGCCGTCGACGCAAGCTCTCGACAGCCATGAGCGCAGTCGCCGCAGTGGCAGTCGCAAGTCCAGTCGCCCTAGTTGCCATGTCGCAGCTTTCCCCCGCGCCACAGGAGCGCGAGTTCACCCAGGCCGCACTGGTCACCGACCTTCCCGGTGAACTGATGTCCGCACTGTCGCAGGGCCTGTCCCAGTTCGGCATCAACCTGCCGCCGATGCCGAACAGCCTGCTGACCGGCTCGTCGCCGACGCCGACCCTCGGCTCGCCGACGCTGACGTCACCCGGTCTGGCGTCCCCGGGCCTGACGTCGCCGGGGCTCACCGCACCGGGCCTGACCGACCCCGGGCTCACCTCGCCCGGACTCACGTCACCGGGGCTCACGTCACCGGGGCTGACCTCCCCCGGCCTGACCTCGCCTGACGCCTCGCTGATCAGCCCCAACGGTCTGTCGCCGAGCTTGACCTCGCCGACGGCCGGCCTTCCGGCCGCACCGGGTGGGCTGACCAACCCGGCGCTCACCGCGCCGACCGGCTCGCTGACCAACCCGGCACTGACGCCGGCGGGCGCCGTGCCGGGCGGGCTGACCACCACCCCCGCTGGACTGGGCGGTGGGGGCCTGACCTCGCCGACGGGCCTCGACCCGTCGCTCTCCGGCGGCCTCGGCGGCCTGGGCGCCCCGGGCGAGGTGCCGATCTCGGCTCCGATCGGGCTGGATCCCAGTGCGGGGACCTACCCGCTGCTGGGCGCCGATCCGTCGCTGGCCGCGATGCCCGCCACCGGCGGCGGCGGTGGCGGCCTGTTCGGCGACCTGTCCAGCGCTGCCAACCAGCTCGGCGCCGGCCAGGCCATCGACCTGCTCAAGGGCATGGTCATGCCGGCGATCACCTCGGCGATGAAGGCCCCGGCCGCCGCGGTGCCGCCGCCGGCCCCGGCCCCCGCGCCGGTCCCGTAACAAAGGCCCTACTGGAAGAACGGCACCGCAGAAGCCATCGGCTCTGCGGTGCCGTTGCCTGTGAAAGACACGCGGGGACCGTGTCGAAACATTCGCAACATCTGACTCATACGTAACATCAGTCCGTGCAGTCCCGCCGTTCCGCGCCGTCGATTCTCTTCACCGCACTTGCGGCGACGGTCGTGATCGTGCCCTGGGCGATCGCCGGATCCGAACATGGCAAACAGCCCAATCCATCTGACGCTGCACCACAACTCACACAGCAACCGCTCGACAATCTCGCGGTCGGCGAGAGTGTCCGCGAGATCCATCAGGACACCCCGTTCTCGATGGTCGCGCTCACCTCACCGGACCTGCGCGGAACCTCCGCCCGGGTCCGGGCCCGCAAGGACGACGGCACCTGGGGCCCCTGGTACCAGGCCGAGAACCTCGACGGCGTCGGCGCCGACACCCCGGGCCCACGGGGCACCGAACCGGTGTTCGTCGGGCGCACCAACACCGTGCAGATCTCCGTCACCCGCGCACCGCAGGCCCCCACCCCGCCGCCCGGAAAGCCCCGGCCGGCCAAGCCGGCCCTCGGCTATGTGCCCGCCAACGTCGAAGCGCCCATCGGCCAGAACGTCACCGCGGTGCTGATCAGCCCGCCCCAGTCCCCCGTCGACGTCGGACCACTACCGATCGCCGCCATCAACCCCGGCCAACCGCCGACCATCATCAGCCGGGCCCAGTGGGGTGCCGATGAGTCGATGCGATGCGGAAACACGGTGTACGACAAGGGCATCCGGGCCGGCATCGTGCACCACACGGCGGGCAGCAACGACTACGCCCCCGAGGATTCAGCAGGCATCATCCGGTCGATCTACGAGTACCACACCCGCGAGCTCGGCTGGTGCGACATCGCCTACAACGCCATGGTCGACAAGTACGGGCAGGTGTTCGAAGGCCGCGCCGGCGGCATGGACAAGCCGGTCGAGGGTTCGCATACCGGCGGCTTCAACATCGACACCTGGGGTGTGGCGATGCTGGGCGATTTCGACGTCGTGCCACCCACCGAGATCCAGGTGCGCAACACCGGCCGGCTGTTGGGCTGGCGACTCGGCCTCGATCACATCGACCCGCGCGGCACCGTCGTACTCACCTCCGCGGGCGGATCTTTCACCCACTTCCCGCGCGGAGCGACCCCCACCCTGCCGACGATCTTCACCCACCGCGACGTCGGTATCACCGACTGCCCCGGCAATGCCGCCTACGCCCAGATGGACCACATCCGCGACATCGCCGCCCGGTTCAACCAGCCACCCGGCCCCGCGGACCTGGCCGAACAGATGCGCGGCGGCGCGATCTACGCCCGGTGGCAGGCCGAAGGCGGTGCGAACGGACTGCTGGGCAACCCGACCTCGCCGGAGTCCGCCGGTGCCGGTGCCGCCCGCTACGCGACCTTCGAGCACGGCGCCGTGTACTGGTCACCGGAGAGCGGCGCCGAACCGGTGACCGGCGCCATCTACGAGGCATGGGGCTCGCTCGGCTTCGAGCGCGGCGCGCTGGGCCTGCCGACCAGTTCCGAGATCCCCGAACCCCAGTGGATCGTGCAGAACTTCCAGCACGGCACGCTGAACTTCGACCGCGAGAAGGGCACGGTCACCCGTGTGGTCGACGGTGTCCCGGTGGAACTGCCGCCGCCGCCACCCGATCAGCAGCCGGTGCAGCTGGAGCGCTTCACCCCGATCACCTGAGCGCTCGGCGCGTCAGGACCACCAGCGTTCCAGCACCCGGGCCACCCCGTCCTCGGCGTTGGTCACGGTGACCTCGTCGGCCGCGTCCACCGCCTCAGGGTGGGCATTGCCCATCGCCACACCGCGCCCGGCCCAGCGCAGCATCGGTATGTCATTGGGCATGTCGCCGAAGGTCACGACATCGGCGGCGGTGAGCCCCAGCGGAGCGGCCAACTCCTCGACACCGGTGGCCTTGCTGATCCCCAGCGGCAGCACCTCGATCAGACCGTTGTTGGTCGAATAGGTGATATCACCTATTCGACCAACGTGTTTGAGCAGCTCGGCAGCCATGTCAGCACTCCGCGCGCCGGCCTTTCGGATCAGCAGCTTGACCGCGGGAGCACTGAGCAGATCGTCGACCGACACCTCGGTGTTGTCGGGATTGAGCCAGGCGTGCTCGTACCCCGGTGAGCTGACGAACTGCGGAGTCGCCGCGTCATGCGCGGAGGCGCCCACCCGCTCCACCGCCAGACCCGCTCCCGGAATCACCCGGGTGGCGATCTCGGCGAGCTCACCGAGCACGTCGGACGAGAGCGTGCGCGCCGACACGATGCGGTCCGTGGCCGGGTCGTAGATCACGGCACCGTTGGCGCACACCGCCATCGGGGCCAGGCCCAGTCCGTCGACCACCGGCGCCACCCACCGGGGCGGCCGTCCGGTGGCCAGGACGAACGTCGCGCCCGCCTCGACCGCCGCCTGGACCGCCGCACGGGTGCGCGGCGTGACCTTCTCGTCCTCGTCGAGCAGCGTTCCGTCCACGTCGGTGGCGATCAGCCCCGGCGCCCGCTCGGCACCTGTCACTTTTTTCCCGTCGCTTCACGCTCGGCACGCTTGCGCGCGCGGTCGGCCAACTCGGCCTCGTCCAGCCGCTTGGCCTCAGCCAGTGTCGGCGCACTGCCACCGAGTCGGTGGGGAACCCAGTATGCCCCCGCCGGCGCGGGATAGTCCCGCTGAGCCAGGTCCAGGAGTGCCGACATCCCGGCCCGCAGGGTGTCATCGATCTGGGCCACCGGACCCGTCGCCGTGATCGGCTCGCCCACCACCACACTCACCGGAATTTTCTTGCGCCCCAGCGACTTCGGGTGGTCCTTGGTCCAGATGCGCTGCGCGCCCCAGACGATCAGCGGAATGATCGGCACACCGGCCTCCAGGGCCATGCGCGCCGCACCGGTCTTGAAGTCCTTGAGCTCGAAGGCGCGACTGATCGTGGCCTCCGGATACACCCCGACCAGCTCGCCGCGGCGCAACGCGTCTACCGCCTCCGCGTAGGCGCCCGCGCCTGCTCTGCGGTCCACCGGGATCGTGCCGGTGTGTTTGATCAGGTAGCCCACAGGCTGCACCTGTTCCATCTCGGCCTTGATCATGAACCGCATCCGGCGGCCGCGTTCGGTCGCGGCCATGGCGGCAGGCAGGAAGTCCACGTAGCTGGTGTGGTTGATGGCGATGACAGCACCGCCGGTGGCGGGCAGATTGCCCACCCCGCGAAAGGTGATCCGGGTTCCGGTGGCCCGCACTGCGAGCCCGGCGGCGATCTCCAAGCTTCGGAAAACCGGTTCCATACGCGGGCTTACCCCGGGGCCCCGGTGGGTTCGGGTCCGGCCTCGGCTCTCCTGGCCGCCTTCGCGGCCGCCTCGTCGGCATCCATCCGGTTGGCCTCGGCCAGCGTCGGCGCCGAGCCGCCGAGCCGGTGCGGCACCCAGAACTCGCCGGGCGGATACGGCCCGTAGGCGTCCTGCACCTGGGCCAGCAGGTGCTGCATGCGTGAATGCAGCAGAGCGGTGAGTTCGGCGGCGGGCAGCGTCGGCTGGATCGGCTCACCCACCGCAATGGAGATCGGCACCTTGGGCCGGTACAGATTCTTCGGGCGGCCCTTGGTCCAGATGCGCTGTGCACCCCACACGATGTGCGGCACGATCGGCACCCCGGCCTCGATCGCCATCCGCGCCGCGCCGGACTTGAAGTCCTTGATCTCGAAGCTGCGGCTGATCGTCGCTTCCGGATACACCCCGACCAGCTCACCGGCCTTGAGGTAGTCGACGGCGGCCTCGAACGAGGCGGCCCCGCTGTCGCGATCCACCTCGATGTGGCGCAGGCTGCGCATGATCGGCCCGGTGATCTTGTTGTCGAAGACTTCCTTCTTCGCCATGAACCGGACCTTGCGGCCGCGCTTCTGCAGATAGGCAGGCAAGCCGGCGAAGGTGAAGTCGAAGTAGCTGGTGTGGTTGATGGCCACCACCGCACCGCCGGTGACCGGGATGTTCTCCACCCCGGTCACGTTGAACTTCAGCCCCTGCAGACGCCAGGCAGCCCGAGCGAGTTGTATGACAGTCCCGTACACCGGTTCCACGTGGCCAGCCTAATCCCAGCCCGGATCGGCGCATCACCCAACTCGGGCTAGGCTGGGCGGGCATCAAAGGACTCCATCGAAAGGCTGTTTGTGCAGGTCACCAGCGTCGGGCATGCCGGCTTCCTGATCGAGACCAAGGCTGGCAGCATTTTGTGCGACCCCTGGGTCAACCCCGCCTACTTCGCCTCATGGTTCCCGTTCCCCGATAACACCGGGCTCGACTGGGACACGCTCGGCAACGTCGACTACCTGTACGTGTCGCACCTGCACAAGGACCACTTCGACCCGGAGAACCTGCGCCGCCACGTCAACAAAGACGCCGTCGTGCTGCTGCCCGACTTCCCGGTACCCGACCTGCAACGCGAACTGCAGAAGCTGGGCTTTCATCGGTTCTTCGAGACCACCGACTCGGTCAAACACACCGTCACCGGCCCCAAGGGCGACCTCGACGTGATGATCGTCGCGCTGCGCGCGCCGGCCGACGGCCCGATCGGCGACTCGGGCCTGGTGGTCGACGACGGCGAGACCGTCGCCTTCAACATGAACGACGCGCGCCCGGTGGATCTTGACATGGTGCACACCGACTTCGGTCAGGTCGACGTGCACATGCTGCAGTACTCAGGGGCCATCTGGTACCCGATGGTCTACGACATGCCCGCCCGCGCCAAGGAGTCCTTCGGCGTCCAGAAGCGCCAACGCCAGATGGACCGGTGCCGCCAGTACATCGCACAGGTCGGCGCCACCTGGGTGATCCCGTCGGCCGGGCCGCCCTGCTTCCTGGACCCCGAGTTGCGCGATCTCAACGACGACCACGGCGATCCGGCGAACATCTTCCCCGACCAGGTGGTGTTCCTGGATCAGATGCGGCGCCACGGCCACGACGGCGGCCTGCTGATGATCCCCGGTAGCACCGCGGATTTCACGGGCTCGCAACTGGATTCACTGACCCACCCGGTGGAGGATCCGGAGACCATCTTCACCACCGGCAAGGCCGCCTACATCGAGGACTTCGCCCAGCGCATGGCCCCGGTGCTGGCTGCCGAGAAAGCCTCATGGGCACCCGCGGCCGGCGAGCCCCTGCTGCCCGGGCTGCGGGCGCTGTTCGAGCCGATCATGAGCCAGACCGATCAGATCTGTGACGGCATCGGCTATCCGGTGGAGCTGCAGCTGTCCGGCCCCGAGCACAGCGAGACGGTGGTCCTGGATTTCCCGAAACGTCTTGTGCGCGAACCTATCGCCGACGAGAAGTTCCGTTACGGATTCGCCATCCCGCCCGAACTGGTGCGCACGGTGCTGCGCGACAACGAGCCCGACTGGGTGAACACCATCTTCCTGTCCACCCGGTTCACGGCGTGGCGAGTGGGCGGCTACAACGAGTATCTGTACACGTTCTTCAAGTGCCTGACCGATGAGCGCATCGCCTACGCCGACGGCTGGTTCGCCGAGGCCCATGACGATTCCTCATCGATCACCCTGGACGGCTGGGAAATCCAGCGCCGGTGCCCGCACCTGAAGGCCGATCTTTCGAAATTCGGCGTGGTGGAAGGCAATACCCTCACCTGCAATCTGCACGGCTGGCAGTGGAACCTGGAGAACGGCAAGTGCCTGACGACCAAGGGGCACGAGTTGAGGTGCAGTAAGCAATGACCGCCGCGCCGCGCCAGTACTACGACGACGGCCTGGTCCAGCTGGATCGCGAGGCGATCACCTTGCGGCGCTATCACTTCCCGTCGGGAACGTCGAAAGTGATTCCGCTTCGGTCGATCACCGGCTACCAGGCCACTCCACTGGGATTGTGGATGCAGCGCTTCCGGCTGTGGGGCAGCACCGACCTGCGCCGCTGGCTACCGCTGGATGTGCACCGGCCGCTGCGCTCGACACTGATAACGCTCGACGTGCCGGGCACTTACCCGAAGCCCGCGTTCACCCCCGCCCGCCCTGACGAGTTCGTCGCCCGCCTGGAGGAATTGCTCGGCGGTTAGCGCGCCGAGACGACCTGCCGCAGTTCGGAAGCCGCGCTGGAGGCGCTGTCGTACACCCGAACGATGGCCTCGTCCCCCGGTTTGAGGTAGGTGGATTCGCCCAGTGGTGTGTAGCGGGTGGCACCGATACCGATCAGCACGTTCTCGGGGTGCCCGCTGGCCACCATGAGGGCACCGACGTCCTCCAACGGCGTATCGGCCGAACCCTTCTGATTGGCCAGCCGTTCGACGATCCAGTCCAGCAGGACCTCGCCGTAATACGAGTAGCCGACCAGCGGTGAATCCACCCCGTAGGCGTGCTGCTGGCCGTCGTCCTCGCTCAGGTAGCAGACCAGCCGCATCGTGGCGGTCGGCCCGTCCGGGGTGAGGTCGCTGATCTCGAAGAATTGCGGCGCAACACCTTTGGAGGCCGGCCCCCAGTTCTTCTTGTAGCTGATCTTCGGTGCGCCGGGCCGGCGGATCGAGCAGTCGTTGAAAGCGCCGAGGGCGAACGGCTCCAGCCGCACCACGGTGTCGCCGTTCCACACCACGTGGCAGGCCACCCCGACCTCGGGCTCGATCTGCAGGTTCAGCGGGCCGTCAACCGCACCGGGCTCCGGCAGCAGGATGGCATCGCTGGACAGCGGAAACTCGCCCAGGAAGTCGTCCCGGCCGGGCGCGTACCACGGGAAGATGCCTTTCGGCGCATACCCTTCGGTCACGACCTTGACGAAATCCCCGGCCTCCCCTGCCTGCTCGAGATGGCCGGCGAAGTTGCCGGCCACACCGAAGCCGAACCAGTTACGCACCTCGCCAAGGTCGATGTCGATCATGGCTGCAACCCTACTGTGGCCGCGACAAGCCGGATACAAGTCGCACTTAAGTCCCCGCCTGCAGGCTGTGCTCTCAAGACTTGCGATCCACCAGCCGGGGATCCGTCGAAACCGAGGAGCACCGCCGTGTCGACCGCAACCACTGACGCACCCACCGTCGAACCCCGTCGCGCAGGCGATCCCGAACCGGACCTGCTCGGCATCACCGTGGCGCACCGCGCCATGCTGGCCGACCTGCGCCGCCTGACCGATCTGGCGATCGCGGTACGCGACCGGGACGTGATCTGCACGCCGCGCCGGGTCCGCGCCATCTCCCGGTACACAGAGCTGCTGTGTGACTCGATCCATCACCACCACACGACCGAGGACGCTGTCCTGTGGCCCGTGATCCAGGCCAGTGGGGGCAGCCATCTCGACCTGAGCGAACTGACCGACGATCACGCCGCCCTGGACCCGCGGTTGGACCAGTTACGGGCCCGGGCCGCATCCTTGCGACTGTCGATGGGCGACCGCCAGGTCGCCAGCCTGATGGTCATCGAGCTGGCCGAGCTGTCGGCACTGCTCACCGAGCACATCGAAGAAGAGGAACGCGACGTGTTCCCGCTCATCACCGAGCACGTGTCGGTGGCGGACTGGACGGCCGTGGAGGCCGCCGCCCGCTCGGGCGGCCGGCTGTGGTTCGAGGGTCCGCGTTCGCTGGCCGCGATGACGGATGACGAACGCGCACAACTGATCGGGCAGGTGGGGATCGGTCTGCGGATCGTCCTCGCCGTCGTCGGGCAGCGCTACCGGCGGTTGGAGCGGGCGGTCTTCGGAACGCGAATCCCCCGCGAGATCGAGGTGCTGGGGGAAGCGCTGGAGGAAGAGTGCGACGAAGCGCCCGACGTCAGTCGATGAAGCCCCGGGCCTCCGCGGCCAGCCGGTCCCGCAGCGTCGAGGCGGCCTCACGGTAACCACGTGCTTCGTCGGGGCGGCCCAGGGCGTCGGCAGCGGCGGCGAGCGCCTCGTCGACCGGGCCGACCATCAGGCCGTCGACGCCGAGCCCGGCGATCCGGCCGGAATACGAGCCGAGGTCACCCGCCCGGTCCCGGGCCTCGTCGAGGTCGCCGAGCGCCACCGCGGCGTTGACGCGCAGCACGGTGAACGGAAGCCAGAAGTACGCCCGCTCGATCGGCCGGCGATCCCGCCACAGCTCACGAGCCTCGGTGTCGCGGCCGCGTGCGATCAGCGCGAGCACCGCGGCGTCCAGTGCGGCAACCGACACCTCCTTGTAGAAGAAAACCAGTTCGTCGGCCAGCAGGCCCAGATCCCCGAGGCAGAACTCGCCGGTCACCCGGCCCACCATCGCCAGCTTGGCCCCGTTGGCGGCACCGTTCTCCACCATGCGCGCCGCCAGGTCGGTGTACGCACTCACCGCGTCGTCCAGGCGCCCCGCCAGCAGGTGCATCCGGGCCCGGAACAGGCCGAGCACGCCGAGGAGGTGGACGAGCTGCCCGGTGCCGGCCCGGGCCACCGCGATGTCGACGTGTCGTTTCGCCGTCGCCAGATCGGAGCGATGGCCGGCCGCCAGCGACAGCAGCCAGTGCGCCACCGCTTGATAGTCGGCCTGCTCGGTGGCTTCCGCGGTCCGCAAGAGTTCAGCGGCGGTCGAGTCACGTTCGGCATCGAGGTCGGGCCCCAATGCGCAGTAGGCCCGGACATTGAGCGCGGTGCACAGCAGCCGGCCCGACGCTGCCGGGTCCTCGGCGTAGGCCTTTCGCGCCAGCTCAAGCAGTTCCGTGCTGGTGGCCAGTGCCCCGTCCGGATCGGTGCCCTCCAGTTCCACGTAAAGCGCCTTGAGCAGCCGGATCCGGTCGGCCACTGAGAGTTCAGTGGGCTCTCCGCTTCCGCTACCGGCCAGCACTTGACGCAGCAGCCCGATCATCTGCGCGTCGGACCCGTCGTATTCGCGGTCCCGCCACACCAACGGGGTGTCCCACGCGGTGAGCACCCGGACCGTCAGGTCGTCCCGCGACTTCCCACTCAACAGTTGCAGCGCGGCCTTCATCTCGATGCGCGCCGCGACGGCGTCGCCGGACTGGGCCAGCGCGGAGATCAGCCCGCACCGGGCGTCGATCTCGCCCTCCAGACCGTCGGTGCGGGGCAGCAACCGGCGGCCGGCGGCCAGCTCCAGCATCTGCACGGCGGCACGCCACTGCCGGGCAGCTTCGGTATGGGCTCCGACCGAGTCCGCCTCGCGAGCCGCCTCCGTCGCGAAAGCCGCAGCGGCGACGGATGTTTCGGCCGTCGCCGCGGCGACGGCGTGGTGTGCCAGGGCAGCCGGATCGACCGACCGCCCCGGCGCGCGGAGCAGCTCCAGCGCAGCGGCATGCAACCGGGACCGGCGCAGCTTCGAGGTGTCCTCGTAGAGGGTGTCGCGGACCAGCGCGTGGGCGAACCGCAGCCGACCGGGCTCGGGCTCGTCGAGCAGGCCCAGCAGGACGGCCGGCTCCAGCGCGTCGAGCAGGTCGTCCGGGTCGCTGCGGCCCAGTTCGGAAAGCAGATCGACATCGATGTCACGGCCCAGCACGGCGGCCTGGCGCAATGCCGTGACGGTCGGGCCCGGCAGCCGGGCCAGCCTGCGCCGCAACACATCACGGACCCCGACCGGCACTGACGCCCATACCGCGTCCGGCCCTTCGGCGGCCATCAGCCGGGCCAGTTCCCGGACGAACAGCGGATTGCCGCCGGTCCGCTCCCGCAGCAACCGCAGGGCCTCTCCACTGGCAGCGGTCATCCCGCAGTCGGCGGCCAGAGCGGCGGTGGCCGCCGCGTCCAGCCCGCCGAGATTCAGGTGCGCCGCGGTGTGGACCGCCAGCGCGGCCCGGGCGACCTCCAGTTCGCCACGGTCCTCCGACGGGCGATAGGTACCGATGATCAGCACCGGAAGATCCTTGATCCGGTCGGCCACCAGCCGCAGCAGCTCCAACGTCAGGCCGTCGGTGCGGTGCAGGTCATCGAGCACGACTGCCAGGGGCTGGGATTCGGCCACCGCGCTCAACACGTCGGCGACCGCCTGTCCCAACCAGAACGTGCCCGCCTCGACCGCGGCGCCGTCGTGCAGAAGCGGGGTCAGCGCCTGCCTGCTGTCGTCCGCCGGGGGTCCTGGTTCGATCAGTTCGCGCAGCACCTCGGTCCACGCCCACCCGGCCGGCGCGCCGTGGACCTCCGGACAACGCCCGTGCACGGTCCGCCAGCCCGCAGCGCGCAACCGGCCCGTCGCGACGCCGGCCAGGGTGGTCTTGCCGGAGCCCGCCTCTCCGGCGATCCACAGCACCGTGCTGCCACCGGCGACGACGGCACGCGCGGCGTTGTCGATCTCGGCGAATTCCTCGGCCCGGCCGTAGGCGGCCGCCTCGATCCGATCGGGCGCCGCGACCTCCGGTGCCGCCGGCTGCAGAAGCGGTCGGGACGGCTCCAGGTGGTCGGCCTGACGCAGGATGTCGCGCTCGAGGTCGCGCAATGCCCGGCCCAGCTCCAAACCGAGCTCGTCGACCAGGTGGTCGCGGGTGCGCCGCAACACGTCCAGCGCGTCGGTCTGGCGTCCGGTCCGATACAGCGCCGTCGCCAGCACGGCAGCGGCGCCTTCCCGGCCGGGACGCTCGCGGACGTGCCGTTCCAGCGCCGCCACCGCGGTGCCGTACCGGCCGAGTTCGACCTGCGCCGCGGCCTGGGCTTCCACCACGGCCAGCCGGAGCTCGGTCAGGCGGGCCACTTCGGGCGCGGCCCACAGCGCGTCGCCGACCCCCGCGAACGGATCTCCCGACCAGCCTGCCAGCGCCTCGTCAAGCAGCCGAACCCGCTTCTGCGGATCCGTTTCCTCATACGCCGCAGTGGCTTTGGCCTCGAACAGCCAGGAGTCGACGGCGTCGACGGGCAGTCGCAGGCAGTATCCCGGTGCGGCGCTGACCAGGATGCGGGCCGGTGCCCGACGCTGCCGCCCGGGCTCGAGAGCCCGGCGCAGATGCGAGACGTAGACCTGCAGGGCCGACAACGCCTTGGGTGGCGGCTCGCCCTCCCACAGATCGTCGATGAGCCGGTCGACGGACACCGTGTGGCCGTGTGCGGCCACCAACCTCGCGAGCAGGGCTCGTTGCAGCCGCGCCCCCAGATCCGCCGGATCCTCACCGATCCAGGCCTGCACCGGGCCGAGCACCCTTACCCGTACCGGGTCCTCCACAGTCATCCCCCCGGGCTGTGTGGTTACTTACCGGGCTCCAGCACTGCGGTGCCGACGAACGGCACCAGCGCGTCGGGGACGCGCACGCTGCCGTCGGGTTGCTGGTGGTTTTCCAGGATCGCCACCAGCCAGCGGGTGGTGGCGAGCGTGCCGTTGAGGGTCGCGGCGGTCTGCGGCTTGCCGTTCTCGTCGCGGTAGCGCGTGGCCAACCGTCTGGCCTGGAACGTCGTGCAGTTCGAGGTGGACGTGAGCTCCCGGTAGGTCTGCTGGGTGGGTACCCACGCCTCGCAGTCGTACTTGCGCGCCGCCGAAGAGCCGAGATCGCCTGCGGCGACGTCGATCACCCGGTAGGGCACCTCGATGGCCGCCAGCATCTGCCGCTGCCAGCCCAGCAGCTTCTGGTGCTCGGCCACGGCGTCCTCGGGCTTGCAGTAGATGAAGCCCTCGACCTTGTCGAACTGATGCACCCGGATGATGCCGCGGGTGTCCTTGCCGTAGCTGCCCGCCTCGCGCCGGAAGCACGACGACCAGCCGGCATATCGCTTCGGGCCCGCCGACAGGTCCAGGATCTCGCCCGAGTGATAGCCCGCCAGCGGCACCTCCGAGGTGCCGACCAGGTACAGGTCGTCGGCCTCCAACCGGTAGATCTCGTCGGCGTGTGTGCCGAGGAATCCGGTGCCCGCCATGACTTCCGGGCGCACCAGCACCGGCGGGATCATCAGCGTGAAACCGTTCTGCACGGCCACCTGGGTGGCCAGCTGCAGCAGGCCCAGTTGCAGCAGCGCACCGTGCCCGGTGAGGAAGTAGAACCGCGAACCCGACACCTTCGCGCCGCGTTCCATGTCGATCAGCCCGAGCGACTCGCCCAGCTCCAGATGGTCCTTGGGGTTCTCGATCGCCCGCGGCTCGCCGACGGTGTCGAGCACCACGAAGTCGTCCTCGCCGCCGGCCGGCACCCCGTCGATGATCACGTTGCCGATCGCCATATGGGCTGCGGTGAAGGCAGTCTCGGCCTCGGCCTGAGCGGCTTCGGCGGCCTTGACCTGCTCGGCCAGGTCCTTCGCCTGCTGCAGCAGGGCCGGACGCTCCTCGGGTGTCGCCTTGCCCACCAGCTTGCTGGCGGCCTTCTGGTCGGCGCGCAGGTTGTCGGCCGTCGAGATCGCGGCCCGCCGCGCCGTATCGGCCTGCAGCAGCGCGTCGACGCGCGCCGGGTCCTCTCCGCGGGCCCGTTGCGACGCACGGACGGTGTCGGGATTGTCGCGCAGCAGCTTGAGGTCGATCACGGGCGCAACCCTACTTTTTGAAGTGCGGCGACGTACATCTGAGGTGGTCGATGACGTGACCCCACCCGAGGGCGGCGGCCGCCGGCCACAACCTCGCAACATTACAACCGCATCAGTTGTCACAGGGCCTGACACGCCTGTCACAATGGAGGGCAATGTTGGAAGCACCCGAGCACCCCGAGCAGCCCGAGAGCGGGGTCCTGCTCGCCGAACCTCTGCCGGAAGAACATCCCGCAAGGGACCACTGGTGGCAGAGCCTGGCAGCCGCGTCGACGCGACGTGCGCTGCTGTTGACGGCGCTCGGCGCACTGCTCATCGCCGGCCTGATCACCGCGTTGCCCCGGAGTGAGGGGTCCAACTCCGGACCGGGGGCGATCGCCCTGGGCCCCCGCGGCAACGACACGTTCAATCACGTCAAGCGTGGCGACTGCCTGAACTGGCCCGGCCGCAACCCCGACGCCGCACGCATCGTCGACTGCAAGGACAACCATCGCTTCGAGGTCGCCCAGTCCGTCGACATGCGCACGTTCCCCGGCAGCGAGTACGGGCCCGGCTCCCCGCCACCGACGGTGGACCGGATCAAGCAGATCAGCCAGGAGCAGTGCACCCCGTCGGTGCGCGGCTACCTCGGTCCGAAATACGACCCCAACGGCAAGTACACGATCGGCCTGCTGTGGTCGGGCGAGAAGGCCTGGAAGCAGTCCGGCGAGCGGCGCATGCTGTGCGGCCTGCAGTTGCTCGGTCCTGGCGACAGCCAGTTGGAGTCCGCGGGCAACGTGTCCGACGTCGACCAGTCGAAGGTGTGGGCCGCAGGCACCTGCCTCGGCATCGACGCCGCCACCAACCAGCCCACCGACGTCCCGGTCGATTGCGCGGCGCCGCACGCCATGGAGGTCACCGGCGCGGTCAACCTCGGGGAGAAGTTCCCCGGCGGGCTGCCTTCGGAAGGCGATCAGGACAACTTCATCAAGGACACGTGCACCGCGCAGACCGATGCCTACCTGGCCCCGGTCCAGTTGCGCACCACCACGCTGGCCCTGAGCTACAGCACGATCTCGCTGCCCAGCTGGTCGGCCGGCAGCCACCAGGTGTCGTGCAGCATCGGCGCCACGCTGGGCAACGGCGGGTGGTCGACGTTGATCAACAGCGCCAAGGGCCCGCTGATGATCAACGGGCAGCCCCCGGTCGCGCCGCCCGACATCCCGGAGGAGCGGCTCAACATGGAGCCCATCCCGATGCCGGATGTCGACGAGCCGTCGTCGTCGAGTTCGTCCGGGTCGTCGTCTTCGTCCGGGTCGTCCTCGTCCGGATCGTCAGGATCGGGCTCATCGGGTTCGTCCGGGTCGGGTTCGTCCGGGTCCTCGGGGTCATCGGGCTCGTCGTCGAGCGGCCAGCACCTGCCGCAATCCGCGACCACTGCGGCGCCCGCCCCCACGCAGGCCAACACGTTCAACCCGCCGCCGCCCGAGCAGGCCGCGGCCCCCGCGCCCGAGCAGGCTCCGGCACCCGCGCCCGAGGGTGCGGCCCCGCCCGCCGGGCCGCCGCCGGGTGAGCCGGCGCCCGTACCGCCGGGGCCGTAACCCGTGCCGGTGCGGATGAGCTCGCAGCGGTTCGACGAGTTGGTGTCCGACGCACTCGACCTGATCCCGCCGCGGTTGGCCGCCGCGATCGACAACGTCGTGATCCTGGTCGAAGATCGCGATCCCGAGGAGCCCGAGATCCTGGGCCTGTACCGGGGAGTCGCGCTGACCGAGCGGGATTCCTGGTACGCCGGATCTTTGCCGGACACCATCACCATCTACCGCGAAGCCCTGCTGGATTTCTGTGACAGCGAGGCCGACGTGGTCGACGAGGTGGCGATCACGGTGATCCACGAGATCGCGCACCATTTCGGGATTGACGACGATCGGCTCCACGAACTGGGTTGGGGCTAAGCGGCTAGGCGCGGCAACCGCGTTTTGTCGGCCCGCGGTGCTATCAACGGGCTATGACCATCCAGTGCCGGGAGTGCGCAGCCGGTCTGGAGCATTGCCACGGCACCGTGATCCACCACGTCCGGTACCGCGCGGAATGCACCGACGACACCTGCACCACCCCGGAAGCAGCACATACGTTCAGCCTCGACTGTGCGGCGGTGGGCTGCACGTGTGCCGATGAGAGCGCACTTGCGAGCCGGCGGTACGCCTAGCCCATCGGGTCGGCCTCGGACGTCACCGCGTCGCTGACCGGTGTGGCGTCGAGCTCCGGGTAGAACGGCGGTGTCACCGCCGCCCACTGCACACAACTCCAGCGCCCGTCGGTGATCGGTGCCAGCACGATCGATTCGGTGTTGGCCAGATGATGGTCGAGGGCGAAGCCGCTGTCGACGCCGGCCAGCACGGCGGCCACCAACCGGATCGCCGCGCCGTGACTCACCAGCACGATGTCGCTGTGGAAGTCGTGGTCGTCGAGGTAGCGCAGCCGCAGTTCGGTGAGCACCGGCACGTACCGGGCCAGTACCGCCTCGGCGCTCTCGCCGCCCGGCATCGGCACGTCCAGTTCGCCCCGATGCCAGCGTTCGTAGATCCGGTTGAACTCGGCGACGGCGTCGTCGTCGCTGCGGTCCTCCAGCTCACCGACCTGAACTTCGTGGACCCCTTCGAATTCGAATGGGACGAGACCGGTTTCGGTGCCGATACCGGCCGCCGTCTGCGCTGCGCGCCGAGCCACCGAGTGGGCCAGGATCGACGGACGCGCACTGAGCGTTCCGGCGAACCGCCGGGCCTGGTCGTGCCCGAGGTCGGTCAGCTCGGCACCGGGCGGCCGGGTGTCCAGACGCCGCGCGACGTTGCCGTGGGACTGCCCGTGCCGGACGAGTATCAGCCGTCCGCTCATGAGCCGCCCGTCCCGTCACGTAAACCCGTCAACCACCGTGTGGCCTCGTCCAGACGCGGCGGGGGCGCACCCGCGCTCGCTCCGGTCGGCCAGGAACCCAGATATCGCACATTGGTACAACGTCGGTGCAGCGCTTTGAGTGCCTCGGCCACCGAATCGTCATCGATGTGTCCGACACAGTCGAGGAAGAACATGTACGTGCCCAGCTCGGTTCTGGTGGGCCGGCTTTCGATCCGGGTGAGGTCGATGTCGCGGATCGAGAATTCGGTCATCGCGGTGACCAGCGCGCCTGGGACGTTGTCCAGGCGCAGCACCACCGAGGTGCGGTCGGCACCGGTGGCCGACGGCGGTACGCCGGGCGCACCGACCAGGACGAAGCGGGTTCGAGCGTTGGCCTCGTCGACGACGTCGGCGGCCAGGATGTCCAGCCCGCAGCGCTCAGCGGCCAGTCGGGTGCTCACCCCGGCGTCGGCGTTGCCCTCGGCGACCTGGTGGGCGGCCGCGGCGTTGGAGGTTGCCGGCACGATTTCGGCGTCGGGCAGGTTGGCGGCCAGCCACCGCCGCACTTGGGCGAGCGCCACCGGGAAGGCGGCCACGGTCTGCACCGGCCCGCTGTGCCCGGGGCGGGTCACGATGGTGAAGGCCACGTCGAGGGTCAGTTCGGCGTAGATCTGGAGCGGTTCCCCCACCGCCAGGCTGTCCAGCGTCGGCAGCACCGACCCTTCGATCGAATTCTCGATCGGAACACAGGCGTAGTCGGCGCGGCCGTCCCGGACCGCGGCCAGCGCGCCCGGGGTGCTGTCGGTCAGCACGGGGGTGAAGCCGGCTTTTCCGTCACCGGCGGCCGCCTGCAGACCGGGCACCATCTCGTGGGCCACCATCTGCAATAACGCCACTTCGGTAAAGGTTCCCTCCGGCCCGAGGTAGGCGATGCGCGGCACATCCCAACCCTATCGGGTCGGCGCGGGTGCGATCGGTTGATGACGGCCCCGCCGGTGTTTCACCGGAGCCCTTGCCCGCACCGTAGCGTCCAGTTAAGTTAGGCTTACCTCACTTAATCACCTCACCTAGTTTCGAAGGCGGCGAGATGGCCATAGCGACACCGACGACAGCCGAGCGGATCCGCAGTGCATGCGCACGAGGCGGCGGCGCCATGCTCGCGGTCGAGGGCATCGAACCGGTCGCCTCACCCGTTCACCACCTGCTCGACGACGGGTCCTTCGCGATCACGGTCCCCGAAACCGGCCCGCTGGCGGGCGTGGCGATGTCAGCCGGCTCGGCCGGGGTCCAGGCCGTGCTGGAGATGACCGACTACGCCCCGCTGCCGCTGCGCGAACCGGTGCGTTCCCTGGTGTGGATCCGCGGCCGCCTGCACCATGTGCCGTCGGCGGAGGTCGCCGTTCTGCTCGATCTGGTCGCCGCGGAGAACCCGAATCCGGCCCTGCTGCAGGTGAACTCCAGGGCCCGGTCGGGCGCCGAACAGGATGACGACAACTACACGCTGATGCGCCTGGAGATCGAGTCCGTGGTGGTGGCCGACTCCACCGGCGCCGAGTCGGTCGGCCTCGGGGCCCTGCTGCAGGCTCGCCCCGATCCGTTCTGCGCGATGGAATCCGGCTGGCTGCAACACATGGAGTCCTCTCACCGCGACGTCGTGGAGCGCCTGGCCACCCGGCTGCCGATGACCCTGCGCCAGGGCCGGGTCCGCCCGCTGGGCCTCGACCGCTACGGCGTGCAACTGCGGGTGGAGAACGAACACGGGGACCACGACGTGCGGCTGCCGTTCCCGAAGCCGGTCGACGACGTGACCGGGCTGAGCCAGGCCATCCGGGTACTGATGGGCTGCCCGTTCCTCAACGGCCTGCGCGCGCGCCGGATCTGACCCGCGCGATCCGCCCCGTGGCCCGGGCGCCGCTACCGTAGCTCCGGTGACGACTTCGGCGACCGGGCCCGACGAGCAGCTCGAGCCGCAGCGCCGCACGCTCAAAATCGAGATCGCCGTCGTACTGGCGGTGACCTTCGGGCTCAGCGCGTACACCGCGGGCCTGCGCCTGGTCGAAGCGATACTGCTCGGCCTGTCCGGGCAGACGGTCGCGCTCAACCCGAAGCGCTCCCCGTTCGACCTGATCGACCTCGGCCTGCACCTGGCCGTGGTACTGCAGCTTCTGGCCTGGGGCGCACTGGCCCTGTACCTGCTGTGGCGCAGCGGCTTCGGACCGTCGGCGATCGGATTGTCGCGCCCACAATGGCGTGCCGACGGGCTGGGAGGCCTCGGCCTGGCCCTGCTCATCGGCTTGCCGGGGCTCGGGTTCTACGTGCTGGCCCGGGTGTTGGGGCTGAGCGCCGACGTCGAGCCCGCCGAGCTGTACGACACGTGGTGGCGCATCCCGATGCTGCTCGGTGTGGCGTTCGCCAACGGCTGGGCCGAAGAGATCATCGTCGTGGGGTTCCTGCTGACCCGGTTGCGTCAGCTCGACGTGAGCCCGGGGCGGGCGCTGATCATCTCCAGCCTGCTCCGCGGCGCGTATCACCTGTACCAGGGCTACAGCGCCGGTCTGGGCAATGTGGTGATGGGCCTGGTGTTCGGCTACGCGTGGCAGCGCACCGGGCGCCTCTGGCCGCTGATCATCGCCCACACCCTGATCGATGCGGTGGCATTCGTCGGCTACGCGCTGGTGGCGGATCGTCTGGGCTGGCTGCGATAGCGCATCCGGCACGTACATTTCTGCTGTGGCCGACTTCACCGCTTCAGGGGGACCTCCCGACCCGCGCTCGCGGCGTCCGGGACCACGCCGTCGTGACGCCGAGCCGTCCCAGGTGATCCGGCGCGACCCGAACCACCGCCCGGCCTGGCCGCCGAATCCACCCACACCGCCGCGCACGCCACCGCCGCCGTCGCGGCAACCCCCGAGGCAGCAGCCACCCAGACAACCCACCAGGCAACCCCCGCCTCGATCGGCTCCCCCACCACCCCCACCACCCCCGCCGCGGCGACCTCAGCCCGGCGCGCCACGACCCTCCGCCGCCCGGCCGCCCGCACCCACGCCTTCACGCAAGCCCAGGCGCAGGCGGCATTGGGGCCGGCTGGTTGTGGCGGTGCCCCTGATCTTCGTACTGGCGGTTGTGCTGGCGGTGGTCGGCGGCGGCTTCTGGATCAACTCGTCGCTGCACCGCATCCCGGCTCTCGCCGACTACCCCGAACGCCCCGCCGCAGCCCAGGGCACCACCTGGCTGCTGGTCGGATCGGACAGTCGCCAGAACCTGACCCCCGAACAGCAGGCCGAGCTGGCCACCGGCGGCGACATCGGCAACGGCCGCACCGACACCATCCTGTTGGTGCACATCCCCGGGATCGGCTCGGGTACCCCGACCACCATGGTGTCGATCCCCCGGGACTCCTACCTGCCGATTCCCGGCTACGGCGAGGACAAGGTCAACGCGGCGTTCGCCCTGGGCGGGGCGCAGCTGCTGGCGCAGACCGTCGAACTGGCGACCGGCCTGCACCTCGACCACTACGCCGAGATCGGGTTCGACGGTTTCGCCGGACTCGTCGATGCCGTCGGCGGGGTGACGATGTGCCCGGCCGAACCGATCAGCGACCCGCTGGCCGGGATCGACCTACCGGCGGGCTGCCAGGAACTCGACGGCCGCAGCGCCCTCGGCTACGTCCGCACCCGCGCCACGCCGCGAGCCGACCTGGATCGCATGATCCACCAGAGGGCCTTCATGTCTGCCCTGCTACACCGGACCACCAGCCCGGAGGTACTGCTCAACCCGCTACGGTGGCAGCCGATGGCCCGGGCCGCCACCAACTCCGTGGCGGTCGACGAGGACGCACATGTCTGGGACCTGGCCCGGCTGGCCTGGGCGATGCACGGTGACGACATGGTCACCACGACCGTGCCGATCGGTGAGTTCACCGGCAGTGATTCGGGCGCGGTGGTGGTGTGGGACAGTGACGCGGCCGGCCGACTGTTCACCGCACTGGCCAACGATTCGGCCGTCCCCGCTGATGTCATCGAAAAGCCCCAACCGTAAGCATAGGCAACGCTAAATTCGCGATCAGCAAATTCTCCACAGCAAATGTAATGCGCGCCACACCACTAAGGTAAAGCTGACCTCAATGAGGTCAACCTTCGATGACAACATGCTCTGACCTGCTATATCCTCGCGATCATGACGACGACCAGCGAACTCGACTCGAAATTCCACGCGCTTGTCTCCGACCAGATTCGCAGCGAGTTCACCGCGTCACAGCAATACATCGCAATTGCGGTTTATTTCGACGGCGCCGACCTTCCGCAGCTCGCCAAGCACTTCTATGCGCAGGCAGTCGAAGAGCGCAACCACGCCATGATGCTGGTCCAGTATCTGCTCGACCGGGATATCGACGTCGAGATCCCCGGTGTCGACGCGGTGTGCAACCGCTTCGACGCGCCGCGTGACGCGCTCGCGTTGGCACTGAGCCAGGAGCGCACCGTCACCGAGCAGATCAGCCGGCTCGCGAGCGTCGCCCGCGAGGAGGGTGACTACCTCGGCGAGCAGTTCATGCAGTGGTTCCTCAAGGAGCAGATCGAAGAGGTCGCGTCGATGGCGACCTTGGTGCGCATCGCCGACCGCGCGGGTGCCAACCTGTTCCACATCGAGGACTTCGTCGCCCGGGAACTCACCGGCGGCGCCGGAGCGGATCCGGCTGCCCCGAAGGCTGCCGGCGGCAATCTCTGATCTGAGGCCACCGGCCTTCTGTCAGCCCTCAGTCCCGGCCCGCACCGGTCAGGCCGTTCTGTAGCCAACTCTTGGTGCGGCCGGGATGATTCGTGGCCACCCACGCCACCCCGATGTCGCGGCAGAACCGGACGTCCTCGTAATGGTCCACGGTCCAGCAGTACAGCGCGCGCCCCTGGGCGGCGGCCCGGTCGACCAGTTCCGGATGCTCGCGCAGGGTCGCGATGGACGGGCCGACGGCGGTGGCCCCGACCGTCGTGGCCGCGCTGCCGCCCAGGTATCGCGACGTCTCACCGAGCAGCACCGTCGGCAGCATCGGGGCGGCCCGGCGGATCCGCCACACCGCCGACGCCGAGAACGACATCACCACCGCGCGGGACAGATCGGCCGAGGCGGGCGCGGCGATGCCGTACCGGTGCAACAGGGCCAGCACCTTGTTCTCCACCAGCGCGCCGTAGCGCACGGGATGTTTGGTCTCGATGAACAGCTTGACCGGCCGGTTCCAGTCCAGCACCAGCGATACGAGATCGTCGAGGGTCAGGAGCCCGGTCTCCCCGACGGCGCCTTCGATGACACCGTCTCCGTCGGTGTCATCGCCGGAACGTCCGCCGGCATGCCAGGACCCGTAGTCCAGCCTGCGTAACTCGGCGAGTGTCATCTCACTGACCAGGCCCGTACCGGTGGAGGTCCGGTCCACCCGTCGGTCGTGCACACACACCAGGTGCCCGTCGCGGGTCAGCCGCACATCGCATTCCACGCCGTCGGCACCCTCACGCAATGCCAGGTCGTACGCGGCAAGCGTGTGCTCGGGCTTGGCGGCGGATGCTCCCCGATGTGCCACCACGAACGGATGGCCAGGCCCCGGGGCCGCCTGCCCAGCGGCTCCGCCGTCGCCCGTTTCCATACGGACTATGCTGCCGGGTTCTGCCCTTGGGACTCAACCGGAACGGCGGATTCAGCTGAATCCTCACGATTCTGCGAAGGCTCGGAACCCTCGGGCTCGACCACCACCCAGCGTCGGACGCTGCGCTCGGCCGCCGCGGTACCGGTGCCCTCGAAACCGGCGAACACCTTGGCCGTCAGCAGGAAGGCCGCAAGCGCCAGCAGGTACCCGACGATCGTGGCCACCGTGTTGTCGGCGATGTTCTGCGGGGTGTTGTTGAAGAAGGTCACGTACACGGTGCTTGCCATCGACCACGTCGCGACCAGCGCGCTGAGGATCCACACGATCCACCACACCACGATCGGTCGCCGCAGATGCGAGAGACGACCTTCGAGGGCCGCCAGTTCCCACACGAACACCGGCGCCATCACCAGGTTCACCCCCGGCAGCAGACAACAGACCCACAGTGTCGTGGTGCTGCGCGGATCCTCCTCGCCGTGCTCGGCGTACCCGGCGGCCCGACGCGCGATCAGCCAGCGCACCAGTGCCACCACCGTGATGACCACGACGAGCATCGCTGCCACGCTGGCGAGCAGACCGATCAGCACCCCGCCGATGGCGATTAGCGGATGCAGCAACACACTGCGGTTGATCAGCAGCAGCGCATACCGAACCACGTGGGCGAAGGCCGCGACACCCAACACCACCATGGCCGCCACGAGCATGAGGCGGACCGTGCCGACGCCGGACTCGTCAGCGGGTTTCTCCGGCTGCTCGTCGACGTCGAAGTACTGGTGCAGTCCCCAGCTCGGAATCGTGCGGTAGCGCGGTGTCGGCCCGAGCGCGCGACGCCCGCGCCGCTGGCGTGGCGGGGCGCCCGGGCGCAGCGCGATCCAGCGATAGCCGGGCGAGAGTTGTGGCGTGCGTTTTGCCGTCGGTGACGGTGCCTGCGCGGACGATGCGGAAGGCTGGGCAGGGGGCCTCCACTGGGACTGAGGTGACGACGGCGCAGAGGGCGCCAACAACGAGCCACCGCACCGGGGACACCACGACCGCTGCCGGTCACGCACGTTCCAGCGCGTCCCGCACTGCGAACACACCTGGATCATCCGACCAGCCTAGCCACGATCTCCCGGAGTTCCTTGCGGTCAGACGCTGCCGGGGCCGCCGGCATCCGTGATGACCGGACGTCCGGCCCCGGCCCAGGCCAGCATTCCGCCCTCGACATTGATCGGGGTGTAGCCGTTACGGGCCAGGTAGTTCGCCACGCGCAGGGAGCGTCCGCCGGCATGGCAGACCACGTACAGCTCGGCATCGGGGTCGATCTCGGCGATCCGCGTCGGGACGTCGCCCATCGGGATGTGCTGCGCGCCCGCGACGTGTCCGCGTTGCCATTCGTCGTCCTCACGGACGTCGAGCAGCACGACAGACCCTTCGAACGTGGTGGGTACCGCAGCGATATCTGCCTTCCCGACTTCCACATCGTCCATGCCCTCAATGCTCGCATGCCTGCGAGCCAGAGCGCACCCGACCCTTATGCCTCGCTGCGGCGTTAGCAACGGGAGGCTATCCACAGTTTCCACAGGTTCATCCACAGCCCGGCACCAGCGGAAAAGCCTGCGATATGGGGATTACTGTGCGGTAGCTGTCCAGGACTGTGGATAAACCTGGGGTATCCGCGGCGGCGATCAACAACCCCCGCGGGCGCGGAGCGAAATTAAGCACTCGGCTAAACGCGGTCACGAACAGGGGCCCGGATCGGTTGGGATCAGCCTGATTCCAGTGGCCGAGCGGGCCGTATCGACTTACGCGGTAGCCGATTTTCCCCTGGCCATTACAGGGTCTATGATCAGCGTCACACCAGCTGTTGTGACAGAACTCACTGGGGGGCAAACATTGATCGTGCAGGTCAGGAGTGTTTGATGGCGTCACATCCGATGGGATCGGGATCAGCCTTTCCGCAGCCCGAATGGCATTCATCCGGTCATCTGCACACCCGTAACCAGCTGATGATCTTCCTCCGGGCCAGCGTGATCGCGCTGCTGTTGCTCGGCGTGCTCGCCGTGATGGTCTTGCTCTGACCGTCGCCCCATCGGGTATACGTGAGGACGGCATGCGCGTCCTTGCGGTGCGCCCTGCGATGGAGCAATGTTGGCAACGATCTTGAGTGTCGAACGTCAGGATCGTTGAGGACGCCTGGCTCCATCGATCGAAAATGAGGAAGGAATCTCGTGGCTGAATACACTTTGCCGGACCTGGATTACGACTACGGAGCGCTGGAGCCCCACATCTCCGGGCAGATCAACGAGCTCCACCACAGCAAGCACCACGCGGCCTATGTGAAGGGCGTCAACGACGCCGTCGGCAAGCTCGACGAGGCGCGGGCCAACGGTGACCACGCGGCGATCTTCCTCAACGAGAAGAACCTGGCCTTCCACCTCGGCGGCCACGTGAACCACTCGATCTGGTGGAAGAACCTGTCCCCCAACGGTGGCGACAAGCCGACCGGCGATCTCGCCGCGGCGATCGACGACCAGTTCGGCTCGTTCGACAAGTTCCAGGCGCAGTTCACCGCGGCCGCCAACGGGCTGCAGGGTTCGGGCTGGGCCGTGCTCGGCTATGACAGCCTCGGCGACCGGCTGCTGACCTTCCAGCTCTACGACCAGCAGGCCAACGTGCCGCTCGGCATCATCCCGCTGCTGCAGGTCGACATGTGGGAGCACGCCTTCTACCTGCAGTACAAGAACGTCAAGGCCGACTACGTGAAGGCGTTCTGGAATGTCGTGAACTGGGAGGACGTGCAGAACCGCTACGCGGCAGCCACCTCCAAGACCAACGGCCTGATCTTCGGCTAGTTCCGATTCGGTCCGATCGAGGGCTGGATCAGTTTTCTGATCTCTCACCAAGGGGCGTCGCGCGACAGCGTGACGCCCCGCCCTCGTTTCCGGGCCGGCTCGTTCTTGGCCGACTCGTTACCGGTCCGGGCCCCGTGTCGTCTTGCACAGCTGCGACTGCTGCCGCATTCTGGTCTCATCGACCCACAGACGTGTCGGAGCACCGGTGAACCGGTGGCCCAACACCGATGTCCCGGAGGCGATATGGATACGACGGGGTCCGGCAGGGCGATCGAGATCGCCCCCTTTCATTCCGGCGGTGCTCTCAAAGGTTTCGTGGTCTCGGGCCGATGGCCTGACTCCACCAAAGAGTGGGCGCAGCTTCTCATGGTCACGGTCCGGATCGCATCACTGCCCGGATTGCTCTCCACCACAACGATTTTCGGAGTCCGCGAAGAGTTGCCCGAGCAGCCCCGCCCGGGCACCGTCGGCCTGGTCATCGCCGAAGGCCCGGTGGTCGGCGAATCCGCGGTTCCGCCCGGGTATTTCGCCGAGCATCAGCCGCCGGCACTGCTGATGCTGCATCCTCCTTCGGAGACAACGCCGTCGCTTCCGGAATGCACCGGTGCGGCGTCGGGATGCGTACTCCTACCAGGACTTCCGTATCTCGGGCTGGAACACAGAGCCGCCTGGGTGGAAGCCGAGTCAGATGGCACGGTGACATCGGTGGTCAGCCGGGTCGGAGTCGATCCGATCAGCCACCCCGACACCGCAATCCTGGCGATGCTCCTGGCCGCGTGACGCCACCAGTGGGGGGACATCCTCTCTAATCAGGAGAATCTGGCTACCCGAAAACGACAGGAAACGTAGCGGGTTCGGCCGACAACAGCTAGGGTCCTCAAGATCAGCGAAGGGCAGCAGCCCGCAATCGTCGCGTCGACACGCAGGCGTCAGGCCCGGCCGACAAATGGTGATGCGGTGAGTGAGACCTTCGACCGTATGTAAGTGCGCCGCGCAAGCGGCACAGACCGGCGGTGTGTCGAAAGGTCGCCATGTCCGCAGCCGCAGGCGTCAGCGCCGGCGTCAGCAGCAGGGTCGCCGTACTCGGCTACCCATCGCGACCCCCAGATAGCCGAGGCGAGCCGCCGCAACCGTGCCGGCGGCCGCATTTGTGCCATCGATTGTCCCTTGACGACGCAAACCGCCGCCTGTTTCCACATCGCAACCCTGCCTGGAATCGACGCCGGAATCCCCCCGGGGCCGTCTGGCTATCGCACGCAAGGGGGCTGATGCGCATTCCATCGCCCAACCTGTAACGTGTTCCACGTCGTTCGACAACGGCGTTGCGCGCAATCTGACGCGACCTGGGGCCCACGCTACAGCAAATATCTGTTTCCCCTAGTCACGGCGCTGCGACGGTTGCCGGCCCAGAAGTTGATCATGATCGAGCGCGCCTGTGAGCGCAGCTCACCGCGCCCAATACAACGCAACCGTCACCTTTTGCATTGCCAGACGGCGCAATCCCGCCCCGCCTCCATGGCGAAGGACTCGTTATCCGTGGCGCGGACAGTCAAAACGCAAAGCCAGGTTAACTTTTGTGGCGTTTGCACTTGGTTGTCGTCACAACACTCGCTACCATAGTCAGCAAATACGCCGCCTATTCGTACCGCTCGTGAAGCATGTGGAGGTCAAATCGATGAGCAAGACGTTCGCCGCCCGCCTAAACCGCCTGTTCGATACGGTTTATCCACCCGGGCGCGGACCCCACACGTCTGCCGAGGTGATCGCCGCACTGAAGTCCGAGGGCGTCACCATGTCGGCTCCGTATCTGTCGCAGCTCCGTTCGGGCAACCGGACGAACCCGTCGGCGGCAACTATGGCCGCACTTGCCAACTTCTTCCGTATCAAGCCGGCTTACTTCACCGACGACGAGTACTACGAGAAGCTCGACAAGGAGCTGACCTGGCTGGCCAGCATGCGTGACGAAGGGATCCGCCGGATCGCTGCCCGCACCGTCGGGCTGTCCACCGAAGCCCAACAGGATCTGGTCCAGAAGGTCGATGAGCTGCGCCGCCGGGAACACCTCGACGACTGATTCGTCGAGTTCTGCCGGCATCCTCGCGCGCTGAAACCCACGTCAGTGGGACCATTTAGGTGGTTTCCACTCGCGCGGGTTTCAGCTGCGCGCAGCCCCGCGGTCCAATTTCCGGTACTGCTCGGCAATCGCCAGAATCCATTCCCGGTCCGAAAACGATTCCGGCTGGCTGAGCCAGGCCAGCCCCGGAAACGCTGAATCTTCATCCCCCTCGCGAGTGTCGTAGATCCACTGGGCGATGGCCCGCGCCTGATCCCGGGGTGACACTTGAGGTCGCTCGGTATCGCCGAATTGTGTTGCGTCACTTGATCCGGCTGATCCGCGGGGCCCGGCGGTCTCGTGCTGACGCGCGTCGGCCGCGGTCGCTTCCAGGTACAGCGCGTCGGAGATCAGCGACATCCGTTCGGCGACGCGGAACACCAGCGGTCCGCGCGGACGCACGCCGATACCCACGTCGGGCTGACGCCGGGCCAACTCATTCAGCAGCGGTTTGATGGTCCGCAGTTCGTGTTGTGCACCGAACCAGTCTTCGACGCTGGGCAACAGCGATCCGGCGGCGACGATCACCATCGCGCACCCGAGCATGGTCGCCGCGGCGCCGACACCGACAGGCTCGGTGCGCCCCGCGGCGCGGAGCAGGACGAAGCCGCTGGTAGCCACGATCAGCACCATCCCGACCGTGAACAGGAACAGCGCCCGCCCACGCCGGCTGCGGTTCGAGTAGCGCAGGCCCGCCCACGCCACCAGGGTGAGGGCGAGGAACACGTAGAGCAACGGCAGCAGCCATGAGGTGCCGTTCGAGACGAGATCCCGCTTGAGGTACTCCGACGGCGACATCTCCGGCTGTCGACCGGCGCGGAAGAAGATCACCAGGCTGATGACTGTCACGAGTCCGGCAATGCCGTACTGGACCAGTGCGATGCGTCGGGTGAGAGTCGCCGAATGGCTCGATGACGCCGTCGTGATCATCACGCAACTACCGGCTGCGCAGGCGATCAGCGCAACCTGGCTCAGTCCGACCGCGATGTTGGGCCAGTGCACCACCGTGTCGATCAGCAGGGCGAGCGGCTGCCAGTTCAGTGCTGCGACGACGCCAAGGCTGCCCAACGACAGGATCATCGCCGAGCTCACCAGGGATTGTTTGTTGACCAGTGCCCAACCGATGCGCAGGCCGGTCGCCAGGCCGAGTAGGCCGGCAATCACCCAGACGATCAACCAAACGCCTCTCCGAGGCGAACCTGCACAATCGATGACCGGTCGGAGGGCAGCCGGCCGAGCCGGTACAGCAGCAGCGCGGCGAAGTCCTCGGCCTCCTGCTCGATGTCCTCGCCGTTGGGCCCCATGCAGCCGGTCCGTTGGTTGAGCATGTAGCTGATCAGATCCGAGGTGGCCACCTCAGCGGTGGCAGCGGCCGCATCGACGATCGAGATGCCCTCGTGGCCCAGCACCAGGTGGCCGAGCTCGTGAGCCAGGGTGCGGTCCCAGGCCGGCAGGCCCTGCTGGATGAGGAACACATCGCGGTCGGTGTATTGCCGCCACTGCCCGCAGACCCCGGGCGGAAGTTCTGCCATGGTCAGCTCGATCGGCCTACCGCGGTCTGCGCTCACCGCGTCGACCAGGCGGGTCAATGTGACTTCGCCCTGTCGCGGGGCCAGATCGAGAACCTCGTTGACAGCGCGCGTAACGCTTCGACTGGCGGACATGATCCCCCTTTCCACCCTTTCGTAGCACGCCCGGACAAGTCCCCTTACCTGGATTCTCCCAGGTCGTTCCTAACGCATGAACCGACTGGCGTCGATTCTGACGGTACGGCCGGCTTTGGCCTGCCGGTAGCCCACGAGCCCGCCCAGGCCGGTCAGAGCCATCATCCCGGTTACCCCGGGCAGCGCCATCGCCGCGATCTCCATCGTGTTCGCCGTACGCAGGTAGTCCGCGTAGCCGGCCCGGTAGGACGCCGGCGGGAGGCCCGCGTTCAATCCGACGGCGGCGGGAGGCCTCGTCTCGGTCCGCATCTTGGTCGAGGGTTGCATCTCAGGTCCCGACCTCGGTCCGTGGTCCGAGCCCGGACCACCCAACGGCGCCGCGAGCGGCGGCACGATGACGGGCAGCACGACGACCGGAACGGCGATCGGCGGCACCCCGGCCGCCGCGGCCAGGCCGGGCGGGGGTGGCACAGCCACATCGGCCGCCGGTGCCGGCGGTGCCGGCAATTGCATCACCGGCGGGCGCGGGAAGTTGAACGGCGCGGGGACGCCGCCACCGCCTCCACCGCCGGCAGCGCCGCCGATCAGAGTTGTGGTGGTCTGGGTGGTCTCCGATGTCGCGGAGGTGGTCTCCGACGTCGACTTGGTCGTCTCGGTGGTCTCGGAGGTCGACTTGGTGGTCTCGGTCGTCGACGACTCGGTCGTCTTCGTGGTGGTCGCGGTCGTCTCGGTCGTGCGCGTGGTGGTCGCGGTCGTCGTGACAGCCGTCGTCGAGGGCGTGGTCGACACTGTCTCGCTGGCAGATGTCGTGGGTGTCTCCGACTCCGACGGCTTCGTGCTGGGAGTCGCAGTGTCGGTCTTGGTCGGGGTCGCCGTGTCGCTCTTCGTCGGGGTCGCCGTGTCGCTCTTCGTCGGGGTCGCCGTGTCGGTCTTGGTCGGGGTGTTGGTGTCGGTTCCAGTTTGCGGAGGCGTCCGGGTACCGGACGGTTGCGACGGCCCGCTGGGTTCGTCGGTCTGGGTCGGTTTGCCCGTCGTCTTGGTCGGCTTGCCGCTCGTCTTGGTGGGCTTGTGGGTCGTACGGGTGCCCGGCGAGCCGCTGCCATCCCCGTCTTCGCCCTGGGAATCGCCGCCCTGATTCTGGCCCGGCTCGTGGTCCTTGCCCCCGTGCCCGTCCTGCCCGTTGCCGGCAGTATTCGACGAGCCCTGACCGCTGTCGGGCCGGCCTCGATCCGGATCGGCAAACGCCAATGCGCCCCCGACACCGGCAATGATCAGGCCTATAAGCACCAGACCGGTCGAGGCGGCGACGCGCAACCGCGAACGCACGTTGTCACCACCCTTTCGCGCACCGCCTGCAAGCTTTCGTTGACGAATTCAATTCTCGCACAAACAAGCAGTCCGAATTTGCTAGCTGAGGCGATTTACCGCCTTGATCGCGGGGAGCCGCGGCGGAGCAAATCCACCGGACGATACTGTGGGTCTGCAGCACTTCTGCGGTGACCACAAACACACGACGAATTGACCGGGAGGCAACCGGAATGGGCCTGTTCACGCGACGAAAAAGCCGCGCCACCCGCCGCGCCGAAGCCCGCGCCATCAAGGCCAAGGCCAAGCTGGAAGCCCGGCTCACCGCAAAGAACGAGACTCGTCGCATCAAGTCCGATCAGAAATCTGCACAGCGGGCCCTCAAAGCTCAGGTCAAGACGCAGCGGGACAGCGACCGCAACGCCCTCAAAGTGGCCGAGACCGAGTTGAAGGCGGCCCGTGAAGGACGTCTGCTCGCCCCTGCCAGGATTCGTCGTCTGCTCACCGTCACACGTTTGCTGGCGCCGGTCCTCGTGCCCTTGATCTACCGTGCCGCCACGGCCGCCCGGGGCGCTCTGGACGAACGTCGTGCCGATCGCCTCGGTGTCCCGCTGGCCCAGCTCGGTCAGTTCTCGGGACACGGCGCCGAGTTGTCCGCACGGATCTCCGGGGCCGAGCAGACGCTGCGGCAGGTGGCCGAGAAGAAGCCCAAGGATGCCGAGACCAAACAGTTCGCAACGGCGATCAACGAACGGCTCACCGACCTGGCCGCGGCGGTGACCGCCGCCGAGAACATGCCGACCGCACGGCGCCGCGGCGCCCACGCGGCGATCGCCGCCCAACTCGACGGCATCGATGCCGATCTGATGGCTCGGCTGGGACTGGTCTGAGCCCAATTCCATGACCGGCGCCCGTATCGACTACGCAGCCCCGCTGCGCGGTACGGCCGTCGGCTCCCTCACGGCCGCACTGGCCGTCGCGGCGCACGGCGTCGGCGGCGGTGGTCTGCCCGGAGGCGCGGTGGCCGCCCAGCTCGTCGTGCTGGCGGCCACCCTCGGCACGGTGGCCGCGACCGTGCGCGGCGCGAACCGCACCGCGGTGTTGTGGGGCCTGCTCGGTACCGGCCAGCTGCTGGCCCACGCGTTGTTGGCGACGGCGGGTCACTCGCACGGCACCCGGCCCGGCTTGGTGATGTTCGGCGCGCACCTGGCCGCGGTATCGCTCGGCGCAGGCCTGATCGCCTGCGGTGCCCGGCTGTCGGCAGCGGTATCGCGGGCGGTGCGCACGATGGCGCCCCAAGGGCGGCCGGTGCCGGTTACGACGGTCGGTGTCTTGGCGCGTGGCACGGATCAGCCGTTGCACTCGGCTCTCTTCCTGGCCGCTTCGGTGTCGCATCGGGGCCCGCCGGTCGGCGCCTGCGCCTGACCGTCCGACCCGACCAACTCCAGAAAGACACCACGAATGCAACCCCTCACCGGGGCGTCCTCGCGCGCCCTGCTCACGACCGCGGCGGTAGCCGTCGCCGGTCTGCTCACCGCCGCACCGGCGTGGGCGCATGTCCACGTCGACGCCGACGATCCGACACCGGGATCCACCTCGGTACTCACCTTCCGAGTTCCCGGCGAGTCCGATTCCGGCGCGCTGACAACACAATTGAAGGTTGACCTGCCCAACGTGGCCTCGGCGCGCACCGAGGTGATGCCGGGTTGGACCACAAAGCTCGACCGTGACACCTCCGCGGGAACGGTCCGGACGGTCACCTGGACCGCGGCACCCGGAGTGGGCATCTCACCCGAGCAGTTCGCGCTGTTCCGGGTGTCGGTCAAACTGCCCGATGCGCCGACGGCGAGCTTCCCCGTCACCCAGACCTATTCGGACGGCTCGGTGGTCCGGTGGGATCAGGCCCCGCTGCCCGACGGCAGCGAGCCCGAGCACCCGGCTCCGCAACTGACGCTGACCGGAACCCCGCCTGCAGCAGGAACTGCCGAACACGGCACCGAGACGGCCCCGGCGGCCGGTCAGCCCGCGCCTGCTGCCGCACAACCCGCAGGCACCGTCGACAATTCGGCCCGCTGGCTGGCAGGCGGAGCGCTGATCGTCGCGGCCGCCGCGGTGGTCGCAAGTCTGCTGAACCGGCGCCGGTCATGAGCCGGCTGCTGGCCACGGCCCTGACCGGGCTCATCCTGGCCGCCTCTGCATTGGTCGGGGCGCCGGCCGCGTCGGCGCACGCGGCCCGGGTCGCGGCGGACCCGGCAGAGCATTCGGCGCTCAGCGCCGCACCGCCACGGGTGAGCGCCACGTTCAACGAGGCGCTGCAGCCGGCCTTCGCCAACATGACGGTCGTCGGTCCGGACAACAACCTGTGGTCCGAGGGTGACCCGAAGGTCGCCGGTGCGGTGCTCAGCGTCGGGGTCCGCCCACTCGGCCCGGCCGGTACGTACACGGTGAACTACCGGGTGACCTCGGCCGACGGGCACGTGGTCTCGGGTTCCTGGTCGTTCGACCTGACCGTCGCCGGTGCGGGCACTCCGGGGCCCGCCGCCTCGTCGCCCGCGCAGTCCGACGGCGGCATCGTGGTGTGGCCGTTCGTTTTGGTCGCCGTCGTGCTCATCGGCGGCGGAGCCTGGTGGGCGGTCCGACGTCAGCGGTGATCGGTGCGTTGATCCGGGCGCTGGCTGACGGCGCCGCCATCGTCGCTCTCGGCCTGGCGGCGGTGCCGCTGCTCGAGTCCGACCGCTACCGCGCCGAGTTGAGCCGGAGGGCGGCCACGCCACTCGCGTTGGCTGCGGCACTCTGGCTACTGGCCGAGATCGTGCGGCTGACCGTGGAGGCCGCGCAGACCGCGGGTGTCGGGTTCTGGCAGATCCGCGTGCACACCTTGACCGACTTCGGTCTGCACACCACAGTCGGCCGTTCGGGGCTGGTCGGCGTCGCGGCGGCGCTGATCGTCGGCGTGGTGGCGATCCTCGTCCCGCGCGGTGCCACCACCACGGCCATGACGGTCGGGGTCGCGGCGGTCGGCATGGCCGCCAGGACTCTGGCCGGACATCTCTCGGAGAGTCCGATCGGTGGGATGGCCGTGGCGCTGCATGCCCTGGCCGCCGCGGTGTGGTGCGGGGTGCTGGCGGCGCTGGTGCTGACCGTGACGCACCGCGGCCAGTGGGCCAGGGTGCTGCCCCGGTTCTCGCAGTTGTCGCTGTCGTGCGTGGGTGTGCTGCTGGTCGCCGGTGTGGTCGGGGCGGCGATCAAGTTGAACTCGCCCGCCGAGTTGTGGGCCACCGGTTATGGCCGGATTTTGACCGCCAAACTGGTCGTGACGGTGGCTCTGCTGGCTCTGGCCTGGCGAAACCGGTCTCATTGGCTGCCGGCGGCGCGGGCTCACCGCAGTAGTGCGGCGTTGTCGCAGAACCGCTCGTTGATGGAATTGGGCATGATGGCTGTTGCGGTCACGCTTGCCGCGGCTCTGGCCGTCACGGGTTGACCGCTGCGGCGCCTGGCATGATGGGAAACACTGCCGGCCCCACCCTCCGCGATGGCGCGGAGCACCAGAAACTGCAAAGGAGCAGCCAGATGGCAGAGCAGCAGGATCAACCCGCCGAGAAACCCGCCACCGCAGCCGAGCCGGCTGCGGTCGACGCATCAGCGGCCGGCGCGGATCCTGCTCCGCCCATTCCGGCCCCTCCGACCCCGGCTCCCAAACCCGGTCCTCCGCCGGGCAAGAAGGCCCCCGCGAAGAAGACCCCGGCCAAGAAAGCAGCGGCGAAGAAGGCTCCCGCCAAGGCCGCCAAGAAGGCTCCGGCGAAGAAGGCCCCGGCCAAGAAGGCTCAACCTGCCCCGCCGGCCACCCCGCCCCCGGCCAAGGCGGCCCCGGCTCCCGTCACTCCCTTGCCGGATGTCGCCAAGGCCGCTAAAGAGGCTGCGGCACAAGCCAAGTCAACTGTCACCTCGGCCGCCAACCCGGTGTCCGGTCCAGCGCTGGTCCCGATGAGCGAGAGTCCGTCGTCCAAGCTGCCGCTGGCCGCGGCGGTTGCCGTCGGTCTTTTGGCGGTGCTCTTGGTGTTGCTCAGCCGCCGTCATTCCGACGAGGACTGATCCGGGCTTGACCCTGACGCGACGTCAGGGTCGATAGTGGCCTCATGCACGCGAATTCAGAGGCGAGATCCGTCGGTGCGGTCGCCGCGCTGACGGGGGTCTCGGTGCGCACGCTGCATCACTACGACCACATCGGTCTGGTGGTGCCCGGCGTGCGTACCGCGGCCGGTTACCGCGGCTACACCGATGCCGACATCGAGCGGCTGCACCTGGTCCTGGTGTACCGCTCGGTCGGCCTGGCTCTGGACGAGATCCGGTCCCTGATCGACGACGATTCCGACGTGCTCGCCCACCTGCGACGTCAGCACAGCCTGTTGTGCGATCAGGCCGAGCAGCTGCAGCAGACCATCAAGGCAGTGGAGGAATTGATGAGCGCCCACAACCGGGGAATCCAGCTGACCGCCGAGGAGCAGGCGGAGATCTTCGGCAGTGCCGTGTACGACGAGCACGCCGACGAGGTCCGCGACCGCTGGGGCGACACCGACGAATGGCGGCAGTCACAGGAGCGCGCAGCCAAGCTCACCAAAGGAGACTGGCTCGAGATCAAGGCCGAGGGCGACGCGCTGTTGGCTGATCTGGCTGCCGCCAAACGGGGCGGGGTCAGCCCGGGTTCAGCTGCGGCCGGCCAGCTGGCGGCCCGCCATCGGGCCGGTATCGAGCGGTTCTACGGCTGCAGCGACGACATGCACGTCTGCTTGGCAGAGATGTATCTGGCGGATGAGCGGTTCACCCGCTACTACGACGACGTCGAACCGGGCCTGGCCCAGTTCGTGCACGACATCATCGTGCAAAGCGTCGCCGGCTAGCCGGCTGCGATAATCGCTGGGTGAGTATCGAACCGCGCGCCACCGCTGATCTGGTCGACGAGATCTACCCCGACGTCCGTAGCTGCGATCTGCAGTTGCAGAACTACGGCGGCAAGACGATGTTCGCCGGGCCGATCACCACAGTGCGCTGCTTTCAGGACAACGCACTGCTCAAGTCGATCCTGTCCACCCCGGGCAACGGCGGGGTGCTGGTGGTCGACGGCGGTGGGTCGTTGCACACCGCGCTGGTTGGCGACATCATCGCCGGGCTGGCCGCCGACAACGGCTGGTCTGGCGTGGTCGTCAACGGACCGGTGCGGGACGCCGCGACGCTGCGCACCATCGACGTCGGGATCAAGGCGCTGGGCACCAACCCGCGCAAGGGCACCAAGACCGGCGAGGGCGAACGTGACGTGCCCGTGGAGTTCGGCGGCGTGACCTTCGTCCCGGGCGAGATCGCCTACTGCGACGAGGACGGCATCGTGGTGGTGGCTCGGTAGCACCGGACGAAAAAAGCCCCCCACGTTGACGTGGGGGGCTTTTTCACGCTTTGCCCAGTTAAACCGTCACTGCGGCACGGTGTTTGGTGAACATCAGCGACTCTTCGTCGACCTTGCCGTACCGGATGGTCCGCATGTCGAAGAAGTAGTTCTGCTTGAGCTTCCACGGCGCTTCCGAACCCGACTTGGGCAGGGTGTCCATGGCCCGCCGGAAGTAGCCCGGGGTGAAGTCCATGAACGGCAGCTCGTCGACACTGCCGCCGGGGTGCTGAGGCTCGACCCGGTCGAAACCGTTCGCGTCCATGTAATTCAGCACGCGGCAGATGAACTCGGACACCAGGTCGGCCTTCAGCGTCCACGATGCGTTGGTGTACCCGAAGGTGATCGCCATGTTCGGCACGCCCGAAAGCATCAGGCCCTTGTAGGTCATGGACTCAGTCAGGTCGATCGGCTCGCCGTTGCGGTGGGCGACTGCACCACCGAACAACTGCATGTTCAGACCCGTTGCGGTGACGATGATGTCGGCCTGCAATTCCTCACCGGAGGCCAACTTGATCCCGGTTTCGGTGAAGGTCTCGATGGTGTCGGTGACGACGCCGGCCTTGCCCGAGCGGATGGCCTTGAACAGATCCCCGTTGGGGGCCAGGCAGACTCGCTCGTCCCACGGGGCGTAGCGCGGGCTGAAGTGCTTGTCGTAGTCGAAGTCCTGGGGCAGGCGGCGGGTCCCCATCTTGCGCAAGAACTGCTTGAAGATCGACGGGAAGCGGCGTGCGACCTGGTACTGGCCGGTGCTGTAACCGATCTGCTTCCACCGGTTCGCGAAATGCGCGAGGTTCTTCGGCAGGTATTTGTTGGTCTTCACCGCGAACGGATCGACCAGTGGCAGGGATCCGACGTAGGTGGGTGAACGCTGCAGCATCGTGACGTGCCCGACGCCGCCGTCGACCAGCGACGGGATGAGCGTGATGGCGGTGGCACCGGAGCCGATCACGACGACGTTCTTGCCCGTGTAGTCCAGGTTCTCGGGCCAGTGCTGCGGGTGGATGATCTGGCCCTTGAAGTTCTCGGCCCCTGGGAACTCGGGCGAGTAGCCCTCGTCGTAGTTGTAGTAGCCGCTGCACACCGACAGGAACGACGCGGTGATCTGCTTGGCTTCGCCGTTGAGCTCGACGTCGACGGTCCAGCGGTTGTCAGCGTCCGACCAGTCCACCGAGAGCACGCGGTGACCGGTGCGGATGTGGTTGCGGATGCCGTTCTCGTCGGCGGCCTCGTTGATGTAGTTCCAGATCGACTCGCCATCGGCGATCGACTTGGCCGACTCCCACGGCTTGAACCGGAATCCGAGGGTGAACATGTCGGAGTCGGAGCGGATGCCCGGGTATTTGAACAGGTCCCAGGTGCCGCCGATGTTCTCCCGGCGTTCGAGGATCACGTAGCTCTTGGTCGGGCAACGGTCCTGCAGGTGCCAGGCCGTGCTGATGCCGGAAATGCCGGCACCGACGATCACAACATCGAAATGTTCGGTCATGGGACCGACGGTATCAACAGGGTGTTGAGTCGGTCAACGGTGTGTTGAGAAACTCAACGCGATGTTAGGCTGCTTCATTGTGACCAGCTCCAGCACGACGCGCGCCCCGCGCGGCCGCCGTGCCGCCCGCCCTTCGGGCGACGACCGCGAAGCGGCGATCCTCGCGACGGCCAGGCAGCTGCTCGAGACCAAGAAATTCGCCGACATATCGGTGGATGACCTGGCCAAAGGCGCCGGGATCTCCCGGCCGACGTTCTACTTCTACTTCCCGTCGAAGGAAGCGGTTGTGCTGTCGTTGCTCGATCCGCTGATCAAGCGCGCGGACACCGGTTTCGACAGCGCACTGGAGGCCATGCCCGCGGATCCCAAGCGGGCGATCCGCCGCGGCATCGAGATCTTCTTCAGCTCGTTCGGGTCGGATCCGGCCACGGCACGCGCCGGCACCGAGGCACTCAACAGCAGCCCGGAGTTCCGCACGCTCTGGTCCGGGCTGATGCAGAAATGGATCGCCCTGACCGCCGCGCTGATCACCGCCGAGCGCCAACGCGGCGCCGCCCCGGAGACCATCCCCGCCATGGACCTCGCAACCTCGCTCAACCTGATGAACGAGCGGACCATGATGGCGGCCCTGAGCGCCGAACAACCCGCGGTCGCCTTCGACAACGTGGTCGATACCCTCGCCCACATCTGGATGACCAGCATCTACGGCGAGGCCCGCTGACCCGTCCGCCATCTATGCGAACATATGTTCGTGTCGGGCACACCAACCGCAGCTCCGCAGGCGGCCATCCTGCACGCTGATCTCGACTCGTTCTACGCATCGGTCGAGCAGCGTGACGATCCGGCGCTGCGCGGCCGCCCGGTGATCGTCGGCGGCGGTGTGGTGCTGGCGGCCAGTTACGAGGCCAAGGCATTCGGGGTACGCACGGCGATGAGCGGTGGCCAGGCGCGTGCGCTGTGCCCGCGGGCGGTGGTGGTGCCGCCGCGCATGTCGGCCTATTCGGAAGCCAGCCGGCACGTGTTCGAGGTCTTCCACGACACCACGCCGGTGGTCGAGCCGCTGTCGGTGGACGAGGCGTTTCTCGATGTGTCGGGTTTGGGCCGGGTGTCCGGCACCCCGGTAGAGATCGCCCGCCGACTGCGCGAGCAGGTCAGCGAGCAGGTGGGCCTGCCCATCACCGTCGGCATCGCACGCACGAAGTTCCTGGCCAAGGTGGCCAGCCAGGTGGCCAAACCGGACGGCCTGCTGCTGGTCCCGCCCGACCGCGAGTTGGCGTTCCTGCATCCGTTGCCGGTGCGCCGGTTGTGGGGTGTCGGCGCCAAGACCGCCGAGAAGCTGCACGTCCACGGCATCGAGACAGTCGCTGATGTGGCCGAGTTGTCCGAGTCGGCGTTGGGCACCATGGTCGGCGGCGCGATGGCGCGGCAGCTGTATGCGTTGTCGCGCAACATCGATCGACGCCGGGTGACGACGGGTGTGCGGCGCAGTTCGGTCGGTGCCCAACGCGCACTCGGGCGGCGCGGCAACACGATGTCGGCCGCGGAGGTGGACGTTGTCGTGGTCAACCTCGTCGACCGCATCACCCGCCGCATGCGGGGTGCCGGACGCACCGGTCGCACCGTCGTATTACGTTTGCGCTTCGACGATTTCGGCCGGGCGACGCGGTCGCACACCCTGCCCCGGGCCACCGCCTCGACCGAGGCGGTCCTGGCCGCCGCCCGTGCCTTGGTGACGGCCGCCGCGCCGGTGATCGCCGAGCGCGGGCTGACCCTGATCGGGTTCGCGGTGTCCAACATCGATCACGAAGGCAGTCAGCAGCTGGAGTTGCCGTTCGACTCGCAGCCCGATCCGGTGGCGATCGACGGCGCCATCGACGAGGTGCGTCAACGGTTCGGCAACGCGATGTTGACCCGCGGGGTGCTGGTCGGGCGCGATCCCGGCCTGGAGATGCCGACGCTGCCCGACTGACGGGCTACCCCTAGAACAGTTGCGCGGCAATGAATCCCGCGAGCAGCACGGCAAATCCGCCGATCTCGCCGACGATGAGCGCGACCATCCCGGCATGCAGACCGACGCTGGGCCGCTCGAACTGGTTGGTGGTGTCCCGCCTGGCGCCGTGCTCGATGTAGCTGATGATGGCGACGACGAAGAACAGCACGAGCACCATCGCCGCGGTGAGGTTCACCCAGGTGGGCCAGGCACTGAGTTCGACGAACACCGCGACCAGCAGCGTGGCGAAGGAATACAGCAGGGCGGCCCGGTGGGCGATGTCGACGTACGGGTGGGCCAGGTGATTCTCACTGGTGGCCATCTGTCGGTATTTCCACACTCCGAGCACCAGTGCCAGCAGGAAGATCAGCCCGGCGGCCAGCAGGGTGATGACGGTGTCGATACCGAGTTCGGCGTGCATCGCGTGAGCTTAGACCGAGGTGTTTTGAGTAGTCTCACGCATCCGGCGAATCGTGTTCTACGCCAGGCTCGGAGCATGATCGCACTCAACGACAGCTCGAAAGTCACCGCCGCGTTCTCCCTTCAGGCGACCATCGCGTTCGGGGTGAGCTTCCTCGGCGTGCTCGGCGGGGTCTTCTTCCTCCCGATCGACATCTGGCAGCGGATGTTCCTCGGTATGTCGGTCCTGTTCCTCGTCACCAGCGCCTTCACCCTGGCCAAGGTGATCCGTGATCAGCAGGAGGCGGCCACCGTCCGGGTCCGGCTGGACGAGGCCCGCATGGAAAGGCTGCTCGCCGAGCATGATCCGTTCACTTCGGGAGCGTGAACCTCAGCCGGCGGTCCACGCGAACAGCTGCTCGGCCGGCCAGGTGTTGACGATGCGCTCGATCGGCACCTCGGCGTCCAGGGCCCGCTGGGCTCCGTAGCCGAGGAACTCGAGCTGGCCGGGAGCGTGGGAATCGGTGTCGATGGTGAAAAGACAACCGATCTCCAATGCCAGGTTCAGCAGCCGGGTCGGTGGGTCGCGCCGCTCGGGCCGCGAGTTGATCTCGACGGCGGTGCCGTGGTCGAAGCAGGCCGTGAACACCTTCCCGGCGTCGAACTTGGACTCGGGCCGCACTCCGCGTCCACCGGTGACCAGGCGTCCGGTGCAGTGCCCGAGAACATCGGTGTGCGGATTCGATACCGCTTTGACCATGCGCCGGGTCATGGCCGCCGAGTCCATGGCGAGTTTGGAGTGGACGCTGGCCACCACCACGTCGAGGCGTTCCAGCAGTTCGGGCTCCTGGTCGAGCGACCCGTCTTCGAGGATGTCGACCTCGATCCCGGTGAGGATGCGCATCGGGGCCACGAGTTCGCGGAGCCCCTCGATGACGTCGAGCTGGTCGCGCAACCGTTCCGGTGACAGCCCGTTGGCCACCCGCAGGCGCGGTGAGTGGTCGGTCAGCGCACAGTACTCGTGGCCGAGGTCGCGCGCGGCCAGCATCATCTCCTCGATCGGGGCGGATCCGTCCGACCAGTTGGAGTGCACATGCAGGTCGCCCCGAAGCGCGGCGCGCACCGCGCCACCCCCGAAGTCCTCAGCCGCCGAACGTAATTCGATGAGCGTGTCGGGCTCACGGCCGGCCCAGGCCTGGGCGATCACCTTCGCGGTCTTGGGCCCCACCCCCGGCAACGATTGCCAGCTGTTCGACGCACCCAGGCGCTCACGCTGTTCGTCGCTCAATGCTTCGACGACGTCGGCCGCGTTGCGGTAGGCCATCACCCGTCGCGAATCTTCGCGCGCGCGGTCCTTGTAGTACGCGATCTGGCGCAGTGCGGTCACCGGATCCATCGGCACTGCTCAGCAGTCCCCTGGGCGCGCCGCGCAGTGCGGCGTGGTGCCCGGGAACCGGTATCGATGGCTCGCCACCCAGCGGTAGGCCGCATTCTGCACCTGACGCACACCGGGAATGCGGTACAGCCCCAACGGAATCCGGCTGCCCATCCCGGCCGACAGCGCCGCGTTGATCGCTTCGGCGCCGCGGTACACGTCCCCCGACGAGTCCTTCCACCACGCAGCTTCGAGCATCTCACCGTTCGAGACGCCGAGGAGCTCCGGCGTGCCGGGCCGTTGGAACGGCTCGATGTGCACCTCTCCGGTGCGTTGTCGCCGCATCAAGGAGTTGGCGCTGCGGGTGCACATGCCGCAGTTGCCGTCGAAGTACAGGACGCCGCTCATACCTTCAGTGTGCCCAGCATTTGCGATGCCGTACAGTGGATTGCGAAATCGCTCAATCCATCAATTCGTCAGGCAGTACTTTGATCAGAACCGCGGCCGGCACCTTCCGACGGCTGCTGCCCCATCGCGACGACTACACCGAATTTCCACACTCGTGGCGCCGCGACGTTCTCGCGGGTGTGACCGTCGGGGTGGTGGCATTGCCGTTGGCGTTGGCATTCGGGATCAGTTCAGGCGTGGGAGCCGCCGCAGGGCTGGTCACGGCCGTGGTGGCCGGCCTGGTCGCGGCAGTGTTCGGCGGTTCTCATGTGCAGGTGTCCGGCCCGACGGGGGCGATGGCGGTGGTCCTGGCGCCGATCGTCGCGCAACACGGGCTCGGCAGCATCGCATTGGTGACCGTTGCGGCAGGCCTGCTGGTGCTGGCCGCCGGGGCAACCGGTCTCGGCCGGGCCGTGACATTCATTCCGTGGCCGGTGATCGAGGGGTTCACCCTGGGCATCGCGGCGATCATCTTCCTGCAACAGGTTCCCGCCGCCTTCGCCCAGCAGGCCCCGGCCGGTGAGCGCACACTGCCCGCCGCGATCACGGCAATCGTCCAGGCCGATTGGACCGCCGCAGCGAAAACCCTTGGGGTGGTGGCTGTCGTCGCGCTCCTCATGGTCGCCCTGCCCCGACTGCACCGGTCCATCCCGGAATCGCTGACGGCGGTGATCGTGGTTACCGTCTTGGTTTCCGCGCTCCACGTTCCGGTCGCCGCGATCGGCGAACTGCCGTCCCACCTGCCCACCCCGGTGCTGCCGCACGCCGACCTCGGCGCCTTGCGCACTCTGCTGGGTGCCGCGCTGGCCATCGCCGCGCTCGCGGCCATCGAATCGCTGCTGTCGGCGCGGGTCGCCGCGACCATGTCGCCGACCGGACCGTACGACCCTGATCGTGAGCTGGTGGGGCAGGGTCTGGCCTCTGTCGCCTCCGGAGTTTTCGGTGGCATGCCCGCCACCGGCGCGATCGCCCGCACCGCCGTCAACGTCCGGTCCGGCGCCCGGACGCGGGTGGCGGCGATCGTGCACTCGCTCGTCCTGCTGGGCGTGGTGTATCTGGCCACCGGTCCGGTGTCCACCATTCCGCTCGCCGCACTGGCCGGCGTGCTGATGGTGACGTCGTTCCGGATGATCTCGGCGGCCACGATCCGGAAGATCCTGCGCTCCACCCGATCCGATGCGTTGACGTTTGCGCTGACCGCCGCGGTCACCGTGTGCTTCGACCTGATCGAGGCCGTCGAGATCGGCGTCGTCGCCGCCGCGTTCTTCGCGTTGCGTTCCGTAGCACGGCGCAGCAGCGTCGTTCGTGAAGAGCTCCCGGGTCCATCGCATCCCGGGGATGATCAGATCGCGCTGCTGCGCCTCGATGGTGCGATGTTCTTCGGTGCAGCCGAACGCATTTCGAGTGCGATCACGGACGCCGAGCACCCGCAGACTTCCGTCGTCATCATCCGGATGTCGCAACTCGGGATGCTCGACGCCACCGGCGCACACACGCTCGCGGAGATCGCCACCGAACTGGAGTCACGGGGTATCACGGTGATCATCAAGGGCGTACGCCCGGAGCACTCCGAGTTGCTCGCCAACGTCGGCGTCTTCGACTCACTCCGGCACGAGAACCATCTGCTCGATTCGCTCGACGATGCGATCGGCCACGCGCGACTGCATGTCGCGCGTGGCCCGCATTGACCTGCGCCGTCAGCGTCAGCCGCCGATGCGGATGAGCTTCTTGTTCACGAACTCGTCCATGCCGTACCTGCCGAGCTCGCGTCCGAAACCGGACCGCTTGATCCCGCCGAACGGCAGTTCCGCACTGTCAGCGCCGACGAGATTGACGAAAACCATTCCCGCGTCGATCTTGTCGGCGACCCGGGCGGCCTGGTCCGCGTCGGTGGTGAACACGTAGGACCCAAGTCCGAACGGGGTGTCGTTGGCGAGGGCAACGGCCTCGTCTTCGGAACCGACCTTGTACACGATCGCCACCGGGCCGAACAGCTCCTGGTGGTAGGCGTCGTTGTCCTCGGTCACACCCGTCAGCACGGCCGGCGGGAAGAAGGCGCCACGACGCTCGCCTGTCGTGGCCAGTGTGGCGCCCTGCTCGACAGCCTGTGACACCTGCTGCTCAAGCCGGTCGGCGGCCAGCTCCGAGGACAGCGGGGCGATTCCGTCGGCCGCGGCGAGCAGCTTCTCGGTGAACTTGGCCAGGAAGTCGTCGTAGAGGTTCTCGGTGACGATGAAGCGCTTGGCGCCGTTACAGCACTGTCCGGTGTTCTCCATGCGGGCGTCGACAGCTGCCTGCACGGTGGCGTCGAGGTCATCGGTGGACAGCAGGATGAACGGATCGGAGCCACCGAGTTCCAGTACGCACTTCTTGAGATTGCGGCCGGCGATCTCGGCGACTGCGGCACCCGCCCGTTCAGAACCTGTCAGCGATACGGCGGCCACCCGTGGGTCGGCGATGACGTCGGCAATCTGCTCGTTGGTGGCGCGGATGTCCACGTAGGCGCCCTGCGGGAAGCCGGCCTCCAGGAAGATCAGCTGCATCAGCTCGGCGGATTCGGGGCACTGCGGGGCGTGCTTGAGCAGAATCGTGTTGCCCACGATCAGGTTTGGTCCGGCGAACCGGGCCACCTGGTAGTAGGGGTAGTTCCACGGCATGATGCCGAGCAGAACCCCGACCGGGCCTCGCTTGACCACCGCGGTGCCATCACCATCGAGAAGCGAGATCGGCTCGTCGGCCAGGAACTGTTCGGCGTTGTCGGCGTAGTACTGGTAGATGGCGGCGGTGAAGTCGACCTCGCCCAGCGCCTGATCGCGCGGCTTGCCCATCTCTCGGACGATGACGTCGGCCAGCTGTTCGCGGCGCTGCTCGTACAGGGCGGCGACCTTGGTGATGAGCGCGGCCCGCTCGGCCACCGTGGTGGTGCGGGCCCAGCTCCGGCCGGCCTTGGCTGCGGCGTCGATCGCAGCCTGGACCTCGGCGTCGGTCGAGGTCGGGTAAGTGGCGACCACCTCGGCGGTCGCCGGATCGGTGACTGCGTACACGCTCATGTTCACTCCAAGACGGGTCAGATCGGGGGATTTCGTATATTTCCCTGCCCGAGACTACCGATTGCGACGCCAAAATGGCACCGAAGATACGGAATCAGCACCATGGATCCGTAGCGCGCCTGAAAAGCTCCTGGCAGTTGCGCGAGTCCAGGAATGAATGCCGGCGCGCGACTAGTTTGTGATGACGTGCGCTTCGCCTTCAAAACCTCCCCGCAGAACACGACCTGGGCCGACATGCTCGCCATCTGGAAAGCTGCCGACACGATCGACGTCTTCGAATCCGGCTGGACGTTCGACCACTTCTATCCGATCTTCTCCGACTCGTCCGGCCCCTGCCTCGAGGGCTGGACGACGCTGACCGCCCTGGCGCAGGCCACTGAGCGGTTGCGCGTCGGGGTGCTCGTCACCGGTATCCACTACCGCCATCCCGCCGTGCTGGCGAACATGGCCTCCGCACTGGACATCGTCTCCAACGGGCGCCTGGAGCTCGGCATCGGCGCCGGCTGGAACGAGGAGGAGTCCGGTGCCTACGGCATCGAACTCGGTTCGATCAAGGAACGCTTCGACCGGTTCGAGGAGGCCTGCGAGGTTCTCAAAGGGCTACTGACGCAGGACACGACGACGTTCGACGGCAAGTTCTACCAACTGAAGGACGCGCGCAACGAGCCCAAGGGCCCACAGCAGCCGCATCCACCGTTCTGTATCGGCGGCAGCGGCGAGAAGCGCACCCTGCGGATCACCGCGAAGTACGCCGATCACTGGAACTTCGTCGGCGGCCCGCCCGAGGAGTTCGCCCGCAAGCGCGATGTGCTGGCCGCGCACTGCGCCGATCTCGGCCGTGACCCCAAGGAGATCACCCTGTCGGCGCACGTGCGACTGGGTGCGGACCTCGACTACGAGAAGGTGGTCGACGAGGCCGCCGCACTCGGTGCCGAGGGATTGGATCTGGCGATCATCTACCTGCCGCCGCCCTACGATCCGGCTGTGTTGGAACCGTTGGCCGAGGCGATCAGAGATTCCGGCCAGCTGACCCGCTGACCGATACGGCTACGCCCTCGGGTCGGCGTTAAGGCGTCGGTCCGGGGCGTGACGGATACTCGTCACCAGCCGAAGCGAAGTAGCTCGTCGGCAGTGGCCAGGCGTTCGTTCTTGGCCGGAAACTCACGGCTCTTCATCGGATGACGGAACAATGACCAGGCAATACGACCCATCCGTGACCGACTTATCGGACTGATGTACACGGTGATCACTCCTGCGACTTACTGGTAGCTGTACCCGTAGTTCCACGTTACCGCAGCACTCTCACCACGTCATTAGATACCTGACATCCGGCAAACAGTGTGAGCCACGCCGCACAAAAATCTGATGTTTCCCGTGTTACCAATGAGGTGGATGTGACATCGAGGGGCCCCAAAGAGGATCTGGATCACTTTTTCACATCATCAAGAGTTGTGATGCAGGCCACATCAGTTAATTAAGAAAACTCTCAACCTTGCCTTCGTTGCCGAAGGTGCACGGTGAAGCTCAGATGCGCGAACACGGAAATTGCCGCGCCGGAGCCGCTCATCGCGCCGATAGACTTCTAGCCGAATAAAGGGGGGCTCGTGGGTTTCGTCGATGGCCTGACCGATTTCGCCGAGGGCCCGCTCAAACTCGTCAGTGGCGTCGTAAACGGTGCCAAAGACGGCGCAAGTTTCGTCGACAACATACTCGACAGGGACATGGGGGGGCGCCCTTCAGGATGGCCTGAAGATTGCGGACGACATCGGAGACATCACCGAGGGCCTCGCAAGCCTCGGATTTGGGGTAGGGCCACTACCGACGGCGTTCAAATCGATGAAGAGCCTCGTGCCGGCCGAGTCCAAGATCCTATGGCTCGCGCAAATGGCGATCGACGGCATGAAGTTGACGACCGGATCGGGAAACCCCACCAACGGCGACGAGTTCCGCGGCTCGAGCGAACGCCTCGGCACAGCGGTGGCAACTCTCATTGCCGCGGAGCCACACACTGATCGGTGGGACGGAACGGCCTCGCAGGTCTACAACGCGGTGAACGCATCGCATCGACGCGTCACTTTCGAGGTACAGAATGCAGACCTCGAAGTTGCAAACATCCTCGACATCGAGGCCGAACAGGTGGGCCATACCCGAGAAACTCTCGACGACCAGATCGACTGGCTCAAGGCCTACGACTACGCGACGATGGCGATGAATGCCCATCCAGTCAGTGCTGCACTCAAGGTCCTCCTGGACACCGCCGCCGCCGCCACAGCAACGGGAATCGCGGGTGACGCGATCGGCAAGCTGCTCGCGAACAGCGTGCAGAACGCCTTGCGCATCCGTGACCATCTCGACGGGTACGAAGGCGCTGCAAAAGACACGTCAGGTAAGCCCATGGGAGGGTGCGAAGTCTTCGCAGTGCCGGAGCAGGGTGATCCGGATAAGCCCGACGAAACCCTTCCTCGCCCCAAGAAGGAGACGGCGCTACCGGACCTGCATGCGCCGACCAAGGCACCATCGCGATTGGACCCCAAAGAGCCGTACACGGTCCCGAGCCCCGAGGAACCCATCGTCTATGGCCCACCGGCTACGCCTTACAGGAATCCAGCACCCGCAAGTCCGGCTGCACCGAGCGCTCCCCCGCCCATGACACCCAAAGCCCCCGCGGCTGCGGTGCCGCCACCTGCCGCCCCGCCACCCAAGGTCCCGGCAGCGGCTGCACCCGCCACTCATGCCGGCCAACGCGCGCCCGTCGGTCCAGGTGTTCGCGGCGATGGCGCAACCCCCGTGCCCACCGCCCGATCCTGAACTATTGCGAAAGAACCTCAATGCCAACCGATTACGAGAAGAACCTCACGGTCCTTACCGAGCACATCCAACACCTTTCCGAGAAGCAACACACGGCGGTCGACCAGATCACGGGAGCGAATCGGTCGATTGTCGACCCGGCACGGAATGTCCTAGATACCCACGGACTAGTCTGTGGTGCAACGAATCTCGCCGTTGCTGCGGTCGAGGCCGCGCGGCGGACGGCCGGCGGAAAAATGGAGAAGGTGTCCACAGAGCTCGCCGAGAAGTTAACCACCGCGGCCGCCAACTACGAAAACACCGACTCCGCTGAAGGTGGCAACATCAACACATGTGGGGTGTGAGTGAGCGGTAGCTGGGACGATTCCTCCTGGGACGACGACGAACCCGACTATCCCGAAGACCAGTCGTCGCTTGATGCGCTCGACTTCACCAACCCGATCGAACAGTCCGGGGATAACTCGGAATTAGCGGTGCCGACTCCTGATGCCGACGATGAGGCCATGCTGGCCGTACTCTTCACCGTGACGAATCCCCCAGGGACAGTGTCGGTCAGTGCATTGGCGAGCGGTCAACCCGCATATATCGACCTCTCGCCGCGCGTCGTCGATATGACTGAAGGCCAACTCACCGACGAGATCCTGGTGATTGCGAGACTCGCTGCGCAGCAGGCCCTGGCTGGCCAGAACCTCATCCTTTCGAGTGCCCTGGAGCGACTGGGCGTCGATCGAACGTCTATCCGCAACCATTTGGAGCACGACGCCGGGCTACCGTCCGTCGAAGCCGTGCTCGCGGAGAAGGCCCAGATCTTCGCCACCCGGTACCAAGATGAGGGAGACGACTGATGGCTCAATCACTCCCGACCAAACGACGCGCACGCTGGCCGTTCATTCTTGCCGCGCTTGTGACGATTGTCGTGCTCGTTATCGGCACCATCGTGTGGTGGTTCTCGGCCGGCTCCGAGGCCTGGGCGCGGCATCACTGGAATCCTCCAGAATCGGACTACCTCGCGTCGATGCGCACAGCGCCGGAAGCAGGGTGGAAAACCGATATCGCTACCCTGGGATTACCGCCCGGCTCGACGATCACCGCCGGTGACGACCCCTCCGGCCCCATCGTCGGAACGGGAACGTCTCGCGCGTATCTCCTGGCTAACAGCCCCGGACCCACTCCGCAGTGGTGGCTGACCGGTGTCGATGCCAGCGACGGGCACAGGTTGTTTCCGCCAGTCGCGCTGAACATGACCGACAAAGCGCCGAGCTGCTTCATCAACGGACCTTCGGTCGTGTGCATCGCAGACGACTATTACCGAGCCACTGCGTGGGTGATCGACCAGCACACCGGGGAACTGACGTTCACGGGCCCGACCGGAGTGCGCTTGATGACGGGGAAGCTCAAGGCCGCCCAGGTTGGCAATTATCTGGTCGCGGCAACCGAGAAACAGGGGCTCTACGGCTTCGGACCACAAGCCCAGACGACATGGTTCGTACCGGGAGCGGGCCTCGTCGCCGAGCACAACAATGACGTCGCCTTCCAGGGCACTGGTCGAGAAGATGGCGCAATACTGTTCTCCCTCAAGGACGGTGAGGTGCTAGACCCGCAATTCCCAGACAACACCGAGTTGCTCAATACCGCATTCTTCAACGGCGGCTTTGCACAGCAGTTCACCGAGAGGCCGGGCCACGATTTCGTCCAGTTATTCGACAACAGTGGAAAACTCGCAGTCGACAAACGCTTCGACGGCAATGTCGGCACCATAACCGGAAACTTGATCGGCATCGGAGACTCCGGCGACTACGGCGTGTACACCCTGCAAGGCATGAAACTGCTCGACCTCGATGGCGGCCACCTCCAACTGATCGGCACCACACTGTGGGTCAGTGAGACCGACAGGGTCACCCAATCTACCCTCTATCGGCCATATGACATGCGGACGGGCGACAAGGGCGAGGCGTGCGAATTCAACTTGGACACAGGCTATCTCGGATCAGACGGCACAGTGGCGGTGCGCGCTCCGGTCAATCCGAAGTCCGATCTGCTGGCCGATGCGTGGGATCTCTCCACGTGTGAACGAGTGTGGTCGATCCCGAGGAACGGACCACTCGGCCGGGTCACCCGACTGGGCGATACCCTGGTGCGCCTGTCCGACGACGGCACTCAGCTCTTTTCCCTCGTCAGCCCGTAACCGCTTTCGTGCCAGGCCGTTCAGACGCGCGCCAGCTCTTCATCGAGAAGCTCCGGCGGGTAGTCGTCGATGCCCGTGCCCGGCAGCGAGAACACCTCCGGTTCGTCGGCCCGCGGCGTCGCGCTCAGACGCAACCAACCCACCGCACCGATCCCGAAACACACGAACACCAGCGGATACCAACCACTCGCGAGCTGGCCGACCCAGAACCGCCGCACATCCAGGAAGTTCCAGTACACGCCGGTGAAGTACATGGTGGTGTGATTACGGCCTGGCCGGTGCAGAGTCCACATGAACACCATCGCGAGCAGGCCCGCCGCCCGGTACATCCAGCCACGAGCCCACATGCCTTGTGCCGTGCACGCTTTCGCGACGAGCCAGAAGATCGCAGGTGCGAACCACACCCAGTGCGCCGCCCAACTGAACGGCGATACCGCGCAACCGGTCAAGCCCACCAGGACCACCGCCAGCGCGCGTTCTCCTCGCCGGTACGCCCAGGTCGCCGCCGCGAGACCGGCGGCAAGCACCAAGAGGCTCAACATAATCCACAGCCACTCCGGGCGCGGGTTCGGGGCGAAGTACCGGGCGAGGAATCCGTTGATCGACTGGTTGGCCAGATGATCGATGGAGCTGATGTGCGAGGTGTCCCCGAGGTGACTCCAGAACCAGGCGCTGTCTCGCGGTAGCAGCGGCCAGGTGAGCACCACCGTGGCGACGAAAGTCAGTGCCGCCACGGCCGAGGCGCGCCACTGCCTGGTTAAGAGCAGATACGGGAGGAACACGAGCGGCGTGAGCTTGATGCCGGCGGCGATCCCCAGCCCGATCCCCCGCCACCGGGACGCGGTGGGCCGCAACAGATCCAGCATCACCAGCGCCATGAGCAGGACGTTGATCTGCCCCCACCACAAGGTGGCCTGTACCGGCTCGACATCGATGACGATCACCGCCAGCGCGGCGCTCAGCACGCCCAGCCGAAGATCCGCGCGAAGACCTGCCAGGCGCAGGATGCGCCACGCGATGAGCGCCAGCAGGCAGATCGACAGCGCCAGCAGAAGGTACTTGGCGACGTCGAAACCGAGCCAGGCGAACGGCGCAAGGACGAAAGCCGCGAACGGCGGATATACGAACCAGGCCCCGCGCAGCGCCGGTTCCTCGTACAGGCTCCTGCCGTCCCAGGAAGCGTGCACCGCGGCGCGATACGTATCCAGGTCGAAGTTGTTCCCGGTCAGTCCGAAGAACTGCGTCTGGAATGGAACGAGGTGGTTGTGCACCAGCAATGCCAGGACTGCCCCGATCAGTGCGATCGAGACGACACGCCGTCGCAGCACCAACTCACCCCCGGTCACGTGGGGTATCCGAGCGAGCGACACCTGGAGATCGTAATCGGCCTCCGCAGGAGGCCGATTCACCAATTCAGCGCTGCGGCGCGGCAGTGGGCTTGATCGGCACCGGCAGGGCGGTCTTGCCCATCAGGTAGCGATCCACGCCCGCGGCAGCGGCCCGGCCTTCGGCGATCGCCCACACGATCAGCGACTGCCCGCGCCCCATGTCACCGGCCACGAACACGCCGGGTACCGAGGTCTGGAAGTTGTTGTCGCGCGAGACGTTTCCGCGGTCGGTCAGCTCGACACCGAGCCCCGTAAGGAGTCCGTCCTTTTCTGGACCAATAAAGCCCATGGCGAGCAGCACCAGGTCGGCCTTGAGCTCGAAGTCGGTCCCTTCGACCTTCTCGAACTTGCCGGCGTTCATCTTGACCTCGTGCGCGCGCAGGCCGGTCACGTGACCGTCGGCACCGGTGAATTCCTCGGTGTTGACCGAGAACACGCGGTCGCCGCCCTCTTCGTGAGCCGAGGACACCCGGAACATCAGCGGGTAGGTCGGCCACGGGGTCGAATCCGCGCGGGTCTCCGGGGGACGCGGCATGATCTCGAACTGGTGGATGTTGGCCGCGCCCTGACGGTGCGAGGTCCCCAGGCAGTCCGCGCCGGTGTCGCCGCCGCCGATGATGATGACGTGCTTGTCCTTGGCGGTGATCGGCGGCTGGCCGTTCTCGTCGAGGACGTCATCGCCGAACTGAACGCGGTTGGCCCAGGGCAGGAACTCCATGGCCTGGTGGATGCCGTCGAGCTCGCGGCCCGGGATCGGCAGATCGCGCCATGCGGTGGCACCGCCGGCCAGCACGACCGCGTCGTAGTTCAGCCGCAGCTGGGCCACCGTGATGTCGACGCCGACGTTGACGCCGGGACGGAACTGGGTGCCTTCGGCCGCCATCTGCTCCAGACGCCGGTCGATGTGGCGCTTTTCCATCTTGAACTCGGGGATGCCGTAGCGCAGCAGGCCACCGATGCGGTCGGCGCGCTCGAACACCGTGACGGTGTGGCCGGCCCGGGTGAGCTGCTGGGCAGCGGCCAGTCCGGCCGGTCCGGACCCGACGACGGCGACCTTCTTGCCGGTCTGCACGTCGGGCATCTTCGGAACGACCCAGCCCTGGTCGAAGGCGTTGTCGATGATCTCGACCTCGACCTGCTTGATGGTCACCGGATCCTGATTGATGCCCAGGACGCAGGAGGCCTCACACGGGGCGGGGCACAGCCGTCCGGTGAACTCCGGGAAGTTGTTGGTGGCGTGCAGTCGCTCGATCGCGTCGCGCCACCGGTCCCGGTACACCAGGTCGTTCCACTCGGGGATCAGGTTCCCCAGCGGGCAACCGTTGTGGCAGAACGGGATACCGCAGTCCATGCATCGCGATGCCTGGTCCTGCAGGGTCTCGTGGGAGAAGTCCTCGTAGACCTCTTTCCAGTCCTTCAGGCGCAGCGGAACCGGCCGGCGGGACGGAAGCTCTTTGGAGGTGTGCTTGAGGAAACCGCGCGGATCAGCCATTGGCGGCCGCCATGATCGCCTCGTCCACATTCACGCCGGCTTGTTCGGCCTCGGCGATAGCGGCCAGCACGCGCTTGTAGTCGCGCGGCATGACCTTCACAAAGTGCTTCAACTCGTTATCCCAATCAGATAGGACCCGTTGTCCCACAGCCGAATCGGTCGCATCGACGTGGGCGGTGAGAATGCCCTGCAGCCACTCGACATCAGCGGCCTCCAAAGCTTCCAGCTCCACCATCTCGGTGTTCAGGTTCTCGCCCAGCACGCCGGCCGGGTCGTAGACGTAGGCGACACCGCCGGACATGCCCGCCGCGAAGTTGCGGCCGGTGGGTCCGAGGATGACGACCTTGCCGCCGGTCATGTACTCGCAGCCGTGGTCGCCGACGCCCTCGACGACCGCGTGGGCGCCGGAGTTACGGACCGCGAACCGCTCGCCGACCTGGCCGCGCAGGAACGCCTCGCCGCTGGTGGCACCGAAGAGGACCACGTTGCCGGCGATGATGTTGTCCTCGGCGGCGAAATCGGCCGGTGCTGCGTCGTCCGGGCGGACCACGATGCGACCACCCGACAGGCCCTTGCCGACGTAGTCGTTGGCGTCGCCGTAGACCCGCAGCGTGATGCCCTTGGGCACGAACGCACCGAAGCTGTTGCCTGCCGACCCGTCGAACGTGATGTCGATGGTGCCGTCCGGAAGCCCCTGTCCGCCATAAGCCTTGGTGACCTCGTGGCCGAGCATGGTGCCCACCGTGCGGTTGACGTTGGTGATTTTTGTTGAAAATCGGACGGGCGAAGCGGAATCCAGGGCCTCGCGGCTCTGGGTGATCAGCTGCTGATCCAGCGCCTTGTCCAGGCCGTGGTCCTGACGCGAGCTGCAGTACAGGTCCTGGTTCATGAACGCCGACTCGGGCTCGTACAGCACCGGCGTCAGGTCCAGCTTGTGAGCCTTCCAGTGCTCGGCGGCCTTGGTGGTGTCCAGCGCGCCGGCCTGGCCGACCATCTCGTTGACGGTGCGGAAGCCCAACTGCGCCATGAGTTCCCGGACTTCTTCGGCGATGAACATGAAGAAGTTCTCGACGAACTCGGGCTTGGCGTTGAACCGCTGCCGCAGCACCGGGTTCTGGGTGGCCACACCCACCGGGCAGGTGTCGAGGTGGCAGACGCGCATCATGATGCAGCCCGCCACCACCAGTGGAGCGGTGGCGAAGCCGAACTCCTCGGCGCCCAGCAGCGCGGCGACCACCACGTCGCGGCCGGTCTTGAGCTGACCGTCGACCTGGACCACGATGCGGTCACGCAGGCCGTTGAGCAGCAGGGTCTGCTGCGTCTCGGCCAGGCCCAGCTCCCACGGCGCACCGGCGTGCTTCTGCGACGTCAGCGGGGTGGCACCGGTACCGCCGTCGTGGCCGGAGATCAGCACCACGTCGGCGTGCGCCTTGGAGACGCCCGCGGCGACCGTTCCGACGCCGTTCTCCGAAACCAGCTTCACATGCACACGCGCAGCCGGGTTGGCGTTCTTCAGGTCGTGGATCAGCTGCGCCAGATCCTCGATCGAGTAGATGTCGTGGTGCGGCGGCGGCGAGATCAGGCCGACACCCGGGGTCGAGTGCCGCACCTCGGCCACCCACGGGTACACCTTGTGCCCCGGAAGCTGGCCGCCCTCACCAGGTTTCGCACCCTGGGCCATCTTGATCTGAATATCGGAGCAGTTGGTCAGGTAGTGACTGGTCACGCCGAACCGGCCGGAGGCCACCTGCTTGATGGCGCTGCGGCGCCAGTCACCGTTCTCGTCCGGCTCGAAGCGGTTGACGCTTTCGCCGCCCTCACCCGAGTTCGACCGGGCGCCAAGGCGGTTCATCGCGATGGCCAGGGTCTCGTGTGCCTCGGCCGAGATCGAGCCGTAGCTCATGGCACCGGTGGAGAAACGCTTGACGATCTCGGCGGCGGACTCGACCTCGTCAATGGAGATCGGCTGGCGCACGGCGTCGTCACCGGTACGGAACTTCAGCAGGCCGCGCAGCGAGGCCATCCGCTCACTCTGGTCGTCGACCAGCGCGGTGTACTCCTTGAAGATCGAGTACTGACCGGTGCGGGTGGAGTGCTGGAGCTTGAACACCGTGTCCGGGTTGAACAGGTGATACTCGCCCTCACGGCGCCACTGGTACTCGCCGCCGACCTCGAGCTCGCGGTGGGCGCGCTCGTCGGGACGGTCCAGGAAGGCCAGCGAGTGACGCGCGGCGACGTCGGCGGCGATGTCCTCGAGGTCGATACCGCCCACGGGGCAACTCAGCCCGGTGAAGTACTGGTCGAGCACGCCCTGGGAGATGCCGATGGCCTGGAACAGCTGCGCACCGGTGTAGGAGGCCAGGGTGGAGATGCCCATCTTGGACATCACCTTGAGCACGCCCTTGCCTGCGGCCTTGACGTAGTTGGCCTTGGCTTTATCGCTGCTGATTCCGGCGATCACGCCCCGGTCGACCATGTCCTCGATCGACTCGAACGCCATGTACGGGTTGACCGCGGCGGCACCGAAGCCGCACAGCATCGCCATGTGGTGCACCTCGCGGGCGTCACCGGCCTCGACCACCAGGCCGACCTTGGTGCGCGTGCGCTCGCGGACCAGGTGGTGGTGCACCGCGGCCACGGACAGCAGCGACGGGATCGGCGCCATGGTCTCGTTGGATTCGCGGTCCGACAGCACGATGATGCGGGCGCCCTCGCGGATCGCCTCCGAGACCTTGGCGCGGACGTTGTCCAGCGCTTCTTTGAGTCCCTGTCCGCCCCGGTTGACCGGGTACAGGCAGCGGATCACCGCGGCCCGCATGCCGTGCTTGTGGCCCCGGACCTCGTGGTCGGGATCGACGCAGATCAGCTTGGACAGGTCGGCGTTGCGCAGGATCGGCTGCGACAGCACGATCTGCCGGCACGATTCCGGACCGGGGTTGAGCAGGTCGCCTTCGGGTCCGATCACGCCCTGCAGGCTGGTGACCACCTCTTCCCGGATGGCGTCCAGCGGCGGGTTGGTGACCTGGGCGAACAGCTGCTGGAAGTAGTCGAACAGCATCCGCGGCCGCGCCGAGAGGATGGCGACCGGGGTGTCGGTGCCCATGGAGCCCAGGGCCTCGGCACCGGTGCGCGCCATGGGCGCCACCAGCAGGTTCAGCTCCTCGTAGGTGTAGCCGAAGATCTGCTGGCGCAGGACCACGCGGTGGTGCGGCATCCGGACGTAGTCACCCGGCGGCAGCTCGTCGAGGGGGAACAGGCCCGCCTCGATCCATTCCTGGTAGGGCTGCTCACTGGCCAACTGAGCCTTGATCTCCTCGTCGGAGACGATGCGGCCCTGGGCGGTGTCCACCAGGAACATCCGGCCGGGCTGCAGGCGCAGCTTCTGGACCACCGTGGAGGGGTCGAGCGGCAGGACGCCGGCTTCGGACGCCATCACGACGAGACCGTCGTCGGTCACCCAGATGCGGGAGGGGCGCAGGCCGTTGCGGTCCAGCACGGCGCCGATGACGGTGCCGTCGGTGAAGCAGACCGATGCCGGTCCGTCCCAGGGCTCCATCAGCGAGTCGTGGAATTCGTAGAAGGCGCGGCGCGCGGGATCCATCGACTCGTGGCGTTCCCACGCCTCGGGGATCATCATCAGCACGGCGTGCGGCAGGCTGCGGCCACCGAGGTGCAGCAGTTCGAGCACCTCGTCGAAGCGCGCGGTGTCCGACGCGCCGGGGGTACAGACCGGGACGATCTTGTCGAGTCCGTCGGTGCCGAACACGTCGGTGCGGATGAGCGCCTCGCGTGCGCGCATCCAGTTCTCGTTGCCGGTGACGGTGTTGATCTCGCCGTTGTGGGCGATCCGCCGGAACGGGTGGGCCAGCGGCCAGGACGGGAACGTGTTGGTGGAAAAGCGGGAGTGCACGATGCCCAGTGCGCTGGTCATCCGCTCGTCCTGCAGGTCCAGGTAGAAAGCCTTGAGCTGCGGGGTGGTCAGCATGCCCTTGTAGACGAAGGTCTGACCGGAAAGGCTCGGGAAGTACACGGTCTCGCGACCGGGGCCGTCCTGGCCCGGCCCCTTGGTGCCAAGCTCGTGTTCGGCCCGCTTCCGGATGACGTACGCCTTGCGCTCCAGGTCCATGTCGGAGGCTCCGCCGATGAACAGCTGCCGGAAGGTCGGCATGGCGTCGCGCGCCAGTGCGCCGAGCGAGGAGTCGTCGGTGGGCACCTCACGCCAGCCCAGCACCTGCAGGCCCTCGGCTTCGACGATCTTCTCGACGGCTTCGGCTGCCGCGGATGCATCGCGCGATGACTGCGGCAGGAAGGCGATGCCGGTGGCGTAGCTGCCGGCCTCGGGGAGCTCGAAGTCGACCACCTCGCGCAGGAACGAATCCGGGACCTGCAGCAGGATGCCTGCGCCGTCGCCGGTGTTCGGTTCTGCACCCTGGGCACCGCGGTGCTCCAGATTCACCAGTGCTGTGATCGCCTTGTCCACGATGTCCCGGCTGCGGCGACCATGGATGTCTGCCACCATTGCCACACCACACGCATCGTGTTCATATGCGGGGTTGTACAGCCCGACCTTGTTGGGCGCCATTCCCACCTTGCCCTTCAACACGCTTCTACGAAGAAGCCGGCTCGGCGTGGGTGGCCTCCGTGCAGCACTGGACGACGGCTATGTCCCACACGCCATAAGTGGAGAAAACGATAAGGCAACTACCGGGGCAGATGCCAACTTAGCTAAGCCTAACGATACTCCGCCGGCGGCTTTTACCCCTGACGATAGATGCGCCGCAGAAAATGCGAATCATCCTGCAGCCCTTGATATTTCATGCATTCCCACCAGAGGGACCCCCACCCCCCATTGGGGCCATCCACTACCTCAGTCGTCGATTTTGTTTGCTACATATTCATATATGTGCCGTTATAGTGCTGTTATACGTGCGATTGAAATTTGCGAGAAAGCTTAGTCAGATTCTTAGATTTGCATCGTCAACGTCCCGAGACCCGCGCAACGCTGCGCACGCCGGCCTCGGGCCGCAGGTCGAGGCGACGTAGCGACTGCGCATTGAGTGCCACGACAACCGTCGACGCTGACATCAATATCGCCCCGATGGACATCGGCATTACAAAACCGAGCGGAGCGGCCACGCCGGCCGCCAGCGGGACCGAGATCAGGTTGTAACCCGCTGCCCACCAAAGGTTTTGCTTCATCTTCCGGTAGGACTGCCGGGACAGCTCGATCACCGAGAGCACCGATCGCGGATCCGAGCTCGCCAGAATGACACCCGCCGAGGCGATGGCGACATCGGTCCCCGCGCCGATGGCGATGCCGACGTCCGCCGCGGCCAACGCGGGTGCATCGTTGACGCCATCGCCGACCATGGCCACCTTCAAGCCTTCGTGCTGGAGTTCGGCGACCTTGGCGGCCTTGTCTTCAGGCCGTACACCTGCGAATACGCGGTCGATACCCAGCTCAGAGGCCACCGCGGAGGCCACTGGAGCGGCGTCACCAGTGATCATCACCACTTCGATGCCCAGATCGTGCAGGGCGTCGACGGCCTGCCGGGATTCCGGCCGGATCTCGTCGGCCAGCGCCAGGGCACCGACCGGCTCCCCGTCGACCAGTACGTGCAGCACGGTGGCGCCGGCCCAGTGTGCGGTGCCCGCAAGGGCGGCTTGCCCGGCTTGTTCGAGCAGTGCCGGCCCGCCGACCCGCACCCGCTGTCCACCGACCAGTGCGCTGACCCCGACCGCCGGCGAGGAGCTGAAGTCGCTTGCCGTAGGGACGTCGAGGCCGCGGTCCTGCGCCGCAGCGACGATGGCGCGGGCCAGCGGGTGTTCGGAATCCGCCTCGGCGGCCGCGGCCAACGCCAGCACGTCGTTCTCCGGGCGGTCCGTGACCGCCACCGCGGTGACGGCCGGCTCACCCTTGGTGAGGGTCCCGGTCTTGTCGAACAGCACCGCGCCGACAGTGCGCATGGTTTCCAGCGCCAGACGGTCCTTGATCAGCACGCCGCCCCGGGCGGCCCGCTCGGTCGCGATGGACACCACCAGCGGGATGGCCAAGCCGAGCGCATGGGGGCACGCGATGACCAGCACCGTGATCGTGCGGACCACCGCCTGGTCGGGTTCGCCCAGCAAGGTCCACGCCAGCGCGGTCAGCAACGCTGATCCCAGCGCGAACCAGAACAGCCAGCCCGCGGCCCGGTCGGCCAGGCGCTGCGCCCGCGACGAGGAGTTGATCGCCTCGCCGACCAGCCGTTGGATGCCGGCCAGCGCGGTGTCGTCGCCGACGGCCGTCACCCGGATCCGGAGTCCGGAGTCGGTGGCGACGGTGCCCGCGACGACGTCGTCACCCATGCCTCGGCGCACGGTCCGCGACTCTCCGGTGACCATCGACTCGTCCATATCGGCGGCACCGTCGACGATGCGGCCGTCGACGGGCACACTGCCGCCCGGCCGGACGATCACCAGGTCGCCGACCTGTAGATCCGCCGGGGCCACGGTCACCACCTGCTCGGCATCGCCATCGTTCTCGACGCGCTCGGCCTCGTCGGGCAGCAGCGCGGCCAGCGAGTCGAGTGCCGAGGTGGTCTGGGCCAGCGACCGCATCTCGATCCAGTGGCCCAGCAGCATGATCACGATCAGCAGCGCGAGCTCCCACCAGAAGTCCAGTTGGTGGTGCAGCACGCCGAGGCTCGCACCCCACGACGCGACGAAGGCGACCGTGATCGCCAATCCGATCAACAGCATCATTCCCGGTGCGCGCGAACGTATTTCACTGACGGCGCCGGTCAGGAACGGTCGGCCGCCCCACACGTACATGACCGTGCCGAGCAACGGGGAGATCCAACGCGCTCCGGGGAAGTCCGGGAGGTCGTAGCCGAGGAGCATCGCGAACATCGGCGAAAGCGCCACCGTCGGCACGGCGAGGGCCGTCATGACCCAGAACAGGCTCCGGAACTGGGCGACATGGTCGCCGTGGCCCGCATGCCCCGTGTGACCGGTGTGTTCGTGCTCGTGCATCGCGTGTTCGGTCGTGGTCATGTCGCCACTGTATACCCCTAGGGGGTATCTGGCTACCGTGATGGGCGTAACTGTTGACGGCGATGCACTATCCGCTGAACACCCCGCTGGGCCGCATGGGCGTACAAACCCTTGAGGAGAGCCCGAACCGCTGCGTGGCCTCCATACCCGTGGGCGGTCTACTCAATCCGCTGACGCACGTACCGACGCTGGCCCCACTGGCGATGCTCGTCGACCACATCGGCGGCCTGGTCAACCACCTCCGCCGTGATGACGACGAGTGGACGGTGTCCAGCGAGCTGGCCATCGAGCTCACCCCGCACGCGCTTGAGCTCGTCACGGCAGCGCCCGAGGAGCCGGTGGTGGCGACCGCGCGGCCGTTCGGCCCGAAGGGCACGGGTTCGTTGAGCCTCTCCGAGCTGACGCATGGCGGCCAGTTGATCGGGACGGCAACGGTGCGGTCCTTCCACATCCACGCCCCGGGGCACGTCGTCGCGTGGCCCTCCGAGTCGACGGAGGGAACGCCGCCCGCCGCACTGGAAGACCGCATGTCGGTCGAGGTCGCCGAGACCGGCGGCCGGACCGCGGCGTTACGGCAGCTGCCAGATCCCGTTGTCAACAACAGCATCGGCATCGTGCACGGCGGGGTGTCCGCGGCGGCACTCGAACTCGTGGGCTCCGCCGCTCTCAGCGACGGGACCGGTGCGCCCTGGCATACCGCGTCATTGCGGGTCAACTATCTGCGCCAGTTCCGCGGCGGCAACGAATCCCGTTATGAGGCACGGGCATTGCGTACCGGTCGAAGTTCCGGGGTCGCCGACGCGCAGGCCATCGGCGACGACGGCGCGGTCGCCCTGGTGGCCCGGCTGACCGCTTATCGCTGATTTCGGCACGGCAACGTAAATTTCACTCTGCAATCAATTTCACAACAACGATGCTGCCATTGCGCACTGGCGTGAAACCCTCCGGATGAACCACATCTACGGAGGAGTTCGCCATGAGTACGCCAACAATGTCACATCGATTGGCAGCCGAATTCATCGGGACGTTCTGGCTGGTCCTGGGCGGTTGCGGTAGCGCGGTGTTCGCCGCGAAGTTTCTCTCCGACAGCTTCTCCGTGGGGATCGGTTTCCTCGGGGTCGCCCTCGCGTTCGGCCTGACCGTGTTGACCGGGGTGTACGCCTTCGGCACCATCTCGGGCGGGCACTTCAATCCGGCGGTCACGCTGGGCGCCGCGCTGGCCCGCCGGGTCGAGTGGGCAGCCGTTGTGCCGTACTGGATTTCACAGGTTGTCGGCGGTCTGGTGGCCGGCCTGGTGATCTACGTGATCGCCAGCGGCAAGGACGGTTGGTCCGCCACCGGGAACATGGCCGCCAACGGTTACGGCGAGCACTCCCCCGGCGGATATTCACTGGCCGCGGTCCTTCTCGCCGAGGTGATCCTCACCGCGATTTTCCTGCTGGTCATCTTGGGTTCTACCGATGACCGCGCGCCGAAGGGCTTTGCCGGACTGGCGATCGGGCTCACCCTGACGCTGATCCACCTGATCTCGATCCCGATCTCCAACACCTCGGTCAACCCGGCCCGTTCCACAGCGGTCGCCTTCTTCAACGGCAACGGCGCGCCTGCGCAGCTGTGGGCGTTCTGGCTGGCCCCACTGGTCGGTGCGGCCATCGCCGGGCTGGCCTACTCGTTCCTGTTCGGTGTCGCCGACGAACTGGCCGACCGGCCGGTGCGCGAGGACGCCTTGGACCACCCGCGCGACCGCTAAATCAGGTCAAGTGGTCGAATTCACCACTGACCCAACGAATATGAGTCTCCGCTGACCGGTGCACTACATCCTTGGCGGCGCTGTCTATCTCATCGCCGCCAAGGGTGTAGAGCCGGTCATAGTCGTATTCGTCGAGCCGGTTCACGATCCGCCGCACCACCGCGGCCGACAGCGGGACGTGCTTGGGGAAGTTCCGTTGGAACGACACCCAGTTCCGCGCCAGTCCACCGGAGATGGTGTCCCCGACCAGCAGGGTGCCGTCGGCCGCGAGCGCCACCGAACTCCCCCGCATGTGGCCGCCGACGTGTATCAGCCGCAGTCCAGGTAGTGGTTCGCACTGTTTGTTCCACAGTTGAATCAGCGGATCCTGAGTGGGAAGCCACTCTGCGTCAAGGGCATTCACGTACACCGGGACTCCCCCGAACGCGCTGCTCCAACTGAGTTGCGCGCCGAACATGTGGGGATGACTGGCAGCGACGGCGTCAACACCGCCGAGGCCGTGAACGAGGCCGATGATCTCGTCATCCAGATAGCTCGGCGAATCCCACAGGAGGTTTCCGTGGGCGGTCTGCACCAGGAACGACCGGTGTCCGATGGCGAACTTGGGCGCCCTGCGCAGGCTGTGCACTCCGCGGCCGTGGTCGACGTGTTCGGTGTGGTGTGGCTGGGCCGCCAGTTCATCCAGCGTGGTCCAGGTGCCGTGCGGCGGCAGGTCGCCACGTTCTTCGATCGAAACCGTCTCGGAGGTCAGTATGCAGCTGCTCGCGGGTTCGGTGTCGGAATCCTGATGTTCCACACCACATCCCGTGCAAATCCAGGTAGGCATGACCCCAGACTGGCACCTCAACCATGGTTCAGGTCAAGCTACAGCGTGCGCAGGTTCGGAATCGCCTGACGCGCACCGAAACGCGGATTGTGCGCCAGTCCGCTGGCTTCCAGCAGTCGAACCGCCCGCTGCCGATGCGGGCGCAGTGGTTCGAGCAGCTCCACCATCGCTTCGTCATCGATCGGGTGGCCGAGGAGAGTGCGCCCCACCATCGTCGCCAAGTGATAGTCCCCCACCGACAGTGCATCGGCGTCACCGAAGGCACGTTGCACGGTTTCGGCTGCCGTCCATTCGCCGACGCCGGGCAGTGACCGCAGCGCCGTGACAGCCCGTTCGGCGGTGAGCCGCTCGAGGGCGTCGGCGCGCTGCGCGCACCCGACGATCGTGCGGGCCCGGCCCGGATCCACGTTGGCCCGGTGAAATTCCCACGACGGGATGCGCCGCCATGCCTCCGGGGTGGGCGGCACCCGCATCCCGACCGGCGCCGGTCCCGGGGCCGGGGCGCCGTACTTTGTCACCAACCACCGCCAGGCCCGCCAGGCGTCCATGCCCGAGACCCGCTGCTCGATGATCGCGGGCACCAAGGCTTCAAGTACCCGGCCGCTGCGGCCGAGACGCAGATGCGGCACCCGCCGGTGGGCCTCGGCGATCGTCGGCTCGACGGGGGCAAAACCGGTGGCGTCATCGTCTGCACCCACCAGCGCCGCGAATCCATCCAGAAACTCTGCGCTGCCGGCACCCCACGCCTCGCCGTCGACGGTATCGGGGGCCGATTTGGTGATCCGCACCGTGACCGGACCGGTATTCATCGCACTGGTGTGCCAGATCGCACCGTCGGCACCGACCCGGTTGCACGGGTCACCGCCGCCGCGCCGCCACGGGGCCAGCGTCAGGCCCGGGCTGGCCGGACCCTCGAATACGACGCTGGTTGAGGGCACCGCACCAGATTAGGCCAGGGCGATGTCCGCTTTGTCCGGGTAGAACGCCAGGTGACCGGCGATTTCAGCGACGGCCGGATACGGCTGCTCATATGTCCAGACCGCGTCCTCGACCCCGCCGACGTGGTAATAGTTCGCCTCGCCCTTGAATGGACAGTAGGTGGTGGTGGCACTGCGGGTCAGTGTCTCGGACACCGCGTCGGCGCGGGGGATGTAATACACCGCCGGGTAGGTCGACTCCTGCAGGGTCAGGGCGTCATCGGTCTGCGCGACGATCGCGCCGCCGATGGTGACGGTGACCCGACGTCCGGTCGGGGTGATGGCGATGGGGTGGGCTGCGCTGGGCTGCAGCACCTGGCGCTCGGTCATATGCGTGACAACGTCGAGGTGCCGCCACCGATTCCCACCAGGCTTCCTGGCGAGCCCAGCAGGAGCCGGGTTCACTGGGGTGATGGGAACATTGCAGAACGCGCAGTTGGGTGAGCTCGAGGTGGCCCGGATCGGTCTGGGCACGATGGGCATGTCGTTCGCGTACGGCAGCGCGGGCCGCGACGACGCCGAGTCCATCCGCACCATTCATCGGGCGATCGACCTCGGCGTCACCCTCATCGATACCGCCGAGGTCTACGGCCCGTACGTCAACGAAGAGTTGGTTGGCCAGGCACTGCAGGGCCGACGCGACAAGGTGGTGCTCGCCACCAAGTTCGGGGTGATCTCCCACACCGGCCGCGACGGGGCGGACAGCAGCCCGGCCAATATCCGCACCGCGGTGGAGGGGTCGTTGCGCCGGCTCGGCACCGATCACATCGATCTCTATTACCAGCACCGACTGGACCGAGACACCCCGATCGAGGAGACCGTCGGTGCGCTCGCCGAACTCGTCGCCGAGGGGAAGGTGGGCCATATCGGGTTGTCCGAGGTGGGCGTCGAGACCATCCGGCGGGCCCATGCGGTCCATCCGATCGCCGCACTGCAGTCGGAGTACTCGTTGTTCACCCGCGATCCCGAGGACGGGATCCTGGATGTGCTGCGCGAGAACGGTATCGGCTTTGTCGCGTACTCACCGCTGGGACGTGGTTTCCTCACCGGGCAGATCCGGTCCATCGACGATCTGGCCGCTGACGACACCCGCCGGGACAATCCCCGATTCACCGGTGAGAACTTCGCGGCGAATCTGCGCCTCGCCGACGAGGTGCGGGCAATCGCCGAAGCCTCGGGTGCGACGCCGGGTCAGGTCGCGCTCGCCTGGCTGCTGTCCCGCGGCCCCGATATCGTGCCGATCCCCGGAACCAAACGTATCGAGCGGTTGGAGGAGAACGTCGCCGCCGATTCCGTGACGCTCAGCGCCGAGCAGTTGTCCAGGCTGGACAACCTCGCCCCGGCTGCCGGTGCCCATCACAGCGAGGCTCAGATGCGGATGATCGACCGGTAGCCCGGGACTACGATCGGCCCATGACCGCGCCTGTGAAAGCCACCGTGTCGATCGCTGCCGACCCCGCAGCGGTGTATGCACTGATCACCGACCTGTCCACCCTGGCCGCGCTCGCCGAGGAGGCGCATGCGATGGAGTGGCAGAAGGGCACTTCCGCCACTCCTGGTTCGGTTTTCAAGGGGCACAACCGCAATGGCTCCAAAGCCTGGAGCACCACCTGCACCGTTACCGATGCCGAACCGGGCAAGACATTCGCCTTCGACGTGAAGTCCCTGGTGTTCCCGGTCGCGCACTGGCGCTACGACATCGTCGCTGCCGAAGGCGGGTGCACGGTGACCGAGTCCACCTGGGATCGCCGCGCGGGCTGGTTCAAGAAGGTCGCGGGTCTGGCCACCGGGGTCCCCGACCGCGATGGTGCCAATGCCGAGCACATCCAGCTCACCCTGCAGCGGCTCAAGGAGCGCGCCGAGGCTTGATGTCCACCCCGCCTACCTCAGAAGGGTGGCGGTGGTCCGTATTCTTCGGCGAGCCAGGCTTGGTAGTCGCGTTCGAATTCGAGGTCGTTGTTGAGTTCGGCGCGTAGCCGTCGTTCGGCGTTGATCCGGTCTCGGCGGTCTTGTTCGCGGGTTTGGCGGCGGGTCGGCATCCTCGCGCCCCGGTTCGGGTGGTGGGCCGGCGGTTCGGGGAGGTTCAGCTCCCCGGTCGGCTCAGCCAGCATCGGGAACATGCCGGCCCCGTGCGGTTCAGTGGTGTAGGTGTGCCCCGTCGGTGCGGTGAATTCGACAGTGCCATCGGGGAATTGGCGGTCCGACCAGCCCGCGCAGAAGGTCTTGACCAAGTGGTGGGCGCGGCAGTAGAGCTTGTTGTTCGAGGGATGCGTCGGACCCAGCGGGTAGGGCATCGTGTGGTCGATGTCGCAGCGCTCGACGGGGGCGTCACAGCCCGGGAACCGACAGGTGAGGTCCCGCCAGCGGATGAACTCCGAGAGCGCCACCGATGGGCGATACCCGGGCTCACCGGCATCGGAGTCGGCGGGTTGGGGTGGCTCGGTGGCTTCGGTGGGCTCAGCCGCGTCAGGCGACTCGCTGGGTTCTGCAGGTTGGTTGGGCACGTGCAGCGGCTTGATCTTCGCGGTGGCGGCCAGGTCGCGCACCGACTCGGCGGGCAGGATCCCGTGCCCCGGCAGGTATCCCGGATCATCCGAGCTGCCGTCGACGGTGGCCCGATCGGCCAGCACATGAACCACCGCCGCATCGGCCGCGGCCCGCTTCCGCGCCGCGGGGCACTCGTCACGACCACACCGGCAGGCCAGTTGGGATTCCAACCGGGCCAACGGGCCCACCGCATCCGCGCGACGCTGCTCACGAGTGCGTGGATCATGCTCACACACCGTCGCCGCCAGCGCGTTCAGGCGTTGATCCAAGGCGGTCCCGTCGGCGGCATCCAGGTTGGCCCACACCGTCGCCTTGCCCGGGCTGCCCGCCTCGACCTGCACGAACCGCTCCTCAGCCACATCCGGGGGTACCCGCACCCCATTCGGATCCAGTTTGGCGATCCACTGATCCACCCGGTCCCGCAACTGCCGCTGCGAAAACCGCATCCATCGGTGTGCCCGCGCCGCCAGTTCGGCATCCAGCCCGGCCCAGACTGCAGGATCCACGATGCCGGTGCGGGCAATGATCGTGCACACCACCCGATAATCGATATCCCCGACAGCGAACCGCGCCGCCACCAACGGCAGCTTGTCTCGCAACACCCGAGCATGATGAACCTGAGTCGCCGCCCGCCCCCGACTGATCCGCAACGCCGCCGAGACCTCCGCGGCGACTTCTTCGAACGGATCGGTCCGCCACAAAATGCTCTCGACCAACTCCTGTTCCCGCAGGCTGTCCAACGCCCCGATCGCGGCCAACCGTGCCGCGATCGCCACCGACTCCGCCCGCGCCGCACCACTGATCCTGTCGATCAGCTCCGCATCGGAATCGATATCGAACATACGTTCGATTATGCCACCACCCACCGACAACATCGGTCAGATCGCAGCAGTGCATTTGCGCTCCCTCGGGGGCGCGGGCACCGATGGATTCTGCTGAACATGCTTCTTTCTGCCATGAGGCGGTCAATTTCTGCCATCGGAAATTGTCCGGCTGACCTCTCGGTTTGGACAGTCATACCGGCACAGAGCGCACCAGAAATCGACAGCCGGACGAGGCAGGAAGAAGCAGGAAATGAAGAAGTTCGGATTCGCCGTCATCGCCGCCAGTGGATTGAGCGCAGGGGTTCTGGGCTTGGCCGCACCGGCACTGGCCGCCGAGCCCGCCCACGTCGCGGCCCCCAGCACCGTCACCGTCTCAGCGGGTGTCGACCACCTGGATTGGCTCGACCAGATCCACCCCAAGCCGATGGTTCCCAAGGTGGACAACACTGTTCGCCACAGCGGCGTCCGCTGACACCGGCAGACAAAGAGGGGCAGCCCGGAACGGGCTGCCCCTCTTCGCTTTTCATCCCCCCAGATTTGGCGCCCTTACGCAGTAAGGACTACTTGCTGTCGTGCGACCCGGAGGCCTGACCCGCGCCGGCCGGCTTCTTGCTCGACGCGCCCGAAGCCGGGGAGTCGGTACGGTCACCAGCCTTGCCCTTCAGCTTGGCCGTCACCGTGTCCTTCAACTTGGCCGCCAACTTGCTGGACGGCATCGCACTGACGTTCGGCTTGAGCGCCGACCGAACCGCACCGGAGACCGGCGAATCAACCTTCGCGACAGGCGATTTGACGGTGACAGCATCGTCCGTCGGGTCCGCTGCGAGCTTGGCGACAACGCCCGGCGCGGCGTCGGTGGCGGTATCGGCCTTGACGTTGAGCGTCACCGCATTGGTCGCTGACGTTGTCAGTGAGGGCACCGATGCCGGATCCGACGGTGCGTTGGCAGCGGGAGCCTTGGCGGTGAGGGCCTTGGGAGCCGACACGGTGTCCAGCGTGGCCGTTGCGCCGGCCGGAACGCCCAGTCCGGCACCGATCGCGGCGACAAGCTTGTTGACGCTATCCGTCAGGGAGGCGAACCCCGCGTCCAAGGTTCCACCCTTGAAAATGTTCTGCGCTCCGGGCGCCACGATGCCTGCCGCGATCAGCTGAGGAATGCGGGTGGTGAGCTGGCCGAGAAGTCCGGTCGGGCTCATGAGCCCCCCGGTCGGGTTGTTCAGCACATCGCCCACCATCAGGCCGGGAATGTTTGCCACATTTTCCAGAACACCCAGTGCATCACCCTCCTTGGCGGAGTCGACCGCACCCTGCAGTCCGTCAGCAATCGCCGTCCCAGCGCCGAGGAATGCGGAAAGCGCCGCAGTGCCGACCGCGCTCAAACCGCTACTGGCCAGTACTTTCACCGTCGCGGCCATGTTCGTGAGCATGTACGCCGGGATGTTGGCGATGTTCGTCAGCGGTGCGACCAACAGGAATCCGGCGGAGACCAGCTTGCTGAAGATCGAGGTCCACGCCGCCTTGATATTGCCCTGCTGAAGGTTGCTGAGGAGGGCGTCAATGAAGGCGGGGTCGGTCAGCTGACCACCGATCCGGTCAATGGTGGTGATCTCGGAGGTCATCGACTTGGTGATGATCTGGGCGTAGTTCAGCCAGTTGGCGGCAACCTGTTGCACGAGCGGGGCCGGCCGGGCCTGCCAGTTGTTGGCGACGGTCTGCACGTTGGCAGCGGTCACCTGCAGCGCCTCGACCAGGGTCTCGAACGGATTCACCTGCGCCACAAGCTGTGTGGCTGCGGTGCTCATCTTGACGGGATCAGGGAGCTGAGCCGCCTGCGGCATCAACCCGATGGATGCTGCGGCGATAGCAGTTGCGCCGACCAGGGCGATGCCCTTGGAGTTGCGTTGACCTGAACTGTTGGGTCGAACAGCTACGTACATTGAGCGGCTCCTTGCCGACCGAGGGGGGATGTGACCGGGACAACATACTCCCTAGTTACCGGTCGGTAACACTTGGATCCAGAAAGGCGATCTACGCCATTGCGCATCTTGGCAGGTCAGGCGGCTGAAAATGTCAGCGAAAATTGATTTCGGAAAGACTCGCCAGATCTGGGCGGATGCCGCTCGGCGGCCGGCGCCGACCTATGGGCCGATCGCTCGCTCCAACCTCAGTTCCCAGCAAACTCGATGAACCCCACCAACGTCACTTCAGGGCGGCCCGCTGTTGCCGCCAGGTACGCGGCGCGACGCCGAAGCGCTGCCGGAACCAGCGGGTGAAGTTCCCCGGCGTGGAGAACATGAGCATGACCGAGATGTCGGTGAGCGAGTTGTTGGGATTGGTCAGGAGGTGTTTGACGAGGTCAACGCGGGTGGTATCGAGCAGCTCGGTGAATGTCGTTCCGGCGCTTTGGAGTTGACGATGCAGGGTTCGGCGGTTGGTACCGAGGCTTCGTGCGACGTGGTCGATCGAGCACCGTCCTGCAGGCAACAGCAACTCGATGACTTCACGTGTGCGAGAGACGATGACCGCGTCCGTCGGGTCACTCCTCGGATTGAGGAGTTGCTGGGCGTAGGGCAGAAACTTCGGATCCGCCAGGACGTTCCTGGTGTCGAGGTCGGCCGAACGCAGGACGATGCCGTTGAAATCGCAGTCGAAGCTCACATTGTCGCCGAGCATTCGGCGATGCCGCCCCGTGTCCGACGGCCGGGGATGGCTGAAGCAGGTGGCCACCGGGCGCCAGTGATCTCCCGCGAGATCCGTCAGTATCCCGACCAAAGATCCGGCAACCAATTCGATGGATTGCCTTGGCGGCCTTCCGGTCCCGACGTTCAGCTCAAGGCGGATCGTGGTGACCTCGTCGGCCTCGATCACTCGAATCTGGAGGGCTTCGTTGTACATGTGGTTGTACCGGATGAGGGTCTGCATCGCGTCGCGCAGAAGCGGTTCGTCCCTGATCACCAGGCTCAGTGGTCCGAGATTGGCCAGGTGCCGGTTCTCAGCCAGACGCAATCCGACGTCGTCGCTCTCCGAAGATGCCGCTACATCTTCGAGCACATCGGCGACCGCCCTGGCCGAGACCCACCGGTCCGGCTGACTCATGCCCATCGGATCGAGCCCGGATCGCGCGAACAGCTCTTCGACATCCACCCCGATCTCGCCGGCGAGGTCCAGGAACCCATTGAACGCGGCGTACCGCGCGAGGGGCTCACGATTCTCCATGCCGACGACTCCAAATGATCAGAAAGATGTCTCTTGGGGATAAGTATTACCACCCACCCCCGGTCTATCGTCAAAGCTGGATCGGCACCTGGCAGCCGGCGATGAGCGCGGGAAGGACGCGGCGGCGGAAGGGTTCTAGCTGGTGGCGTACGGTGTGCGATTCACTGAGACGGGTGGCCCAGAGGTGCTGCGCTGGGAAAATGTCGCTGTCGGCGACCCCGGTCCCGGACAGGTACAGATTCGTCACGTGACGGTCGGTCTGAACTTCGCGGATACCTATTTCCGGACCGGCCTGTACCCGGCAGCACTCCCATCAGGCATCGGAGTCGAGGCCGCTGGTGTTGTCGAAGCCGTAGGCGCAGGCGTCCAAGATGTCGTCCCCGGCGACCGAGTCACCTACACCGGAAGCCCGTTGGGCGCCTACAGCACCGAACGCGTGATGCCCGCTGAGCATCTGATCGCCCTACCCGATGACGTCGATTTCGACACCGCCGCGGCATCGACGATGCGCGGATTGACCGCCGCGTACCTCCTGAGACGCATCTATCCGCTTCGGTCCGGCGACACCGTTCTGCTCCATGCCGCGGCCGGCGGTGTCGGGCTGTTGTTCTGCCAGTGGGCACATCTGTTGGGTATCAAGGTGATTGGCAGTGTGTCTTCGGACGAGAAGGCATCCGTGGCCCGGGCGCACGGCTGCGACGAGGTGATCGTGCACACCCGGGAGAACCTTGTCGATCGGGTACGCGAGCTGACCGACGGGCGCGGCGTACCCGTCGTCTATGACAGCGTCGGCGCCGCCACTTTCGACAGTTCCATCGACTGTCTCGCGCGGCGGGGCCTCCTCGTCTGCTTCGGCACCGCGTCGGGTCCGATTCCGCCGATCGACGCAATGCAGTTGGCCGCCAAGGGATCACTGTTCGTCACCCGCCCCGCCCTGGCCGACTACATCGCCGACCCCGCCGAACGTGAAGAGCTTGCCGGAGAGTTCTTCGGGCATGTCGCCAGTGGCCGGATCGCGGTCAAGATCAACCAGCGATATCCCCTCAGCGAGGCCGCGCACGCACACCGCGAACTCGAATCGGGCCGCAGCATCGGATCGTCGGTTCTGGTTCCCTGACGCTCAGAATGCGTAGCGGTGATACTGCGCCATGTACCGCAGCACCGGCACCGGCCTCATGATGGCCAGCATCATCCGGTAGTACCAGGGCAGTGTGTTGAACACCTTGTCTTCGAAGGGCGAGGTCCAGGCCAACAGCCGGGTGCCCGGTACCGCGCGCAAGATGTCCTCCGGCTTGTCGACGGCCCAATGCAGCTTGGCTCCGGATCGGCGCACCACGGTGTTGCTCCACTGCGATTTGATGCCGAAGGTGTTGAACGCATCGAATTGCAGTTCCCCGGAAGGGAACCCGTCGACGATGCGCCGCAGCAGCGCCACCCCGTCGTGTTCGGTGAGGTACATCGTCAGCCCCTCACCGATCATCAGGGTCGGCCGGTCGGCCGGGATGTCGCGCAGCCAGGCCGGGTCGGTCACCGAGGCGGCCACCACGTGATAGTGCTCGGCCGACGGGTAGAGCTGCTCGCGCAGGTGCGCGACTTCGGGGTAGTCGATGTCGTACCACTCGACACCGGGTCCCGGCTGCAGCCGGAAGAACCGGCCGTCCAGGCCGCAGCCCAGATGCAGCACGACGGCCTCGGGGTGCACGGCCAGGAACTGGCGGGTCCAGCGGTCGAAGTGCGCGCTGCGAGTCGTCACCGACGGTGACGTCGCCTCGGTGATCGAGGTGCGGCTCCAGTCGTAGTCGATGCGGTCGGCGATCTCTTTCGCCATCCGATCGCCCAGGATCGGGTTGGGCATGCCGGCGTCGAGCGCCTTGGCGTAGAACGTCGCCAACATGGTCTGGGGTGCCCCGGACAGGTCGACTTTCAGCTTGTCGGTCATATTCGCCAGGTTAGGCCGCAATACGCTTGCCGCCCAGTGGCTTAACACCCTTCGGCGTGGTGTTCAGCTGCCGTTGCGCGCGCGTTTGGCGGCGCGCAGGCCCACCCAGAACTTCGCAGCCTCGGCGATCGATTCCTCGACAGGCCTTGGCTGCCAACCGAGTTCACGTACCGCCTTGGAGTGATCGAGCTCGGCTTCGGCCCGCATGAGTCGCAGGGATTCCAGTGACAAACGCTCATCGGTGCCACGCAGCTTGCCCTTGATAGTGCCCGCCGCGGCCAGCGCATAGGACACCGGCAGCGGAATCGACCGCTGCGGCGGCGCGACACCGGCGGCCTCGGCGGCCAGGCGCGCCACGTCGGCGTTGCTGATCATCTTCTCCGAGATCAGGTAACGCTCTCCCGGGGTGCCCCGGTCGGCGGCCAGGAGCATGGCCTTGGCCGCATCGTCGATACCGACGGCTTCCAGGTCGATTCCGCTCATCACGAACGGCAGCTTGCCGAACGCGGCGCCGGCGATGATCGCGCCGTGCGGGGTCCGGCCCCAGTCGCCGCTGCCGTAGGTGGTCGACACGCACATCGCGACGGCAGGCACACCACGCTCACGCGCGTATTGCAGCACCAGATCTTCGGCCTGCACCCGCGAGCGCACGTAGGGCGTCACCTTCGACACGTCGACGATGTCGGCTTCGGTGGAGCGCTTGCCGCGCTTGCGTCCGACGGTGACGTAGCTGCTGGTGTAGACGAACTTGCGCAGCTCAGGGAACTCGGCAGCCACGTCGAGCACATTGCGGGTGCCCTCGACGTTGGTACGGAACAGCGGTGCCGGGTCGCGCAACCAACCACGGGCGTCGACGACGCAGTGGTAGACGACGTCGCAACCGGCCATCGCCTCGCGCAGGGCCTCGGTGTCGAAGACATCGCCGAGCACTCGCTTGACCGGCAGGTCATCGATCCCGATGGTGCTGGCGTTCGGCCGCACCATCGCCCGGATCTCGGACCCGTCATCAGCAGCGACCAGTTGCCGCAGCACATGCGAGCCCAGGAATCCGTTGGCCCCGATGACCAGTTTGGCGCTCACTGCGACCCGCCCCCGAACTTCTTGAGCCACGCCTCGGCCTCGTCGGTAAGGGTGCCGAGTTCGGCGGCCTTGCGGCACCACTTGCGGGCCGCGGAGGCGAACCGCAGGGGGTTGTAGACGTCTTCCTGACGGGACCACAGGCCGTCGCCGGCGTAGGTCAGGATCGAGATGTTGGTGGCGGTGATGATGGTGCCGTCACCCGGGTCACGCATGGGGTTGTCCAGTTCGCAGATGATGCGTCCGGTGGGCTCGTCGATCACCGACCACAGCGACGGGAACGACGTCATGTAGCTGCCGGGGAAGGTGGTCATGGTCTTCCAGATCCACGGCCGCACCTGCTCGCGGCCCTTCATTGTGCCCACGGCGTGCTCGATGTAGTCGACGTCGACGGTGTAATGGTCGGCCCACACATCCCAGTTCTTGGTCTGCGCGGCCCGGTCGACGGTCTGCTCGAACGTTTCGAAGGCAGCGGCGAGTTCCTCGCGGCTGAAAGGGCTGCTCGTCACCCCAAAACTAGAACACGTTCTACCGGTCTTTGTCGAGACCTGTCACTGCACTGCCAGCACCCGCCGGGAACCCAGCGGGGCCTGCAGGGCGACCTCCGCGGTGCCACGCACCGCTAGGGCGATACACATGCGGCCGACGGACTCCGGTGGCGTTCCGCCGCGAAGCTCGATCGTGACCGTGTCGGCGGTCTCCTGCGTGACCAGGTGGACTCCGAAGCAATCCGGGGTACCGGCGGTGAAGTTGACCGACAGGCGGTCCTGGTCGCGGCTGAAGGATTCGATCGAAGTCAGGTGGGGATCAACGATCGCGGGGTTGTCGGTGAACAGGGTGCGCGCGGGATCGGGTGGCACCTCAGGCACCGCGACCTGAGCCGGTTCGGCCGCCGCGGTGGGGCATCCGGCCAGCAGGAGTAAACCGGCGAGCGCGGCGGTTGCAACTACACGCATGACCACCACGGTAATCACGGAGCACAATGGGGCACATGGGTAACTATTCGACAGCGATCCTGGCGGGCGGCTGCTTCTGGGGCATGCAGGACCTCATCCGCAAGCAGCCCGGCGTGATCTCCACCCGGGTGGGTTACACCGGTGGCCGCAACGACCACCCGACGTACCGCAATCATCCGGGCCACGCGGAGGCCGTCGAGATCGTCTACGACCCGACGCAGACCGACTTCCGTGCGCTGCTGGAGTTCTTCTTCCAGATCCACGATCCGTCCACCAAGGACCGGCAGGGCAATGACGCCGGCACCAGCTACCGGTCGGCGATCTTCTACCTCGATGACGAGCAGAAGCGCGTCGCGCTGGACACCATCGCCGATGTGGACGCGTCGGGACTGTGGCCGGGAAAGGTGGTCACCGAGGTGACCGCGGCGAGCGATTTTTGGGAGGCCGAGCCCGAGCACCAGGACTACCTGGTGCATTACCCGAACGGGTACACCTGCCACTTCCCGCGCGCGGGCTGGAAGCTGCCCAAGCGGCAGACCGCCGGCTAGGGACGGTCAGGCCCCCAGCGGCGTGGCACGGCGGCGCACCACGATGCGCCCGCCCGCCGCGGGGGTGTAGGCCACCCCGCGGGAGTGCACCTTCTCGCCCGGCGCGGTGGTGGTCTCGATGACGAAGTGGCGCAGCACCGTTCGCAGCACCACATCCATCTCTACGTTGGCGAACACCGCCCCGACGCAGCGCCGGGTGCCGCCGCCGTACGGCAGCCAGCCCAGGCCCGGCCGTTTGCCCACGAATCGCTGCGGGTCGAACCGGTCCGGATCGGTGAACTCCTTTTCGGCCTCCTGGATCTGCGAGATGGCCACAATGATCGAGTGCCCACGCGGAATCTCCCACTCCCCCAGCCTGATTGACGGTGCGTAGACGCGACGGCCGGCAAAGTCGATGACGGTCCGGTTGCGCTGCACCTCCAGGATGGTGGCTTGACGGTATTCGTTGTTGTCGGTGGCAGCCTCGGCCACCAGGTCGGACAGCACCTGTGGATGACGGCTGATCCGCTCGAAGGCCCAGCCCAGGGTCGAGGCCGTGGTCTCGTGGCCGGCGGCCAGCAGGGTCAGCAGCTCGTCACCGATGTCCTTGCGGGACATGGCCGATCCGTCCTCGTACGTGCTGCGCAACAGCAGCGCCAGGATGTCGTCGCGCTGGTCGAAGTCGGGGTCGGCTTCGACCCGGTCGATCAGCCGGTCGATGACGGCGTCGTAGCGTCGACGGTACGAGGCGAGCCGGCCCCACGGGCTGAACCGGCCGTAGGTCCGCTTCGGGGTCGGCACTACCACCAGCCGCGAGCCCAGGGTGACCCAGGGCGGGATGATGCGGCGCAACTCGTCGAGTTGTTCGCCATCGGCGCCGAACACCGCGCGCAGGATCGCGTTGAGCGTGATCCGCATCATCGGTTCGAGCGTCTCGAACTGCTGCCCCTCGGGCCAGTTCGCCGTTTCCCGCAGCGTCTCCTCTTCGAAGATCTGCTCATAGTTCCTGATGCTCTTGCCGTGGAACGGCGGGGTGAGCAGCTTGCGACGGCGACGGTGATCGGTGCCGTCGAGGGCGAACACCGATCCGGAGCCGAGGATTCGGCTCAGGTTGGGCTGGATGTTGCCGACGTCGTCGGTGTTGGCGGCGAAGAGCTGCTTGGCCAGCTGGGCATCGGCGATCATCACGGTGGGACCGAAGATCGGGAGCTTGAGGCTGAACACGTCGCCCTGCCGGCGGGCGACCTGCTTGACCACCCAGCGTCTGGCCAGTGCGAAGCCGATGGCCTGCAAGGGCTTCGGAACGCGCGCGGGTGGCGGTACCCGGCCCGGCGCGGCGCTCCCGGTGGGGTCGTCGGTGGCCTTCTCAGCAGCTACGAGCTCGGTCATACCATCTCCAGCAAGTACTGGTACCGCGCGGTACCATCGGTTATGGGGTACGGTACCCCCAGGTACCAGGCAACGCAAGGGGGTCAGCCACGATGACCGCACTCAGCCATGCCGAATCCCCTGCCGACACCTACCGGCTCCGACTGCTCGACGGGCTCGCTGCGGCGATCAACGACAAGGGCTATCGCGAGACCACGGTGGCCGACATCGTCCGCCACGCCCGTACCTCCAAGCGCACGTTCTACGACCAGTTCGGGACCAAGGAGGACGGCTTTCTCGAGCTGTTGCGCGCCAACAATGCCGTCCTTGTCCACGGCATCCAGGCCGCCGTCGACCCCGAGGCAACCTGGCCCGATCAGATCGGACAGGCCGTCGGCGCCTATGTCGACCACATCGCATCCGCCCCGGCGATCACGCTGAGCTGGATCCGCGAACTGCCCGCGCTGGGCAGCAGGGCCCGCCCGCTGCAGCGCGAAGCCCTGCGGGATCTGACCGATCTGCTGATCGAACTGAGCGGCAGCGCCGGCTTCCGGCGCGCCGGACTGCCCCGGCTCACCGAGCCGATGGCCATCATCCTGCTGGGCGGCCTTCGCGAATTGACCGCGCTGATCGTCGAGGACGGCGGCGATATCCACGACATCTACGGTCCCGCCGTGGCCGCGTCGATGGCCATCCTGGGCGGGACAACCGTCAGCGCAGGATGAGCCGGGCCGACTTCTCCAGTCGCCGAGCGATATCCGGATATTTCTGATAGCCCATACCGGCGCGCACCAGCGCACCGGAGTACAACATCTCCAGCGATTCGATGACATCGGCGTCCACATCGGGCCCGAGCGCGGCGGCCAGCCGGCCGCGGATGTCGCTGCCGATGCGCTGTCGCAGCGCCTCGACATCCGGATCCTTGCCGAGCAGCGCGTTGGTCACCGCACCGGCGAATTCGGGTTCATCGGCCACCAGAGATGCGATGTGCTGCAACACCTCGACCACCCGGGTAGCCGGGTCGGCCGACTCGTGAGCGGCCGGCGGCGCAGCCGAGAGCCGGCGCCAGAACACCTCGGCCACGAGGTGTTCCTTGGAGGAGAAGTAGGTGTAGGCCGTCGCCGCCCCGACCCCGGCCTCGGCAGCCACACGGCGCACGGTCAGCCCGGCGAATCCGTCCCGGATGATCAACTGCAACGCGGCCTGCCCCAGGCGTTCCACAGTGTCGGCCTGCCGGGCACTCAGGCGGCGACGCGTCGACTCCAGAGCGGCATCAGACACGTGTCCGGACGCTACTACAACAACCATTCGCCAGCAACGGTAGGTTGTGCATTCATGAGCACCGCTGACACCGCCCTGCCGCCCCGCGCCGAGCGCCTGTTCGCCCTCGCCGAGCAGGTCACCGGCTTCATGCCGGCCGATGAGGGCCGCGCCCTCTATGACGCGGGCGTGCGTTACCTCAACGGCGGGGTCGGGGTCGAGATCGGCACCTACTGCGGCAAGTCGACGGTGATGTTGGGCGCGGCCGCACAGGAGACGGACTCAGTGCTGTACACCGTCGACCATCACCACGGCTCGGAGGAGCATCAGGTCGGCTGGGAGTACCACGACACCACCATGGTCGATCCGGTGACCGGACTGTTCGACACCCTGCCCACGATGCGCCACACGCTGGACGCCGCCGGCCTGGACGAGCATGTGGTGGCCGTGGTCGGAAAGTCACCCGTAGTGGCCCGTGGATGGCGAATGCCGTTGCGGCTGTTGTTCATCGACGGCGGCCATACCGAGGAGGCCGCGCAGCGGGACTTCGACGGCTGGGCCCGCTGGGTCGAGGTGGGCGGTGCGCTGATCATCCACGACGTGTTCCCCGATCCCGATGACGGCGGCCAGGCGCCGTTCCACATCTACCAGCGCGCTCTGGCGACCGGCGCCTTCGACGAGGTCGCCGCGATGGGTTCGATGCGGGTGCTCCAGCGGACCTCCGGCGAGCCAGGGCAGCTGGACTAGCGGTCGCCGGCGTTGCGGCCCGCCACACACTCGCAGTCGTACTCGCCCTCCAGGCCGCGCGGCAGTCCAACGCCTCGGAAGATGCCGCTGGCCGCGGTAGTCGAGGACAACGCGTCGGCGGCCAGGATCATGGCGGCGCCGGTCCAGGTGGTGCGTTCCTCGGGCCAGCGTTTGCCGTCGGCGAAAACCAGTCCGGTCCAATAGGATCCGTCGTCCTCGCGCAGGTGCTGCATGGCCGCGAACTGCTCGCGGGCCCGTCGGGTGTCACCGATCGTGTCCAGGGCCATCACCAGCTCGCAGGTCTCCGCGCCGGTAACCCAGGGCCGGTGGTCCACGCACCGGATGCCCAGCCCGGGCACCACGAAGTCGTCCCAACGGTCGTCGATCCGGGCTTGCGCGGCCGCCCCGCGCAGGGCGCCGCCGAGCACCGGGTAGTACCACTCCATCGCGTGGGTGTCCTTGGCGGAGAATGCCTCCGGGTGAGCGGCGATCGCGTGGCCGAGACGCCCGACAGCGACCTCCCATTCCGGCTGGGGGTCGTCGAGGTAGTCGGCGAGCGCAAGTCCGCACCGGATGCTGTGGTACACGCTGGCGCAGCCGGTCAGCAGCGCCTCTTCAACCGGGCCGGACGGGCTTGCTGCCCAGTAGATCTCACCGCCGGCGGCCTGCAGGCCCAGTACGAAGTCGAGAGCCTGGGTCACCACCGGCCACATCAACTCGGCGAAGGCCCGGTCCCCGGTGATCAGCACGTGGTGCCAGACGCCGGTGGCCACGTAGGCGCAGAAGTTGCTGTCACTGTTGGCATCCTCGATGACACCGTTGCGCAGCTGGATCGGCCAGGACCCGTCGGCGCGCTGCACGGTGCGGCACCAGTCGAATGCCGCGCGGGCCGGTTCGATCAGCCCGGCCACGGTCAACGCCATGGCGTTTTCCACGTGATCCCACGGGTCGGTGTGGCCGCCGTCGAACCACGGCAACGCCCCCGAGGATTCCTGGGTCGCGGCAATCGATCGCGCTGTCTGCAGGCAGTCGTCCGGCGTCAAAACTCCGGGCACACCGGGGATCTCAGGCACTAGCACCGCCCGGGCCTACCCGTTCGTTTCCGGCGCGCGGAATTCCGGCTTGCGGAAGTAGAGCGCGACGCTCTTGCCGATCACCGGGTTCAGCAGCGACTCGGTGGTGCGGGTGAGCCAGGGCCGTCCCATCATGTCCCACACCAGCAGCTGGTGATAGGCCTTGACCGCGAAGTGGTCGTTCTTCTCGGTGCCGACAAGACATTTGAGCCACCAGTACGGCGAGTGCAGCGCATGCTCGTGGTGCGTATGCGTGAGCCTGAGCCCGTGCGCCAGGACCTTGTCGCGCAGCTCGTCGGCTTTGTAGATGCGGATGTGTCCGCCCTCGTTGGCGTGGTACTCGTCCGACAGCAGCCAGCACACCTTCTCCGGAAGCCAGCGAGGCACCGTGATGGCCAGCGCGCCACCGGGTTTGAGGACACGCACCAACTCGGCGATGGCCCGGTCGTCCTCCGGCACGTGCTCCAGGATCTCCGAGGCGATCACGCAGTCGAAGCTGGCGTCGGGATACGGAAGGTCGAGCGCGTCACCCTTGACGGCCTCGCCCTTGGCCGACAGCGGAACCTCGCCCGCTTCCCGCATGGCCTGCAGCATCGTGTCGACATCGTTGAGATCGGACGCACTCTGGTCGAAGCCGACGACGTTCGCTCCGCGCCGGTAGGCCTCGAACGTGTGCCGGCCCGCGCCGCAGCCGACGTCGATCACCGTGGTGCCCGGTCCGACACCGAGACGGTCGAAATCGACGGTCAGCATGACGCCCCCTTCTTCCCTACCCGCTCACGGGCCATCTCGTACACCGATACCGTCTGCGCGGCAACCGATTCCCAACTGAACACGTCGAGCGCCCGCTGCCGCCCGGCGGCGCCGAGCTTGCGGCGCTCCGACGGGGAGTCGAGCAGTTCGCCGAGCACCGCGGTCAACTCGTCGACGTCGGCCGGGCGCACCAACCGGGCGCAGGCGCCGTCGTCACCGACCACCTCGGGCAGTGCTCCCGCGCGACTCGCCACGATCGGGGTGCCACTGGCCATGGCTTCCACGGCCGGCAGTGAGAACCCCTCGTACAGCGACGGGATGCACGCCACCTCGGCGGAGGCCAGCAGCGCGGCGAGTTCCTCGTCGCTCAGCCCGCTGGAGCTGTGCACGATATCGGAAATGCCAAGCTCGGCAATGAGTTTCTCGGTCGGCCCGTTCGGCTCGAGCTTGGACACCAACTGCACGTCGAGGTCACGTGCCACCCGCAGCCGGGCCACTGCATGGAGCAGATGGCTGACGCCCTTGAGCGGAACGTCGGCACTGGCGATCGCGATGATGCGTCCGCTCACCCGGTGCTCGGCGGGCTTGAACAGTTCGGTGTCCACGCCCAGCGGCACGATGTGCAGCTGATCCGGTGTCACCCCGAAGTCCTCGGCGATGTCGGCGGCCGAGGACGACGACACGGTGAGCAGCTCGGGGATCTTGCGAGCCACCTTCTTCTGCATCTCGGCGAACCCGTACCAGCGCCGCACCAGCGGCTTGCGCCACCACGTGGCAGCGGCGATCTCGACCACCCGGTCGCGGGTGATCGGGTGGTGCACGGTGGCCACGACCGGCAGGCCGAGGCGGGCGATCTTCAACAGCGCCGAGCCCAGGCTCTGGTTGTCGTGGACCACGTCGAACTCGTCGCGGCGGTCGGCCAGGATCCGGGCCACGCGCATCGTGAACGTCCGGGGCTCCGGGAACCCGGCGCTCCACATCGTGGCCAGTTCCAGGGCGTCGATGCCGTCGCGGATCTCGCTGGGCTTGGGCACGCGGAACGGGTCCGGCTCACGGTAGAGGTCCAGGCTCGGAACCTTGGTCAGCTTGACCCGCGGGTCCAGGCCTTCGGGATACGGCTGGCCGGAGAACACCTCGACGTCGTGGCCCAGTTCAGCGAGCCCGCGGCTCAGATAGCGCACGTAGACACCCTGGCCACCGCAATGAGTCTTGCTCCGATAGGACAGCAACGCGATACGCATAATCAGATCACCCGACGGCCGGAATCGTGCTGAGCTGGGAATACACGCTCACGCGTCGACTCCGAACCCTCTGGACATGTGTCCAGACTATAGTTTGACCTGCTAGCCAACGCAACGCGTCGGCCGGCGGCTAAGCCGGAGGGAAGCCCCCGGTGGCAACGGGACCCCAACGCACCGGCGTGATCCGGATCAGGCACTTGCCCTGATCCACCATCGCCTGCCGGTACTCATCCCAATCGGGGTGTTCACCGGCGACCGCGCGGAAGTAATCGACCAGCGGCTCCACCGCGTCGGGCAGTCCGATCACCTCGGCGTCGCCGTCGACTTGCACATACGCGCCGTTGAACTCCTCGGACAGCACCGTCACGCTGGCCCGGGGCGTGCGCCGGAGGTTGACGGCCTTCGCCCGCTGCGGATAGCTGGCGATCACGATGCGACCCCGCTCGTCCACCCCGCCCGTCACCGGTGAGGTCTGCAGCGAGCCGTCGGCGCGGAACGTGGTGAGCACCATGTGATGTCTCGGGCGCACGAAGTCCAGGAGTTCGTCGATACCCACGGTCTCGGCGGTCGCGTATTTCCGGGCCATGCCTCGACATTAGTAGCCGCAGGGCCGCCAATTTCGCTGTCTTCACCCAGATCCGGTCATTGAGTCGATCAATTTCTGCCAGCGGAACTAAAGCTTCTGAGCTGCCGGTTCTACCGGACATACCGCAGCATGTCGAAATGCCGCGAACCAGAACAGGACGGACGCTCCAGTGCGAAACACGATCGGAAAGTCACGAATCATCGCCGCCGCCGTCGGTGGTCTGGCGGCCGTGGTCATCGGATCGGCCGGCATCGCCGCGGCCGCACCCAGTGGCCCCAGCAATGCCGAGAAGACGATCAGACAACTTCAGTCCCAGGGCTACACCGTGATCGTCAACCGCCTGGGATCGTCACCGCTGGATCAGGCTTCCGTCGTCGCCGTACGGCCCGGGCCGAACTTCAGCCGCACCGACACGCTGAGCGCCGTCACCACACGCACGGTGTACGTCGACGTCAAGTAGCAGACAGGCACTGCCATCGGAGTCGATAATGACCGGATGGCAGTGAAAATGGAGGATCTGCTGGGCAGCAAGCTGGATGCCCTGCGATACCAGCCCACTGCCAAACGAATTCGGATCTGTCTGGGCGGCGAGCCGGTCGCCGACACCGGTGAGGCGGTCCTGATCTGGGAGCCGCGGCGGGTGGTCCCGACGTATGCGGTGCCGCGTTCGGCACTGACGGCACAACTGGTTCCGGCCGGCGGGGATGTGGGTGACGACGAGATCCCCGGGTTCCTGGACCCATCGGTGCCGTTCACCGCGCACACGTGTCCGGGGACGGCTTTCGACGTCATCGCCGGTGACGAAACCGGCGCCGCCGCGGCGTTCCGGCCAGACGATCCGGAGTTGGCCGACTACCTGATCCTGGACTTCGCGACCTTCGAATGGCGCGAGGAAGACGAGCCGATCGTCGCGCACCCGCACGATCCGTTCCACCGGATCGACATCCGGCGCAGCCGACGGCACATCCGCATCGAGCTCGACGGGCAGGTGCTGGCCGAATCCTCCAGTCCCATGCTGTTATTCGAGACCGGCCTGCCCACCCGCCACTATCTTCCGCGCGCAGATCTGACCGCTGTTCTCGACGTGAGCAACACCGTCACGTACTGCGCGTACAAGGGACGGGCCACCTACTATTCACTGCCCGGTGGTCCTGCCGATCTGGCCTGGTCCTATCACGAGCCGTTGATCGACGCGGTGCAGGTCCGCGACCACATCTGCTTCTTCGACGAGCGGGTCGACGTGTTCGTCGACGGTGAGCGCATGGATCGTCCCGTCACCCCCTGGTCCTGACGGAAGCCCTGTTTGGGGCCGCCCGGTTCTGGCAACATCTGTCTCCGACAGCACTGTCAGTTGACCGGAGGTCATGATGGGCTCATCGGATGTCACGATCACCGCGGCCGCCGGGACTGAAGGCGGTGGCGCCGCGCTCGATCAGGTGATCGGCATGTCGGTGGTCGCCCTGATCGTCACCGTCGCACTCCTGTGGATCGGGTACCTGCACCGCAACCGGCGCATCACCTGGCTGAACAACTTCGCCGAATGGCTGGGCCGCAAGTTCCACCGGCCACCGTGGGTCGCGTTGCAGGTGTTCCTGTTCACCGCGACCATCATCTGCGCTCTGTTCGGTTTCATCTGGGACGTCAGCCTGCACATCGGCAAGGGACGTGACGCCGGACCGCTGGCCAACCCCGCGCACTACTTCATCCTGATCGGGCTGTTCCTGCTTTTCATCGCCGGCTCGATGGCCATCGTGCTGCCCTACGACAAGCCCGGCCCGGCCGCCATCCGGATCACGCGCACCTGGTACGCCCCTGTCGGCGGAGTCCTGATGGCGCTGTGCGGGCTGTACGCCCTCATCGGGTTCCCCCTCGACGACATCTGGCACCGCATCTTCGGCCAGGACGTCACCCTCTGGGGCCCAACCCATTTGATGCTGATCGGCGGTGCGGGGTTGTCACTGATCGCCGTGCTGCTGCTGGAGCACGAGGGCCGGGTCGCGATGGGCCCGGACAGCGTAGGTGAGGACAGCAAGTTCAACAAGTTCCTCTACTTCCTGTCGTTCGGCGGCCTGTTCATCGGGCTCTCGGTGTTCCAGATCGAATACGACTTCGGTGTGGAGCAGTTCCGGCTGGTGCTGCAGCCGATGATGATCGCGGGTGCGGCGGCGCTGGCCGCGGTCGCGGCGCGGCTGGTACTCGGCCCGGGCGCGGCCTTGATCGCCGCCGGGTTCGCGATAGCCCTGCGCGGGGCCGTGGCCTTCATCGTCGGCCCGGTACTCGGTGCACCGACGAGCTGGTTCGCGCTCTACCTCGGCCCGGCACTGGTGGTCGAACTCATCGCACTGACCCCGCTTGTCAAGCGGCCCATCCTTTTTGGCGCGGTGGCCGGTCTCGGCGTGGCGACCGTCGGACTGTGGCTGGAATCGTTGTGGATCGGTGCGGTCTATCACTACCCGTGGCCGACGAGCATGTGGGGTGAGGCGCTGGCCATGGCGATCCCGGTGGCCGTCGCGATGGGCCTGTGCGGCGCGCTGCTGGCGCTGGTGCTCACCGGTCAGCCGCTCCCCCGGCCCGCGGTGGGCATCTCCATCGTGGTGGCAACCGTGCTGGTGATCGGCGGTGCGGTGGCCAACGGGCTGCGCACCGAGGTTCCGCAAAATGCCAGCGCCACCATCACTTTGACGGATCTCCCGGCTCACGACGGACAGCGCATGACCTCGGCGGACGTGCAGATCACCCCGGCCGGCCTGGTCAGCGACAACCCGGAGTGGGTGTCGGTCCTGGCGTGGCAGGGCGGTCTGGCCAACGATCGCGGTCTGGTGGTCAACCCGTTGGAGAAGGTCGGTCCGGGTCACTACCGGTCGACGCAGCCCATCCCGGTGTCCGGAAAATGGAAGACCCTGCTGCGCGTGCAGGACGGGACCACCATGGCCGGCGTGCCGATCTTCCTGCCCGCCGATCCGGGTATCGGTGCCAGCGAGACGCCGGCACTGACGACGAGCACCCGTGAGTTCGTGCAGGAGATCACGATCCTGCAGCGCGAACGCAACCTCAACCACCCGTCCTGGCTGTACAACGTGGCTTCGCTGGTGGTCCTGGTGTGCACGCTGATCCTGATCGCGGGGTTGACCTGGGGTGCCGGGCGGATCAATGCCAGGGAGCTGGCCGCGGGACGTGAACCCGCCGGGCTCCCATGACGTATCTGATCCAGTACCAGGCCGACCACACGTTGCTGCTGGCATTGCCGGCCTTCGCTCCGGCACTCGTCGTGGTGGGCGTCGTGGTGTACGTCGCCATGCGGGACCGCCGGCAGAATGCGGGCAGCGAATCTCCTCGAGATGAATCGGTGGACTCCTCAGGCGAAGATGGTTCACCGTGATCAACCTCAAAAGCAGTGTCATCGTCCTGGCGTCCGCCCTCGCCCTGGTGACGGCCGGTTGCGGCGGCTCCGACGAGACTCAGAAGACCGACGGCTCAGCCGGTTCGGCCACTCCCACGGCCACCACGGTCAATCCGTCGGACATGACCAACCAGCAGCAAGCGCCCACCCGGCTGCTGATCGACGTCACCATCAAGGGCGGCGAGGTCACCCCGACCAACCAGCCGCTGCAGGGCAAGGTCGGCCAGCCCATCGTGGTGCGGGTGAACAGCGATGCCGCCGATGAGCTGCATGTGCACTCCAATCCCGAGCACAGCTTCAAGATCGAGCCGCGTAACGGCCAGCAGTTCCAGTTCACCGTCGATGTACCCGGCACCGTCGACATCGAGTTGCATCAGCTGAACCGCACGATCGCCAGCGTGCAAGTGCAGCAGTGACGCCCCGGTCGACCGCGGTACTGGCTCATGGTCTGGGCGGTTCGACCGATCTTCCGATCCCCTACACCTACGCGCTGATCGGCGCGGCGTGGACGCTGACGTTCACCTTCGCGGTGGTGGCACTGGCCTGGCGACGGCCCAGATTCGATCCGGACAAGCCGGGCCTGCCACTGCCGTCCTGGGTGACGACGGCCGTCGACTCCACCGTGACGCGCTGGGTGGTGGGCCTGCTCTCACTCGCCCTCACCGGGTGGGTGGCCTACACCGCAGTCACCCGGCCGGTGGGCGCCAATCCGCTGCCGGGTGTCTTCTATGTCCTGCTGTGGGTGGGACTCGTCGCTGCCTCGCTGTTGTTGGGCCCGGTGTGGCGGCTGATCTCTCCTGTCCGCGCGCTGTACCGGTTCCTGCCCGAGGCGGCCCCGTGGCGCTATCCCGAGCGGCTGGGTTACTGGCCGGCCGCCGCGGGGCTGTTCGCCTTCGTGTGGTTGGAACTGGCCAGCCCGGACTCGGGATCGGTTGCGGCCATTCGTAACTGGCTGTTGGTCTACCTGGCGGTGACTCTGGCCGGCGCATTGTGCTGCGGGCAGCGCTGGCTGGAAAGTGCCGACCCGTTCGAGGTGTACAGCACGGTTGCTTCGAGACTGTCGCCGTTGCGCCGCCATGACGGTCGGATCGTGCTCGGCAATCCGTTCGATCACCTGCCCTCGATGCCGGTGCGACCTGGGCTCGTCGCCGTGCTGGCGGTCCTGTTGGGATCCACGGCGTTCGACAGCTTCTCGGCCATGCCTCAGTGGCGCAACTTCGTCGACGCGCACGCCGGATCCCCGCTGGGCTCTAGCCTGATCCGCACCGCGGGTCTACTGGTGTTCGCCACCACGGTGGCCGTCACATTCTGGGCCGCCACCCGCACCACCGGCGGGGTCGATCGCCGGCTGCGCCGCGAATTGCCCGGGCTGATGGCGCATTCGCTGATCCCCATCGTCATCGGCTACGTGTTCGCGCACTACCTGTCCTATCTGGTGGAGCGCGGCCAGCAGACGGTGATCCTGCTGTTCGGACTGCAGGATGTGCGGGTCAGCTACTTCTTGTCCGTGCACCCAACGCTTTTGGCCAGTCTGAAGGTCGGATTCGTGCTGGCCGGTCACGTGGCCGGCGTGATCGCGGCACACGACCGGGCACTGCTCCTGCTGCCGAAACAACACCAGCTCACCGGCCAGCTCGCGACGATGCTGGTGATGGTCGGCTACACCTTCACCGGGTTGTACCTGCTGTTCGGCGGGTAGCGTCGGGATCATGCAGATGTCCAAGCAGACTCGGGCACTCATCGTCGTCGATGTACAGAGCGACTTCTGTGAAGGCGGCTCGCTGGCGGTCGCCGGTGGGGCTGCGGTGGCGCGCGACGTCACCGCTCTGTTGGCCACCGATCACGGGTACGACCACGTGGTGGCCACCAAGGACTTCCACATCGACCCGGGTGGGCATTTCTCCGACACCCCCGACTACAAGACGTCGTGGCCGCGGCACTGCGTGGCCGATACGCCGGGGGCGGCATTCCATCCCGAATTCGATCCGGCTGCGATCGAGGCGGTGTTCAAGAAGGGCCACCACTCGGCGGCCTACAGCGGATTCGAGGGCGTCGACGACTCCGGGACGACGCTTGCGGACTGGCTGCGCCGGCGGGGCGTCGAGGCTGTGGACGTGGTGGGCATCGCCACCGACTACTGTGTCGCGGCCACCGCTGCTGACGCGGTCAAGGCCGGGCTGCGCACGCGCGTGCTGACCGGCCTGACCGCCGGCGTCGCACCTGAGAGCTCCACTGCGGCAATCGATGAACTTCGCAGCGCCGGAGTGGAAATCAGCTAGTCGGGTCGACGGGCCGGCCTGTCCAGCGCGGCTCCCGACGCTCGACGTAGGCACGCACCCCTTCGCGTGCATCGTCGTGCGCCATCAAGCGCAGGTGGATCTCGGTCTCCCGGGCGCCGACACCGGCCCGGTCGAGGTCATACGAATCCCACAGCAGCCGCTTGCTGGCCGCGACCGACATCGGCGCGGTGTTGACCGCGATGTCGTGCGCGAGTTCCAGTGCGGCGGGCAGCACCTGGTCGGCCGGCAGCACCCGGCTGCCCAGGCCGAGTTCGACGGCGCGGTGCCCGTCGAATGTGGCTCCGGTCAACAGGATCTCCGCGGCGTTGGCGAGACCCACCAGCCGGGGCAGGATCCAGTGCGAGTACGCGTCGCCGACCATGCCGCGCCGGGCCTGCACCACGCCGTAACGCGCACCCGCGGCGAAAAGCCGGATGTCGCACTGCAATGCGAGAGTCAGGCCGATGCCGATGGCGTGTCCGTTGACCGCGGCGATCACCGGCTTGCCGAGAGTCCACGCCGGCACGGACAGGCCCGCGGCGCTGAATTCCTTGCCGGGCTCGGTGAAGGTCTGCTCCCCCGCGCCCAGGTCTGCGCCCGCGCAGAACGCGGGCGGGGCACCGGTCAGCACGATCACCCGGATCGCGTCGTCGGCGTCGCACCGCAGGTAGGCATCGGCCAGTTCCTCGCGCATCCCACCACCGAAGGCATTGCGTTGCTGCGGGCGGTCCAACGTGATGATGGCAACGGACTTGTCGACTGTGACGCGCAGGGTCCGGTACTCCGGCAGCTCAGAGCGTGTGGTCACAGCTGGTAACGTACCGCCGCCCGTTCGCCCGGCCGCAGCCCCCTGAGCGCCGTATGGTCGATTTGTGACCTTGGAAACGTGGCGGGGCAAGGCCTACCCGCTCGGTGCCACCTACGACGGCTCGGGCACCAACTTCGCGTTGTTCAGTGAGGTCGCCGACCGGGTCGAGCTGTGCCTGTTCGATCCGGACGAATCCGGGGCACTGCAGGAGACCCGGGTGACGCTGCCCGAGGTCGACGGATTCGTCTGGCACGGTTTCATTCCCGGAATCGAGCCCGGCCAGCGCTACGGCTACCGGGTGCACGGCCCCTACGACCCGGCGTCCGGTCAGCGCTGCAACCCGAACAAGCTCGTGCTGGACCCGTACGCCAAGGCCATCGAAGGTACCTTCGACTGGGGTCAGCCGCTGTTCTCCTACGACTTCGCCGATCCGGACAGCCGCAACGACGACGATTCGGCGGCCGGCATGCCGAAGGCCGTGGTGATCAACCCGTACTTCGACTGGGGCGTCGACCACCCGCCCAGTCACGAGTACGCCGACACCGTGATCTACGAGGCCCACGTCAAGGGACTGACCCAGACCCACCCGGACATCCCCGAGCAGTTGCGCGGAACCTACGCCGGCGTCGCCCACCCGGTGATCATCGACCATCTGAAAGCGCTGCGGGTCAACGCCATCGAGCTGATGCCGGTGCACCATTTCGTGGATGACTCCACGCTCGTCGAGAAGGGCTTGTCGAACTACTGGGGCTACAACACGATCGGGTTCCTGGCACCCGATCCCCGCTACAGTTCGGCCGGCACCCCTGGCGGTCACGTCCAGGAATTCAAGGCCATGGTGCGCGAACTGCACGCCAACGACATCGAGGTGATCCTCGACGTCGTCTACAACCACACAGCCGAGGGCAACCACCTGGGGCCGACGCTGTCGATGCGCGGTATCGACAACGCGGCCTACTACCGGCTGGTCGACGACGACTTGCAGTACTACATGGACTACACCGGCACCGGCAACAGTCTCAACGTCGGCCATCCCCATTCACTACAACTGATCATGGACTCGTTGCGGTACTGGGTCACCGAGATGCATGTCGACGGGTTCCGCTTCGACCTGGCCGCCACGCTGGCCCGCGAGTTCTACGACGTCGACCGGCTGAGCGCGTTTTTCGAACTGGTGCAACAGGATCCGATCGTGAGCCAGGTCAAGCTGATCGCCGAGCCGTGGGACGTCGGGCCCGGTGGCTACCAGGTGGGCAACTTCCCGCCGCAGTGGACCGAGTGGAACGGCAAGTTCCGCGACACCGTGCGCGACTACTGGCGCGGCGAGCCGGCCACCCTCGACGAGTTCGCCTATCGGCTGACCGGCTCGGCCGATCTGTATGAGCAGACCGGCCGTCGCCCGTTCGCCTCGATCAACTTCGTCACCGCCCATGACGGCTTCACGCTCCGTGACCTGGTGTCCTACAACGAAAAACACAATCAGGCCAACGGCGAGGACAACCACGACGGGGAGAGCAACAACAAGTCGTGGAACTGCGGCGCCGAAGGTCCATCGGACGATCCGGCGATCAACACGCTGCGCGCCCGCCAGCAGCGCAACTTCCTGGCCACTCTGCTGCTCTCCCAAGGCGTTCCGATGCTCTCGCACGGCGATGAGCTGGGACGCACGCAGCGCGGCAACAACAACGTGTACTGCCAGGACAATGACATCTCCTGGATCGACTGGGCCACCGCAGATTCCGATCTGCTCGAGTTCACCCGCTCGGTATCGGCGCTGCGCGCGGCACACCCGGTGTTCCGGCGTCGCAGGTTCTTCGACGGCCGGCCGGTACGTGAGGCGGGCACAGACGGATCGCCCGACATCGCCTGGTTCGCACCCGACGGCTCCGACATGACGGCCGAGGACTGGGAGACCGGGTACGCCAAGTCGGTGGCCGTGTATTTGAACGGACAGGGCATCGCCGATCCCGATGTCCGAGGCCAGCGCGTGGTGGACGACTCGTTCCTGCTGTGCTTCAACGCGCACTACGAACCGATCGAGTTTGTTTTACCACCGGCACAATTCGGCGCCCGATGGGTTCCGGCAATCAGCACTTCGGCAAACTCCACACGCGGTGCGGCAGCTGCCGGTGACGCGGTGAATGTGGACGCCCGCGCCGTCCTGGTGCTGCAATCAGAATCAGATTGAGCGTCAATTCAAAGAGTTGCTCATCGGTCGGATGTCCCTGCCCTAACCAGGAAGTCTGGTACCTTGAGCATGTAGCAGCCGTGGCCGCCTAAGTAGACATTGAGCGCTTTTTTCGATGTCCCCGGCCGGGCGGGCTGGGGGGTACGAGCCGAAGAGCGGCGGCAACTACCCTGCGGCCACGGCTGCGGCATCTGAACGGCTTTGCCGCCGTACCTCCAACCTCAACCACGTTGATTCATTCAGCGCGCGTGGGGCCGTCACTCTCCTGCAATACCTCTGTCACAGAGGTATTGTCGGAAGCATGCAGGACCAGCGTGATCTCGTCAGCGAGCTCTTCACGGTCGTCGGCCGGTTCCGCAGACAGCTGCGCCGGTCCACCGGCGGCGGGTTCGACGCCACCGGATTGACCCAGTCGCAGGGCGAACTGTTACGCCTGGTCGGGCGCAGGCCGGACATCTCGGTGCGGGAATCGGCCGTCGAGCTAAGCCTGGTGCCCAACACCGCGTCCACGCTTGTGTCACGTCTGGTCGCCGACGGACTGCTGACCCGGACCACCGACGACGCGGATCGCCGGGTGGTCCGCCTGCGGCTCACCCCGCCCGCGCAGGCGATCGCCGACGACTCGCGGGCCGCCCGCCGGGCCGCGCTGGCGGCCGCGCTGACACAGCTCGACGACCGCCAGATCACGGATCTGGCAAACGGATTGGATGTGATGACCGAACTGACCCGGCTGCTCCACGAGGACGAAATGGGGGAAGCATGACCGAGCAGACCCCGGCCATCGACTGCAGACACCTGACCCACCACTACGGCACGTTCACCGCGGTCGACGATCTGACCCTGCAAGTCCATCGCGGTGAGACCCTGGGCCTGCTCGGCCCGAACGGCGCCGGCAAGACCACCGCGGTACGGGTGCTGACCACCCTGACGCCGGTGCAGCAGGGCGAGGTGCGGATCTTCGGCCTCGACACCGGCCGGCACACCATGGACATCCGGCACAACATCGGCTATGTCCCACAACAACTCTCGATCGAGGCCGCCCTGACCGGCCGACAGAACGTCGAGTTGTTCGCGCGCCTGTACGACGTGCCGCGCGCCGAACGCAGAGATCGGGTGAACCAGGCGCTGGAATCGATGCAACTGCTCGACGTCGCCGACGCCGTGGCCGGCACCTACTCCGGGGGCATGGTGCGCCGCCTCGAGCTGGCCCAGGCACTGGTCAATCGTCCACTGCTGCTGATCCTCGACGAGCCCACGGTCGGGCTGGACCCCATCGCCCGCGACAGCGTCTGGACCCAGGTCGGCCGGATGCAGGCCGAGTTCGGGATGACCGTGCTGCTCACCACGCACTACATGGGTGAGGCCGACGCGCTGTGCGACCGGGTGGCCCTGATGCACCACGGCCGGTTGCAGGCGCTCGGGACGCCCGCCGACCTGAAGGCCAGGGTATTGAAGGCGACCGCATCTGCGGACGCCACGCTGGAGGACGTCTTCCGCCATTACGCCGGTTCCGACCTGACCGACGCCGGGCAACGGCCCGCTGGCATGCGCGAGGTGCGCGCGACCCGCAGGACGGCCCGTCGTGTCAGCTGATGTTCTGGTCATGGCCCCGCGCGGAATGGCCCGGGTCCGCGCCATGGCCCGGCGGATGTCGGCCTTCGCCCTGGTCGAACTGCAGAAACTGCGCCACGACCGGACCGAGCTGTTCACCCGCATGGTGCAGCCCGCGCTGTGGCTGTTGATCTTCGGCCAGACGTTCAGCCGGTTGCACCTGGTCGACACCGGCGGTGTGCCTTACCTGGCCTTTCTGGCGCCCGGCATCATCGCCCAGTCGGCCCTGTTCATCTCAATCTTCTACGGCATCCAGATCATCTGGGACCGCGACGCCGGCATCCTGGCCAAGCTGATGGTGACCCCGGCTCCGGCGTCGGCGCTGGTGGCGGGCAAGGCGTTCGCGGCCGGGGTGCGCTCGGTGGTGCAGGTCCTCGGCGTCGTGCTCCTGGCATACCTGATGGGGATCGCGATGACGGTCAATCCGCTGCGCATCCTGGCCGCGATGGCCGTGGTGGCGCTGGGTGCGGCGTTTTTTGCCTGCCTGTCGATGACGCTGGCCGGGCTGGTGCGCAAACGGGACCGGCTGATGGGAATCGGCCAGGCCATCACCATGCCGTTGTTCTTCGCGTCCAATGCGCTCTATCCCGTCGAGATCATGCCGACCTGGCTGCGCTGGCTGTCCGCAGTCAACCCGCTCAGTTATGAGGTCAATGCGTTGCGCGGGTTGTTGATCGGGACTCCGAGCAATTGGGCGCTGGACGTCGGTGTGTTGGTCGCGGCCGCCGTGGTCGGCGTGGCCGTCGCCTCGTCGTTGTTGCGCCGGCTGGTTCGCTAGGAGCAGCCCCGATACGCCCGACCAACCGGGTGGTTTAGTGTGCAGACAGATCCACCGACAGGGAGACGGTCATGCAACTGGCGCTCACACCGGAGGAAGCAGCTTTCCGCGATGAGCTGCGCACCTTCTACACGACGAAGATTCCCGCCGAGATTCGCGAACGAAATCGGCTCGGGTTGCCCATCGGCAAAGAGGGCATCGTCACGGCGCACAAAATCCTCCATGAACACGGACTTGCGGTGCCCAACTGGCCCGTCGAGTGGGGCGGCAAGGACTGGACCCCCAACCAGCACCAGATCTGGCTCGACGAGATGCAGCTGGCCAGCGTCCCCGAGCCGCTGACCTTCAACGCCCGGATGGTCGGACCGGTGATCGCCGAGTTCGGGTCGCAGGCGGTCAAGGAGCGCTTCCTGCCGCCGACCGCGGCGCTGGACATCTGGTGGTGCCAGGGCTTCTCCGAGCCCGAGGCCGGTTCCGATCTGGCTTCGCTGCGCACCACCGCGGTGCGTGACGGCGACAGCTACGTGGTCAACGGCCAGAAGACCTGGACCACGCTGGGGCAGCACGCCGACTGGATCTTCTGCCTGGTCCGAACCGATCCGCAGGCCCCCAAGAAGCAGGCCGGCATCTCATTCCTGCTGTTCGAGATGGACACCCCCGGTGTCACGCTGCGCCCGATCAAGCTGATCGACGGCAGCTACGAGGTCAACGAGGTGTTCTTCGAGGACGTCCGGGTGCCCGCCGACCAGCTCGTCGGCGAGGAGAACCAGGGCTGGACCTACGCCAAGTTCCTGCTCGGCAACGAGCGCACCGGCATCGCCCAGGTGGCCCGGACCAAGGTGCGTCTCGCCGAGGTCAAGGAACGCGCCGCGGCCAACGGCCTGCTGGCCGATCCGCTGTTCGCCGCACGGCTGGCCGAGGCCGAAAACGACGTGCTGGCACTGGAACTCACCCAGATGCGGGTGACCTCCGATTCTGCCGACGGCAAGCCGAGCCCGGCCTCGTCGGTGCTGAAGCTGCGCGGCAGCCAGCTGCAGCAGACCGCCACCGAACTGCTGGTCGAGGTCGCAGGCGCCGACGCGCTGCCGTATGAGGCCGGCGATATCGCCTCACCCGAATGGGCCCAGAACGCCGCCCCGCACTACCTCAACTACCGCAAGACCTCGATCTACGGCGGTAGCAACGAGGTGCAGCGCACCATCATCTCGTCCACCATTCTCGGATTGTGAGTTGAGCCATGGACTTTCAGCTGACTGACGAACAGACCCTGCTGGCCGATACCACCCGCGACCTGTTGTCGGGCTACGACACCGAGAAGCGGAACAAGGTGGTGGAGTCCGAGCCCGGGTACGACCGCCAGATCTGGGGACAGCTCGCCGAGGTCGGCGTTCTGGGCCTGGGTTTCGATGAGGACTCCGGCGGCCAGATCGAGATCATGGTGGTGCTCAACGAGCTCGGGCGCCGGCTGGCACCCGAGCCGGTACTGCACGGCGCGATCGGCCCCGGCGCGATCATCGCCGAGGCCGGCACCGACGCCCAGCGCGCCCTTCTCGACGAAGTCGCTTCCGGCCAGCGGATTCTGGCCTTCGCTCACTCCGAACCGGGTGTGCGCGGATCGGCCGGTGTGACGACCACCGCGACGCGCAGCGGCGACGGGTGGACCCTGTCCGGCACCAAGAACCCGGTGCTGGCCGGCGACGTCGCCGACACGCTGATCGTCAGTGCGGCCCTGCCCGACGGCGGCACCGGACTGTTCCTGGTCGAGGGCGCCAATGTGACGCGTCAGGGCTACCGCACCTTCGACGGTCAGCGCGGCGCCCAGGTCACCCTGGACTCCACACCCGCCGAGCCCCTCGGCGAGGCCGCCGATGCCGGCGTCGCGATCACCAACGCACTGGTTCGGATCTCGGCGGGCCTGTGCGCCGAGGCAGTCGGCGTGATGGACGAGTCGCTGCGCCTGACCACCGATTACCTCAAGCAGCGCAAGCAGTTCGGGGTCACGCTGAGCAAGTTCCAGACCCTGACCCAGCGCGCTGCCGACATGTACATGTCGCTGGAGCTGGCCCGCAGCATGGGCACCTACGCGGCGATGTCCATCGCCGATGGTGAGCTCGACCCGGTGATCGCGGCACGCGCCAAACTGCAGATCGGGCGGTCGGGCCGGCACATCGCGCAGGAGTCGATCCAGCTGCACGGCGGTATCGGTGTCACCGCCGAGTACCCCGTGGGCCACTACGCCGCCCGCCTGACCGCGATCGAGCACACCCTGGGCTCGTCGGCCGATCAGCTACGGACGCTGGTGGGTCAACTCGACAGCTACGAGATCGCCACCCTCTGAAGCCAGTTCTGATGGGGCCCCTGCCGGTTCACCCGGTCGGGGCCCCTTCGGTATCGCCATGGCGATGAGGGCGGCACCGGCCGCGGCGACCGCGGCGATCAACAGGGCGACGCGGAATCCACCCAACGACGGCAGCGCGTGCCCGGCGACCGTGACGGTCATCTGGGCCAGCACGGCGGTCATCACCGCACTCGACGTCGACGTGCCCAGCGAGCGGGCCAGTGAGTTGATGCTGTTGGCCGACGCGGTTTCCGACACGGGCACCGCGGCATTGATCAGGGCGGGCAGGGCCGCGAAGGCGAACCCGACACCGAAGCTGACGATCAGGCCGAGCACCATCACCCCGACCGGGGTGCCGAGCAGGACGGTGCCGGCCAGGTAGCCCGCGGCGATGATCGCGCTGCCGATCACCAACACGATCTTCGGTCCGCGCGCGGCCACGACCCGGGCGGCCACGGGTGCGGCCGCCATCATCGCCAGGCCGCCGGGCGCCATCCACAGACCGGTGGCGATCATGCTCTGCCCCAACCCGAATCCTGTTTCCCGGGGCATCTCCAGCAGCTGAGGCCCGACGAGCGACAACGCGAACATGCCGAAGCCCACCGCGATGGACGACAGATTCGTCAGCAGCACCGGGCGTTTCAGCGTGGTCCGCATGTCCACGATCGGCGACGGCGCGCGGTACTGCCACCAGGTGAACACCCCGAACGTCACCGCCGCGGCCGCGAACAGGCCCAGCGTCGTGACACTGCCCCAGCCCCACATCCCGCCCTTGGAGATCGGCAGCAACAGCATCACCAGACCGGCCCCCAGCGCCAGCGCACCGATCGGATCGAAGCGGTGATCCGACGACACCGGCTCCAGGTCGGGCACCAGCAGGACGAACAGGACTCCGGAGGCCAGGCCGAGAAAGGCCGAACACCAGAACAGGGCATGCCAATTGAAGTGTTCGGCGATCACCGCCGACAGCGGCAGACCCATCGCACCGCCCACGCCCAGCGACGCGCTCATCAGACCCATCGCCGAGGCCACCCGCTCGGCGGGCAGGGCGGAGCGCAGCACGCTGATGCCCAGCGGGATCACCGGGGCGCCGAATCCCTGCAGGCCGCGCCCGATGACCAACGGGATGAGCGACGTGGTGGTGGCTGCGATGACCGATCCGGCGAACAGCATTGCGGCGCACAGCACCAGGATCCGTTTGGGGCCGTACATGTCTCCGAGCCGGCCCAGCACGGGCGTGGCGACGGCACCGGTCAGCAGGGTCGCGGTGATCGCCCACGACGCGTTGGCCGGGCTGGTGTCGAGCAGCGCGGGCAATTGCGGGATGAGCGGGATCATCAGGGTCTGCATGAGCGAGACGCTGATGCCCGCGGCCGCGAGCACCGCGATCAGCAGCCCACCGGACGCCGATCGGCGCGTGGGCTGATTAGGCATACTAATGAAGATAGGTGACTAGCTGAGCAGGCGCGCCACCGACCCCAGCGGGATGGGCAACCAACTCGGCCGGTACCGGGCCTCATAGGCCGCCTCGTACACCGCCTTGTCCAGTTCATAGGCCGCCAGCAGGGCGGCATGCTCGCGCGGATCGGCGCCGGCCACCGCGGCATACCCGTCACAGAACGCCGCACTGTTGCGGTCGGCCCATTCCCGCGCCCTGGCAGCCACCTGCCGGGCCCGGTCATCGTCGGCGGCCAACTCCACCAGCCGCGCATACGCCGCGTATTCGAACGACCGCACCATGCCCGCGACGTCGCGCATCGGGGAATCCGGGCTGCGGCGCAGCTGCAGCGGCTGGCCGGGCTCCCCTTCGAAGTCGATCAGCAGCCAGCGCTCCGGGGTCCGCAACACCTGGCCCAGATGCAGATCGCCGTGGATCCGCTGCACGCTCACGTGCTCGTCGGCCAGCTTGCGGTAGCGGTCTTCGATCAATGAAACATGCTGGCGCAGTGCGGGTACCGCCTCCGCGGCGGACGCCAGGCGGGCAGACATGAGGTCTGCCGGGAACGGCACCGACTCGGTGCCGAGTTGCTCCGCCAGGCAGGCGTGCACGGAGGCGACCGCCTCGCCCAGGCGGTAGGACTCGGCCGCGAAGTCACCACCCACCTCGTCGGCATACAGGTCCCCCTCGGCGAACAGATCCCGGGTGCTCGCGGTGGCCATATCCCAACCCTCAGCGGAGTTGTCGGCGAATTCGGTCACCATCCCCAGCGCGAAAGTCTCACCGTTCCAGTCGATATCCATCGATCCGAGCAGTGTCGCCACGTGCGGGTTGCCCGCCCTCGCCAGTACCCGGTTGAGTTCGATGTCGGGGTTGACGCCCGGGGTGATCCGGCGGAACACCTTCAGCACGGCATCCTGCCCGAACACCACGCTGGTGTTGCTCTGTTCGGCCGCCGACACCCGGGGCGGGGCATCCAGCGGCAGGATCGCCCCCGACTCCTTGCCGCACCTGAGCCCGTCCACCGTGGCCGAACGGTCGATCAGCTGCAGCAGATGCTGCGCCGCGTCCTGGTCATAGAGGGCGTCATAGGCGGTCCGCCCGCCGGCACCACCGATCGTGGCCACCGAGCTGTATTCCTCCATCGGTTCGGCATCCCACTTCACCAGCACCTGGTACCGCTCGGTGCCGCCGTCGGCATAGGACACCTTCAGCAACGTGAGTTCGAGGTCGGGCCCGAGCTCGACCACCAAACCCGGTGCGGCGGAGACCAACTCGCGGCCGCGGCCGGCATACCACCGTTGCTGGCCGAGCCAGTCTCCGAATTCGACACTCATTGCTGTGCTCCAGGGTCATGCTCGGGCTCGCGGAGCTGGAACCAGTAGAACCCGTGCCCCGGCAGGGTCAGCAGGTACGGCAGCTGGCCGATGCTGGGGAATTCCACGTAGCCGGACATCTCGATAGGTGTATACCCGTTCCACTCCTGCAGATTCAGTTCGATGGGCTGCGGGAACCTGGACAGGTTGTTGACGCACAGCACCGCATCCCCGGACCCGTCGATCTGCCGCACATACGCCAGCACCGACGGATTGGAACCGCCGAGCTCGCGGAACTCCCCGACCGCGAATGCCTCGTGGCGGCCCCGCATGGCCAGCATGCTTCGGGTCCAGTTCAGCAGTGACGTCGAGCTGTCCCGCTGGGCCTCGACATTGACCGACTGGTACCCGTAGACCGCGTCCTGGTTCGGCGGCAGGTACAGCCGCCCCGGGTTGGCCGTGGAGAATCCGGTGTTGCGGTCCGGCGTCCATTGCATCGGCGTGCGCACACTGTCGCGATCGCCGAGCCAGATGATGTCGCCCATCCCGATCTCGTCTCCGTAGTACAACATCGGGGACCCGGGCAGGGACAGCAGCAGCGCGGTGAACAGTTCGATCTGGTTGCGGTCGTTCTCCAGGAGCGGGGCCAGCCGGCGCCGGATGCCGACGTTGGCCTTCATCCGTGGATCCTTGGCGTACTCGGCGTACATGTAGTCACGCTCGTCGTCGGTGACCATCTCCAGGGTCAGCTCGTCGTGGTTGCGCAGGAAGATCGCCCAGTGCGCCATGTCCGGGATCGCCGGCGTCTGCGCCAGGATCTCCGAGATCGGGAACCGCGACTCCCGGCGCACCGCCATGAAGATCCGCGGCATCAGCGGGAAGTGGAAGGCCATGTGGCACTCGTCGCCGCCGGTGTCCGGATCGCCGAAGTACTCCACCACGTCGGCCGGCCACTGGTTGGCCTCGGCCAGCAGCACCCGGCCGGGGAACTCGTCGTCGACCACCTTGCGGCAGCGTTTGAGGAAGGCGTGGGTCTCGGGCAGGTTCTCGCAATTGGTGCCCTCCCGCTCGAACAGGTAGGGCACCGCGTCGAGCCGGAAGCCGTCGATGCCCAGATCCAGCCAGAACCGCAGGACGTCGATCATCGCTTCCTGCACGGCCGGGTTGTCGTAGTTCAGATCGGGCTGGTGCGAGAAGAACCGGTGCCAGTAGAACTGCCGGCGCACCGGATCGAACGTCCAGTTCGACTCCTCGGTGTCGACGAAGATGATGCGTGCGTCGGCGTACTTGTCGCTGCTGTCGCTCCAGACATAGAAGTCGCCGTACGGACCGTCGGGGTTGTGCCGCGACTCCTGGAACCACGCGTGGGAATCGGAGGTGTGGTTCATCACCAGGTCGGTGATGACGCGAATGCCCCTGCGGTGGGCGCCGTCGAGCAGCGTGACGAAGTCGTCCACGGTGCCGAACTCGGGCAGGACCTTGTAGAAGTCCCGGATGTCATAGCCGCCGTCGCGCAGCGGCGAATCGTAGAACGGCGGCAGCCAGAGGCAGTCCACGCCCAGCCACTTCAGGTAGTCGAGCTGTTGGGTCAGGCCCTGCAGATCGCCCACGCCGTCGGCGTTGGAGTCATAGAACGCACGGACCAGAACCTCGTAGAACACCGCCCTCTTGAACCAGTCCCGGTCGGTCGGCAGCGTTCTGGCATGACCGAAGTCCTCGGCGGTCGGATGCTCGACCACCTGGTGGCCGTCCTGAACGTTGTCCATCAGCCTCCCAAGGTACCCACTTCATCGGCCCTCGACACCCGCTCGGAACCTCTGCCGGGCCACGGCGCCCCGAAACGATCCTGCAGCAACGTTTTTCGCCGGCGCGGGCATGTTTGCGGAAAAACTAACGGTTGAATAAGAGACGGCGACGGGTTACGTTTTCCCCGCATTTGATCTCCTCGTCGGCTATGGGCCGGCGATCACGAACATTCGACGAGGGATGGCCTGTGGGTGAGTCCGCACCAAATGACGGTGAAGCACCAGTAATCGTTGGTCTGTCTGATGCGGCGATGCACATGTACATCGCAGCGATCGACGCGCTACCGCCGATCAGCGACCCTGAGTACGCCGACCGCGCCGCGGTCGTCCTCAGCGGTCTGCGCAAGCTGCAGACGTCGCTGTCGGAGGCGGCGGGACGCAGCCGCGTCACCCCGTCCGTCATCGTCGCGCTCAGCGGTGTGCGGCACCGCTACGACGAGCTGATGACGACGGCGTCCGAGGGCCCTGCCGCCACGCTCGGTCAGCGTCTCTATGTCGCGCGTGGCCGCGCGAAGCTGTCCACTCAGGAAGCTGCCAATGGCGTCGGCCTGCGCAAGGACCTCATCGAGGCCGTCGAGGCCGAGGAGCCCGCGACCGAGGCCGAGACCGCTCAGATCAAGGATCTGATCGCCGCCCTCGGCGGCTGACCCGGCCGACACCCGAACGATAGGGTCGCTGCGTGACACGCGATCATGGCGACCCCGGTGATGCCCCTTCGGTTCCTCCCCCATTGACGGAGGTGATCGAGGGGGCACGTCCGTCTGCGGCCGAGGAAGCCCGCACGGTCGCGGCGTCGACGAACGCAGGCACACTGGCCTCGCTCACCCCTAGCGGCGACCCCTGGGCGTCCTTCATCACCTACGGGCTCCTGGCCGGTGCACCGGTGCTGTGTGTGTCGAACATGGCCGAGCACGGCCGCAACCTCGCAGGCGATCCTCGGGCCAGCATCTCCATCGTCGCCCCCGACGCCGGGTCGGATCCGTTGGCCAGCAGCCGCATCACACTGGCCGGGGTCGCCGAGCGGCCCACCGGCGACGAGCTCGCCGCGGCCCGCCAGGCCCACCTGGACGCGGTGGCTGCCGCCCGCTATTACATCGATTACAGCGACTTCTCCCTCTGGGTACTGCGCGTGCAGCGGGTGCGCTGGGTCGGCGGATACGGCCGGATGGACTCGACCACCGGCGAGGCCTACTCCCATGCCGAACCCGATCCGGTCTCGCCACACGCCGCAGCGGCGATCGAACATCTCAACGCCGACCACGCCGATTCGCTGGCCGATATGGCCCGCACCCTCGGCGGCTATCCCGACACAAGCACGGCAGTGTGCACCGGCGCCGACCGCTACGGCCTGGATCTGCGGGTCACCACCGAGCGCGGGATGGCCTACATCCGGGTCGGCTACGCCGCACCGATCAGCTCGTACAACGAGTTGCGGGCGGCCACAGTCGAGTTGGCCCAGCGCGCCAGGCAGGGCTGAGACCCCGCCGACCCGTGCAATACGATCGCGGGTATGCCTGAGCGCCCGGAGACCTGGCAAGCCGCCTTCGACCTGATCCGCACCCGCGGGTACGAACACCGCGAGGAACCGTTCCGTCTGGCCAGCGGGCAGATGAGCCACGACTACATCGACGGCAAGTTCGCCATCGACACCGGCGAGCGGATGGCCATCGTCAGCCGGGCGGTCGCCGATCTGGCCGCGGCCAGCGGCATCGAGTTCGACGCCGTGGGCGGGCTCACCATGGGGGCCGACCCACTGGCCCACGGTGTGGCGATGGTGACCGGCAAGGCCTGGTTCTCGGTGCGCAAGGAACAGAAGTCACGCGGCCGCGAGCAGTGGATCGAAGGCACCCGGCTCGAGCCCGGCACCCGCGTACTGCTGGTCGACGACGTGATCAGCACCGGCGGCTCCACCGAGATCGCCTACGAACGCGTCACCGCCGTCGGGGCCGTTGTCACCGGCGTCATCCCGATGGTCGACCGCGGCGACGTCGCGACGGGCCGGTTCGCCAAGCGCGGCGTGCCGTTCGCGGCGCTGGTCACCTATCGCGATCTGGGCATCGAACCGGTCAAAGATGTCTAGGGCCGACGCCTGAGCCGGGAAACGAACCCCTGTCACACTTCGGTGGCGTCACGCTCGTAACGCTGTGGCGGTCTCAGGCGAGATTTTTCGCCGTGACGTTACGAGCTAGATCACCAGCACCGGGGCCCGCTCCAGCGCGAGGCTCACCGCAACGCCGGGCCTGAAGACACGCGCCCGCGAGCTGGGCAGCTGCGCGTGGATCAGTGAACCGTCCGGCAGGCTCAGGTACACATGGGACGTCGGCCCCAGGAACGCGACGGATTCCACCACGGCCGGCCCGTCCGGATCGGCGCGCACCCTGATCGATTCCGGACGCAGCATCGCGGTACCGGCACCCGCACTGATCGACCCGGGCAGGGTCGGCAACTCTGCGCCCAGCAGTCGGGCCCGTCCACCCGCCACCCGCGCGCGGACCTTGTTGTGCAGACCGACGAACTCGGCGACGAACGGGGTCGACGGACGGGCGTAGAGCACGGCCGGAGTTGCGAGCTGCTCAAGTTTGCCGTGACTCATCACCCCGACCCGATCCGCAACGGCCAGGGCCTCCTCCTGGTCGTGGGTGACGAACAGTGTCGTGGTCCCCACTTCCAGCTGCACCCGGCGGATCTCGTCGCGCAGTTGAGAACGCACCTTGGCATCGAGTGCCGACAGCGGCTCATCGAGCAGCAGCACCCTCGGCTCGATCGCCAGGGCCCGGGCCAGCGCCACCCGCTGCTGTTCACCGCCGGACAACTCGCTGGCGAACTTGCCTTTGTGCGCGGCCAGGCCTACCAGATCGAGCATGTCTGCTGCTCGGAACAGCCTGTCCCGCTTGGATTTTCCGCGCATCTTCAATCCGAACGCGACATTGTCCAGCACGGTGAGGTGCGGGAACAGGCTGTAGGCCTGGAACACCATGCCCATGTCCCGCTTGTTGGCCGGCACCGAGCTGATGTCCCGCCCGCCGACCAGCACGGCACCGGAGGTGGCCTCTTCCAACCCGGCCAGGATCCGCATCGCCGTGGTCTTGCCGCACCCCGATGGCCCGAGCAGCGCGACCAACTCGCCCGGCTCGATCGTCAGGCTCAGCCCATCGAGCGCGTTGACGTTGCCATAAGTGCGCGTGAGCTCACGAAGTTGAACCCGCACACCGGCACTCGCACTCACTCTTGGACTCCTAACCTTCTGCGGCGCCCACGGGTGAGGGCCGCCAACACCACCAACAACGCGAATCCGAGCAGCAGGGTGGCCAGCGAGGCCGCCACCGAGGTCGGGCCGTCGCTCTTGCCGATCGCGACGATCTGAACCGGCAGCGTCTGGAAGCCGCTGAGCGAGGCGACGGTGTACTCGCCGAGCACCACCGCGATGGAGATGAACGCGGCGGACAGGATCCCGGACCAGATGTTGGGCACGATCACCCGGCTGATCGTCGACCACCAGCCCGCGCCCAATGATCTGGAGGCCTCCGACAACGTCTGCAGGTCGATGGCGGCCAGCGCGGAATCGATCGACCGGTAGGCGAACGGCAGCACCAGCACCACGTACACGAATGTCAGAGTGAGCGCCGATTCGCCGAGAAGGTAAGTCACCCACAAGTACACGTTGCGCAGCCCCACCACGATCACCAGGGCCGGGATGATCAGCGGCAGTAGGCAGAGAAACTCGACGAACCGCCCGGCCCAGCGGGCCCGCAGCCGCACCCAGATCATCGTCGGCACCAGCAGCGCCAGCATCGCGATGACGGTGAACACCGCGAGCAGCAGCGAGATCAGGATGGCGTGATACAACTCCTCGTCGGCCACCAGATTGCGCCAGGCCGCGGCGGTGCGCCCGCCGGCGATCAGGTTACGGGTGGAGAAATCGGCCATGGCATACAGCGGGAACAGGAAGAACAGGCCGAACAGCACCCACAGAACCGGCCGATACACCCGGTTCATTTGAGCCACCTCGCCGTCCGGCGCACCAGCGCGTTGTAGGCGAACATCACCAGGGCCACCACCACGATCATCTCCAACGCCAGGGCATAGGCGAAGCCGGACTGACCCAGCACGACCTCGCTGGTGAGTGCGGCCCGGATCAGCAGCGGCACGATCGGACTACCTTGGCTGACCAGCGCGGCCGCGGTGGCGTAGGCGGCAAAAGCATTGGCGAACAACAACAGCATCGATCCCAGGAACGCCGGGGCCAGCAGCGGCACGGCGACCTCCCGCAGGTACTGCCACTGTGACGCACCGAGGCTCACCGCGGCCTCGCGCCACTGTTCACGCAATCCCTCGAGGGCGGGAAGGAAGACGATCACCATCAGCGGGATCTGGAAGTAGGTGTAGACCAGGATGAGCCCGGCCAGTCCGTACAGCCAGCCGGAACCGGCCAGGTTCCAGCCGAGGTGTTCCTTGACCCACAACGTCAGCACACCGTTGAGCCCGATGGTGGCCAGGAACGCGAAAGCCAGTGCCACGCCGCCGAACTGAGCCAGCACACTGCACAGCGCCAGGACCCCACGCCGAATCATCGACTCCGGCGGGCTGCTGAAGATCAACCAGGCCAGAAGCGCACCGAGTACCGCGCCGATCAGTGCCGTACTCGCGGACAGCGCAATACTCTTGGCCAGCGCCGCCAGCGCGGTGCCGGAGAACAGCGCGGCGATCCGCTCCAGCGAGAACGATCCGTCGGCGAAGAACGCCATGACGATCACCGTCACCGTGGGCACGATCAGGAACACCGTCACCACGGCCACGAACGGCAGCAATGGCAGGGCGTCACGGATGTCCGCACGCAGTTCCCGGCGAGAAGTCCTAACCGGCATGGGCGACCTCAGCCAATCGCCTTGGCCCAGTTGTCGGCCAGATACTTGTTGGCTGTATCGGTTTGGGCCTGGGTCGCGACGGTCACCGGGCCGTCGATGGGGGGCAACTGACCGAACGCCGCGCGGTCGGCGGTGCCGGCCAGGATCATCTTGTCGGCACGCACCGGGCGCACCCCGCCCTTGGCGTACAGGTTCTGCCCCTCGTCGCTGAACAGGAATTCCTGCCACAGCCGGGCCGCCGCCGGATGCGGCGCGTCCTTGTTGATCGCTTGGAAGTAGTACCCGGCGACCAGGGCCTCGTGGGGAACTATCACCTGCCAGCCGGGGACCTTCTGGCTTTCGGTGCCGTTGAGGTAGTTCCAGTCGATCACCACGGGAGTCTGTCCCGATGCGATCGTGGCCGGCGTCGGGTCCAGCGGCAGGAAGTTGCCCACCTCGTTGAGCTTTGCGAAGAATTCGACCCCGGGGGCTATGTCATCGGCCGATCCGCCCTGGGACACCGCCGCCATCAGCACCCCGGCGAACGCGGCTCCGGCCTGGGTCGGGTCGCCGTTGAGCGCGACCATGCCGTGGTACTCGGGTTTGAGCAGGTCGTCGATGGCCGTGATCGGCGGAACCTTGGTCGAATCGAACCCGATCGACATGAAGCCGCCGTAGTCGTTGACCCAGGTGCCGTCAGGATCCTTGAGCTTCTCCGGGATGTCGTCGAACGTGGCCACCTTGTAGGGAGCGAACATCGACGTATTCGCCAGCGCTACCGACTGCCCCAGGTCGAACACGTCGGGCGCGGTGCTCTTGCCCTTCTGCTGGTTGGCGGCGTTGATCTCTTCCTGACTGGAGCCGTCGGGCAGCGCCGAGTGCACCTCGATGCCGTACTTGTCCGAGAAGGCCTTGATGATGGCGCCGTAATTTGCCCAATCCGGGGGCAACGCAATCACATTGAGCTCACCTTCGGCCTTGGCCGCCTCGATGAGCTTGTCCATTCCGCCGAAGTCGCCGGCCGACCTGGCTTCGGCGACCTTCACCCCGGTATCGGTGTCACCACCGGCTGCGCCCTTCTGCGGCGGTGCGCACGCCGCCAGACCCACCGCGACGAGTGTCGATGCGGCCAGAGCCGCAGATGCTGTCACGATCCGGGACGTGATCATTACGAAACCCTCCATTGGCCACCAAGCGCGCGCACCGGCACCCTATCGCGACCTCAGCGAACGCGAGACTCATCGAAATCCGTTGGACCCGAATCGCACCGCGGGCCGCCCGGCAGTGGACGGTGGCGATACCGGCTGATTAGGGTTGGCGCTCATGACGCCCATCCGCACCAGCCTCACACGTCGGCGGCGTCCGCTCACCACAGCTGCCATCTTCGTGGCCGTCTGCGCCGCAGGTCAGGCGGCGATCGCACCCGCCTCGGCGGCCTTCGACGTGCAGGGATACGAGGCGTGTACCTCGATGACGGCACCCGGTCCCGACCAGAACTTGGACACCGTCGCCACGACCTGCTGCGTCGATAACGCCGGCGTGCCTGCCAACACCACCTACGGCGTGGGCTGCGTCGCGCCCATAGAGAATCCGCCAGAGGACTACCGGCCGACGATCGTCATGCCAAGCCAGCCCTCACCACCGGGTGAGGGTGACGACCTGACCTACGACGAGCTGATGAAGCTGCCACCACTCCCAGATGACGGCGGGCTGCCCGGAGACGTACCGCCGCCCTGAGGCGTTGCCGACGTCATCCACATAGTCTGGAGTGATGGCCGATCTCGATGCCGCAACGCGATTCGCCACGGCACCCTGCGCGGTGCTCGCGACGCTGGGTTCCGACGGCGCGCCGCACCTGGTGCCGGTGGTGTTCGCGGTCCACATGCCTGCCGACGCGCACGCCGCGGCCACCATCTACAGCGCCGTCGACGCCAAACCGAAATCCACTCAACGCCTGCGCCGGCTGGCCAACATCGAGCGGGATTCCAGGGTCAGCCTGCTCGTGGACCACTACACCGACGAGTGGGCGCACCTGTGGTGGGTACGGGCCGACGGGCGGGCCGCGGTCCATCACAGCGGTGATGCGATGGCCACCGGTTACGGGCTCTTACGCGCGAAATACCCACAGTACGAGCGCATCGCGCTCAACGGCCCGGTGATCACCGTCGAGGTCACCCACTGGTCGTCCTGGCAGGTGTGACAGCGCGCCAAGCAGCCGAATTGCTGCTCAGCGGGGTCCCCGACCTGCCTTAACATCATTGATGATGCAACGAGGCAACAGCTGAACGGAGGCCGTCATGGAAGTTGACCCCGAGGTCCTGCGCGCCTTTGCCGGTCAGGTGGATATCGCGTCGGGCCTGATCCGCGAGGCTGACGTCGGCAGCAAGGTCTCCACCGCGGCCGACGGCTTGGACGGATCGACCACGCAGTGGGCAGCGCAGCTCGTCGGCTCACACGTCAAACAGGTGGCCGAGAAAATCGCCACCAGTGTCAACGACATGGGTACCGCGGTGCGCGGCGCGGGCAACAGCTATGAGGTCACCGACGGCGGTCTGGCGGGCAGCTTCGGAAAGATCTTCTGACCCGTGTTGCCCTCGCGTCCCCGTCTCGAACGCTGGAATCCCGACTCTCTGACTCCCGCCGGTGAAGCCATCAAGACTTCCGGTACAGCCGTCGGTGACGCCGTATCCCGGATCAGCTCCAACCTCAAGACCATGCCGGAGACCAAGGCATGGTCAGGTGATGCGCACAACGCGGCCACGTCGATGTTCGACCGGGCGAAGAAACAGACCGACGACTTCTCGAAATACACCACCGCCGTGGGCGATGCGTTCAAAGAGGGTGCTGGCACCATCGGAGGTGCCCGCACCCCACTGCTGAACAAGGCCGACGAGATCGACGCAACCGGCAAATTGCATGTCAGCGATCAATGGGTGGTGTTGATCCACGGCGGTCAGATGACGGTCGAACAGGCTGCCGAGCTGGAGAAGCGTGCTCAGTCCGAGCAGGTCAATGTCAACCTACTGCTGGCGAAGGTGGGTGCGGCCGACGAGAGTGTCGCCGGGAAAGTGACGAGCGCGGCGCAACAGCATGGATTCGAGGTCCCCAACCCGGGCGGCCTGGGCAGTCTGTTTCCCGGAATTCAGAAGCCCGGGGACGAGGTGCCGAACCCGCTGTCAACGGTCGGAATGCTGCAGCAGGGCGTCCTCCGCGACACCGACATGTCGCAAACGGTCCGGGAAACGAAGGTCGAGACCCAGTACAACCCCGCCACCGGAGAGCCGGTCGGGACAACCACGACCAGATACATGATGGACGGCAGCAAGCACGTCCACACTGTCGATGCCAAACCAAATTTCTCAGATCGAGGGCCGCTCACCACCGACGTGCATATCGACAAGAACGGCAACGAGGTTTCCCGGACAACGACGGTCACTTTCGAGGACTGGGCTCAGTACGGTATGGCCGGAAAGACCATCAGCACTACCCAATACGCGAACGGCACTATTGCCGAAGTGACGAAGTGGCCAGACGGCAAGGAAACCGCCTACGTCCGTACGCCGGATGGTCGTCAGGCAGACGTCCCCATCAATCTCATCGACCATCCCATTTTGAGCCCGCTCGGCGCTACCGGGAAATACTTCGGGCCGGGCGTGAGTATTGCCACCTCCTTGTGGGACATCGCTGTGGCAGAGACGAGTTTCCAGAAATGCGTCGCCACAGCTGAGGGTGTCACCTCGGTTACCGCCGGTACGCTCGCGGGCATCGCGGCCTCAGAGACAGGTCCGGCCGCCATCCCGATCGGCCTGGCCGCAGCACTCGGCGGCGAAGCCCTCGGCAACTGGATCGGCAACACCTTCTGTCCTCGATGACGACCTCCGGTTACCTCCGGCTGGCGTTCATCTTCGCAATATTGATAGGCGGCGGCGGTTTCGTCACTGCCTGGGCTGTCATCTGGTTCATCCGCGGCAGCTATTTGACGGCAGCCCTCTGCCTCGGTGCATCGCGGTTGCTCTTCAGCTTGTTGTTTCACCTCTCCTACCCACTGTCAGGGAGAGCCCATCCGAGGGGCGAGTACGGCCCTGAAGGCACTAAAATCCGTCCGCAGAGATATGCCGATCGGATATTCAGCATCGGCCTCCTGATCGGCGTCTTGTCTGCGGGTGCATTTCTCATCTTCGCGCAATTCGACATGGTCGATTTCATTCCATCCAGCACCAACCGACTGATAGTGCCGGCCGGTTTCATTTTCTACGTCATCTACGGCGCGCCGGTCCTCTATCGAATTTTCAAATACCGGGGCGCGAAACATCTACACCTGTATCCGCACGGGGTCGAGGTGTGGGACGGTCAGTGGAATTCATTCGCACGTGGAACGTGGGAAGATGTTCAACAGATCCTGGATCACCCTCTCAAGGGCAAGACATCATTCACCGAACTGATTGTCTTCGTCCTCCCCAAAAAACGCACCGCAAAGCTGGGCTCCGGCACCATCACCGCCAACAGCGACGCGCTCCGCGAGTGGGTGAGGTTCTATTGGCTGCATCCCGACTGCCGCGACGAACTGACCGATGGTCGTGCCCTACAGCGGCTTGAGGGCGAGAAGTTCACCGTCTGATGAATCCGCGATGCGTACCCGGTCTCGACCGGCAGCGGTGGCGCTTGCCGCGCTCGTGCTGCTGACGGCGCCCGGATGTGTTGTTGACGGCGAGCCGGTGCGCAACGAATTGCCCACCGCTACGGAGCTGAGTTTGTCTGAACAGGCCCTGCTGGCGATGCCGGGTTGGAGGATCGGCGCAGCCACACTCGGGTTAGCGTCTCGGCATCAAGCGGTTCGGCATAGCCGGCATCATCGGGCGCATATAGATAGTCGCCATCACCGTCGACCTGCACCCAGTACCGAGTCGAGCCGGAGAGCGACTGCACTGTCCCGATCGCTGCGACATCACTCCCATCCACAACGTGCACGGCCGGACCATCCGGCTCAGCACGTGGAATCGGGAAACCCAGGTCGTCGTACTCGTCGGCCAACTCGGTCGGGGCCGGAAGCCGATCCTCCAAGCCTACGACCGCAATACGCGCATGAGAGCCGGCGCCGACCAAGCCGACCGAATCAGCTGTGGCTGCAGCCAAATCCGCTGGTGATACCGCGTAGAGATCAACAACGTCGATGCCATCAGAGTCACTGTGCTGCACCGCAACAAAGCCCGACTCGGCGGCCCGCAACCCGCTCACACGAAGATCCGGGGCGCCCTCAGCGGAGAAGCTCACCCGGCATCCCACGCAATCATCAGCCCGCACAAAGGCTTCCACCCACGCTCGGACACCAACAAGATCGCCACCGTTGAGGCGATTTTCGATCGCTCCCACTTCTCTGGTGAGAAGCCACACCGACCCAACCGGCCGGCTACGGCCCAGCGGATACGGCAACATGTCACGGCCGTACAGCTCACACGCCGCCTCAAGGTCGACCACCGCAGCTGTGCCGACCAGTTCCAAGGGCACTGTCGTCTCGAGACTCGGCGTATGCGTCATGGACCTCATTCTGACAGCGTGCTGTGCGCTTCCTCGGAATGTTCACCTGCAGCCCGATCGGGCACATCTTGTGTCGTAGGTCACATCAGGGAATGGTGGAGTGCAGGTCCGGCGGGCCGTAGCGGGGCGCCCCGGGGACACCAGGAGGAATGCCATGGCGGACAAGACACACTCAGCCGGCAACGGGGCTGTTCCCACCGCGGACAGTCCCACTGCCATTCGCAACGTGGCGCTCGTCGGCCCGTCGGGTGTGGGCAAGACCACCCTGGTGGAGGCGCTCCTGGTCGCCGCAGGCGTGCTGACCCGGGCGGGTTCGGTGGTCGACGGGTCGACGGTGTGCGATTTCGACGAGGCCGAGATCAGTCAGCAGCGTTCTGTCGGCCTGGCGCTGGCACCGTTGCAGCACAACGGGATCAAGGTCAATCTGATCGACACCCCCGGATACGCCGATTTCGTCGGGGAGCTGCGCGCCGGGCTCCGTGCCGCCGACTGCGCACTGTTCGTCATCGCGGCCAACGAGAACATCGACGAGCCGACGAAGTCGTTGTGGCAGGAATGCGCGGCCGTGGGCATGCCACGTGCCGTCGTCATCACCAAGCTCGACCACGCCCGGGCCAACTACGCCAATGCACTCGCCGGCGCCCAGCGGGCCTTCGGCGACAAGGTGGCGCCCCTGTACTTCCCGGCCGGCGATGGGGTGATCGGGCTGCTCACCCGGACGTACTACTGCTACAACGACGGCACCCGCACCACCCGGCCACCCGACGGCGCCTACGACGATCAGATCGCCGAACTGCGCGGCTCCCTGATCGAGGGAATCATCGAGGAATCCGAGGACGAGTCGCTCATGGAGCGTTACCTCGGCGGCGAGGAGATCGATGAGTCGGTGTTGATCGCCGACCTGGAGAAGGCGGTGGCCCGCGGCTCGTTCTTCCCGGTGATCCCGGTGTGCAGCGGATCCGGGGTCGGCACGCTGGAGCTACTCGAGATCGCCACGCGCGGCTTCCCGTCACCGCCCGAGCATCGCCTACCCGAGGTGTTCGCCGCCAGTGGCGCCGCCCGCAAGCCGATGGCCTGCGATCCGTCCGGGCCGCTGCTGGCCGAGGTGGTGAAGACGACGTCGGATCCCTACGTCGGCAGGGTCAGCCTGGTCCGGGTGTTCTCCGGCACCATCAGGCCCGACGCCACCGTGCATGTGTCGGGCCATTTTTCTGCCTTCGACGACTCGGTGGCAGCCGAGGGCTCGCACGGCCACGCCGACCACGATGAGGACGAGCGCATCGGCACCCTGTCCTTCCCGCTGGGCAAGCAGCAACGCCCGGCCCCGGCGGTGGTGGCCGGGGACATCTGTGCGATCGGCCGGCTCAGCCGGGCCGAGACCGGGGACACCCTCAGCGACAAGGCCGATCCGTTGGTGCTGCGCCCGTGGACGATGCCCGATCCACTGCTGCCCATCGCGGTGCAGCCCCGCGCCAAGACCGACGAGGACAAACTCTCGGTCGGGTTGCAGCGCTTGGCCGCCGAGGATCCGACCCTGCGGATCGAACAGAACCCGGAAACCCACCAGATCGTGCTGTGGTGCATGGGTGAGGCGCATGCCGGGGTGGTGCTCGATGCGCTGTCGCGACGTTATGGGGTGTCGGTGGACACCGTCGAGTTGCGAGTCCCGCTCCGAGAGACGCTCGGCAGCAAGGCAAAAGGACACGGCAGGCACGTCAAGCAGTCCGGTGGGCACGGTCAGTACGCGGTCTGCGATATCGAGGTTGAGCCGCTACCCGAGGGCAGCGGATTCGAGTTCGTCGACAAGGTCGTCGGCGGGGCTGTGCCACGCCAGTTCATCCCGAGCGTCGAGAAGGGCGTGCGGGCCCAGATGGAGAAGGGGATCAGTGACCACGGGGAGGCCGGCTACCCCGTCGTCGACATCCGCGTGACGCTGGTCGACGGCAAGGCGCACAGCGTCGACTCGTCGGATTTCGCGTTCCAGATGGCCGGCGGCCTGGCGCTGCGGGAGGCCGCCGCGGCCGCCGGCGTGAACCTGCTCGAGCCGATCGACGATGTCACCGTGGTGGTACCCGACGATCTGGTCGGCGCGGTGATGAGCGATCTGGCCAGCCGGCGTGGTCGGGTGCTGGGTACCGACCAGGCCGACGAGAACCGAACCCTGGTGAAGGCGGAGATCCCCGAGGTCGAGCTGACCCGGTATGCGATCGACCTGAGGTCGCTGTCCCACGGCGCAGGGGCGTTCACCCGCGCGTTCGCCCGTTACGAGCCCATGCCCGACGCAGCCGCCGCCCGGGTGCGCAAGGCGGTCTAATCAAGCGTGATCGCGTGCTCCGGGCAACCTTCGACCGCCTCGGTGACCGGAGCTCGCAACTCGTCACCCACCTCGGGCGTCAGCGCCTCGGCATAACCGTCGTCGGTCAGGGTGAACACGTCCGGGCACACCGCCACGCAGACGCCGTGCCCACGGCAGCGGTCGTCGTCGACGTGAACCTTCATCGCGGGGTGACCTCGAGGTGCAGCACGGTCAGGCCACGCAGGATGTATGTCGGAACGTAGTCGAACCGGCGGTCTCCCTCGGGGCCGTGTTCGGCTTCTGACAGCCGGATCTGGGTGGTGCGGGCCAGGATTCGCTCCAGGCACACCCGGGCCTCGGCTCGGGCCAGTGGCGCCCCCGGGCAGGAGTGCACGCCGCGGCCGAAGGCGATGTGCCTGCGGGCATTCGGACGGTCGACGTCGAAGGTGTCCGGGTTCTCGAACTGGCGCGGGTCCCGGTTGGCCGCACCGTTGCACACCATCAGCGTGGCCCCGGCCGGCACGTCGACCCCGCCGATCGTGGCGGCGCTGCGTGCCAGCCGGAAGTCGCCCTTGATAGGGCTCTCCCACCGCAACGCCTCCTCGATGAAGTTCGGGATCCTGGCGGGTTCGGCGCGCAGCAGATCCTGCAGTTCCTGGCGTTCGGCAAGCAGTTTGAGCGCGGAACTCAGCAGCCGCACTGTGGTTTCCTGGCCGGCCAGATAGAGGTTGGCGGCCAACCGCACCACGTCGATTACCTCCGGGGTCGACCCGTCCGGGAACTTCGCGGCGGCCATCTCGGTGAGGGTGTCCTCACGCGGGTTCGCCCGGCGCTCGGCGATGTAGGCCGAGAACTTCTCGTACAGGTACTCCAGTGGATTCTGTTGGACGGACTGCTCGGCGGTGCTGCCGATGCCGGCCTGATCGTGCCCACCCATCCGGGCCGCGAACTCGTCGCGGTCGTCCTCTGGGACACCGAGCAGGTCGGCGATCACCAGAAGCGTGAACGGACCGGCGAATTCGGAGATGAACTCGCCGCCACCGCGGGCCAGGTAGGGCTCCAGCGTCTGATCGGCCAGCCGCCACATGAAGTCCTCGTTCTGCTTGAGGCGCTTCGGCGTGATCAGCCCCATCAACAGCGCGCGGTGCTGGGTGTGGGTGGGCGGGTCGAACGTGGTGATCTGGTCGCTCATCGGCAGTTCGTCACGGTGCCGGTCGATGAGGTCGCTGACCTCTTGATCGGAATGTCCCTCCAACGCGACCGGGAATCCGGGAAACGGTCCGGTCACCGAGGTGGCCGAGGAGAAGGTCTCGGGGTCGCCGCATACCGCGACGGCCTCGTCGTAACCGGTCACCATCACCACGTTCTGATGCGGTTCCCGCTGCACCGGACAACGCTCCCGCAGCCCGGCCAGGAATGGATACGGGTCCGGTACGAGGCTCTCGTCGCGAAAAAAGTCCCGGGTATCAGTCATCTCAGCTCCCCAATGAGGCGTAGAACTCGTCGGTGCCCGCGCCGTCCTCGAGTTGGACGTCGAAGGTGTTCAGGGCGAATGCCAGCGTGCTGTAACCGCCGAAGGTGAACATCAGGTCCATCCGCTGCCGGTCGTCGAGGCGCCGGCCAAGGCGCTCCCAGGTCTGCGCGGAGATCCGCGACGTGGCGTGCAACTCGTCCACCGCATCGAGCACGGCCTGGTCGAATTCGTCTGCTGCTGAACCACTTCGGGTCGACTCGACATCAGCTTCGGTCAGTCCGGCCTGCAGGGCCATCGCGCTGTGATGTCCCCACTCGTACACGCACCCGTGGTGGAACGCGGTACGCAGGATCACGAGTTCACGCAGCCGCTCGGGCAGCGTGGAGTCCTTCTGCAGGTAGGTGTTGAACGGCAGGAACGCGCCGGCCAGGACCGGATGGCGGACCAGGGTCGAGAGCGCATTGCCCGCGTTGTCGGGGTTGCGCCGCTCCGGCGGCACCGTGGAGGCCAGCGCCCCGCGCGCCTGATCGTCCCAATCCTCTGCCGGCAACGGCGTAAGCATCCGCACAGTCCTTCCAACATGTCGATCTGCTTTACGATCGACTAGTAATGTACTTTACGATCGTAAAGTAGATCCACTAAGAATGCACACGGGAGGTGAGGGCCGAATGGACCACGCCGACGACGCGGCAGGCACTGGCGCCACCCGCGAGCGGCTCGTCGAAGCCGCCGTCCGGCTGATCACCCGGCACGGCTTCGCCGGCACATCGCTGCAGATGATCGCCGACGAGCTGGGTTTCACCAAGGCCGCGATCTACTACCACTTCCGCACCCGCGAACAGTTGTTGAGCGCGGTCGTCGAGCCGTTCCTGGCCCGGTTGCAGACCGTGATCGAAGACGCCGAGCGCCAGCGCAGCGCGTCCGCCCGTGCGGATCAGATGGTGCGCGGCTACGCCGACCTGGCGGTCCACAACCGCGCCCTGGTGTCGGTTCTGGCCAGCGATCCGAGCGTGAACGAGGCGCTGCGGAACCGGCCGGAATGGGACGGCGTGATCAACCGGCAGATGGCTCTGCTGGCCGATGTCGATCCGGGTCCGGCCGGGACGGTCAAGGCGGCCATGGTGTTCTCCGGCATCGCCGGGGGCGCGGGCGTCGCCGTCGCGGACATCTCCGATGAGGACCTCTCCCACTACCTGGTCGACGCGGCACGCCGCACACTCGGCCTGCGCGCTCCCCGACGCTGACGAAAAGCGTTGCAATCGAAGTGTTTTACCGAAAGGATCGACATGACAGTCAAAACCGCATTGGTGACCGGAGGCGCATCCGGAATCGGCAAGGCGATCGCCGACCGCCTCGCCGCCGACGGGTATCGGGTGGCGACCCTCGACCTCAACTCAACTGACAACGAGCACTCCTACACGGCCGACGTCACCGACCGGTCCCAGGTCGACGCCGTCTTCAAGGCGGTCCGCGAGCAGCTGGGCCCCGTCACGATCCTGGTCAACTCAGCCGGTCTCAGCGATTTCACCCCGTTCACCGAGCTCACCTTCGAACGTTGGCAGAAGGTCATCGACGTCAACCTCCACGGCGTCTTCCACGTCGTGCAGGCCGCCCTGCCCGACATGATCGAGGCCGGCTGGGGACGCATCGTCAACATCTCCTCATCGAGCACGCACTCCGGTGTGCCGTACATGTGCGACTACGTGGCCGCCAAGTCCGGCGTCAACGGCCTGACCAAGTCCTTGGCGCTGGAGTTCGGTCCGGCCGGGATCACCGTCAACGCCGTGCCGCCGGGTTTCATCGACACCCCGATGCTCCGTGCCGCCGAATCCCGGGGCGAGCTCGGCGACATTCGCGACACCATCAAGGCCACGCCGGTGCGCCGAATGGGCAGGCCCGAGGACATTGCTGCCACGTGTTCATTCTTGATCTCAGAAGAAGCCGGCTACATCACCGGCCAGATCGTGGGCGTGAACGGCGGTCGAAATACCTGATCAGGGCCTACCCTTGTGACGGGGCTCACCCGGTACCGGCGGTTTGATATTCGCCGCACCGGGGCCCTGTTAGTTGCACTTGTCTCTGGTTGTTTGGGAAGGTTTGCTCACTTGAGTTTTTGGCTGCGTCAATAAATTCGGAGGTTTGCGCGTGGCCTCATCCACGGCGGCATGGCAGGACCGGTTCAAGCACTGGCGGTACGACCCGCCGTACAAGACCGCGTGCGCGGGGATGGTCATTCTGCTGGTCGCGGTGCTGACGTTGACGTGGATGCAGTTCCGGGGTGCATTCGAGCAAAAGACGCAGCTCACCGTGCTGTCCAATCGTTCGGGCCTGTCGATGGACCCGGGCTCGAAGGTCACCTTCAACGGGGTGCCCATCGGCCGGCTGACCGCCGTGGACGTGGCGGAGGTCGACGGCGAGCCGCAGGCCAAGCTGACCCTGGACGTCAAGCCCCAATACGTGAAGCTGATCCCGGAGAACGTGACCGCCGAGCTGAAGGCCACCACGGTGTTCGGCAACAAGTACATCTCGTTCGTCGCACCGGACAATCCGTCACCGCAGCGGGTCTCCCCGGGCACGCCGATCCGCGCCAAGGGCGTGACGACGGAGTTCAACACCCTGTTCGAGACGATCACCGCGATCTCCGAACAGATCGACCCGATCAAGCTCAACGAAACCCTGACTGCCACCGCCCAGGCCCTCGACGGGCTGGGCGACAAGTTCGGCAAGTCGATCGTCAACGGCAACGACATCCTGGCCGATCTGAACCCGCGCATGCCCCAGATCCGCCGCGACATCTCGGGACTGGCCGACCTGGGCGAGGTCTACGCCAACGCGGCCCCGGATTTGTTCGACGGCCTGGCCAACGCCGTCACCACCGCCCGCACCCTGAACGAGCAGCGCGGAAATCTGGACCAGGCCTTGGTGGCCGCGGTCGGTTTCGGCAACACCGGCGGCGACATCTTCGAGCGCGGCGGCCCGTATCTGGTCCGCGGCGCCCAGGATCTGGTGCCGGTCAGCGCGATGCTGGACCGCAACAGCCCCGCGCTGTACTGCATGATCCACAACTACGCCGAGGCCTCACCGAAGTTCGCCCAGCAGACTCGCAACGGCTATGCGTTCGAGCTGCAGAACTTCGTGGTCGGCGTGGGCAACCCGTGGGTGTACCCGGACAACCTGCCCCGGGTGAACGCCACCGGCGGGCCCGAGGGCCGGCCCGGCTGCTGGCAACCGATCACAAAGGACCTGTGGCCGGCTCCGTATCTGGTGTTGGACGTCGGGGCGTCGGTCGCGCCGTACAACCACTTGGAACTCGGCCAACCTCTCATGACCGAGTACGTGTGGGGCCGCCAGATCGGCGAGAACACGATCAACCCGTAGCGGTTGCCCCTAGCGGTCCTCGCCGGCTATCTGGATGGGCTGTCCGGCCGTCTTGACTTCCAGTTCGGCTTCGAGCGTCTCTTCGTAGGCGCCCTCGTCACGACCCAGCGCAATCGTGGCCGCGGCCATCGCGCCGACCGCCACCGAGAGGGCCACCGGTTCCCAACCGGTGATCGACAGGTGCTCGCCCAGGACGACCGAGCCGAGCACCACCGCCACCACCGGCTCGAGCACCAGCATGGTCGGCACCGAGGTCTGCAGCGATCCGGCGTGGAACGCCGACTGCTGCAGCAGCGTCGCGACCACCCCGAGGATCACGACCAGGTACAGGGCCGGCGTGGTCAGCACAGCGAGCACACCGTCCACGGCGATCGTGTGCATCACGATCTTCGTCAGCACGGCGACCACACCGAACATCACGCCCACGGCGAGTGCCAGCAGGACCGCGCGGCGCCAGTTGGTGCTCCGCGTGGCGGCCAGGACACACAGGCCGACCGCCGCTGCGCACACCACGACGACGGTGACCGTGGTGGCCACGGATACCCCATACGTTCCGGTGCTGGCCCTGGCCAGCGCCACGAACACGGTCAACGCCCCCGTCAGCAGCAGGGCCCAGGCCCATTCCGCGCGGCTGACTTTCCGGTGGGCCAGCCGCGCGCTCAGCGGGAGCGCGAACAGCAGCGCCGACACCAGCACCGGTTGGACGAGCAGCAGTGAGCCGAAACCCAGCGCCAGCGCCTGGAACGCGTACCCGGCGACCGCGGACGCGGTGCCCGCCCACCACAGCCTGCGGCGCAGCAGCGTGCGCAGCATGACTGTGCTGACGCCCTTCTCGGGCGGGACGTCCATGGTGGCGCGCTGCCGCACCACAATGCCGACAGCTGCGAAAACGGCTGCGCACAGGGCGAACAGCACCGCAAGACCGTTGCCGAGCAAGCCTCGTCAACCCCTTTCGGGCCAGTGTGTCGGCCCTCTCTGAGAGGGGAGAAGGCCAGTGCCCTCCAACCGTAGAGCGCTGACGGTTGTCGCGCTGTGCCCGGGGTCAGACGACCTGCAGATGCCGCTTCGGTGGCTCGTCGGAGGAGTCCGCGGGATCGGCCGGCGGGGCGGGAGCGATCTTGTCGTTGACGCTGGCCACCGCCAGGTCGACGCGGTTCACCGCGTTGTCGCACAGGTCGCGGACCCGGCCGCTGGCGGTCTCGACCTCATCGGCGGCACTGCGCAGATAGGCCCTGAGGTTGACCCGCAGCCGCTCACCGGCCCTGCGGGCCCGCAGCCGTACGCGGTCGTCGACCTCGACGGTCACGTATGGCAACAACCGAAATCTCATAGCCCCGCTCCCATCTCCGATTGCTTGGCACACAGTATCCGCGCCCGGCCGTGGTTCGAGCCAGACGTGACCGGCGCCGCATTCCGGCAGTTTATGGCCGGCGGATCACATCGGCAGCTAGCTTCCCGCCCCGTCCCAGTCCGTCAGGGTCCAGCCGTCGGTCGGATTGCCCTTGATGACGACATATCCGGTGTTGTCGAGCGGGTGTTGCATGAGCAGTTGGGAGTTGGGATTGGCGACGTTCATCTGGACCCACAACATGATCGCGGCGCCGTGCGAGTACGCGACGGGGTTGTCGTCGCCGCTGTCGTAGATCTGCTGCACCGCCTCGTCGAACCGGGTGTCGAACTCGTTGCCGTCGATCGATCCGGGTATCCGGGCATTCCGGTCGCCACGCAGCCACTGCTCGGGCGCGGAGAAGTAGGTGTCCATCGCGCTCGCCTCGGGCTGGCCCTCGTAGATGCCTGCCTCGACCTCGTGGAGCCCGGGCAGCACGGTGATCGGCTCGTGGAGGGTGTCGGCCATGGGTTGGGCGGTCTGCTGGGTCCGGATCATGGTCGAGGCGAAGATGCCGTCGTAATGGTTGGGCGCCAGGCGTTGCGCGCTGGCGACGGCCTGTGTCCGGCCCAGGTCCGTGAGCGACGGACCGGGCGTTGAGCTGTCGACGAGCCCCGAGGCATTGCCCGCCGACTGGGCGTGCCGGACGAAGGTCAGCGTGATGGAGCGGTACCCGCCCGCGGCCGCGCTCGGGGCCAACAGCGTGGTGAGGACAAGGACGATTGCGGCCAGAAACGGGAGCGCTCGTAGTTTTCGCACACCGGCCATATTCCACCCTCGGGCGTAGGTTCGTCAGCGTGACTACCCTCAACGAAGACAGGGTCGCCGGCGCGCTGGATCGGATGTACGCCGCGGCCGATCAACAGTTTGCGAAATTGCGCGAAGACGGCTCTCGTCGATTCGCTGATCTGTCCGATGCCACCGCGCAGGAACGCGCGGATGCGCTCAGTGACATCTACATGCCGGTGACGCGGGAGGCCGGCCGGTTGTTGTACTCCCTGGTTCGGGCGACCAAGCCGGCGATCGTGGTCGAGTTCGGGATGTCCTTCGGGCTCTCGGCCCTTCACCTGGCATCCGCCGTGCGCGACAACGGTTCTGGGCGGGTTTTCACCACCGAGCTCAGCGCCGCCAAGATCGCGGCGGCCAAGCGGACGTTCGCCGAGACGGGCCTCGACGACGTCATCACCGTGCTCGAAGGTGATGCGTTGGAGACGCTGAAGTCGGTGACCGGCGACATCGGTTTCGTCCTTCTCGACGGTTGGAAGGAGCTTTATCTCCCGGTGCTCCAACTCCTGGAGCCCCAGCTGACCACGGGTGCGCTGGTGGTCGCGGACAACACGTCGATGGCGGACACCCAGCCGTATCTGGATCGTGTCCGCGATCCGTCGAACGGGTACGTCAGCGTCAACTTCCTGGCGCGCGACAGCGACAGCATGGAGCTGAGCTGCCGCGCCTAGCGGACATCGCACGGCTACGGTGCTGACATGGTGGATTTCGCCCTGCGGTCGTGCGGGCTGCGTGGGCATGCGACATTCGCCCCCGATGAACCGGAGCTACGAGAGCGGTTGCGGGTAGAAACCCCGGTCGGGGAGGCCTGGCGCTGCCTGCGCTGCGAGACGTTCGTCGTCGGCTCGCCGCGCGGTCACGGGCCCGCTGACACCGCACCGGAGATCCCGCGCGGGCGGCTGCTGCGCGACCGCACCATCATGCGACTGCTGGCCACCGAGCGGGCGGTGCGCGGGATCGTGTTCACGCTGCTGGCGGTGGGCATCCTCAAGGTCCGTGCGTCCCGCAGCCAGCTGCAGGACGCATTCGAGAAGGACATCCCGCTGATGCGTCCGCTGGCCGACCAAATCGGTTGGAACATCGATGATTCCAAGATCGTGCGGCACATCGGTGAGGCCTTCACGTTGTCGTCCACCACCTTGCTGTGGATCGCCGTCGGGGTGGCCGCCTATGCCCTCATCGAGTTCACCGAGGCCGTCGGGCTGTGGCTGATGAAACGGTGGGGCGAGTACTTCGCGGTGATCGCCACCGGCGTCTTCCTACCGCTGGAGATCTACGAGTTGACCGAGAAGGTGACCGTCCTGCGCCTCGGTGCGCTGGTGATCAACCTCGCCGCGGTGATCTGGTTGCTCTGGAGCAAGCGGCTTTTCGGGATCAACGGCGGCGGTGCGGCGTACCGCGCCGAGCATCACACCGAGAGCCTGCTCAGTGTCGAGCGGGCCGGGTTGGCTGCTCCAGGTGTTCCTCACGGGCGCGATTCCGGTACGCCGACGGAGTCTCACCGCAGAACTGACTGAAGCACCGGGTGAACGAGCTGAGGTTCTCGAATCCCACCGCCGTCGCGGTGGCCTGCACCGATTGATCCGGCCCGGCCAGCAAGGCCATGGCCCGCAGCATCCGGGCATGCAGAAGGTATGTCCGCCAAGAGATTCCGATGGTCTCGGTGAACAGGCGCCGCAGCGTCCGCTCCGACACCGCAACGGCCCGGCTGACGTCCTCGGCCGTCACCGAGGCGAGGTGGTCCTTCGTGTAGGCCAGTGCGGCCGCCACGATCGGGTGCTCGGTGGTCGGCAGGCTCAGCGGGGCCTCGTGATCGAGCGCGTCGGCGACGAGGTTGGCCAGGGTCCGGAAGAAGGTGTCGGACGTGTCGTCGCCGTGGGCACGGTCGACCGGCCAGCGCAATCCGTAGATCATCATCTCGCGGATCAGCGGCGAGACCGCGATGATCCTGGCCCGGTCCCCCGGATCGGCGATCAACTGCGTATCGAACATCACCGCGACGGTCTTGACGTCGGGGTTCATCACCGCCTGATGCTGCAGGCCGGCCGGAATCCAGGCGGCCTGCTGCGGCGGCAGCAGATAGTGCGCGGCGTCGGTCTCCACCTCGACGACGCCGTGCAGTGCGTATTCGATCTGGTGCACCTCGTGGGAGTGCCAGCCGGTGATCAGGCCATCGCCCTCGTAGAGGTAGCTGCCGGCCAGCGCATGACCGCCCCGGCGCAACTCGATGACCGGCCTGGACATGTTGGCCGATTGAGTCAAACCTCTGTCCGAAAGTGCAGAGACGGTCACGCCTCCCGAGGGTACTAGTTAGATATGCAGACCGACGACCTGATCCTGATCAGCATCGACGACCACGTCGTCGAGCCGCCCGACATGTTCCTCAACCACGTGCCGGCCAAGTACAAGCCGGAGGCACCCATCGTGGTGACCGACGACAAGGGCGTCGACCAGTGGATGTATCAGGGACGGCCGCAGGGCGTGTCCGGTCTGAATGCCGTGGTGTCCTGGCCGGCCGAAGAGTGGGGACGTGATCCGGCCGGGTTCGCCGAGATGCGCCCCGGCGTGTACGACGTGCACGAGCGCGTCCGCGACATGAACCGCAACGGCATCCTGGCGTCGATGTGCTTCCCGACCTTCACCGGGTTCTCCGCCCGGCACCTCAACATGACCCGTGAAGACGTCACGCTGGTGATGGTGTCGGCCTACAACGACTGGCACATCGACGAGTGGGCGGGCAGTTACCCGGATCGGTTCATCCCGATCGCGATCCTGCCGACGTGGACTCCCGAGGGGATGTGCGCCGAGATCCGCCGCGTGGCCGCCAAGGGCTGCCGCGCGGTGACGATGCCCGAACTGCCACACCTCGAGGGTCTGCCGAGTTACCACGACGAGGACTACTGGGGCCCGGTCTTCCGGACGCTCTCGGAGGAGAACGTGGTGATGTGCCTGCACATCGGCACGGGTTTCGGCGCGATCAGCATGGCCCCCAACGCCCCCATCGACAACCTGATCATCCTGGCCACCCAGGTCTCGGCGATGTGTGCCCAGGACCTGCTGTGGGGACCGGCGATGCGCAACTACCCCGACCTCAAGTTCGCCTTCTCCGAAGGCGGAATCGGTTGGATTCCTTTCTATCTGGACCGCAGCGACCGGCACTACACCAACCAGAAGTGGCTGCGCCGCGACTTCGGCGACAAGCTGCCCTCCGACGTGTTCCGCGAGCACTCGCTGGCCTGCTACGTCACCGACAAGACCTCGCTGAAGCTGCGCCACGAGATCGGCATCGACAACATCGCCTGGGAGTGCGATTACCCGCACTCGGACTGCTTCTGGCCCGACGCACCCGAGCAGGTGCTGGCGGAGTTGAATGCCGCCGGCGCAAGCGATTCCGACATCAACAAGATCACCTGGGAGAACTCGGCGCGGTTCTTCAGCTGGGATCCGTTCCAGCACACCGCGCGTGATCAGGCCTCCGTCGGCGCACTGCGCGCCAAGGCCACCGACGTCGACACCTCGATCCGGCCACGGGCCGAATGGGCGCGGCTGTACGAGCAGAAGCAGCTCACGAAGGCCTGACAATGTGTCGTTGAGGGCTTACGCGCGCCGGGTGACCGCCCGCGCCTTCGCGTTCACCGACGTGAATGCCTCAACGATGTCCACCTCCCCGACCGGGAGGTGGACCGCGGCAACAGCCTGGGTCTTGAACGCCAGTGCTGCCGCGCTCAGGGTGTGCCCGAACATCTGAGTGGCGTCCGGTGATTCACCCCAGACCAGAACCTCGACCAATCCGGCCGGGAACTGCCGGCTGTCAGCCGAGATCACGCGGTCGTACGAATCGGCACCCATGACCAGGACGAACTGCTCACCGTCGGCGCCGGCCGATGGTTCCATCTCATCGACCAACTCGGCACCCAGGATCTGCACCGACCGGTCAGCCCCGGACGTGGCTTCCCGCAGGAGCTGCACGCTGACCCGCCAGCCGCTCATCATCCGGTCGACGATCAGTCCCCCGGCGTTCGCCGCCAGTTCCGCGGCATCACTGGCTATCACGTGCATGCGGTATGTCACGGCGCCACTGCCCTTTTCACTCTTCATCGCGCTGCCCGCGCCGAGAATAAGTCGAAAACCACCTGCGACGTCGTCAACATGGCCTCCCGCCGGATAGGCAAACTTGCCCCGCTCATCACTCCGGGACGCCCAACTGTAATGGTTACAGTAGGTTCGTTTCAACTATCCGATCGGCTAGTACCCAGCTAGCGTGCGGGTGGCACCAGTGAGATCAGTTCACCGGACGCGGGCAGTGCCTGCACCAACGTGGACCCGACTGCCCACATCGGTCCCGGTTCGGGGATCTTCCACAGCACTGCGCAGGTATCGAGATCGACCGCGACCGTCGGCGCGTCGTCTTTGTCGACGCCCGCTTGCGGCGCGACCACGACCGTTCCATCGGAACCGACGTACCCGTCCTCCTCCACCGGAAGACCGGTACAAGACGACACCCGATTGCCGCTGCGCAGATCGAACTTCTGCCATGTTGTCGATCTGTCGCCGGTGCTCCAGTTGTTGTCGGTGAGGTACATGCTGCCGCCGAGGAACCCGATCGAATTCGGCGTGACTTCCTGGTCGACGTGTACCGCCGTCATCGGTGTACCGCGACTGTCCAGCACCAGCATCTGATCGCTCAGTGACAGTGACAACACCGGAAGCTCGGCACCGTGCAGGCCGGAACTCAACAGCTCGGGGCTGCCGGTCTGGTTGTCATAGCGGCCCACCCGATTCCCGCTGTCATCGAAGAACGCGAACGTCGTCGGGCTACGACGGGCAGCCTTGTTTTGACGTTCCTGCTCCGCGAACCCACCGACCACCGGCAGCAACTTGCCGCCGGACTTCCTGAGCACCTTGCCGTCGACGGCCGAGAACACCGCACTGCGGTCCTTGTCGATCTTGGCCACTCCGATGTCGCTCGGCGGCATACCTGGCTGCCGTTTCAACATGGTCATGTCGCCTGCAACTGCCTTGACCGTCCAGGTGAACCGACCTTGATCGTCGATACCGTGCCAGCCGGTCTCCGGTTCGTAGGCCACTGCGTAGGAGCCGATCTGCACGACTCTGGCCTTGTCACCGAGACTGCTGGTGTCGAACTGCAGCGTGCTCGCCGTACGTGAGAGGACAGCACCGGTCTGCGCGTCCAGCACCCAGGCCTCACCCGGCGCCTCGCCGTAGTCCTTGTTGAGACACAGCACCCTGGTGACGCCGTTGAGAAGGCAGGTGACCATTACCGGGTTGTCGATCCGCACCGGGGCGAATGACGGGACTCCTTGCGCCACATCAACACCCAGTAGCCACGCGCGGCGCACACCGGTGGTCCGCTCCGTACCGGCCACGGTGAAATAGGCACGCGTGCCGACATCACCGACGTGTTCAACGCGTGGCCGGGTGACATCAGCGAGCACGGTCTTGAGGTTCATGCGCCAGCCCGGCACCGGCTGCTGACGCAGCGACGGCAACAACACCTGGCCGGGCACCCCGACGTCGCCGGCATAGCTGACCGGCGCCAGCTCCCGCGTCGGGTCCTCACTGGCCAAACTGGTGAAGAGCCACACCAACCCGGCGGACCAGGCCGCGACGAAAACCAGGATAAGCCAGTGCCACCAGCGCATTTGGTGCAGCCATTCGCGAAATCCAGGCTGGGAATCATCCACCCACCGACCCTAGCAATGCGCCGTCCGCACGCCGGTCACGAATTTTGGCGGCTAGTGCGTGATCTGCCAGTCGGCCGCCTCGCGTTGCTGGTTCCAGAACTCGTCGAAACGACCACGCGCGGCCAGCAGTTCATCGATGCTGCCGTCCTCGACGATCCGGCCGCCGTCGAGGAACAGCACCCGGTCCGCGTGCCGGATGCTGGCCAGCCGGTGCGCGACGATCACCCGGGTCCGCGAACGCTCATCGGCCGTCAGGGCGTCGACCACCGCGGCCTCGTTCTCGGTGTCCAGTGCGCTGGTCGCCTCGTCCACCAGCAGCACGGGCGCCGGCTTGACCAGCGCGCGAGCGATACTGACCCGCTGCCGCTCACCGCCCGACAAGGCCGTCCCGGCTTCACCGACCTTGGTGCCGTCACCGTCGGGCAACCGCCCGGTCAACTCGTCCACGCGAGCCAGCCGCGCCGCGGCGGCCAGTTGATCGGCATCGGCATCCGGGTCGCCGACCAGGATGTTGTCCCGGATCGTCCCGTCGAACAGATAGGGATGCTGGAACACCACACTCGTTGCTGCCCTGCGGGTTTCGGTGTCCATCTGGGCGGTGTCGACGCCGTCGATCAACACCCGCCCGGCGCTGGGTTGGTGCAGCCCGGCGATGAGCGACAGGATGGTGCTCTTGCCCGACCCGGACGGCCCGACGATCGCGGTAGTGCCGCCGGGCTCCAGGACGAAGCTGACATCCTGCAGCACCGGGGTGGTTCCGTAACCGAACGTCACGCCCTCGAATTCGATCCGGGGCGCGGCGTCCGTGGTCAACGTGACGGTACCGGTGGCCATCACCGGGGCGTCGAGCACGGCGCGGATCCGGCCCAGCGTGGCCCGGGTGGATTCGATCGCCGGGGCCAACTCTGACAATGACGTGAACGGCTCGAGATAGCGCGCCGCGACCACGATCATCGCAATCGCCTCGGGCACACCGAGAGTGCCGCGCACGGTCAGGAAGGTGGCCATCCCGGCCAGGATCAGCAGGGCCAGTTGGCTGGCCAGGCTGAACAACAGCTGTCCCGGCACCTGCATCAGCAGCAGTCGCATGCTGGCGCCGTGCTGCGCGGCCAGGGCGTCGCCGACCATGCTGCGGGCGGGCTCGACCCGCCGGGCCGCGCGCAGCGCCTGCTGGGTGCGGGCGAACTCGATGATGCGTTCGGTGAACGCCCGGTTCGTCTCGTCGGCGACCGCGTCGGCCTTGCGGCTCAGCCGGCCCGAGGCCCAGAACGCCCCCAGCAGAATCACCACGCCGGCCAGGGCAGCCAACCCCAGCGGGACCGAGATGAACAGCAGCGCAAGCGCAATGGCCGCGGGCAGCAGGATCGCCCCGATCAACGGCGTCAGCAGGTTGACCACCATGCCGACCAGTTCGGGTCCGGTGGCGGCGATCGCCTGGCGGGCATTGGCGGTGTTCGCGCCGCCGGCGCCGCCCAACCAGTCCATCCGGATGCCGGGCAGTCGGTCGGCCACGTCGTGCTGGGTGTGGTCGAGAAGTGCGAAGCCGAGGTCGAATCCGAGCCGCGAGGTCGCGGTGTCGACGATCCAGCCGATGACCGTCGCGGCGGTGAGCCAGCCGAGCCACGGCAGCGCGTCGCGCGGCACATCGCTGAACAACGCAGCCACGAGGGGAATCAGCAGCACCGTGCCTGCCGCCCGGATCACCACTGAGACCAACGTGAGCGCGGCATAGATGCCGACCTTGCCGCGACGGTCGGCCGGGATGAGGGCGATCAGGGTGCGGATCATCGTGCCTCTCCTGCGGTGACGGCATCGCCGGGGCGCAGCGATTGTCCGGTCTGCCAGAGTTGGTGGTAGCGCCCGCCTGCGGCCAGCAGTTCCTCATGCGTGCCGGTTTCGGCGATGCGGCCGGTTTCGAGGACGACGATCTGGTCGGCGTGGGTGATGGTGTGCAGCCGGTGTGCGATCACCAGAACGGTTCGGTCCCTGGTCAACCGGTTGAGTGCCTGCTGCACAAGGTATTCCGATTCCGGATCGGCGAAGGCTGTGGCCTCGTCCAGGATCAGCACCGGGGTGTCGGCCAGGATGGCCCTGGCGATGGTGAGCCGCTGCCGTTCCCCGCCGGACAATGCCGACGACGCCGAAAGCACGGTCTGATACCCGTCGGATAGCCGCAGAATGCGTTCGTGGATCTGGGCGTCGCGCGCGGCCTGCTCGATCCGTGCCTGATCGGCCTCCGGGTCGGCCAGCGCGATGTTCTCGGCGACCGTACCGGCCACGAGCTGGGTCTCCTGCAGCACGAAGCCGACTCGGCGGTACAGCTCGTCGGCCGACAATGATCGAATATCCCTGCCGTCCAATCGGATCGATCCCGAGTCGACGTCATGGAAGCGCGCGAGCAGCGCGGCGAGCGTGGACTTGCCCGAGCCCGACGGGCCGACCAGTGCGGTCACGGTGCCCGGGCGCAACGTCAACGACACGTCCTGGATCACCGGCACGCTCGGCCGGTAGCCGAAGGTCACCCCGTCGAACACCACGGCACCCGGGTCACCCGGCCCGCCCTGGTGCTCGAGCAGCGCCAGGTCCGCCTCGTCGAGGGCGTTCTGGATGCGACGCGCGGCCAGCATGCCGCCGCGGATCCCGCCCAGCCCGTAGCCCACGCCCAGCAGCCGAACGCCGAATGTGGTGCCCAGCAACAGGAACGGCAGCAAGTCGACCGGATCCATCGAGCCGCCGATGATCATCGGGGTGCCGACGGCGGCGATCAGCCACAGGAAGGTGCTGGGCCGGGTCACCAGGTCCATCAACGACTTCTTGCCGGTGAAGGGACGCTGCCAGCCGACCAGGAAGCCGATGTACTCATCGAGACGACGACGGAAACTCGACGACGCGGCACCGCCGAACACCCGGACGACGGGCTGGCCCTCGAGATAGGCGCCGGCCTCCCCGCTCATCCGGTCGGCCCAGCGTTGCGCCTGACCGATCTTGGCACCGGACTGGATGGTCATCACCGACATCAGCACCAGGTAGGTGAGCACCGGGATGAACAGCACCAGGGCCAACCGCCAATCGACGGTGAACAGGTAGACCAGCACGGCCACCGGCGCGACCACCGCCGCCACGGCATCCGGTATCGCGTGGGTCACCAGGTAGTGCAGCGACAGGGTGTCGTCCTGCACCAGCTGCTTGATCGAGCCCGACCCACGCGCGGTGAACCAGCCCAGCGGCAATCGGGCCATCTTGGTCAGCAGCCGAGTCCGCAGCTGACGGGCGAACTGTGCGTCGAGGCGGTGCAGCCACAGGGTGAGCCCGGCACCCAACAACGCGCCCAGGCCCAACAGCCAGACCGCGGTCAAACCCAGTGTCCACAAGCGGGATTCCTCGGCCCCGGCCAGCAACAGCCGTGCCAGCTCGACCAGCAGCACGAACGGCGCCAGCTGGATCAGGGTGATGATCGCCTGCAGCACACCCGACACGATCAGCGGGGTTTTCAGCGGGGACAGCAGCCGTCCCGCGCCCTGCGCCCGCCAGGTCCCGCGGGCGGGGGTGGCGGCAGCCGGTGCGGGAACAGGTTCGGCCACAGCGGCTTCGGACTCGTCCCGGGTTTCGGCCTCGGCTTCGGTGCGATCGGTGCCCATCGCCCGGCCCTCGGTCCAATAGGCCTGGGCGTGCAGTTCGGACTTGGGAAAGCCGAACTCGTCTTTCAACCGCGTGCGCAGGAGCTTGAGCGAGCCGGCCTCCGGCGTCACCCAGCAGTACCAGTCCGACCAGTCCCGGGTCTCGATCGCGGCGGCCAGTGACGTCGCGTCATGGCGCTTGACCCAGTGCACCCGCAGCCGCGGGTGCTCGGCGATCGGGATCAGCAGGTCGTTCTCGTCATGCTGCTCGAGATAGACCTCGATCGGAATGTCATGCGGCAGAACGCCGATGATGCCGTTGATGGCCGGCGTGGCTGCCGCATCACCGATCAGCAGGTATCCGGCGGGCAGATCCTCGGGCACAGTGAATCCCGTCGAGCCCAGGGCCATCACCGGGATGGTGTCGCCCGGCTTGGCGGCCCGAGCCCACTTCGACGCCGGGCCCGACGGTTCGTGCAGCACCACGTCGACCGCGAAATGACCGGTGGCCGGCTCCATTTCGGACATGGTGTAGCCGCGCTGGAACTCGGTTTTCGAGCCGTCGGGGTCCGGAACCCAGAATCTCAGGTAGGACGTCGGCTCGGCCACGGCGTCCTCAAAGACCGTCGGCGACACCATGCGCAGGCGCACCATGTTGGGCGTCAGGTAGGTGGTCTCGACCACGGTCGCCTGGTGATCACGCGCGCCGAAGCCGCGCATCATCACTCCCTGAAATCCGCGTGCCATCAGCGGTCCTCTCCCTTGGCGGTCAGATCCGCCACGATGTCGGTGATCGCCCTGCCGGGCACGACGGACGTCAACAGTCCCCGGATCAGCGCGTTCAGCAGAAGTTCCAGGTACTGCGGACTACGCAGTTGCATGCCCGCGGTGTGGACCGGTCCCAGCGCGACGTCGCCGGCCAACCGCTCGGCGGCGGCATCGCGTTCCAGGACGAATCCGTCGTCACCGCCGCTGGCCTCGGCCTTGAGTTCGTGTTGGGCGGCCAGCCCGATGGCCAGTACGGCCACCGAACTGCTCAACAGTGCCGCGGCCTCCGCGGTGTAGCCGCGGCGGCCCAATGCGGCGATCTCGTCGGCCAGCAGCCTGGCGCCGGCCTCCCCGCGCGGGAACAGCACCTGCATGTAGGTGGCCAGTCCGGGATTGGCCAGGGCGTAGCGGTGCAGGTTCGCCCCGAACGCCAGCAGGTGGTCTTCGACGGACCGGGCCGGATCATCGGTGAACTCGAGCTCGGCGAGCAGGCTCTCCCCGACCAGCCGTTCCAGTTCCCAGCGGCCGCTGATGTGGCGGTACAGCGCGGTCGCTGACACGCCGAGCCGGGCGGCGACGGCGTTGATGCTCAGATTTCGCATGCCGAGCTCGCGTCCCGCGGAGACGATGTCGGATACCGCGATCAGCGGCGGGCGCCCACCCATGCGCGCTACCCGCGCCGGGACCCCGGATCCGGCCACGATCACCTCCACAGGAAAGTTACCCCCACAAACTAAGGGTCGCCTTAGTGCTCGTCAACCGCCCCCTGAGTTACGGAGCATTCGCTCTGTTATGGTGTCGCGGTGCCACGTCCTCGCGTCTACGACCCGGATGCGGTCCTCGATGCGACGGAATCCCTGGCTGTGCGCTCAGGACCGGCAGCGGTGACGATCCGGGCGATCAGCGATGCGATCGGGCTGTCCAACGGCGCGCTGTATCACTCGTTCGGCTCACGGGCGGGTCTGCTCGGCCAGGTCTGGCTCCGTGCCGGGCGACGGTTTCTGGCTCTGCAGCGGGAACTGGTCGAGGCTGCGCAACCGGGTGTCGACGCTATCGCCGCGGCCGCCTACGCACCGGCGGTCTTCGCCGAGCGCCACCCGGCGTCGGCGCGGCTACTCCTGCAGGTCCGGCGTGAGCAGGTGCTCGGCCACGATCTGCCGGCGGATCTGGCCGAGCAGGCGCGCGAGTTGGAAAAGCAGTTGGTGGACTTGATGATCGAACTCGCTGCGGCCGCATGGGACCGCCGTGACCGGGCCGCGGTGGACGCCGTGACGACGTGCATCGTGGACCTGCCCACGGCTGTCCTGCTACACCGCAACCGCCTCGACGATCCGACTGCCCGCGATCATCTCAATGCGGCGGTGGCCGCCGTACTGACGGTGGGACCTGGCCCCAGGCAGACGCCGAAACTCCCCCTCAAGAAAGGAATCTCATGACCCCCACCCTGGATTACGACGGCGAGATCGCCATCCTCGACCTGGGCGACGACGAGAACCGGTTCACCCCCGAGTTCCTCGATACGGTCGACGCACACCTCGACGCGGTCCTGGCCAAGGGCGCACACGGCCTGGTGACGACGGCCGACAGCAAGTTCTATTCCAACGGTCTGGATCTGGATTGGCTTGGCGCCCACAGCGATCAGGGCGATTGGTACGTCGGCCGGGTACAGGGCCTGTTTGCGCGGGTGTTGACGCTGCCGATCCCGACGGCCGCCGCGGTGGTTGGGCACGCCTTCGGTGCCGGCGCGATGCTGGCCGTCTCCCACGACTTCCGGGTGATGCGTGACGACCGCGGGTTCTTCTGCTTCCCCGAGGTGGACATCCGTATTCCATTCACCCCGGGAATGGCCGCGCTGATCCAGGCCAAACTGACCCCGCAGGCGGCCGTCGCGTCCATGACCACCGGCCGCCGGTTCGGCGGCGTCGATGCCCAGGCCTACGGGATCGTCGACGCCACGGCACCCGAGGGCTCGGTGACGACGGCGGCCATTGATCTGCTGCGTCCGTTGGGCGGCAAGGATTCCGGCACCCTGGGTGCGATCAAGCAGGGCATGTTCGGACCGGCGGTCCAAGCGCTGCAATCCGTCTAGCCCATCAGGCCGGGCCCGATTGATCGATCGCGCTGAGATCGGGCAGCGGCTGCTTGCAGAGACGGCCGGCTTCCTCGGCGGACATGCCGAGCAGCATGAGCAGGTTCTGCGTCACTGTGTCCGCGGCCTGTGCGTCATCGCGATCCGGTTCGTCGTGAAGTAGCTGCCCCAGCCCGAGCAGCGCCCCTCCGACCACGGCCAGAGCCAGGTTGAGATCTGTGACGTGGAATCGGCCGGCCTCGACGGCGGCGCTGATATCGCGCCGGGCCCGCGGGGCCAGGCCCTTGTCCGAGGACAGTAGGGACAGTCCACTGGACAGCAGTACCCGGCTTTCCTGAGGTCGCCGACGAAACATCCGCCCGGTCAGGCGAAAGCTGCAGGCGAACGCCTCGGCCGGGTCACCGAGCGACTTGGCGTACGCGTCCAACAGGTCGGCGTGCACGTCGAGCGCCTCGGTGAGGGCGGCTTCGAACAACTCTTCCTTGCTGTCGAAGTGGTTGTAGAACGACCCCATGCCGACGTCGGCAGCCTGGGTGATCTCCAGAACCGGCACGTTGAGCTTGCCCGCCGCGATGAAGGATTGCGCCGCGGCGAGCAGGGCCGCGCGGGTGCGCTGTTTGCGCCGAGCCAACCGGTTCGGCTGATCGCCAGGCCCATCAGCCGGCTGCGTCGTCATCGTGATGGCCCCCTTCCCCGCGCAGATCCTTCCGGGATTCCGTTGATTCTAACCGCCTCATCAATTCTGAGGATTTCGTCAGAACACCTTGACTGACGATCGCGGCGCATGTGACGATTTCGTCAGAATCAACGGGAGGCGGCCATGGCGGATACCGCAGGCACCCATCACGACCTGCACAGCGACCAGGGCGCGCGCCGAGGCGAGCACCCGGGCCGGTCCCGCAATCCGGTGATCAAGGTGCGCGACATCGCTTGGCTGGAGTTCGAGAAGCCGGACCTCGTCCGCGCCGAGGCCTTCACGCAGGCGTTCGGCTTCGCCACGGCGGCAAGGACATCCGACCAACTGCACCTGCGTGGCACTGATGCCGGCGCACCGTGTCTGATCGTGCGGCGGGGTCCCCGGTCGAGATTCGCCGGCGTGGCCTTCGCCGCCCGCGACGAAGGCGACGTGCGTCGACTGGCCGAGACAACGGGTGCACCGACGCGCGCACTGCCCGAGAGCATCGGCGGACTCGCCGTCGACCTGATCGACCCCAGCGGTGTCCCGGTCCACGTCATCGCCGGCACCCACGACTTGGCTCCCCTGCCGTCGCAGAGCCCGCTGGTCCTGAACGTCGGGCATGATCTGCGACGCACCAACGCAACCCAGCGTCCGCCACGGGTTCCCGCCGCCGTGCAACGCCTGGGCCACGTCGTGCTGCAAAGCACCAAGTACACCGAGACGCTGAACTGGTATCTGGACAACCTCGGGATGATCGTCAGCGACTTCCAGTACTACCCCGGCCAGCGCGACCGCGGTCCGACGATGAGCTTCATCCGCTGCGACCGCGGCGAGGTACCCACCGATCACCACACGCTGGCGATGACACTCGGCCCGCGCAACCGCTACGTGCACTCCGCCTACCAGGTGGCCGATCTCGATGCGTTGGCCGCCGGCGGCGAATACCTGCGCGAACACGGCTACCACCGATCGTGGGGCATCGGTCGCCACGTCCAGGGCAGCCAACTGTTCGACTACTGGCGCGACCCAGACGGCTTCCTCGTCGAACACTTCGCCGACGGCGACATGTTCGACAACACCCTCGAACCCGGGTGGGCGCCGTTCACCGCGTCCGGGCTGGCCCAGTGGGGGCCGCCCGTCACCAAGGACTTCCTCGGGATCGCCCCCAATCAAGAGTCGATCGACGAACTGCGCTCGATGCTCGCCGCCATCCGAGACCACGACAACGAATTCACCCTCACCCGCCTGCGCGGCCTGCTGAAAGTAGCCAGTTCATGACCACCACCGTCCTCCGCACCGCCGACGCCTGGTACGTCCAAACCGACCGTGGCGCAGTGAAGATCGACACCTCGGCCACCACCACGGCCGAACTGCTCGGCGACCGGACCGCCATCGACACAGCCACCACCGGCACCGACCCGGTACCGGTCGACACCCTCGACCTCGTCTCACCGGTGACCGCACCGTGCCGGGTCGTCGCCCAGATGGCCAACTTCGCATCGCACGCCAAGGACGCGGGCCTGAATCCCGAGACACTCCCACTGGCGTTCTTCCGCAAGGCCTCCGGGTCGATCAACGGTCCGACCGACGACATCGTCAAGCCCGAACACGTCAGGCTCCTGGACTACGAGGTGGAGATCGGCCTGGTCTTCGGACGTGAGCTCCCGGTCGGCACCCACCTGACCGAAACGGATCTGCCCACCTACATCGCCGGGCTGGTGGTCACCAATGACGTGTCGGCCCGCGACGTCCAGTTGCCGAAAACCCAGTTCTACGAAGCCAAGTCGTATCCGACGTTCACGCCGGTAGGACCGGCGCTGGTGCTGCTCGATGCCGATGAGCTCAAGCGCTTCGGCGAGCTGCGCCTCCAGTTGCGGGTCAACGGCGAACTTCGTCAGGACGCCAAGGTGGCCGGCGACATGATCTACCTCCCGCTGCGCGCCCTTCAGGAACTGACGCGATTCCAGCGGATGGACGTCGGCGATCTGCTCCTGACCGGCACCCCAGTCGGGACCGCGTTGAGTGCACCGCCCAAGCCGATCGAGATGATCGGTGCGCTGCTGCCACCGGCACTGAAGTGGAAGGCGTTCTTCAAGGCCCAGGCCAAGAACACCAGGTACCTGCGCGACGGTGACGTCGTCGAGACCAGCGTGGCGACCGACGACAAGGCGATCGACCTGGGCACCCAGCGCGCGGTGGTCCGCTACGCATGACGGCGGTGCCGCACGTCCCCGTCGTCGTCATCGGGGCGGGGCCCACCGGGGTAACGGCGGCCACCCTGCTCGCGCAGTACGGCATCGACTGCCTGGTCCTGGACCGCTGGGCGCAGGTGTATCCGCAACCCCGGGCGGTGCACCTGGACGACGAGATCTTCCGCATCGTGGCCCGCCTCGGCATCGCCGACGAGTTCGCCGCGATCTCGCGCCCCACCCTGGGGCTTCGGTTGCTCGACAGCTCTAGGCATGTGCTCGCCGAGTTCAGACGTGATGCCGCGCTGGGCCGCAACGGTTTTCCCCAGGCCAACATGTTCGACCAGCCCGAGTTCGAGGCCGTGTTGCGGACCAACCTGGCCCGCCGGTCGCATGCGGAACTACGCGGCGGCGTCGAGGTCACCGACGTCGCCGAGGATGCACGTGGCCGGGTTCGCGTCACCTACGCCGACCGCGCCGACGGCGGCGAGCATGTCGTCGAGGCGGACTACGTGCTGGGCTGCGACGGAGCCAACAGCATCGTGCGGTCCCGGATCGGCTCCCGCATGGAGGATCTCGGATTCGAGCAACGCTGGCTCGTCGTCGATGTCGGCACCACCGCCGAACTCGCCAACTGGGAGGGCGTCGATCAGGTCTGCGACCCGGACCGGGCCGGCACGTACATGCGGATCGGCGAGACGCGCTATCGGTGGGAGTTCCAGCTGCGCGACTGCGAGACCGCCGCTGACTTCGCCACCCTCGACGCCCTCGAGCCGCTGATTCGCCCCTGGGTCCAGCAGGTTTCGAGCGCCGAGTTGCACCTGGTGCGCGTGACCGAGTACACCTTCCGCGCGCAGCTTGCCGATCAATGGCGGCGGGGCCGGATCTTCCTGCTCGGCGACGCCGCCCATCTCACCCCACCGTTCATCGGGCAAGGCATGGGCGCGGGACTGCGCGACGCGATGAACCTGGCCTGGAAGCTCGCCGGCGTGCTGGCCGGGTCCTTGCCCGGCGACGTCCTGGAAACCTATGAGCAGGAACGGAAGCCACATACCCGGCACATGATCCGGCTGGCCCTCGCGGTCGGGCGGGCGATGACCGCGGGTGGTGAGTTCGGGAACCTGATCCGTCGGATACTCGTGCCACGCCTGCACTGGTTGCCGGGACTGAGCACCAATCTCGTCGACAGCGAGACGCCGGCGTTGCATCGCTCGGCGCTGGTCCAGAAGTCCCGGGCGCCACGGCAACTGGCCGGCAGACTCTGTCCGAATCCGCTGGTGGCGGAAGGCATACGGCTCGACTCCGACCTTTCAGACGGCTTCGCCGTGATCACCCGCACCGCGCCGAGTGCCGCCGGGCGCGCCCTCGCCGATGAGCGCGGCGCCGTCATTCACGTCGCCGCGCCGGGTTCCGAGCTCGCGAACTGGCTGCGCCGTGGTCGCGCCGACGCAGCCATCATCCGGCCCGACCGCACCGTGATGCGCGCGGGACGGGATCTGGACGCCTTGTTCGACTCGCTGCCCAAGTCCTGCAGCGGGACCATCCGGAAAGTGACGCCACCGCAATGACGCTGACACGCAACGCCATTCCCACCTACCGCTCGGACATCTACTCCACCGCGGCGATCATCGACCCCTACCCGCACTACGCCCGGTTGCGGGCACTCGGCCCCGTGGTGCGACTCTCCCGCCATCGGGCCTACGCAATCCCGCGCTATGCCGAGTGCAAGTCGATCCTGCGCGACGACAAGACCTTCATCTCCGGCGAGGGGGTCGGGCTGAACCCGATCCCGAATACCCTCTCCAAGGGCACCACTCTCACCAGCGACGGTGCGATACACGACGCGCGTCGCAAGCTCGTCGCCCACCGCCTACTCCCGCGGGCGCTGCGCGCGATGGCCGACGACGTCGACCGAATGGCCGCCGACATCGTCGACCGGGCCGTCGCGAAGGGTTCGGTAGACGGCATCGACGACATCGCGTCGGCGCTACCGCTGGCGATCGTCCCCGACCTGGTCGGCTGGCCGCGGGACCAGCGCGCCGACCTGATGGCCTGGGGCGGAGCCACTTTCGACCTGCTCGGCCCGCTCAATCGGCGGGCTGCGCGAGCCATCCCTGACTCCGCGCGGATGCTGCGCTTCGCTCGCGGCGTCGTCAAGAAACGCGCTGTCCTGGACGGCAGCCTCGGGCACGACCTCCTGCTCGCTGCCGACAACGGTGAGCTCTCCGACGCCGACTGCGCATCCCTGATGGTCGACTACATCGTCCCGTCGCTGGACACCACGATCAGCGCCATCGCCAACGCGGTACACCTGCTGGCCACCCACCCCGAACAGTTCGAGTTGCTCAAGCGTCAGCCCGAGTTGATCCCGAATGCCGTCAACGAGATCATCCGGTACTCGTCGCCGCTGCGCGCGTTCACCCGAAAGGCACGCCACGACATCGAAGTCGGTGGCGCCACCGTGCCGGGCGGGGCCCGGGTACTGGTGATCTACGCGTCCGCGAACCGCGACGAACTCGAGTGGGATGACCCGGACGTGTTCGACATCCGCAACGACGCGGGCCGTCAGCTCGGCTTCGGCAATGGCGCCCACGCCTGCGCCGGGCAGGGGCTCGCGCGTCTGGAGACCCAGGCGATGCTGCGCGCACTCGTCGAGCGGGTGGACCGCATCGAACTGACGGCAACCCCGGTCTGGGCGCTCAACAACATCATCCGCCGGCACTCATCGCTGCCGGTCAAGCTGACCGCCGTCTGACCCCGTCGGTGACGGGGTCAGCGGTAGGGGTCAGCTACCCCAGCCGCGCTGGCCGTCCCAGCCACCGCAGATTCCGTTGATGCAGCCATGGCCGAAGCCACCCTGGACCGGGTTCCAACCGCCACAGCCGTTCCAGCCGGGCCCGCTGTCACAGCCACCGCCACCGCCGGCGTCACCGCCGCCGCTGGGTTGAGCACTGATCGTCGTCGCGGGCGCGTCAGTCATAAGCGCGGCGGTCGGTCCTGCTGCAATCGCCAATGCGGCTCCCGCTACGAACACTGATCCCATGAGTTTTCGTATGGTTAGCATGACTCCATACTCCTCTCCTGTGAGCCTCCTGCCAAGTGGTGTGATCAAGCCCGCGTGTAGCGCAGCAGCGTCACACCAGCTCCGGCAAGGGCGTCCGGGTAGTCGCAGAAAACAGGCTTGAGCCGCATTCCGACACTGAGTTCCTCGGGTGCGACGTCAACGATTTCCGTCGAGAACCGCGGACCCTCATCCCATTCCACGATACCCAAAATTTGCGGAACGGCGTCGGCGAAGTGCGGGCCGACCGGGCGCCGGGCCACGGTGAACGAATACAGCGTGCCCATCCCCGAGATCTCCCGCCACTCGAGATCATCGGCCAGCGTGCGGGGCGCCAACACGCGGGGGTAGAACACATAGGCCTGCGTCGACGGCGAGTACTGGATGACGATGCGATGCTCCGCGAGTGCGTCCCAGAACGGCGTGCTGGTAGGGGTTTTCACCGGCATGGGCCGGGCGAATCCGGTCATCGGTCTTCACTCGCCTTCCAGGATCAGGGTGGTTTGCTCGGACAGGATGCCGCCGTTGCCGGAGACGAATGCGCGATTGCAATCGGCGACCTGGGCGGCCCCCGCTCGGCCCATGATCTGACGGGTGGCATCGCAAACGTGGTGCATGCCGCCGGCTAATCCGGCCTGGCCGAAACCGAGTTGGCCGCCCGCGGTGTTCAGCGGGAAATCGCCGCGGAAGGTCAGGTCGTGGTCGGACACGAAGGACATACCCTTGCCCTTCTCGCAGAACCCGGCGTCCTCCAGGCTGAGCAGCACCGTGATGGTGTAGCAGTCGTAGATCGACACCATGTCCATCTGGTCGCGGGTCAGCCCGGTCATCCCGAACGCCGTGTCGGCCGCCTTGCGGATCGGTGTGTCGAGCAAATCCTCGGCGTACGTGGGCGTCTTGAACGGCACGTGCTCGCCAAAACCCTTGACCCACACCGGCCGGTTGCGGGCTCGGGCGGCGACCTCGGCACTCGCCACGACCACAGCGGCGCCACCGACGCACGGCATCACGATCTCCAGCATGTGCAACGGGTCGGCGATCACCGGGCTGTTCAGCACGTCCTCGACGCTCAGCGGGGTGTCTTTCCAGATGGCGCCGTCGGTGTGATTGGCGTTGACCCGCTGGTCCACCACGATCTTGGCCATCGCCCGCTCGTCGTAGCCGTACTCATAGGCATAGCGCTGCGCCACCTGACCGTACGGCCCGTTCTGGCCGAGGTTGCCATAGGGAATCTCGAATTCGGCCTGCGGCGAGCCGAATTGGTTGCTGGACGAGCCGAAGAACACCGCGTCGGTCAACGTCTTCGGTTTCAGCTCCGAGCTCGGGGTGATGTAACGCGCCGGTAGGGCGCACAGCACCACGTCACACAGGCCGAGCTCGATCGCGGCGGCCGCCCGCCACACCATGCCCGCGGCGCTGGCCCCGCCGAGGTCGAGCAACTCTGCGAAGTTCGCTCGCACGCCCAGATATTCGGCCACGGTCGACGGCACGAAGATCTCCGACTCGCCCAGGTGAGAGGTGACGATGCCGTCGACCTGCTCGGCCGACAGGCCGGCATCCTCCAAGGCTGCCGCTGCCAGCAGGGCCCACTGCTCCAAGGTAAACGGAGCCGGCGCGGCTTTGCTCATCCGCTCCGGCGGCAACTCGACGTAGCCGACGATCGCGGCTTCGCCCTGTAGTCCCCTACGCGCTCCCATACTCGCTCCTCACTTGCGGGGTAATCCCAGAATCAGCTGGGCAATGATGTTGAGCTGGATCTCAGTGGTGCCGCCGCCGATCAGCTCGGCGGGAAGGTCCAGGTAGGGCGCCACCACCGCGGGTTGGCTGTCCTGTTCCAGGGCAAGCGGTCCGGTGAGTCCGAGGGTGAGTTCGGATGCGCGGCGCAGCATCACGTTGGTGGCCACCTTGGCGATGCTCGACGCCGGCCCCGGGGGCTGTCCGTCGAGCAGACGCAGCGTCTCACGCACCCCGAGCGCCTTGAGAGCGTTTGTGTAGGAGTCGATCTCGCCGATGGCATGCAACACCGGATCCGGATCGGGGCTCACCCCGACGAGCTCGCGTAGCGCCCCCATCCGGTCGATGTTGACGTAGCCGCTGATCGCCACCCGTTCGTGGGCCATGGTGCTGATGGCCAACTGCCAGCCCGACGCCGGATCGCCCAGCAGCATGTCATCGGGTACGAAGACGTCGGTGAGGAACACTTCGTTGAACTCGGCCCGCCCGCTGGATTGGGTGATCTGGCGGAATTCCACTCCGGGTGAACGCATGTCGAGAATGAAGTAGCCGATACCGCGGTGCTTGGGAGCCTCGGGATCGGTACGGGCCAGCAACGCACCGAAATCGGCTCGATGCGCCAACGAGGTCCAGATCTTGTGTCCGTTGATCCGCCACCCGCCCTCGACCCGCACGGCCCGGGTACTCAGCGAGGCCAGGTCCGATCCTGCTCCCGGCTCACTGAACAGCTGACACCAGGACAGGTCCCCGCGTAGCGAGCCGGGCACGAAACGCTCTTGCAGTTCCGGGGTTCCGGCCGCGATGAGGCTCGGCAGGATCCACTCGGCGATGCCCACCGACGGTCGCACCAGGGCTGCGCGCTTACCGAATTCCTCGTCGACGATGAGCTGTTGACGTACGGTCGCGTCGCATCCCCACGGCGCGGGCCAGTGCGGGGCGATCAACCCCGCGTCGGCCAGCAAGTCACGCCGTGCCCCGATCGTGAACTCCGGGTACTCGCCTTGTCGTCCGAAACCGTTGTCGGACAGGGTGAGTGCACGGTCCAGGGTTTCACCGACCCTGGCCCGGAATTCGGCGTCGGACTCGCCGAGGTTGACCGTCACGTCCCGCGTGGCGGTGGCCGACAGCCGGCCGAGGGTGCGGGTCCATCGTGACACCGGACCGATCGATGCGGCCAGGCTGGTGGCCCGGCGCCAGTACAGGTGCAGATCGTGTTCCCAGGTGAATCCGATTGCTCCGAGCATGGTGAGCGCCTCGAGCACCAGACCGGGAACCGGCATGACCGCCATCACCGCGGCCGAGCAGGCGGTCAGCCGGTGCTGGTCGGTATCCACGGATCCATCGAGCGCCCGCACCGCATCCCAGGCCGCTGCCGTCGCCAGCGCGCTGTTCACCAGCAGCATCGCCGCCTTGTGCTGCAACGCCTGGAACGTCCCGATCGGCTTGCCGAACTGTTCCCGGGTCCGTAGATGTTCGGTGACGGTTTCCACACACCACTGGGTGATGCCGGCCGCCATCGAGGCGGTGAACGCCACGGTCAGGTCGGTGACCAGCTCGGCGTCCACCCCGGTCAGGACCGCGGCGGCGGGCACCGCGTGATCGCTCAGCCGCAGGAGGCCCAGATCCGTGGTCAGGTCGGTGCCGCGGCGCGATTCGACCTGACCCTCAGCCGGATTCAGCGCTGCCCAGCGCAGGGCGCCGGTCTCGTCGGCAAAGGGCACCACGACGCGCTGCGCCGAGCACAGGCCCAAGGTCAGGCCTGTCGAACCGGTCAGCCGCCAGCCGTCCCCGTCGCGGCAGCCCGCGATGTCGGACTGCTCGCTGGACACCACCACGGCGGTCGCACCTTCGGCGATCTCCTTGAGCAGCGTCTCGGCACCGGGGCCCTGCTGCGAAGCCAGTGCGGCCCCGGCGATCGCGGTGGTGAGCAGCGGGCCCGGCAGCAGTGCCGCACCCGCGGCCTCCAGCACGCAGGCCATGTCTTCCAGGCGGCCACCCTGCCCGCCCACCGCCTCGGGCAGGTGTACGGCATGAAAGCCGTTCTCCACCATTGCGCCCCACCATGACGGCAACCGTCCCGCGGCCAGGTCGTCCAGCGCGGCCCGGGTCGCGTCGATGGGTGCGTGCCGGGCCGCGAACTGCCCGACGGCTTCGCTCAGCTGCTGTTGTTCGGGTGTCAGCGCGATGGAGACGTGGGTGGTCATGCGCGCCGCCTCGATCGGAAGAGACCGGAAGTGAAGAATCGTGCGCCCTCGGCGATGGCCTCGGTCGTCGGTCTCGGTTGCCAGCCGAGTTCGCGGACCGCCTTGCTGTGGTCCATCGGCGACATCACGTGCATCAACCGCACGGTCAGCGGGCTGAGCTGGTTGTCCTTCTTGCGCAGCCGGGCCAAGGGATCGACCACCGCGCCCGCCGCTGCCAGCAGGCGGATCGGGACCCCGCGCCGCGGCGGCTCGACATCAACAGCAGCACAGGCGGTTTGATAGATCTCCCCGGCAGACATGAAACATTCGGACACGATGTAGCGCTCACCGATCCGCCCCCGCTCACCGGCCAGGACCAGCGCCTCGGCGGCATCGGCGATGCCCACGGTCTCGGCGGCCGCTCCGTTGACGTAGAACGGCATCTTGCCCCGCACCGCAGCGGCGACCAGACCCCCGTGCGGGGTCGGCAGCCAGTCGCCAGGGCCATAGGTGTTGGACACACACATCGCCACCGCGGGCAGTCCGTGCTCACGGGCGTACCGCAGCACCATCTGTTCGGCGAGCACCCTGGTATGCACATAGTCGCCACCCACGTCGAGCCAGTTGTGCGGCAGATCCTCAGTGGCCGGGCCGGATTCGGCGATGCCGATAGTGGCGATGGAGCTGGTGAAGACGAACTTGCTCAGCCCCGCCTCGACCGCCACATCCAGGACCTCTTGCAGCCCTTCGATATTGGTCCGCCACAGCGGCGCCGGGTCACTCAGCCAGGCCCGGGCGTCGACGACGCAGTAGTACACGACGTCGCAGTCGTCCATCGCATCGCGCACCGAGTCGGGGTCGAAGATGTCGCCGTAGACCCGCTCCACGTCGAGGTCGTCGATGCCGCGGGTGGAACTGGTGCTGCGGATGAGCACCCGTACGTCCTCGCCGCGCTCGACCAGCCGCCTGGCGACATGCGAACCGAGGAATCCGCTGGCCCCGATGACCAGTTTCTTTGTTGCCATGCGCCCTTGCGTTCGTCGTTCTCCGATATTTACGAGACGCTACGTCTCGTCTTGTGGGAGACTACGGCGGGTAGCTTGCCGTGTAAAGATCCGTGCCGAGAACCGACGAGGACGTACCGATGATCCCCACTACCGATGAGGTGACGCCGCCGCGGCGACGCAGCGAGAAGTCGCGGGTGGCCATCATCGAGGCCACCCGCGCACTGTTACTGGAGCGGGGCTTCGACGGGCTGAGCATCGAGGCCGTCGCCGCACGGGCCGGGGTCGGCAAGCAGACCATCTACCGCTGGTGGCCGAGCCGGCCCGCACTGGTCGCCGATGTCCTGCTGGAGGACGCCGACAAGATCCTGGCCACCATGCCGCACACCGACGATGTCACCGCGGACCTGGCCTCCTGGGCCGGAACCCTGGCCTCGGCGCTGACCACGAAGCGCGGCAACGCGATGCTGCGCATCCTGACGGCAGCCTCACTCGAACACGAGGACACCGCCGCACGGCTGCGGGCAGGGTTCAGCCGACCGCTGGTCGATTCCGTGCGCAACCGGCTGATGGCCGAACAGGTCGATGCCGACCTGGCGTCCGCCGCCGCCGACGCCCTGCTCGGCGGCGTGGTCTATCCGATCCTGTCCAAGGGACGGGACTACTCCCGGCAGCGAGCCGAAGGCCTGGCCCGCATCATCGTCGCGAGCCTGCGCGGCCAGGCCGGCTGAGAGCTGACGCGCTACGCCCCGGGAACAGCCCCCGGCGCCCGCACCACCATCGGCACGGCGGGAAAGTACGTGGCCATCTCCGAGCGGCACTTACGCAGGGCGGCGGTGCCGTAGCCGCGCTTACGGAAGTCGGGGTGGATCCAGATCCGGACGTTGACCTCACCGTGGGTCAGTTCGCCGAACACCATGCCGACCTTCTGGTCACCCTCCAAGGCCACGAACCAGGCGGCTTCTTCGGCGTCCACCCGGCCCAGGGCCGCGCGGATCTCGTCGTCGACATCGGCCGCGGGCGCACCCGACCCGTCACCGGAGGCGCCGACGTCGGTGGTCCGGGCGATGAAGATGTCGCGGTCGGTTTCGGCGGCGAACGGCCGCAGATCCAGAGATTCACCAGAGGCCGCCGGACGTTCCGACACCGTGAAGCTGAGCTGGGAATTCAGATCATCGAGCTCGGCAGCGATGGCGCGACGCGAATCCTTGGTGATCTGCGCGAACGACAACCCGACCACGGCTTCGGCCGCGGCGTGCGAGGTGCCGAGCAGGCCGGCAACCGCGTCGATGGCCGCCGGGCGATCATCGGCGTCCACGATCACATCGAGCACTTCGTGGCGCCGATTGAGTGCGTTGAGCAGAGCGTCGGCAATTTCGCGCCGGGCCGCGGCTTTGTCGTGATCGGTCATACCGCGAGCGTAGATCAGCAGTGCGCGCTGTGTGCAGAGCAACCGTCAGCTCAGAGTCGGTCCATTTCCCGCGCCATCTCCGACCACTCGAAATAGATCAACCGCGATGCGCACTCGAACGGATGGCGGCCGTGGTCGTGGCCGTCGATCGGCTGATGCCACGGGCTGTGGGCAACCACCATGGGTCGCAGCGGGGTCATCGAGAACATGGCAAGCCCCCTTCGCCGGCTCCGTTGTCGGCGGACCCGATGTCGGCGGCGGGCACGCCGTTCATCTCCGAAGAAAACCATCCCGATCGCGGCGACACATCATCCATCCGATTGATATTGATCTGGGGTTAGTCTGACGTCAGATGCATACGCCGACGAACGAATCGGGATCTGTGACATGGTCACGGTCGAAGGATTCTCACGCCTTGTAGCCGGCATCTACGCCGCCGCGATCGCTCCCCAGCACTGGGAGTCCACGATCCGCGACATCCATCGCGAAATCGGCGGTAACGGCGGAGCGTTGCTCACCGCCGAAAAGTCGATCTGGTCGATTCAGAACTCGATCCTGCCGGTCGGCGCCGCCGCCAGCTACGCGGCGTACTACCACCGACTCGACTCCCCCATGGCCGCAGTCGAGAAGGGCGCGGTGGGTACCGTCCGCACCGGATCGGAACTGGTCATCCCGTACCGAAATTCCGAGTTCTACACCGACTGGCTGCACCCCAACGAACTGGAGGACGGACTGTTCGTCCGCCTGTCGCAGGGGCACCGCCCCGTGTGCTTTCTCCTGCATTCCGCGGTGACGTCCGAGCCGTTCGGCACGAGGGACCGCGTCCGGCAGTTCAGCGGCCTGGTCCCGCACCTGCAGCAGGCACTACGGGCGCAGCGCGCACTCGACGACTTCGCCCACGAGGACGCCGACCTGCACGCGGCGCTGGATTCGGTGGTCCACGGCATCGTCGTCGCCGGGCCCAACGGCCAGGTGCTCAACCTCAACGCAGCCGCCGAAGCGATCCTGCGCGGCGGCGACGGCCTCCAGGTGGTCTCCGGCCGCATCACCGCGACCAACACCTCGACAAACCGAACCCTCAACCGCGCCCTGCACTCGGCGCTGACCGGCACCTCCGACAACATTCGCGGCGGTTACTCGTTCACAGTCCAAAGACCGTCGGATACAAGACCGTTCATCATCCACATCCTGCCGCTGCACCGTCTCGACCAGCCCGACCGGCGACGGGCGCTGGTGGTGCTGGTCGATCCGGCCCACGAGCCCGAACCCAGTGCGGCACTCCTGCAACGCCTGTACCACCTGACCCGCACCGAGGCCGACATCGCACTGCGGGTCGCCCACGGAACCGATCCCAAACACGTCGCCGAGGATCTGTCTGTCTCGATCACCACCGTGCGCACCCACCTGCACCGGGTGTTCGACAAGACCGGCACGCACCGCCAGGTGGAACTGGTGCGGCTGCTGCTCACCCTGGATCCGGTGACCTGAGCTCAGCCCACCAGCTCCTGCGCCAGGTAGTCGTCGGGTGCCCGCACCCCGCCGGGCACCACGAACACCGACGAGCCGATCGCGGTGGTCCACTGGTTGAGCGCATCGAACCGGGCAAGGCGCCGCTGAACCGGGAGGAACTGTTCGTCGATGTCGCGCTGGAACGTCGCAAAGATCAACCCGGTGTTCGACGTCTGGCCGGGCTCTGGCGGATCGTCGTAGTTGTAGGGCCTGCGCAGGAATCGTTCGGTGGTGCCGCGATGGTGCGCCAGCGCAACGTGGGAGTTCTGCGGAATCACCGGAATTCCATTGTGCATCAACGCAAAATCCGGTTCGTCCGTCTCACGGGTGCCGGTCAGTGGAGCCCCGGAATCCAACGTGCGGCCGACGGTGAACTCCTTGCTCTCGCGGTCCAGTTCATCCCAGGTGTCCAGGTGCATGGCGATGCGCCGGATGACCATCAACGTGCCACCGACCAGCCCCGGGTGGACCGGACCGGACATCCAGACCAGGTCGTCGAAGTCGGCCGCCGTGAGGTTCGCGGTGCCGTCCACCTGTCCCATCAGGTTGCGCATGGTGGTGCCGGTCGCGTCGGCGCCGCGGGCGTTGCGGAACCCGGCCTGCCGCCAGCGCGGGGTCGCCATCGACCGGATGTTCTTGGTCAGCACCCGGTTTGCGTGGGCCACCGTCACCGGATCGTCGGCACAGATCTGCAGCAACAGATCACCGCCGGACCACCTGTCTTCGAGCCGGTCCACGTCGAAGACCGGCAGCTCACGGGCCGAGGCGGGCCGGGGTCCCGCCGGACCGATCCGGTCGAACAGCCCGATTCCCAGGCCGACCGTGATGGTCAATCTGGCTGGTCGGGTGGCGAGTTCGGGTTCCGTATCGGCCAGCGCAGGCGCACCGCGGGTCAACCGCGCCGCGTCGGCCGTCCACAGCCGCAGGATTGCGGCGACAGTCTCCCGCTCGGTGCGCCCGGTCTCGGCCTTTCCGCGATGGTTCAGATCGAAGGCCACGAACAGCCCGTGTGACTGCGGCGCGGTCGCGATCCCACCCTGGTGCGGTCCGTAGAAGGGTTCCACGTCGACACCGAAACCCTTTTGCACGGTGGCGGAATGGGCCGCGCCGGATTGGTTCAGCACCGCACCGGCGGCCAGCGCGGCGGCGCCGCCGGTGAGGAGGCGCCGCCGGTTGACCGACAGGCGGGACGGATCAGCCATGCCCGTGCGGCGACGGCGGCTGATAGTTCTCGTTGGCGCCGGCAAAGTCCCGCACCTGGGCTGTGACCGGGAGTGAGGAACCGTCCTCGAACACCAAGGACACCGGAACATCGGCACCGGGCTGCAGTGGCGCCTTGAGGTCCATCAACATCAGGTGGTCCCCACCGGGGGTCAGCTCATGGGTACCGCCGGCCGCAATGGCGAACCCACCTTCCTTGGGCCGCATGGTTTTCGACCCGCCTGCGCCGACGACCTCGTGCAGTTCCACCATTCCGGCGGCGGGCGAGATCGCCGAGACGATGCGCACATCGTGGTGCCCGGCATTGGTGAGGGTGCCGAAGACGGCGGTCATCCCCGCGTCGGCCGCACTGGCCCACTGCTCGCTCACCTGGACCGTCTCGGCCATCGTCTCGTCGTGACGACTCTGTGTGCAGGCGCCCAGTCCTACCGCCAAGGCCAATGCGGCCCCCGTCAGAACAGCTGCAACCTTAGACATTTGATCTTTCCTTCCACCACGCCACAGCCACATCGACCAGCAGAAAAGCCACCAGACTCAACCCGAACAGCGGGAGGGACCACCCGATGACGGCGGCGACGGCGACGACCGCCACGCTGCCCCAGGGCGGCAGATCACGCAGCGCCCCGCGCAGCGGGGCCCGGCCCACGGCCCAGTCCGAACCGCGCGTGGGTCTGCGCTGCCACCACATTCGGTAGCCGCGCACGATGACGGTGATCAGGCCAACCATGGTGAGCGCCAACACGATCTGGTTGGCGATTCCGAACAACAGGCCCATATGGGCATCGATCGTCCAGTCCGTGAGCTTGGCCAGCAAGGGCCACTGCGCGAAGTTCACTCGATCGGTCACAGCCCCGGTATCGGGATCGACCGCGACCGCGTCAGCACGGGTTGGCCAATCACGTTTACGCTCAGCAACTTTCCAGGCCTGACCGGCCTCGGCCGGCGGGTGCATCCACATCGGGCCGCGCAGCCCGGCCTGCTCTGCGCTCCGCAGCACGGTGTCGGCACCGCGCAGCTCGGACTGGCCACCCTGCTGTCCGTGGTGTGCCGCGGCAGCGGCCGGGGCCCCGGACAACGAGGTGTCCACGGCAGGCGCCGTGGTGTTCAGCCGGGCCTGGATGCTGTTGACCGTCTCGCCCGCATAACGGGACCAGGTAATGCCCGTCACCGACAGCGCGAGCAGGACCGCCACCGTCCACACGCCGACCGCACCGTGCCAGGACAGCGTGCGTCGACGGCCCGAGGCGGTCCGGTCGGGCAGGATCAGGTCGCGCATCGCGCGGTTCTCCCGGCGGCGCATGATCCACAGGGCGAGCCCGGCCAGGGCGATCACCCACATCCAGCTGGCAGCCAGCTCGCTGTAGTTGCGGCCGAATGCGCCGAGGTGCAGGTTGCGGTGCAGCTCGTCGAACCAGGCCCGCATCGGCATCCACTGCCCGTAGGTGGTGAGCGCCCCGCGCACCTCACCCGTGTAAGGGTCGACGAACACCGTGCGCGAGTAGTCCGGCGGAACGTCCTTGAATTCCGGACCCACCAGCAGGCTGATCTGGGTGGTCTCGTCAGGGGCCGCCGGCGGGCGGATGCTCTCCACCGTGCCTTCGGGATGGGCGAGCCGCGCCGCGGCCAATTGGTCGGCCAGCGGCAGCCGCTCGGTCCCAACCTGCGCGACCGTCAGCTCGTGCCGGTAGACGAACGTGTCGATCTGCGGGATCAGCGCGTAGAGCAGGCCGGTGACGGCTGCGATCAGGATGAACGGACCGACGAACACGCCGGCGTAGAAGTGCAGCCGCACCAGAAGGGGACGGATGGAGCGGGTTTTGACGGGAGGAGGGGATTCCTCGCGTAGTTGATCGTCGGGGGTGGTGGTCATGAAAACGCCTTCGCGGAAAAGAACTTGAGAGAACCAGAAAGGTGCGCGCGGGCGCACAAACGGGTAACAGCCCGTCGGTCCGACGGGCTCAGAAGAAAGTAGTGGGCGTCAGAAGCCCATACCGGACACCGCCGGCGGCGCCCGCATTCCCAGACCGGCGCGGAGCAGAACAGGCCGCGCCACAACCACATTCGAAGGCCACCAGAGCGCACGGTCCAACGGGCGGAGCCGGGCGGCGGCGAAGATCCGCAACCAGCAAAGCACCGAGACGCACACCACGAACAGGTACTCGGCCATACCGATCACCACGCCGAGACCCACCGCCGCGGCGACATGCATACCCAGCATGGGTGCGGTCAGAAGTGATGCCGCGTGATGATGCCCGCCGGACATCGCCAGTGCGAAGTGACCGACGAGCTGACCAGCGCCCAGCCCGGCGACCAACACACCCGTCCGGGCCGAGCGCGTCTGCGGGTTCAGCCCGCCCACGGCGGCTCCGAGCGCCGCGCACAGCAGCAACAGAACGATCAGCGGGCTACTCGTCGGAGCCATGCCGCCGGCCGCGGTGTGCGCGACCGTTGCGGTGAGTGCCGAGCACGCGCCGACCAAACCCCCGCGCAGGCGCGCGGCGTGCTTGGCTGACGTGCTCACCTGCGGAACCTTACCGTGCGGCCTGAGCTGGGCTTCCGGCGTCCGGACCTAGAGTTGGCGCCGTGGATGGCCGGGCATATGAGCAGTACGACCTGATCGCGAACGAGTACACCCGGGCCTTCGCCGGCGAGTTCGATGACCGTCCGTTCGATCGCGCGGTATTACGGTCCTTCGCCGACCATGTGGTGCGGTCCGGTGGCAGCACGGTGCTGGACGTGGGGTGTGGGCCCGGTGAGGCCGCCGCCGAACTTGCTTCCTGCGGACTGCGCGCCGAGGGCATCGACGGCTCCCCGGCGATGGTTTCCCTCGCCACTCAGCAGTGGCCGCAGGTGCGGTTTCAGACCGCGGACATGTTCGACCTCCCGTATGAGGCGGGAGCGTTCGACGCGGTGTGCGCCTGGTACTCGATCATCCACACGCCCGCCGAGGCACTGTCCGAGCTGTTCACCCGATTCCGCCGGGTCCTGACCGATCCGGGGTGGCTGCTACTGGGTTTCCAGACCGACGGTGAGACCGCGGTCTACGACCATGCCTTCGGCCGGGATGTGGCGCTGACGTTCCTGCGACACGACATCCCCGTGGTGTGCGACGCCCTGGAGGCGTCCGGATTCACCGTGTACGCGACAACCAAACGGGCGCGTCAGGTCCAGCTCGATGAACCCACCGCGCAGGCGATGGTCATCGCGCACACACGCAGGCTCGCGGTTCCGAATAATCAGTCTTGACTTATATAAGTACAGACTTTTACTCTGGAGCACGTGCACGCCTTCGACATCCTCGGAGATCCGGTGCGCAGGCGGATCCTCGAGCTCATCCAGGCGGGTGAGATGTCATCCGGCGCCATCACCGAGGTGATCCGAGCCGAGTTCGCGATCACCCAGCCTGCGGTTTCACAACACCTCAAGGTGTTGCGGGACAACGGTTTCGCCAGTGTGCGGGCAGAAGGCACCCGTCGTCTGTACAGCGTCGACACCGCACCACTGCGCGAGGTCGACCAGTGGCTCGAGCGGTTCCGGCACAACTGGACACCGCACCTGGATGCCCTGGCGACCGAGATCGCGCGCGGCAAACGTGAACGAAGAAGAACCACGAACAAGGAGGCTTCCCAGTGATCGACGTCCAATACCAGCTCAACGCCGTCCGCCGCAGTGTGGGGCGCAAGACGTTCGAAGCCCGCGAGGCGCGCGTCGTGAGCGTCAGCCAGACCTACGACACCGATGCCGCTGACCTGTGGGACGCCTGCACCAGCATCGAGCGGATCCCCCGCTGGTTCCTGCCCGTCACCGGCGACCTGCAGCTGGGTGGCCGATTCCAGCTGGAAGGTAACGCGTCCGGCGAGGTGCTGAGCTGCGATCCGCCGCGCACGTTCACGACCACGTGGGAGGCCATGGGGGCGACGAGCTGGGTCGAGGTCACCATCACTCCCGCGGGCGAGGATCGGGCCACCTTCACGCTGGACCACATCATGCACTCCGGCGACGACGATGAGTTCTGGCTGCAGTTCGGGCCGGGAGCGGTCGGAGTCGGTTGGGATTCCGCACTTCTCGGCCTGGCCGGATACCTCAGTGCAGGCGGCCGCATCACGCCGGAGGAGGGTGCGGCCTGGGCGGCCGGCGAGGAGGGCCGCGGCTTCATGACCTCGGCCAGTGAACTCTGGTACCAGGCGGACCTGGCGGCCGGCGAGGATCCGGCACAGGCCCGCGCCGCGGCGGACCGCACCGCTGAGGCCTACACCGCAGCAGGCTGACCTGGGCCGACGCCACGCGATGGGGTGCGGCCCCACCATCGCCGTACCCTGTCGTTGTGCCTGACCTCCACCCGAACCTGACCGTGCTGGCTCCACTGCTCGGCACCTGGGCCGGTCCCGGCGCCGGGGAGTATCCGACGATCGAGTCGTTCGAGTACCTCGAAGAGATCACCTTCGGCCACGTCGGCAAACCGTTCCTCACCTACAGCCAGCGCACCAAGGCCCAAGATGACGGCCGGCCGTTGCACGCCGAGACCGGCTACCTCCGGGTCCCGGCACCCGGCCGGGTGGAATGGGTGCTGGCGCATCCGACCGGCATCACCGAGATCCAGGAGGGCACGGTGCGTGTCGTCGACGGGCGCATCGAGATGGAGCTGGCCGCGACCACCATCGGGCTGACCGCATCGGCCAAAAACGTTGCGGCACTGTCGCGTTCCGTCCAGGTCATCGGCGACCAACTGACGTACAGCCTGCAGATGGGCGCTGTCGGACAGCCGCTGCAACACCACCTTTCCGCGACCCTGACCAGGAAGAGCGAATGAGCCAACAAGCACCGACCGGCAAGATCGCCCTCCCCTCCGACCTGGACGCCGTCACCGACATCGGCGCAGAGGACCATTCGGAGATCGACCCGAAGGCCGTGGAACGGATCTGGGAATCAGTCCGGTACTGGTACGGATCGGGCCTGCACCCGGCGATCCAGGTGTGCTTGCGGCGCAACGGAAAAACCGTGTTGAACCGCGCAATCGGCCACGGCTGGGGCAACGGCCCCACAGACGCCCCGGACGCCGAGAAGATTCCGGTCACCACCCGGACTCCGTTCTGCGTCTACTCGGCGGCCAAGGCGATCAGCACGACCGTGGTGCACATGCTCGTCGAGCAGGGGCACTTCTCCCTCGACGACCGGGTCTGCGACTACCTGCCCAACTACACCAGCCACGGCAAGGACCGCACCACGATCCGGCACGTGATCACCCACAGCGCCGGCGTGCCGATCCATACCGGACCGCGTCCCGACGTCACCCGCGTGGACGACAGCGAGTACACCCGTGAGCAGCTGGCCCTGCTCAAACCGGTGTACCGGCCCGGGCTCGTGCACATCTATCACGGGCTGACCTGGGGTCCGCTGGTCCGCGAGATCGTCTCGGCGGCGACCGGCCGCAACATCCGCGACATCCTGGCCGACGAGATTCTCAACCCGCTGGGATTCCGGTGGACCAATTACGGCGTTGCCGCAGAAGAGGTTCCGATGGTGGCGCCAAGCCACGTCACCGGCAAGCCGTTGCCCGCGCCGATCGCCGCGGCGTTCCGGGCCGCCGTGGGCGGGACACTGGACCGCATCATCCCGCTCAGCAACACCCCGTTGTTCCTCACCAGTGTCATCCCGTCGTCGACCACCGTCTCCAACGCCGACGAACTGTCGCGGTTCGCCGAAATCCTGCGCCGTGGAGGCGAACTCGACGGGGTGCGGATCATGAAGCCGGAGACTTTGCAGGCCGCGACGACGCCGTGCCGGCGCATGCGCCCGGATGTGGCGACCGGCCTCAAGCCGATGCGCTGGGGCACGGGCTACATGCTCGGCGGGAAACGCTTCGGGCCGTTCGGCCGCCACACCCCGTCGGCGTTCGGGCACACCGGATTGGTCGACATCGCGGTGTGGGCCGACCCGCAACGCAGCCTGTCGGCGGCGATCGTCAGTAGCGGCAAACCCGGGGCGCACTGGGAGGCGAACCGCTATCCCGCTGTGCTGGATCGGATCTCGGCCGAGATCCCGGTCGGCTGAGACTCGTGCGCTGAATCAGCGCAGCTTCTCCCCGTACACCCGATCGACGGTCAGCCTCATCAGCACCCGTCGATCGGAGACCATCACCGACCGGTATTCATCCCAGTCGGGGTGCTCCCCGGCGGCGCTGCGGTAGTAGTCGACCAGCGCCTCGACCTCCGGGCCGTGCGGATCGGTGCCCGGGCCGGTCAATGTCACCGGCCCTTCCGCGGTGGCCCAGGCCCAGCCGTCTGCACTGGTCACCTCCAGCGCGGCACGTGGGTCGCGACGAAGGTTGACCGTCTTGGCACGCCCCTCGGTCATCGACACGTAGATGACGCCGGCGGCCCGGTCGTAGAACGGTGTCACCGGTGACAGTTGCGGGACACCGGAGGCCTTGATGGTGGCCAACACGCCCAACCGGGCCTCGGCCAGTAGATCGTGCGGATCGAACGGGTTAGATGAGGTGGCGGTCACATGTGTGCGCAACCTCCGACCGCACGCCCGCTATTCCAGGAGCCTGCCGATGCCTGACGAACCGCTCCGCGACGATCTCGCCGAACTGCTGCGCCGAAGGGCGTTGACGCAGGACGCAGGCCGGCCCGACGCCGTCTCCCGCCGGCACGCGACCGGGGGCCGGACCGCCCGGGAGAACATCGCCGACCTGGTCGATGACGGGTCCTTCGTCGAATACGGAAGGTTCACGATCGCAGCCCAGCGGCAGCGTCGCACCCTCGACGACCTCATCGAACGCACGCCCGCAGACGGTCTGCTGGCCGGAACCGCTCGCATCGGCGGCGCGGCATGTGCGGTGCTGTCCTACGACTACACCGTGCTGGCCGGCACCCAGGGCGCTCTGGGCCACCGCAAGAAGGACCGGCTGTTCGAGATCATCGAGCGGCTGAAGCTGCCGACGGTGTTCTTCGCCGAAGGGGGCGGCGGACGACCCGGTGACACCGACATTCCGACGGTCTCGTCCCTGGAGATCCGGGCATTCGCGTTGTGGGCGGGGCTTTCTGGCGTGGTACCGCGCATCGCCGTGGTCAAGGGCAGGTGTTTCGCCGGCAATGCGGTGATCGCCGGTGCGGCCGACCTGATCGTCGCCACGCAGGACAGCTCCATCGGGATGGGTGGGCCCGCGATGATCGCCGGCGGCGGCCTCGGGGATGTCGCGCCTGACGACGTCGGCCCGATCTCGGTGCAGGCGGCCAACGGCGTCGTCGACGTCGTGGTGGCGGACGAGGCGGAGGCGGTCGCGACCACCAGGACCTTGATGGGGTACTTCACCGGGACGACCGAACCTGGTCCGGTTGCCGACCAAACCGACCTGCGCACAATGGTTCCCGAACGCGCCCGGCGCGCCTACCCGGTCGCACCGATCATCGAGTCACTGGCCGACGCCGGCTCGGTCACCGTGCTGCGGGAGAAGTTCGCCCCGGAAATGGTGACGGCCCTGGCGCGCATCGACGGTAGGCCGGTGGGCGTCATCGCCAACAACACCATGGTGATGGCCGGCGCCATCACGGCCGCAGCCTCCGACAAGGCCGCCCGGTTCCTGCAGCTGTGCAACGCATTCGGCCTGCCGGTCGTCTCGCTGGTGGACTGCCCCGGCTACATGGTCGGCCCGGCTGCCGAGGCCGAAGCCCTGGTGCGGCGCGGCTCGCGGCTGCTGGTCGCCGGTGCCGCGCTGACGGTGCCCCTGGTCGCAGTGATCTTGCGCCGCGGTTACGGCCTTGGGGCACAGGCGATGTGCGGAGGCAGCCTTCATGAGCCGCTGCTCACGGTGGCCTGGCCGGGTGCACATCTGGGTCCGATGGGCCTGGAGGGAGCCGTCCGCCTGGGCCTGCGCAAGGAGCTCGAGGCCATCGCCGACGACGACGAGCGCGAGCAGGCCGTGCGGGCCGCCACCGCGGCGGCCGAGGAGAACGCGCGGGCGCTCAACTCCGCCTCACTGTTCGAGATCGACGACGTCATCGACCCGGCCGAAACGCGTGGGCTGATCGCCGCCACGCTGGCCGCGGCCGCTGAGCACGAACGACCCGCGCCCCGTGCGCGGTTCATCGACACCTGGTGACGTTCACAGCTCCAGGTACATGATGTGCAGCCCGACGAGGCCCTGGGTCCGCGACCGGTAGGCCTTCGGGACGGTACCGATGATCCGGAAGCCCAGGTCCTGCCAGAGCGCCACCGCCCGCGCGTTCGTCTCCACCACCGCGTTGAACTGGATTGCCCGGTAACCGTTTTCGCGGTGCCAGTCGATCACCCACCGGCCCATGGCCCGCCCGATACCGCGCGCGGACGAGGCCGGATCGACCATGAAACTCGCGGTGCCGACATGGTCACCGCGGCCGGGTTTGTTCGGCCCCATCCGCGCGGTGCCGACGATGGCTCCGTCGACCACCGCGACGATAGTCTGACCGGGTTCAGGAGCCAGCCAGAGCTCGTGGATCTGCCGGTCGGTCAAGTCATCGGGGTACGTGTAGCTTTCGCCGTCGGCGACGATCGCGCGGAAAAACGGTGCTATCTCGGCGATGTCATCAACCGTGGCGGTGCGGATTTCCACGCCCCGACCATACGACCACCCGTTGACTACACGCTGTAGTAGACGTAACGTCCGGGCATGCGGCGGTGGAGTTTCGCTCAATGGGGACTGCTGGTCATCTCGCTGTTCCATGTGGTGCAGGCAATCATCGGTTTCATTGCCGAGCCGAGTTTCGCCATCGGCCCGGATGCACCGACCACACCGATTCTCGGGATGGACTACAACGGCTGGCATGCAGTGGCCGGCCTGGCATTGTTCGGCCCCGGCCTGCTGTTGTGCTGGCGAAAATCCTGGGCCGTGCTGTATCTCCTGCTGGCAGCGGTGGCCGGAGCGCTGCCGGGAATCTGGGCGTTTTTCTCCAACCAGGTGGCCTACATATTCGCCTTCCCCAACAACATCACCGACGCCGTCGTGCACATGGCAACCGCCGCGCTCATGCTGGCCGTGGCTGGCGTGCAGATCTACCGGGATGGCGGGCTACCCAACTCGTTGTCCGGGCTAACCCTGAAGCGGTGACCAGATCCGTTAGCTGAACCGCCTCCGGATAACAATTCGGTCACTACGCCCGGCGCCGGAGATCACGATCAATTAAGAATGGCTACCGGTCTCTGAGACATTTCAAGATCATTGGCCGCAATTCGTCGGCATTGAGGCGCAATTCACGGTGGCAGTAGTAACACCACCACACCCGCCACAGCTGTTTCACATCGCAGATGTTTTGCTCGGCCGCGTCGCGGTTACCTTCGAATTCGGGTCGGGGACAGCAGAATCCCGAAGGAAAATGATCATGAAATTCACTGATATCACCGCTCGCCGTGGAATTGCCGGCGCATGTGCCGCCGGCCTGCTCGGCGGGATGGCCGCAGCGATGATCGGCGCACCGACGGCGTCCGCCGCACCCGACTGCAGCGCCAGTGGCGTGGCCGGAACCGTCAGCAGCACCACCGGCGCCGCGCGCGCCTATCTGGACAGCCACCCGGGCGCCAACCAGGCCGTGACCACCGCGTTCACCCAGCCGCGTCCGCAGGCCGCGGCCACCCTGCGCGGTTACTTCACCGCCAACCCGCAGGAGTACTACGACCTGCGCGGCATCCTGGCACCCATCGGTGACACGCAGCGCGCGTGCAACGTGACAGCACTGTCACCCGAGCTGGCCTCGGCCTACTCGGACTTCATGGCCGGGTAGTCCGTCGGTGTCGGCTCGCAGCCTGTCATTACGGTGGAGCCAGGCCGACACGTCAAGGAGGACGGATGGCGAACCAGTGGCAGACGGTCCGAGGTAACCGCGGCACCAAGGTGGCCGGACAATCGGCGGCACGCGCTCGCAAACGCAACCCGTCACCGCTGGAACCGGCCTGGACGGCCCCGCCGGCCCGCTACGGCGTCGGAGTCCACCACAACGTGGCGATCCGCGCCTCCGACGGCACGGTGCTGCGTGCCGACATCCACTATCCGACGGTCCCCGAGACCGGCGCGCCGGCAGTGGGACCGTTCCCGGTGCTGCTGTCCATCACGCCCTACGGCAAGAAGGCCCCGCCGCCGGCCGCCCAGATCGGCGGCGGGGCCACCCCGTACCTGATCCGGCGCGGCTACATCGAGGTGATGGCCGACGTGCGGGGCACCGGAGCCTCGGGCGGATCGTTCGAGATGCTGGGCGCCGTCCAGGTCCAGGACGGTGTCGATCTGGTCAATTGGGCTGCGCGGCTGCCGAATTCCAACGGTCGGGTCGGAATGTTCGGAATCTCCTACCTGGCCATCAACCAGCTTCTCACCGCCGCCGCGGTCGGCCCCGACTCACCGCTGAAGGCGATCTTCCCGGTGATGGCCGCCAACGATTTCTACCGCGACGTGGTCACCATGGGCGGGGTACCGCACATGCGCACGGTGCGGGCCTACGGCGCTGTCTACTCACTGCTCAACGTGGTCAACCCGGCGCTGGAGTTCGCCAAGCGCGGCGCTCACGAGCGGCCCCGGGTCGGTGGCCTGGCCGCGGTCCGCCAGCGCGGGCGCGACCAGCGCCAGTACTTCCGCACCATGATCGGCGACGCCACAGCCGGCGGGGACACCGCCTTCGACGGTCCGTTCTGGGACACCATGCGGGCCTCGGACGTACTGCCCGACATCGCCGAGAACAAGGTCGCGGTCTTCCTGGTCGGAGGCTGGCACGACGCCTTCCAGCGCGGCGCCCCGCTCAACTACGCCGCGCTGCAGAACGCCTACACGGGCCGGCCGACCAACGCTCCGATGGAGCCCGGGCAGCCGCTCACGGACCGGGTGCAGTTGATCATGGGGCCCTGGTATCACGTCTCTGATCTGGACGGTCTGCATCTGCATGCGCTGCAGCTGCGCTGGTTCGACCGCTGGCTCAAGGACGACGCCGATGCCGCGGTCACAGGTTCGCCGATCCGCTTCCAGGCCATCGGCAGCAAAGCATGGTTCCAGGCCCAGGACTATCCGTTCCCCGAGGCCACGCCGACGCGGCTGTATCTGGCCGAGGGCGGGCACCTCGCCGCCGAACCCGCCGCCGAGCAGACCGAGGCCATCCTGCGCTACGCGGTGCGTGGTCCGATATCCGGTCGCAGCCTGGAGCAGTGGACCCTGGGGATGGGCAGCTTCATGGCCGCCCAGGCGGGTCGGCGCATCCGCTACGACCTGGACAACCGCCGGCTTCAGCGAGAGGCCCTGACCTACACCACGGCCGAGTTCACCGAGGCCCAACTGATCGCCGGCCCAGTCGTTTTGACCGTGCAGGCGACGGCCGACAGCACCGAGACGCTGTGGGTGGCCCATCTCGACGACGTCGCCCCGGACGGCGCCAGCCGACCGCTGACCCAGGGCGCGTTGCTCGGATCGCACCGGGCGCTGGATCCGGAGAAGACGTGGCACCTGCCGGACGGGACCGTGCTGCGACCGCACCACATCAGTACCCGCACCGCCGTCACGCCGGTCGTGCCCGGTGAGCTGACCCGGTACGACCTGGAGATCTTCCCCACCGCGGCACTGGTCGAACCGGGCCATCGCCTACGGCTGACCCTGACCACCTACGACTTCCCCCACCTGGTGCCCACTCACCCGGCCCGGCAGGCGCTGGCCGGCGGCACCTACCGGATCCGTCAGGGCGGCGACGCGCCGTCGAGCCTGCTCATCCCGTTGGCCGACCCCGCAGCATTCACGCCGGACGAGTCGCGCGGAGATACGTAAGGGTTCCGGCCAGCCGGATGTGCCCGGATCCCACTACCGAGCAATCGAATCCGGCGTCCTCGAACAGCCGCGGGAGGGCGTCGCCGTGCACATCGACGACGTCCAACCTGCCGCCAGGGCGCAAGACCCGGAACAGCTCGCGGGCGGCGGCCATCTTGGTCGCCTCGTCGAGATGGTGCAGCATCATCGACGACAGCGCCCGGTCGAACTCGCCGTCGTCGAACGGCAGTTCCTGGGCGTAGGCCCGCGTGAATCCGATACCGGTCATTCCCTTGGCCTTTCGCTCTGCCCGCCGCAGCGCCCGCGGGTCAGGGTCGGTCCCGACGATATCGGCGCCGGGACATGCCTTCTTGGCGCGGACGGTGAGGTTGCCGGTTCCACAACCTATTTCGATGACCCGCTGGCCGCCGGAGAGTCCGGCCTGAGCAACCAGGTCACGGTATGCGGGGTTCATCCCCAAGACCCGCGTCAGGAGGTCGTAACCGGGCAGGAACGCATCATGGCCGGCCGCAGGCAGGTAGTCATGCCGATTCTTCAGAAGATGTGGACGATGTTCGGTCATGCATTCCATGATCCATTTGGCAGCACCTGGGGAGTTGGGCGAAAATTGGCTGTATCAGGATTATCTTTGGCGTCATGGCCGATGTGTCTCGATTGGTCCGCCACCGCGACGGCGTCCCGGTGTACCGGTACTGGGCGGACGGCGATGCGCCGCCGGTGTCGGTGACCCGGGGCCGGCGCGCAGATCTCCCCGAACACCGTCCGCACATTCACGACTTCCCGGTGCTCTGGTACGTGCCGGCCGATGGGGTCGTCTACGTGGTGGCAGCAGGCGAGGTGATCGACCCACGACCGCTGACCGCCGACTCCGACGGGATCGGCGTGTACTTCGACCCCACCGCGCTGGGGTACGACGCCGGCTCGCCATGGCCCACCTGGCAGGCCCACCCCCTGCTGTTCCCGTTCATCCACGGGAACTCCCGTGGATTACTGCAGTTGCACGTGCCCGCCGATCGACAGCCTTTCTGGGACAGCGCGATCCGATCGATCGAGGCGGAGCTGACCGGTCGGCGCGAGGGTTATCGTCAAGCCGCGCTGGCCCATCTGACCCTGGTGCTCATCGATCTGGCCCGTCTCGCCGACGATGTGGTCAGCGACTTGCGACGCAGTGGCGAGCCGTTGCTGGCCGAGGTGTTCTCGTCGATCGACCGCAGGTTGTCCGAGCCGCTGTCGTTGCGCGACGTCGCCAGCGAGGTCGGAATGACGGCGGGTCACCTCACCACGTTGGTCCGGCGGCGGACCGGACGCACGGTCGGCGAGTGGATCAACGAGCGCAGGATGAGTCGAGCCCGTCAACTACTCGGCGATACGGACCTGCCCGTGGCCGAGGTCGCCGCCCGGGTGGGGATGGCCGACCCTGGCTATTTCAGCCGTCAGTTCCGGCGGACACACGGCCTGTCACCGCGCGAGTGGCGCCGGTCCGGCATCGGAACCGAATCACCTTGATAACGGAGGGGTTACGCCAGGCGCGGCCCCGGTAGGCCCAGCTCAGGCGTTGTTAGCGTGCCGGTGTGAGACTGAGAATGTTCGGTCGGATGTCGCGCCGCGTGGCGGCTACGACGATTGCAGGGTTGATGTTGCCGGCGCTGGTGATGGCCGGGCCGGCACCGACCGCTGCGGCATATTCGCGCGACGGCCTGCCGGTGGAACGCCTTCAGGTCCCGTCAGCAGCCATGGGCCGCGATATCACCGTGCAGTTCCAGGGCGGTGGTCCGCAGGCGTTGTACCTGCTCGACGGGTTGCGCGCCCAGGACGACAACAACGGTTGGGATATCAACACCGCCGCGTTCGAGTGGTTCTACAAGTCGGGCATCTCGGTCGTCATGCCCGTCGGCGGACAGTCCAGCTTCTACGCCGACTGGTACCGCCCCGCGGCCGGCAGTGCCGGCACCACCACCTACAAGTGGGAAACCTTCCTCACCCAGGAACTCCCGGCCTACCTGGCCGCCAAACGCGACGTCGCGCCAACCGGCAATGCCGTTGTCGGGCTGTCGATGTCCGGTGGGGCCGCCCTCAACCTGGCGATCTGGCATCCCGCCCAGTTCATCTTCGCGGGCGCCTTGTCCGGCTTCCTGAATCCGTCACAAGGCCTGTGGCCCACCATGATCGGCTTCGCGATGAAGGACGCCGGCGGCTACAACCCCACCGACATGTGGGGTATCTCCAACGATCCGGCCTGGCGCCGCAACGACCCAACGGTCAACATCAACCGGCTGGTGGCCAACAACACCGCGATCTGGGTGTACTGCGGCAACGGCGTTCCCTCCGAACTCGACGACCCCGGCGGCAATTTCGGCACGCTGTACAGCGCGCAGTTCCTGGAAAACATCACGATCAACTCCAACAAGGAGTTCCAGCAGAAGTATGTGGCTGCCGGCGGGCGGAATGCGAAGTTCGACTTCCCGCCGAACGGCACCCACAACTGGAACTACTGGGGATCGCAATTGCAGCAGATGAAGCCCGACATGCTGCGGGTGCTCAGTCAGAACGCGGCAGCAGCCGCTGCTCCGCCGCCACCAGCGGCTCCGGTTGTGCCCGGCCAGGTGCCCGGTGTCGCGGCAGCGCCCGCAATGCCGGCCGTGCCCGGCCAGGTCCCCGGCGTCGCAGCAGCTCCCGCAGCTCCAGCGGTGCCCGGGATGACCGGACTACCGGGTACGGCCGGCGTTCCGGGAGTGGCCGCAGTGCCGCGGGTGGCCGGGGTGCCAGGCGTCGCCGCGGCGCCGGTCGCACCCGTGGCACCTGGCCTGCAGACAGTGCCCGTGGCGCTGCCGCGCTAACGAGCCGCGTACGTAGCGCCATGGCGGAAAATCGGCCGAATTCCCGCCATGGCGCTACAAACGTGAACGGGTTATCACCAATGCAGATGACTGTCATCGAAAAGCATCGTTGGACTCGATGAGCTGAGCCGGGTGTCATGGAGCCATGACACGCACACGTCTCGCTCTGGCCGCGCTCGCCGACGACCCGACCGCGGGAGTATCGCGCACCGAGCTTCAGCGTTCCGCCGCTCCCACGCCGGGATTCGAGATCATCCAGACCAGGTTCGAGATCCCGGTCGGCAAGGAGTCCGGCCGTCACAGTCATCCGGGGCCGGAAGTGGGCTACATCGTCCAGGGAGACGTGGACATGGTCTTCGATGATCGGCCCACCCAGCACCTGCATTCGGGCGACCCGTTCCTCATCCCGGCCGGCGTCGTCCACAACGCGCACAACGTCGGCACGGTGAGGACGCTGATGCTGTCCACCTACGTGGTGCCCGTCGATCAACCGTTGGTGACCGTGTACTGATCGTCGGACCGCACACCACGGTAGATGCCGCGGCGGACGATCCACGGCTGCAGCACCCGTTCGATCGACCAGGACGGGAATCGGAAGGCAAACCCGTTGGGTGCGAACACTTCCAGCCCGTCCGGCAGCACACCCAGTACCGACCCCCAGCGGCTGGCCGGCGGACGGTAGCCGCGCATGCGGCCGCCGGTGAAATAGGCGGCCACGTTTCGGGCCAGCAGTCCGTCGGCCCGGTTGCGGGCCGAGGAGCGCAGCGGGTCGGTGGCCGCGACATCGCCGACGGCGAACACGCCGTCGTGCCCCGGCACCCGCAGTTCCGGCGTCACCCGCACGAACCCGCGCTCATCGAGGATGTCCGCGGGCAGCCAGGCCGTGTTCGGCCGCACCCGGCCGATGGCCCACAACACGGCATCTGCCTGCACCGGCGCCTGGCCGCCGCTGAAGTGAACGGGTTCGGAGGTGATGGCCGCGCAGTCGAAACCCTCGGGCACCACTGCTCGATGTCCGGGATGCAAGGTCACCCCAGCCGCGGTCAGCCGGCTTTCGACCCGTTGCCGGGACCGCCAATGATGCTGCGGCAGAGGGTGTTCACCCGGGTAGTACAGCCCCACCCGGATGTCCGGCCACCGGAGAGCGATATTGGCCGCACTGCTGGCCGCCGCCGCGCCACCCCCGATGACGGCAACCGAACGTGCCGAACCCACCCGCTCGTGGGCGGTCCGCAGCCCGGCATCGACCTCCCCCGCCGACTGCAGAACGGCTTGTCGCCAGAAGCCGTTGGTGACACCGGTGGAGATGACCAGCGCGTCATAGGGTTCCACCCGCTCGTTCCCGTCGGCCTCACGCACGCTGACCGTGCGTGCGGACAGGTCGGCCCCGGTGAGCGTGCCGTGCACGGTGCGGACCCGGTCGAGTTCGCGGAACCGGTCGAAGCCGATCCAGTAATCGCGCGCCCAATCGTCGGGCCGCGCCAGCCGCGTGCCGAGCTCCTGGCCACTGACCAGGCCGGGTTTCACCGAGATGCCGACGACGTCGAACCGACGCGCCAACCGGATCGCGGTGAGCACCCCGGAGTCACCGAGCCCGGCGATCACCACGCGCTTACGGTCCACGAACCGTGACGCTACCGCCCGCCCGCGAGCCACTGAATGCCTTTCCCTATCGTGGCTGGATGAGCAGCGTCGCTGATGCGGACCGGGTCGCCGACCTCGCCCGCCGGGTCGTGGCCGACCACGACCCCAAGAAAGTCCCGATCCCCGAGTACCTGGCCGCCTGTTACGACGCGGGACTGTCCTGGGTGCACTTCCCGGAGGGCCTCGGCGGTCTCGGGGTATCCCGCGGTCTGCAGGCCGTGGCCGACCGCATCCTGCAGGGCGCCGGCGGGCCCATACCGCTGAGCCTCAACCCCATGGGTTACGGCATGGCCGCACCGACGGTGTGTGAACACGCTCAGTCCGACGAGCTCAAGCGTTCCTGGCTGCGGCCGCTCGCCAGCACCGAGCACATCTGGTGCCAGCTGTTCTCCGAGCCCGGCGCGGGATCGGATCTGGCCGGGCTCGCCACCTCCGCGGTGCGCGACGGCGACGAGTGGGTGCTGAACGGTCAGAAGGTGTGGACCAGTCTGGCGCACCGGGCCCGTTGGGGCCTGCTGCTGGCCCGCTCGAATCCCGATGTGCCCAAACACAAAGGGCTCACGTACTTCGTGCTGGACATGCACGGACCGGGCGTCGAGACCAGGCCGCTGCGGCAGATGACCGGCCAGGCCGAGTTCAACGAGGTGTACATCACCGACGCCCGTATCCCCGATGCGCATCGGCTCGGGGAGGTCGGCAACGGCTGGAACGTCGCGATGACGACGCTGATGAACGAGCGCAGCGCGCTCGGCGGCAGCGGCAACCGTCGCGGAGCCGGGACCATCTCGGATGCCGTGGCGCTGTGGGCATCACGCCCGGATCTGCGCACTCCGGTGCTGCGGGATCGGCTGACCCAGCTCTGGCTGCGCTCCGAGGCCCAGCGGCTGACCGCAGAACGTTCCCGCGCTGCCGCCACCGTCGGCGGGCCGGGTCCCGAAGGGTCGATCGGAAAGCTCGTCGGCGCCGAGCTCAATCAGCACATCTACCAGTGGTGCATGGATCTGCTTGGGCCCGAAGGGATCCTGTACCACGGGTACGGGACGGGCGACCGCGACGACGACGAGAGCGGCAAGGACTGGCGCGGCCCGATCCAGCAGCGCTTCCTGCGCAGCAAGGCCAACACCATCGAAGGCGGCACGTCAGAGGTGATGCGCAACATTCTCGGCGAACGGATCCTCGGGCTGCCCGGCGATCTGCGGGCCGATGCCGGTATGCCGTGGAAGGAGATCCCGCGTGGCTGAGAACGTTGAGAACAGTGCTGAGTTCACGTTCACCGACGAGCAGGCCCAGCTGCGGACGGCGGTCCGCAAGTTCTGTGCCGAGAACTTCGACGAACAGACCGTGCGGACCCTGATGGAGTCCGAGCCCCGGTTCGATCCGTCGGTGTGGACGCGGTTGGGCACCGAGCTCGGTGTGCTCGGTCTGGCGGTTCCCGAGGCCGACGGCGGAGCCGGCGGCACGCTCGTCGACCAGGCCATCGCGGTCGAGGAACTCGGCGCGGCATTGGCGTGCGGTCCGGTGTTCGGCACCGTGTTGCTGTCGATCCCGGCGCTCGTCGCCTCCTCGGCCGGCCCGGTACGCGGCGAACTGCTCGGCGCACTCGCCGAAGGCACGCGCACCGCGGCGTTCGCGGTCCCGGATCAGGCGGGCGCATTCGATCCCACCGCGGTGAATGTCACTGCCGCCGAAGACGGAACGCTCACCGGCACCGTCGAGCGCGTCGTCGATGGCGACGCGGCCGACGTGCTGCTGGTGGCCGCCACGGGGCCCGACGGCGTGGCTCTGTACGCGGTCGACGCATCGGCCTCAGAAGTGCAACGCACCGCACTGGTCACGCTCGATCCCACCCGGCCGCAGGCCACGATCGTCTTGACCGCTGCCCCCGCGCAATTGGTGGCCGGCACCGGCGAGGCCGATCGCGTCATCACCCACGCATTCCAGGTGGCCTCGGCACTGCTGGCCGCCGAACAGATCGGCGCCGCACAGCATCTGCTGGACCTATCGGTGGAATACGCGAAATCCAGGCTGCAGTTCGGCAGGCAGATCGGCTCCTTCCAGGCCGTCAAGCACCGGCTGGCGGATTGCCTGGTGGATCTCGAGCACGCCCGCTCGGCGACCTATCACGCGGCGTGGGCACTGACCGACGGCACCGACGACCCGGCACTGGCGACCAGCATCGCGCAGGCCACCGCGTCGGCCGCGTTCGCCAAGATTGCCGCCGACACCATCCAGGTGCACGGCGGGATCGGATTCACCTGGGAACACCAGGCGCACCTGTACTTCAAGCGGGCCACCACCGACGCCGCGCTGTTGGGCAGTGCGGAGGCCCATCGGTCGCGGGTGGCCGAACTGGTGCTCGACGACGCAGAGGCCGAACGCGTGCCATGGGTGGCGACGGGTACGCAATGATCGGTTGAAAACGCGCGGCAAGCGTTACTCGACCGTAAAATCCCGCTGATGGACAGCGCTGCCGAACACCGCACGCTGGCTGTCGACGGGGTGCGGTCGCCGGTGCTTGTTGCCGGGCCATCAGGCGCGGACCGGCAACAAGCACCAGAAGCAGTGGTGTTCGTGCACGGCAACAACGCCGGGGCCAAGTGGGATCGATTGCTGGCGCCGGTCGCCGGTTTCGCGCGGGTGATCGCGCCGGAGATGCCGGGTTTCGGCGCGGCCGACAAGCCGGCCCAGTGGCCGTACACGGTGGCCGCCTATGCGGCCCACCTCGACGCGATCCTGGACCAACTCGGCGTCCAACGCGCGCATCTGGTCGCCCATGACTTCGGCGGGCCCTGGGCACTCGCGTGGGCCGCCGACCATCTCGATTCCGTCGGCAGCATCACGTTGATCAACGCCCCGGTGGTGATCAACCACTTCGCCGCCAAGTTGTGGCGGACACCCATGCTGGCCGAGGCACTGTCGCGGATCGGCAACCCGGCTGTTCTACGTCGCGTGCTCGCGATGCGGGACCCGGGGCTGCCGCCCGATGCGCTGGAATCGATCGCCGAGCACATGTTCGCCCGTGGCACACCCGATGCGGTGTTGAAGCTGTACCGGTCCACCGGTCCGAATGCCCTTGCCCCGTATGTCGATCGGCTCGCCGAATACGGAGGCGACGTCCTGGTGGTGTGGGGTGCAGATGACCGCTACGTGCCGTTCGCACAAACCGACGAGTACCGCCGGATCTTCCGGAACTGTGAGGTTCAGCCGGTGCCCGGGACCGGCCACTGGCCCTGGCTCGAACAACCCGACGTGGTGGCCGGGCACGTCACCGCGTTCCTGCGCAGGCAACTCGGATGTGCCCGATGAAGCTGCGTCGCATCCGCACGGCCACCGGACTCAGCGTGGAAGCGCTTGATTCCGAAGGCAATTGGGCTGCGTACCCCGATCTCACCCCGATCGGCGGCCGCGTTTTCGACGATGCCTGGCTTGCCGCATCGGCCGATCGCCAGCTGCAGCACAGCGACCATCTGCTGCCGTTCCAGCCGGTGTCCTTCCGCGACTTCATGCTGTACGAACAACACAACATCGACGCCGCGCGTGGGCTGATCCGGCGCTTCCATCCCGGCCTGTACCGGCTGACGTCGCTGTACGAACGCGTGACCGGCAGTCCGGTACCGCAGTTCAAACCCAAGCCGCTGTTCTACCAGCAGCCGATCTACTACATGTCCAACGCGCAGACCTTCGTCCCGACCGACACCCCGGTTGCGATACCGGACTATTCGCAGGCGCTCGACTTCGAACTGGAGATCGGATTCGTCCTCGCCGCACCATTGTTCAACGCGACACCCGAGAAAGCGGCCGAGGCAATCGGCGCGTTCGTCGTGCTCAACGACTTCAGCGCGCGCGATGTGCAACGCCCCGAGATGCTCAGCGGCTTCGGACCGCAGAAGTCCAAGCACTTCGCCAGCTCGATGTCGGACACCGCGGTCACCGCCGATGAGATCCTGCCGCGGATCAATTCCCTCACCGGTTCCGTCGCGCTCAACGGGGCGGTGGTCAGCACTGTCAGCAGCGCGGGGATGCAGCACAGCCTGGGCGAGGTGCTGGCACACGCGTCACGCAGCGAACCGCTCTATCCCGGCGAGCTTTTCGGCACCGGGACACTTCCCGGCGGAAGCGGCATGGAGACCGGGCACTGGCTACTTCCCGGCGACACCCTCACGCTGACCCTGGACGGCATCGGCCGCATCGAGCACACCATCGCCTGACTCCCGCCGAAACGGTATTCCAGCAGAGATAGTGCGAGAAGGCACCTGCTGGAATACCGTTTCGGCGGCTATCGGGTGACGGCGTCGATCGCCTTGTAGATGCGCTGCTCGCTGACCGGCCGCGGAGTGCCGAGCTGCTGGGCCCACAGGCTGACCCGCAGTTCCTCGATCTGCCACGCGATGTCTCGGATGTCGGCGGCCGCGGCGCGGCCCGGCGAAAGCGCCTGAACCAGTTCGTCATAGGCGTCCTCGACGGCATGCACCTGTGACATCCGATCCCGATCGGCGCCTACTGCCTGCGGCAACCGCTCCAACCGGCGGGCCATCGCGGTGACATATCGCGCCAGATCGTTCAGCCGCGCGATGCCGGTCACGGTGACAAATCGCTTGGGCAACAGTCGATCCAGTTGAGACCGGATATCGGCGACGGCATCGGCCTGGGCGGCTGACGGCTTGTCTGGCAGCGCGACCTGCACCTCGTGCGCGGCGGCCAGCACCTTCTCGACCCGGCTCACCCCGGCTTGCGTGGTGGGGCCGAGTTCCTTGCCGGCCCGGGCCAGGACGCCGGCGAACTCGGCCTTCGTCCACACCGGCTTGGGAACCAACACATCCGCGGCCGCGTCGGCGCAATCATCGAGCAGCGCGGCCAGAGTGCCGTCGGGATTGGCGTTGAGTGCCAGTCGGGTCCGGGTGCTCAGGCCCCGCTCGATCGCCTTGACCGGTGACGGTACGGTCAGGCGCAACAGCCTGCGCAGTCCCGGCCGCATGGCTGCGGCCTGATCCGCCGGGTTGGCGAACACCTTGATGTCGACGGCCTTTCCGGTATCCACGAAGGCCGGGTATCCGCGGACGGTGTGCCCGCCGCTCACGTTTTCCACCGTGCGCGGCAGCTCGTCGAGATCCTCGGGCCAGGCCCGCAACCCGGTGCGTTCCAGGTCACCGCCCAGCGCGTCGGCCACGGCCTGGGCGACGGGGACGGCCAACTGCTCGCGCAGCGCGTCGATGTTCTTGCCGCGGGCCACCTCTTTGCCGTCGGCCGATTCCACGGCGAAGGTCATCCGCAGATGGTCCGGGATCTTGCTCAGGTCGAACGCGTCGATCGGTACCAGAATGCCGCTGCGCCTGCGCAGTTCGCGCTGGATCTCGTCCAGCAATGACCCCGCGGAGGGATCGATGTCACCCAGGATGGCGCGCGCGGTGTCGGGAGCCGGGACGAAGTTGCGCCGCAGGTCCTTGGGCAGTGACTTGATCAGCGCGGTGACGAGTTCCTCCCGCAAAGCCGGTACCTGCCAGGCGAAGCCGTCACCGCCGAGCCGGGCCAGCACACCGACCGGCACGTGCACGGTGACTCCGTCGTCGGCGGCCCCGGGCTCGAACCGGTAGGTCAGCGGCAGTTCGAGATCGCCGGTCTGCCAGGTGTCGGGATTGTCCGCACCGTCCTCGGAACGCAGCAGGTCGTCGCGCGTGAAGGTGAGGAGGTCAGGTGTCTTGTGCCGCTGCTTCTTCCACCAGGCGTCGAAGTGGCGCGCGGAGACGACGTCGGCCGGGATGCGGGCGTCGTAGAGCGCGTAGATGTCGTCGTCGCCGACCAGAAGGTCGCGCCGCCGAGCCCGCTCCTCGATCTCCTCGAGTTCGGTGCGCAGCCGCGCGTTGTCGCGGAAGAAGTGGTGCCGGGTCTGCCAGTCGCCCTCGACCAGTGCATGCCGGATGAACAACTCGCGGCACAGCTCCGGGTCGATCTGCGTGTATCCGATTTTCCGGCGCGGAACCAGCGGCAGCCCGTAGAGCGTGACCCGCTCGAACGCCACCACCGCACCGCGTTTGGCCTCCCAGTGCGGTTCGCTGTAGTTGCGTTGCACCAGATGTCCGGCGACCCGCTCGATCGCCTCGGGTTCGGCCTTGGCCGCGATCCGCCCGAACAGCCGACTCGTCTCGACCAGGTCGGCCACCACGATCCAGCGCGGCGGTTTCTTCGTCAACACCGAACCCGGCGCCAGCACGAACTTGGAGTTGCGCGCGCCGGCATAGTCGCGGGACTCCCCCTCCCGCAGCCCGACATGGGACAGCAGGCCCGCGGTCAGCGCGGCGTGGATGCTGGCCGGCTCGGCAGGCTCGTCACTCTCGCGGATCCCGATGTCGCGGGCGATGCTGCGCAGCTGCCCGGTCAGGTCCTGCCACTCCCGGATCCGCAGATAGTGCAGGAACTCCTCGCGGCACATCCGCCGGAAGGCATTGCCAGAAAGCTGGTTTCGCTGCTCCCGCAGGTAGTTCCACAGGTTGAGATACGAGATGAAGTCCGAATGCTCGTCGGCAAACCGCGCGTGCTTCTGGCGCGCCGCTTCCTCCCGGTCAGTCGGGCGCTCGCGCGGATCGGGGATCGACAACGCGGCCGCCAGCACCAGCACCTCACGCACGCAGCCCTCGGTGTCGGCCTGCAGGATCATCCGCCCGACGCGCGGATCGAGCGGCAACCTCGCCAGGCGTCGTCCGACATCGGTCAGCGCGCCCGCCGCATCGAACGCGCCGAGTTCCTGCAGCAATTGCACGCCGTCGCGGATGCTGCGGGCATCCGGTGGATCCAAGAAGGGAAACTCCGCGATGTCGCCGAGCTGAAGGGCAGCCATCTGCAGGATCACCGCGGCCAGGTTGGTCCGCAGGATCTCCGGATCGGTGTACCGGGGCCGTGATTCGAAGTCCGCCTCCGAGTACAGCCGGATGCAGACGCCGGGCGCGGTACGTCCGGAGCGACCGGCCCGTTGGGCGGCCGAGGCCTGGGAGATCGGCTCGATCGGCAGCCGCTGCACCTTGGTGCGCCGGCTGTAGCGGGAGATCCGCGCGGTGCCGGGGTCGACGACGTACCGGATGCCCGGCACGGTAAGCGACGTCTCGGCCACGTTGGTGGCCAGCACGATTCGCCGACCGGTGCGGCTGGGCTGGAACACCTTCTGCTGGTCGGCGGTGGGCAATCGGGCATACAGCGGCAGCACCTCGGTGTTGCGCAGGTCCTTCAATGCTTCTGCAGTGTCTCGGATTTCACGCTCACCGGACAGGAACACCAGCACGTCGCCCGGAGGTTCGGACTCCAGCTCGCGGACCGCGTCGACGATGGCCTCGGTCGGATCGCGGAGTTCGGTCCGCACGATCTCGTGGTCGGGATCATCGGGATCATCGGCGTCGTCTGCGCCGCCGACGGTGACTTCCAGAGGCCGGTACCGGATCTCGACGGGATAGGTCCGCCCGGACACCTCGACGATCGGGGCACCGTTGAAGTGCGCCGCGAACCGCTCCGGCTCGATGGTGGCCGAGGTGACGATGACCTTGAGGTCGGGCCGTCGCGGCAACAGCTCACGCAGGTAGCCGAGCAGGAAGTCGATGTTGAGGCTGCGCTCGTGCGCCTCGTCGAGGATCAGCGTGTCGTAGCGCAGCAGCCGACGGTCTCTTTGAATCTCGGCGAGCAGAATGCCGTCGGTCATCAGCTTGATCAGGGTCGAATCGCTGGCCTGGTCGGTGAAGCGCACCGTGTAGCCGACGGCGTCGCCCAGCGGGGTGCCGAGTTCGTCGGCGATGCGCTGGGCCACCGTGCGCGCGGCGAGCCGGCGGGGCTGGGTGTGACCGATGGTGCCGCGGATGCCGCGACCGAGGTCGAGGCAGATCTTGGGCAGCTGCGTGGTCTTGCCCGAGCCCGTCGCGCCGGCGACCACCACCACCTGGTTCTCGCTGATGGCTTTGGCCAGCTCATCGCGGTGCTGACTGACCGGCAGATCGGGATAGGTGATGGCCGGGACGGCGGCCCGGCGGGTGAGGACGAGGCCTTCCGCGGCCGCGATCTGTTCGGCGATCTTCTCGATCTTGGCCGGCTCCGCGTCACGCAGATTCCGCAGGCGGCGGCGCAACCGATCCGCATCGCGGATGGTCAAGTCGTCGAGGCGGGAGCGAAGCTCGGCGACTGACGGTTCGGACACTCGGTCAAGGATAGGTGCATGATCAAATGTGATGCAGCTCACATCCCGCTCGGAGCTGGCAACCTCCGGTTCCGTAGCCGTAGGTTGCTGCACCTACGCTTGCGTACCCCGTCCGGCGTCGGCAACGCTTGCAGATCGTGGCTCACTACATCGCCAATGTCCGCGATATCGAATTCAATCTCTTCCAGGTTCTCGCCTTGGGTCCGGTCCTCGACTCGGGCGCATTCGGCGACCTCGACGCAGAGACCGCACAGACCATGCTCGACGAGGTCGCCCGCTTTGCCGAAGGCGTCGTCGCAGAGTCGTTCGTCGACAGCGACCGCAACCCGCCCGAGTTCGATCCGGCAACCCACGAGATCACGATGCCCGGGCCCCTCGCCAAGACGGTGCAGGCAGTCAAGGACGCCGAGTGGTGGCGCATCGGCCTCGCCGAGAACGCCGGCGGCACACCGGCGCCCGCATCGTTGGTGTGGGCCATCCAGGAAATGATCATGGGCGCCAACCCGTCGGCAATGTTCCTCTACGGACTCGGCCCGGCGATGGCGCACACCCTGGCCGAGGTCGGCACCGAGGAGCAGCAGCGCTGGGCGCGCATGAGCATGGACAAGGGCTGGGCCGGCACCATGGTGCTGACGGAGCCGGATGCCGGATCCGACGTGGGCGCGGGCCGCACAAAGGCCATCGCGCAGCCCGACGGCACCTGGCACATCGACGGGGTGAAGCGTTTCATCTCCGGTGGTGACGTCGGCGACACCGCCGAGAACGTCTTCCACCTCGTGCTGGCCCGCCCCGAGGGCGCCGGGCCCGGCACCAAGGGCCTGAGCCTGTTCTACGTCCCGAAGTTCCACTTCGACCCCGAGACCCTCGAACTCGGGGAGCGCAACGGCGTGTTCGTCACCGGTCTCGAGCACAAGATGGGCATCAAGTCGTCACCGACCTGCGAGCTCACCTTCGGTGCGCACGGCACCCCGGCCGTCGGCTATCTCGTCGGCGACGTGCACAACGGCATCGCGCAGATGTTCCGCGTGATCGAGAACGCGCGCATGACCGTCGGGGTGAAGTCGGCCGGCACCCTGTCCACCGGCTACCTCAATGCACTGGCCTACGCCAAGGAACGCATCCAGGGCTCGGACATGCTCAAGATGACCGACAAGACCGCACCGCGGGTCGCGATCATCGAGCACCCCGACGTGCGGCGCAGCCTGCTCACGCAGAAGGCCTACGCCGAGGGCCTGCGGTCGGTGTACCTGTACACCGCGGCGCACCAGGATTCTGTGGTGGCGCAACATGTCTCGGGCGCCGACGCCGGCCTGGCGCACCGCGTCAACGACCTGCTGCTGCCGATCGTGAAGGGCGTCGGCTCCGAGAAGGCCTACGAGATCCTGACGGAATCGCTGCAGACCCTCGGCGGATCCGGCTACCTGCAGGACTACCCGATCGAGCAGTACATCCGCGACGCCAAGATCGATTCGCTCTACGAGGGCACCACCGCGATCCAGGCGCTGGACTTCTTCTTCCGCAAGATCATCCGCGATCAGGGTGGAGCGCTGGCGCATGTGGCGGCGCAGATCTCGGCCACGATCGAATCCGAGGGCGCCGGGCTGGAACCCGAGATCGCGCGGCTGGCCACTGCGTTGGCCGATGTGCAGTCGATGGCGGCCACGCTGACCGGCTACCTGATGTCCGCTCAGGAACAGCCCGAGCAGCTGTACAAGGTCGGCCTCGGTTCGGTGCGGTTCCTGCTGGCGGTGGGCGATCTGCTCATCGGCTGGCGCCTGCTGGTCGGCGCGCAGGTCGCCCAGACCGCGCTGGCAACCGCGACCGATCGCGACCGGCCGTTCTACGAAGGCAAGGTCGCGGTGGCGAAGTTCTTCGCGCACAACATGTTGCCGCTGCTGACGGCGGTTCGCGAAGTTGTCGAGTCGGTCGACGGCGAGGTCATGCACCTGGACAACGCCGCGTTCTGACGCCGGATTGCGCGCTACACCTCGAGCGTGGATCCTCTGCGAAAAAACAGCTGAAAACTCGCAGAGGATCCACGTTCGTGACGTGCCACGCCACGGCGATGCCCGGATGATGGTTCCCATGGCCGACTTCGTGATCCCAGCCCCACCGCAGGCGTCGCTCCCGGTGAGCACCGGGCCTGAGCGCTTCCCGGTGCGACGGGTGTTCTGCGTCGGACGCAATTACGCGGCCCACGCGCGCGAGATGGGCAAGGACCCCGACCGGGAACCGCCGTTCTTCTTCATGAAGCCGGCCGACGCCGTGATCGACGCGGCGGGCACGGTCCCCTACCCGTCGCTGACCTCGTCGTTTCACCACGAGATCGAGCTCGTGGTGGCGCTGGGTGCCGGGGGCCGCGACGTGGCACCGGACGACGCGCTGAGCCTGGTCTGGGGCTACGGGGTCGGCGTCGACCTGACCCGGCGCGATCTGCAGGACGAGGCCAAGAAGCTCAGCCGGCCCTGGGATTGGGCCAAGGGGTTCGACGCATCCGCCCCGTGCACGCCGATCCATCCGGTCGCCGAAGTCGGTCACCCCGACAGCGGCGAGATCTGGCTGCGGGTCAACGGCGAGCTCAAGCAGCACGGTGACCTCAAGGACCTGATCTGGACGGTGCCGGAGGTCATCAGCGCGATCTCGGCTGCCGTCGACCTGGCACCGGGCGACCTGATCTACAGCGGAACCCCGGCCGGGGTCGGTCCGATGCAACCCGGCGACGTGGTCTCCGGTGGTGTCGACGGAGTTGCGGAGTTCAGCTTCACGGTCGGCTCAGCCGATCGGCGGCCCGCCTGACCCGCTGCCCTGCGGTGTCCACCTGGCGGGCGGTCATGGGCCGCAGCGGGTGTACCGACAGGATGAGTGCGACCCGGCCGTGAGCGTCGAACACCGGTGCGGCGATCGTGGCCACCGGCTGTGCCTTGCCGGCCGCGTCGCCGGCCGGCGCCAAGCCGATGGTGGTGAACTCGGCGAGCAATTGATCGGTGATGCCGCGGACGTGGTCGGGCAGTCCGTCACTCGGCAGTGAGCCGACCATCTGCGCTGCCCGGGTCAGATCCGGCGTCGTCCAGTCAACGTCGAAACCCTGCTCCCTGGTCTGGGCCAGCACCTGCTCCAGACGCCCCGCGATTGCCGCGGGTGCACGCTCGATCCAGGCCCGCTGCTCAACGGGCGAATCCCAGGCGGCGAAGGCGACGCCGAACGGCGGCGCGTACCGGATGCGATCCCCCGGCGTGCCCGCCGGCCGCGGCCCGGCGCCCTCGAACGCGGTGATCACCAGTTCATCGGCGACCCGTTCGACCACAGAGGCGGCATGCCCGAACTGCTCTGAAAGTTCTTGTGCGGCAATGTGAGCCGCATGTGCCAGCGGTCGCGCCGCCTCGGTTCGGGCAGCCACCACGGCCAGGCCGGGTCCCAGCGCGAACGTCTTGTCCACGGGATCACGGATCAGCCAGCCCCGGTCGCACAAGGTCTTGAGGATCGCGTGTGCGGTGGCCTGCGTCAGGTCCAGTGCGCTGACCACGTCGGAGAACCGCAACCGCACGTCGCCGGCACTCGCCAGCAACTCGATCACATCCAGCACCCGGCTCGTCGGCGCCGAACTTGCACCGCGCACCCTTGACTCCCCTCTGGGCGGTTCCTACAGTCGGTCTTGTCAATTCGAGAGAATATCTCGATTATTCGAGAATCGATAGGTGCGATGCGCGCAGTCGTCTTACGCGAGGGCACACTGACGGTGCGTGAGATCGCCGATCCCGCACCGGGTCGGGGCGAGCTCCTGTTGCGAGTACTGAGTACCGCGATCTGCGCGTCCGATGTCCATTTCATGGACCACCCGGAACTCGGGCTCAACGATCCGACCGGCCGATCGCTCTACGACACCGGACAGGATGTGGTGCTGGGCCACGAGTTCGTCGGCGAGGTCATCGGGCACGGTCCCGGCTGCAGCGACCAGTTCCCCGTCGGCACCCGGGTCACCTCGATCCCCATCAAACTGATCAACGGCGGCGCCGACGGCGCACACATCATCGGTCAGCACCCTGATTCGCCGGGAAGTTTCGCCGAGCTGGTGGTGGTCACCGAAGCGATCGCCCGTGCCGTCACGGGCGACGCCTCTGACGATGCCGTCGCGCTCACGGACGCCTTCGCGGTCGGCGAGTTCTACGTCCGCAGTGCTCGACTCGAACCCGGCGAGATCCCCATCGTGATCGGTGCGGGCGCGATCGGGCTGTCCGCAGTGGCGGCGCTGGGCCGCCGCAGCGTCGAACCGATCATCGTCTCGGACTACCAGGCGGATCGACGTGCCCTGGCCTGCAAGGAGTTCGGCGCCCACATCGCCGTCGACCCGGCCGAACGCTCACCGATCGAGGTCTGGCGCGAGGTGCGTACCGAACGCAACCTGTGGGGCGCGGCCGTGGTGTTCGAATGCGTCGGTGCGTCAGGACTGATCCAGAAGATCGTCGAGGAATCCGACATGGGCACCCGCATCTACTGCGCCGGCGGGTGGTACACCGGCGACACCCTCGACATCACCACTGCCACCCGCCAGGGAGTGACCCTGCAGTTCGGCGGTGGACCGTGGCCGCAGGACTGGTACGGGACGCTGGACGCCATCGTCACCGGAGACCTGGACCCGACGCCCAGCATCGGCATGGTGGTGCCGCTCGACGAGGTTCCCGACGCGCTCGAACTGGCCCGCCGTTCGGCAGGGCCCGCCCGAATCATTGTGCATCCGAACGGAGATCACGCATGACCTACCACGAAGACCGCCTGGATATCGCCGACGTGCTGGTCCGCTATGCGACCGGCATCGACCGGCGGGACTGGCCCTTGTTCCGGACCGTGTTCACCGACGACTGCGTGCTCGACTACGGCGAGATCGGTGCCTGGAACGGAGTGGACGCGGTCACCGAGTTCATGGATCAAACCCACGCGATGGCCGGACACACCATGCACCGGTTGAGTAACCACGCAATCGCCGTCGACGGTGACGCCGCAACGGCCCGCACCTACGTCGACGCGCTGATCATGGCTCAAGACAACAACTCCGGCGTCAACGCCGTCGGCTTCTACGACGACGAGCTGGTGCGCTCCACCGGCGGTTGGCGCATCGCACGCAGGCACTTCACCCCGGTCCGAGTCGTTGCGGTCTAAGGAGTCATCGATGGAATTCGCAGACAGGTACGGGCCGTGGGCACTCGTGGCCGGGGCCTCCGACGGAGTCGGTTCGGCGATGGCCGAAGAGCTGGCCCGCCGCGGCCTCAACGTGGTACTGCTGGCCCGGCGCCAAACTGTTCTCGACGATGTCGCCTCAGTTATCGCAGCCCGGACCGGAGTGCAAACCCGCACGCTGGCAATTGATCTGGCCGCACCTGCAGCTGCCGCTGAGGTGATCTCAGCCACCTCGGATCTGGACATCGGCTTCCTGGTGTACTGCGCGGGCGCCGATCCCAACTTCGCACCGTTCCTGTCCGGGCCGCTCGCGGACGCGGAATCACTGGTGCAGCGCAACTGCATGGTGCCGATGCAGCTGTGCCACCACTACGCACAACCGATGGTCGATCGGGGCCGCGGCGGCATCATCATCTTCGGGTCCGGGGCCGGATTCGCCGGCGGTCCGAACATGGTGGCCTACGGTGCGAGCAAAGCCTTCGACATGGTGTTCGCCGAGGCGTTGTGGACCGAGCTGCACGGGAAGGGTGTCGATGTGCTCGGGTTGATCCTGGGCAAGACGGACACTCCCGCACTGCGCAAGCTCGAGCACGAACGGGGCCAGATCGACTCTCCGGCACAGACACCGCCGGGCGCCGCAGCCGTCGACGATGTGGTGACGGCCGCGTTCGCCAACCTCACCGAGGGACCGACGTGTCTGGTGGGTCCCGAGACCCAAGCCGCCGCACAACTGATGGCCGCGGTCAGTCGCAACGACGCCGTGCGGTTCATCGCGCAAGCGGTCACCGCTGCGATGGGCTGATCATTCCGTCGGATTCTGGTACGGCGGTCGCCAGATGTCGCGCTCGGTAAGTAGCTCGATCTGGCGCTCGATAACTTCTCGCCGAAACTCCGCGTGGTTTCCCGGGATTCGGTGTAGGTAGCGGTTTTTCGGGTATATGGGGCGTTCGTAGATGATCTCCGCGAGCTCGGTACGGACATCTTTGAGCCAGTTCGTCACCTGCGCAGAGGCCCGGTGGTGCCGCAGCGCCTGGATGTTGACGGTGCCCGCGACAAAGGTCGAGCCGTTGGTGTCGAACTGTTTACCGACGATTCCGCCTTTGTAGTCGACGATCATCGACCGTCCGCCGCCGGCATCGATCGGTGGTGCTCCGTTCTCGATGCTGCCACCGATGTTCGGTGCCACGACGTAGAAGTTGTTCTCCAGTGCCCGGGCACGATTGCTGATTTCGAAGACATCGTTCTCGGTGAATGCCGCCGGCAGCGAGGCCCGGTAAACCACCTCGGCGCCGTTCATCGCCAGGCCCCGACCGTTTTCCGGGAAGTTGCCCTCCATGGCCATCATCACGCCGAGCCGGCCGATCTCGGTATCTGCCACGGGCCAGAACGCGTCGAGGGTCCTGCCGTACCGCTCTACCCACCAGTCGAACAGATCGTGCGGCGAAACCGAACGCTCCACCGGCAGAAGCGCGTTCAGCTTGTAGTGCTGTAGCACTATCTCACCGGACGGGGCGATCACAAACCCGACGTTGAAGAACAGGTCCTTCCACTCGGGATGCCGCGCCTTCGCCTGACCCATGACGAACACATTCCAGCGCCGCGCCATCTCCCCCAGTCGGTCGGTTTCCGGTCCCGGGATGTCGATGGCACACGTCGCCGCATACTCGGCATGGTCGGCATCACGGATCTCGTCGGTGAAACCCTGCAGTGCCCCCTCTGGAATGGCCAGCAACCGCACCGGGATATCGAGATTCGACAGCCAGAACGCGCCCGCTGCCAGGTGTTCGAGATGGTCGATGTTGACAGCGATGTCAGCTCGACCGCTGATGGGCTGGAAGTTGGGGATCAGGCCGACCGCGTTGTACGGATCGATCAGTCGGTTGTCTGCGGGGTTCACAAATTCAACATTGCCCGCCCCTTTGCCAGAAGTCGAATACATGTTTCCGATCGATCTGAATAAGCTTCACTTATGGAAATGCGCCAGCTCGAGTATCTGCTCGCGGTGGTGGAGGAGGGCGGATTCACCCGCGCCGCGTTGCGGGCACACGTTGCGCAACCAGCGATCAGTCAGCAAATCGCCCAGCTTGAACGGGAACTGGGTGTCAGGTTGTTCGACAGGTCCGAGCGCCGGGTCCGGCTCACCGCCGAGGGCGAGGCGTTCCTGCCGCACGCCCGAGCCGTTCTGGACACGGTGGCGGCCGGGCGACACGCCGTCGCTGCACTACACGGCGTTCTTGCCGGTCGCTTGACGATCGGTACCGTGGCGTCACCACCAGCGGAGCTTCTGACCCCGCTGCGGATATTTCAGCATCGCCACCACGAGGTGCGGATCACGTTGCGCGTCAACGATTCCGACTCGCTCGTCGCCGACGTCCTGGCCGGCCGCATCGACACCGCGCTCATCGGGCTGATCGGCGAGCGGCTTCTCGGCGGCCCGACCAGGCAGCGTCTACCTGCCGCGCTCGCTGCGGCCGCCCTGGTCACCGAACCCCTGGTGGTGGCGGTGGCACGTGATCACCCGCTCGCGGAACAGTCGTCGGTCGCGATATCCGCACTGCGCGACGAGCGCTTCGCATGCCTCACCAATGGGACAGGGTTACGCACCGTTCTCGAAACAGCTTGTGCAGAAGTAGGGTTCACGCCGGACGTCAGGGCCGAGACCGACCACCTCACCGATCTCGCTGAACTTGTCGGGGCCGGGCTCGGGATCGCGCTCATGCCGCGGTCGACCGCCGAGTGGGCCCGGCCCCACATCGCGACCATCGAATTGCGCCGGCCGCGCCCCGAGCGGCCCCTGGTCTTGATCTGGCATCGACAACGGATCCCGGCAACTGCACAGGCATTCCTGGAGCAGGCCGGTATCAAGGGGGACCTGGAGACGAGCTAGGAAACCCGGTCCGGCGCCCAGTAGGCGAGCATCTCGGCGAAGGTCTCGAATGCGGGCTTCGACACCCCGTAGGCCGCCTCGAAGTGGATGCTCAGCGGGAAGCCGAGATCGGCCACCCCGTCGATCACCCGCTTGTACAGGTCCAGCATCAGCTTGCGCTTCTCATCCGAGTCGCGTTCGGCCAGCTGGCTGACGAACTCCTGCTCGGCGGCCACGGCCTCATTGCCCGGATCCTGGATCAGCCAGTTGATCAGCCCGACCCTGGACTCCATCTTCGGCACGAAGCCGAATGACAGCAGGATCTCGGGCCGGTGATCGGTGGTCTCGGCGAACTCTTTGAGGAAACCGACGATGGCGTCGGAGTACAGCAACTGTGTCATGCCGTACGTCGCGCCCCGCTCGCACTTGAATTTGAACCGGCCCTGCTCACCCTCGCGGGTTGGGATGAGGATGGCGCCCCGGTTGGGAACCAGCTGCTCATAGATCGAGAGGGCGTCCGTGGGTGCGACGCCCTCGCCCTCGCCGTCCTTCATGGTCCGGGGCACGCCGACGAACGCGATGCCATCGAAACCGGCCCCGCTCAGCTCGGTCAGCCGCCCGCCCAGGGCGGCCTCGTCCAGGAACGACGTGACCTGGGTGCACAAGCCGCGCATGTCGGGAAGTTCGGGCCGCAGGATGTTCCAGTACTCCAGGACATCCATCCGCGGCTTCATCTCGATCGGACGGTCGTCGTCCTCGTCGATCATCCCGGGGATCATGACGTGCCGGATCCGCCCTTCGATGCCGGCCTCGGCCGCCAACGCGAGCACTTTCCGTGCCTCTTCAATGGGGTACTGCACGCCGCGTTCGAGGTTCGGCGGGACCAGTTCCAGCGCGATGGTGTTCAGGGGCACGAACTTGCTCCACATCTCATTGCGTTCAGTCGCAGCATGCCGGGCGGCACTGACCAGCAGCAGACGTTGACCTCCAGACTACGGAGCCAGGCTGGCAACCAAGCAGGTACCTCCCCACCAACGCCGCATTTCAGGCAAAGTACGGCGCCAGGCTAACTAGAGTGCCGGGCCGCTTCCTGCCCGAGCTGCGCTTCCGTTCCTCGCGGCACCGCTCTCTACGTGGTAAACCACCCTCATGGCTGAGCGCGTCACCTTCCCCAGCTCGACGGGCCCGATGCTGGCCGGTGTGATCGATCGGCCCGACGGGCCGGTGCGGGGCTGGGGGGTCTTCTCGCACGGTTTCACCCTCGGCAAGGACTCACCGGCCGCCTCCCGCATCTGCAAGCAGCTGGCCGCCGACGGCATCGGGATGTTGCGCTTCGATGCGCTGGGCCTGGGCGACTCGGAAGGAGACTGGGGCGACGGCTCCTTCACCGCCAAGGCCAATGACGTGATCGCCGCCTGCACGTTCATGGCCGAGCGCGGTACCCCGGCCGACCTCCTGATCGGGCATTCGTGGGGCGGCGCGGCGGTGATCGCCGCGGCCCGGCAATCCCCCGGCGTGCGGGCCGTGGTGACCGTGGGCGCGCCGTTCGACCCCACCCACGTCGAGCGGCAGTACGACGCGGTGATCGACCAGGTCTGCGCCGAGGGCAGCGGCGAGTGGATGGTCGGCGGGAAGACGCTGACACTCAAGCGGGCCTTCATCGAGGATGTCCGGGCCACCGAGCTGCTCGACAAGATCAAAGGCCTCAGACTGCCGCTGCTCATCCTGCACTCCCCGACCGACAACACCGTCGGCATCAAGAATGCGAGCGACATCTTCTGGGCCGCCCGCCATCCACGCAGCTTCGTCTCGCTGGAAGGCTCCGAACACCTGCTGACCGGACCCGGGCAGGCCAAACGCGCCGGACGGATCATCGGCGCCTGGGCCGATGCCTACCTCGACGTGCGATAGCGTCACCACATGTCTGACGCAGCCACTCAGATCGCGTTCGTGCAAGCCACCTGGCATCGCAACATCGTCGACAAGGCGCGCGAGGGATTCACCGAGCAGATCGGCACCCACGGCGTCGACGGCGCGGCCCTCGAATTCTTCGAGGTGCCCGGTGCCTTCGAAATTCCGCTCACCGCAAAGCGTCTGGCACTCACCGGGCGTTACCGGGCGATCGTCGCGGCCGGCCTCGTCGTCGACGGCGGCATCTACCGTCACGACTTCGTGGCCACCGCGGTGATCGACGGGCTGATGCGCGTGCAACTCGACACCGACGTTCCGGTGTTCTCGGTCGTGCTCACTCCGCACCATTTCCACGAGCACGACGAGCACATCGACTACTTCACCAAGCATTTCGTCAAGAAGGGTGCTGAGGCGGCGAACGCCGTGGCAGCGACCCTGGCCCTGCACAGCTCGCTGGGCTAACTGCCGGTGGCGCGACGGACGTGCCCGGCGATCAGCTCGTAGACCTTGCGGGTGACCTCGGTTGCGTTGCTCATGATGTTGTAGCCGTGGTCGACGTCGGGCACTTCGTGATACTCGGCCAGGGCGCCCACCGCCTCGAGCTTCTGCGCGTACTGCCACGCCTCGTCGCGCAGCCGGTCGTATTCGGCGGTGACGATCAGCGCCGGGGCGATCCCCTCGAGTCCGTCGGCGTTGGCTCCCCAGACCGGGGACACCAGACGGTCCGTGCGCTGCGCGCGATCGGGGACGTACGCGGTGTCGAACACGTCGCCCATCCACGGCTTCAACACCGCCTTGGCATCCCGCGGGGAGTGCTTGTCCCTTGTGGCGGTGACGAGATCCAGCGGCGGGTAGTGCAGAAACTGGAGTGCGATCTGCGGCCCGCCCTTCTCGAAGGCCAGCCGGGCGGCCCCCGCGGACAGGCTGCCACCCGCGCTCTGGCCTCCGACGCACAGCCGAGTGCCGTCCCAGTCCCGCTCGGGCGCCGCTGCCCAGCTGAGCACGTCATAGATCTGTTCGACCGGTGTGGGGAACCGGTGCCCCGGAGCCAACAGGTAATCGACATTGACCACAACGACATCCGCGTGGGCGGCGAGAAAACGGCACCACGGGTCGTCCTGTTCGCGGCGCCCGACGACGAAGCCCCCACCGTGCACGTTCACGTACACCGCGGGCTTCGCGTCGCCCGACGGCGGGTGGTACGCCGTCGCGGCCACCTCACCGTGACGGGTCGGGATTTTGATCAGCGTTGTGCTGCCGGCGATTTCGGGGAACCGGACGCCGCGCATGGGCGTCGGGCGCGCCGTCGCGGAGAACAACCTGGCCAAGGAATCGGCCACCAGGGGCGTAGACAGTATCGACACGATTGCCCACGGTACCGGCGCACCGCCCCAACCCTGTGAGTTCAACCACGCGAGGTCGCAACCGTGCGCCGCGGCATAGCACTCAGCCCTTGGCCCCCTCGAAACGCCCGGGACAATAGTTAACATGAATCGGGTTCACATTTTTCGTGTGCGACGATTTCTAGGTGGTCACCCACAAGCCGTTACGGCGACGACAACCTGTGCAGGAGCGCAGCCGACGACGCGTCGAACGAATCCGGACCGCAGCACTGGAACTACTCGAAACGCAGGGCGTCGACGCCGTCACGACCCGGGCAATCGCTCACCGGGCCGAGGTCCCGGTCGCGACGGTCTATCAGTTCTTCCCCAACCGCGACGCGATCCTTCAGGAGATCGTCTCCGACCACCTCGACCGGCGTGACGCCGAAGGCGCGGCGATACTGGCCGCGCTCGCCCCGACCAGCCTGGCCGAGGTCGCCCACGGGATCTTCGAATTCCACTACGAGCACTTGCGCAACCACCCGCACCTGGTCAACCTGCACTACACCAGCCTGGCCAGCGGCCTGCTCGCCGACCCGCGGGCGCGCCGGGCCGAGTTCGCCAACGCCCTGCACGCCGGGCTGCTGCATTGGGGCCTGCTGCGCGAAGGCACCGATCCCCTGGTGACGATGGTGGCGGTGGAGATGGGTGATCGTCTGCTGGAGATGGCCTTCCACGCCGGCCCGGAAACAGACCGCGCGATCCTCACCGAGGGCGAACGGGCGTTGACCCGGTACCTGCAGACCTACGCCGCACCTACTGCCTGATCGCCGGTGCGTGCCTGCTTGGCCAGGGCGAATCGTGCGAGCGTGCCGACAAACGGATCGAGGTGGACGATCCGACGGCACAGACCCGGGCCCGGAACCCAGCGCCCGCCGCGGCGTTCGAGCACCAAAGCCTCGACCGGCTCGCCGAATACCGGAGTCGCCACGCCGGGCTCGGTTGCACCCTCCCAGCCCTCGACGATGTGCGCCTGGAGCCGCCGGCCGTCGAGCCGGCGCACCCGCACGGATGACGGCGTCACCGAGACCGCGACGACGGTGGTCGGAAACTCGCCGCCGATACCCACCTGGACGACCTCGTCGACGAGCGGAACCGTCAGACAGATCGTTCCCGGTCTCAGGCGGTCCAGATCAGATGCCGGCAGGGGCGACGAGCACTCACGCATACCGTTAATGATTATCATTTTCATTGCCTGCGTTCAACGGCACCGGCGATGGCGCAGGTCAGCGGGTTAGCGACTCAACGACGGGCGCCGCTTCCACCGACTTCGGCGGCAAGCGGCGGCGGCAGCGGAGTCGTCGGCGTGGGCGCCGCTGTCGCGGGAGCCGGGGCCGTACCCGGGGACTTCGGTACGTCCTGAGCCGCGGGCGCTCCCGGGCGATGGAAGTCGATCATCGACTCCTCGCGGATCACCTTCTCCCCCACGCTGAGCACCAGCGACTTCGAGGTCACCAGGTATTCGATCCCGGCGTTCTCCACGCGGAACGCGCCGTCGTCGTTGCGCGAGGCCGGCACGACCAACTTGGCGCCGTCGCGCAACCGCACACCGCGGTACTCGTACTTACCGCCCGACACCGAACAGATCGCCACCCGCGAGGCGTCGGTGCTGCCGAACAGCACGGTCGCGTCCGCACTGTCGCACCGCGCCGTGGAATCGACATATCCCCTGGCATCACTGGCCGGGGCGGCCGTGGCCGAAGGAATCCCCACCGCGAGCAACGCAATACCCGCCGTCACCGCAGCGGTGATACAGCGACGCGGGGACCAGGTACCAGACATCGATTACCACTGAACCACGGCTTTGCTACTTGCACGAGCGTCAACCCCGAGAGACCACCGAATCGTTAGGTCCCCGCAATACAGTCGACCGCTCGCCCGTGGTGAACACGACCGGGATCCGTCGGTAGCCACGCGTCACGGAGTTGCCGTGGAACACCGCGGCGCCTTCGGGATCCGAGGCGAGATCGGGCATCTACTTGCCCTGTTCCGCGGCCTGGCGGGCCTGACGTTCCTCGTACCGGCGCACCAACTCGCGGAAGCCCAACCGGTCGTACTTCGGGGTCGGCTGGATCCCCCACTCGTCGCGGGCGGTGTCCTTGCCTTCGGCGCCCTCCGGCGGGCCGAACATCGGGTAGGGATGCTTGCACTCCAACGTGTCATCGGAGTAGCGGACCTTGAGCAGCTCACTGCAGATCTGAGTCAGGCTGAGCGTCGGATACCCGTAGTAGACGGCCATGAAGGGCAACGTGAACGCGCCCTCCACGACCAGCGCGACCAGGCACACCATCACGGCCCGTTTGATCCATTTGTGCATGTTCGCGTAGTACGGCGTGGTACCCGGCGGCAGATCCTGTGCCGGGTCTGTTTCGGTTTCGTCAGTTATCGACACCATGCGCTCCTTGAAAGATGTTCAGTCGGTGAAGATTTCGCGGTTGACCGTGTGCAGGTACGGGATCGCCAGGAACGGGGTGATGTAGAAGATGTCGTAGAGCCACCAGCCGATCACCGGGAAGATCACCCCGGCGTAGCGGACGTCGGCGAACATCGTCATGTTGAAGACGTAGACGCACCAGATCAGCACGCCCATCCAGCAGGTGACGATCATCCACTGGTGTCCCCAGCGTTTCATCTGCAGGAACCCGATGGCCGCGGCGCAACGCATCGCGAAAACCGTGACGATCATGCCGAAGACCATCGACTTCTCACCCGGCCCGGCCGAACCGCCGATCCAGAGTTCGTTGTAGTGCCAGAAGTAGCCGGCGTCGAACATGTAGCCCCAGCCGACCATCAGCACCCGGTTGATCAGGGTGTGGTTGGCCACCAGATCCAGCGCCCATCCCAGGCTGTTGAGCGCACCGTCGATCAGCACGAGGTAGCCGATCAGCGTGACGATCATCGGCCGCACCGACAAGCCGTCGCGCTGGGCCTGGCGCTGTAACCACACCCCACGCATGAAGATCGGGAACCCGATCAGACCCGGAATCCACATGCCCATCAGCAGGGCGCCGGCGATCATCCACTTGTCGGCCCGGCGTTGAGCCAGCCGGGACTGCTCGTGGTGATCCTCGAGTGTCACCGAATCAGACCGGGCCAGCGGCAGGTTCACAGGTCCCACCAGCCCCTGGCGAAGGACATGTACAGCTGGATGCAGAACATCGTCAACAGGTAGCCGTAGACGACAACCTGTAGAACAATCAACGCGCGCTTGCGCTTTCGCTCCTGTTCGTTCATCGGACGTCCTTTCCTCGGTTTCGGGCCGCACCGTCGAGCAGGCCGGCTGCCGCGACCTCACGGAGCCCGTCGTTGATCGCCCCGTCGGTGCTCAGCGGCGCGAGCACGCAGGCCTCGGCGGCGTCGAATTCGGTGGCGCCCTCCGCGACGAGCTGTGCCGCGGTGACCAGCACGCGGGTCGAGGGCGGCTCGAAATGGAACGCGGCGTCTGCGCTGCGGATCGCCACGGCACAGGCCACCAGACGCGCTGCGGTGTCGTGACCGACTCCGGTCTCCGCGACGATCACCCCGGCCTCGCGCTCGGGCGGCAGGTACGTCATCGGCAGCGTCGCAAACCGTTGCCGGAAGGACGGTTTGAGCTCCTTGAGCGAACTGCGATAGGCCGGGTTGTAGGAGCACACCAGCATGAAGGCGTCCGGTGCCCGCACCACCTCCCCGGCCCGGTCGAGGTACAGCGCGCGGCGATGGTCGGTGAGCGAATGCAGGATGGCCAGCGAGTCGTGCCGGGCCTCGACCACCTCGTCGAGGTAACAGATGGCCCCGGCCTTGACCGCGCGGGTCAGTGGCCCGTCGGTCCACACCACGTCGCCGCCGGTGACCATGAACCGGCCCACCAGATCCGAGCTGGTCAGGTCGTCGTGGCAGCTGATCGTCACCACCGGGCGCTGCAACAACGAACCCATGTGCTCGACCAGGCGGGTCTTGCCGCAGCCGGTCGGACCGGTCAGCATCACCGGGATCCGGCGGGCGTAGGCCTGCTCGAACAGCTGAATCTCGTTGCCGTTGGCGAAATATACGTCAGTACTCAATTCCGTCCCTCCAGTCAGGCCGCGACCAGTTCGCGGTGTACGTGTGCCAGCACGCGCGGAAGCTCCTCGACGCGGCGGATCCGTTGGGAGCGCCGCGGTCCGAACACCTCGGGCAGGGGATCGACACGGGTCGGCCCGACGCCGACGTAGTACACGGCGACTCCGGCGTCGTTGGCCTCCTCGACCGCATGCGCGGTGTCCGCCCAGGCATAGCGCCCCTCATAGCCCTCGTCGGAGATCAGTCCGTCGCCGATGACGATGAGCAGCCGCCGCTCCGACGGTTGGGCGAGCAGGCGACTGGTCAGATGTCGCAAGGGCGCGCCCAGGCGGGTGTATCCCCCGGTGACCAGGCCGGCCGCGCTCGGCGGGACGAACCGCCGGTCCTCGAAGTCCTTGAGGCACTGCACTTCCACCCGGTGCCGGGTGTTCCCGGAGAACACGAAGATGCCGTGGCGTTCGCGGGCCTGGGTCATCGCCCGCGACAACGCGTCGGCGCAGGCCAGCTCGAGCCGGAAGATCCGGCCGCCGTGCACCCCCAATGACGAACTGCCGTCGAGCAACAGCGCCGTGGACACGTCCCGGCTGCTGGGCAACAACTCCCGGAATACCCTGGGTTCGCCCGCCTCTCCGGTAGCCAGGTCGATGTGGTGGCGCACATAGGAATCCACATCCAGGTCGGATCCGTCCTCCAGGCCGTCGGTCATCGCACGGTGGGTGTGTTCTGAGAACCAAGCCCGCAGATCGGCTGATACCGGTGCAGACTGGCGGCTGCGCGGCGGTTTGGCGTGCTCGACGACGGCGACGTGATCGCGCAGGAAACTGTCGGTCCACGCGTTCCACTCCGGGTAGGGAATGCCCGGCCGGTGCTGCGGGGTGACGTCGAGGTCGTTGTCCTGCGGCCGGCTCGGGGGCGGCAGATTAGGGTTGCGCACTCCGCCGTCACCGCCGACCGGCACGGAATACGGCCTGGGTAGCCGCTTTTGGGTACTGGTCCACGGCATCCGGCCGAACCTGCGGCGCAACCCGTCGGTCAGACCGGCCGGCGCGGTCCAGGCGACGGGCAGCCGGCCCAGCAGCGGGTCGACATCGAGCTGTCCGCGGCCGCGCGCCAGCTCCACTGCCCGCTGCAGCATGTCGGCGGCCGGCAGATCGCCGTCGGCGTGCCCCAGTTCCGGTAGAAGTCTTCGGGTTTCGCTGATCAGGCCGGGCCAACGGGTCGCGATCCAGCCCAGCGCCACCCCGGCTTCGATCAGCGTCAGGGCCTGCAGCTCACGGCCGGACAGCTCGTTGAGTCGGTAGTGCACCAGCCGGTCCTTCGACGGGGCGCACTGCAGCGCCACCCCGCAGGTCAACGAGCGTCGGGTCCAGGTGGGCACGGCTGCCGGGTGGGGAACCAGCACGATGTCGAGCGGCGCGCTCAGCCCGAAACCGCGCTGCTCTCCGGTGACCAGCCGCACCCCGTCACGGCGGCCCCCGCTCAGCGCAACGGCGGTCAGGGCACAGCTGCGTTCGACCGCGAGCGCGTCGTGGTCGGCCATCAGTTCAGAACGTGCCGATGTTGGAGAACATCCAGTACCAGAACCAGATGATCAGGGCGGTGCCGCCCCACGCGCCGATGTAGCGGCAGATTTCCCAGAACACTGCACCCTCCTCCGCGATCGAATTTCTGACTTCAGTCAATATCTGAGTGCGTCAGTCGGTGAAGATCTCCCGGTTGACCGTGTGCAGGTACGGGATCGCCAGGAACGGGGTGATGTAGAAGATGTCGTAGAGCCACCAGCCGATCACCGGGAAGATCACCCCGGCGTAGCGGACGTCGGCGAACATCGTCATGTTGAAGACGTAGACGCACCAGATCAGCACGCCCATCCAGCAGGTGACGATCATCCACTGGTGTCCCCAGCGTTTCATCTGCAGGAACCCGATGCCCGCGGCGATGCGCATGGTGAACACCGTGAGGATGAGGGCGACCTCCCAGGCCTTCTCCCCCGGGCCGCCTGCACCGCCCACCCACAACTCGTTGAAATGCCAGAAGTAACCGGCGTCAAACATGTTGCCCCAGCCCGTCAGAAGGACCCTGGCCAGCAAGGAGTGGTTGCCGATCAGGTCCAGCGACCAGCCCATCGCGTTGATCGCCGCATCGATGACGACGAGGTAGCCGATCAGCGTGACCATCATCGGACGCACCGACAATCCGTCCCGCTGGGCACGTCGCAGCAACCACACACCGCGTAGGAAGATCGGCAGCCCGATGATGCCGAGGACGGCACTGCCGATCAGTAGCGAACCGGCGATCAGCCACTTGTCGGCCTGACGCTGCGCGGTTCTGGACTGCTCGTCGTGGTCGGCCACCGGGCGCGCGGGCGCACCTGCCGCGGCCGTGCGGCGCGGCCTGATGGTCGGCAGATTCAAGCGTCCTCCTGCGAGCCGGTCCCGAACTGTTGACTGACTATAGTCAACGAATCGGCGGCTGGACAGGGGCCCGCAGGGGCAGCGCCAGGTCTAGGGCGCGAGGCTCCGTATGGTCCTGACGACGTAGTCATCCAGCAGGGCGTCGCGGGTCGGCCAATCGTTGGTCGTGATCAACAGCGCGTAGAAGCCGAGCAGGAAGAACACCGCGCTGTTCCACGGGTTGACGTCGGCGGCGACCGCGCCCTGCTGCTGGGCCAGTTCAATCTCCCTGGCCACCCCGGAGATCACCGGATGCTCCTGGCTGTCCGGTGCGGGTGGCCGGGTCTGCGAGAAGTGCAGGGCCAGAAAGTCTTTGAACAGGACGCCGCCGAGCCTACGTTCCAGCCCGATGACCAGGCGCATGGCTTCCCGCAGCCCGTCCTCCAGGCTGTGCGGTTTCTTGAGGAACTGGGTGTACTGCTTGGCGATCCGCTCCTCTTCGCGCTGCTCCAGCTCCAGCAGCACGTGCTCCTTGGTGGGGAAATGGAAGAAGAACGTGCCGTGCGCCACGCCCGCTGCGGTCACGATCGCGCCCACGTCCGCTTCGGCCATCCCCGCGCGTTTGAACTCTGCGATCGCCGCACCCATCAACCGCTCACGCGTCTGCAGGCGCTTCGCCTCACGCGCAGACAACCCGTCTGCCACAGCCATTCCGTTCCGTCGTATTGACCCGACTCAATGAACCCACTCAATCGGCTACGACTGGACACTATCCCGGGTGGCGGGCACACCCGGCCCGGTCCTGAGCCCTACTTCCAGGCGAAGACCGGTTGTTCGAGTTCGTCGACCGGATCGGTGCGCCCCTCCAGGGCCAGCCAGCGCAACTGCAGCAGCACCGCGCCGGTCGGCGCGTGGATCAGGTCATTGCCCAACGGAATCTGCACCACCGGGCGCGGGCTCTCCGGAATCGCGATGAACCGCGGCGAATCCTCGCGCTGCAGCTGATGCAGCCCCACCCGGTACGCCGCCACCACCTCGTCGGGCGACAGCCGCAGATCCAGCCGTCCGCCGCCCCAGACCACCACCGGGGTGATGACGTATCCCGAGCGGGTCGGGTAGTCGTCGAGCAGGCCCAACACCGCCGAGTCGGGCAGGCTCACCCCGACCTCCTCGTCCAGTTCCCGCAGCGCGGCCTCGATCGCCGACTCCCCGGGATCCAGCCGCCCGCCGGGTAGCGCCCACTGCGCGGCATGCGACGACAGCCGAGAAGTCCTGCGACACAACAGGAAAGCGGCCCCGCCGGATACGTCGACCATGCGTCCGTCGAGTCCGGGCTCCGGCATCGGCCGACCCCCGATCCACTCGTCGACCGGAGCCGGATCCACCCGGTCCTCACCGAGTTCGGAGTCGACCAGGACCACCGCGACGGCCGCGTGCCGCTTCGTCGGGTCGGTCACGGCGCGGCGCTCGTGCCCCGCCAGATGCGCACCGATGCGTTCCCGCAGGGCTTCGTCATAGGCGATCGTCACCGCTCGACCATATGCGGGACGCCCTCGACGCGACCGGCGAGGCCACGCCGCCTACTGGTCCGGCTTGCGGGTCTGCTGATACAGCGTGAGCTTCCACACTCCGTCGACCCGGTGGTAGACGCTGGACATGGCGCCGACGAACGCGGGCTCGTCGCCGTCGCGGTAGGCCGTACCCGTGTAGACCAGAGCCGCGTTGTCGTCGTCGAGGGCGATCAACCGGACGCCGCTGATCTCATACGCACGCCACGGCGGGGATTGCGCCAACGCGCTGACGACGGTGTTCCGGTCCATCACCATGCCGTTGGCGAGGACCATGACGGCGTCGGGCAGCATCAGTTCGCCGTAGAAATCGGCGCCGGAAGACTCGCACAGCGAGTCCCACCCGGCCCGTTCGATGTGCAGGAGTTCGTCGAGAACTGGACTGGTCACCGTCATCGAGTACCCGTTACGCAGACCTGGCATGCCTGGGCACCACTGTTGAAAGAGTGGTAGAAGTGATTCGTGGGTGATGTGTCGGCCCTCGCGGGCATCGCAGCAGTGACTGCGGCCGCCGCCGTGTGCACGATCGCGACACCCGTGTCGTCGGCGGCGCCGAAGTGTCCCGACATCGAGGTCGTGTTCGCCCGCGGCACCGACGAACCCGCCGGCATCGGCAATGTCGGCAAGGCGTTCGTCGACACGCTGCGCCCCATGGTCAAAGGCTCGACGGTCGACACCTACGCAGTGGAGTACCCCGCGTCGTGGGACTTCATGAAGGCCGCGGCCGGAGCCACCGACATGAGCAAGCGGATCCAGGCCACGGCGGCACGCTGCCCCAAGACCAAGATCGTGATGGGCGGCTACTCGCAGGGCGCGGCGGTGGTCGACGTCGTGGCCACCTCACCGGTCGCCGGTCTCGGCTACTCCGCCCCGCTGCCTGCCGCGGTCGTTCCGCGCGTCGCCTCTGTCGTGGTCTTCGGTAACCCGTCGGCGCGTCTCGGCCAGCCCCTGACCCGCATGAGCCCCGACTTCGGCGCCAGGACCGCGGACCTGTGCAACACCAACGACCCCATCTGCTCGCCCGGCCGGGACTGGAACGCGCACATCACCTATCCGAAATCAGGCCTGATCAAGCTCGCCGCGCAATGGGTCACGAGTCACGTCCAGCCGCCGCCTCCAAAGCCCGCTGCTCGAGGCTGAGGACCGGATAGAGCCGGTGCTTCCCCGGGAGGCCCTTCAGTTCCACTTCGCGGGCCACACCGAGGACGATGTCATCGAGATGCCTGACCGCGTCACCGACCGGCTCGCTGACGAGGATCTCGCCGCCTTCAGCCTGACCGGCCACGCGGGCCGCCATCGCGACGTCGAGACCGAACAGGTCGTCACCGCGGCGCACCGAGGTGCCCATGTGCACGCCGATCCGCACCCGGATGGCCTGCCACCGCTGGGCGTTCTCCGCGAGCGCGCTCTGCACATCGGTGGCGAACCGCACCGCGTTCTCAGGGTCGGCGAACGCGATCATGAAACCGTCGCCCTGCGTCTTGACGACATGTCCACCGTGATTGTCGACCCGCGCCTGGACGAGCTTGTTGTGCTTCTCCAGCAGCTTCACCCAGGCCCGGTCACCCATCGCGGCGTTGTACTCGGTCGAGCCCTCGATGTCCGAGAAGACGATGACGACGCGTCCGTCAGCGGTCAGCCGCGCCAGATCCGGGCGTTCCACCTGCGCCCATCCGGCGAGATCCTCGATCGAGTTGCGGACCGTTGCGCCCAGCCCCTTGTTGATCAGCATGTCCGCGGTCTGAAAGACCGTCTTGATGGCCAACGGCGCCACACCCCGACGACGCTTCCGCCTGCGGTCCTCATCCTCGAGCTTCATGCGCTCGATCTCACGCCGCGCGTTCGTCAGCTGCCGCCGGCTCACGATGAACAGCACCAGGAACGTGACGAACGCCGCGAACAGCACGACGACAACGACCAACAGGACGGACTCAAGCGTGGTCGGCATCGGCACCCGCTGATTATCGCCGCACACCGGTTCTCCGGCGCACATGTCACATTTCGTCGAGTCGAGGTGTCTCGAGGGGGTAATCCCCATCAACCAGGAGTGCACCATGGATGCTCGTTTGAACCTGTTCGAGAACCCGACCGCCGTCAAGATGCTCAAGTACGTCACCTCGGCGGGCAAGGTGATCACGGACTCGGCGCTCCCCGAGGCGACGCAGCAATTGGTGGCGCTGCGCGCCAGCCAGATCAATGGCTGCGCCTTCTGCACCGACATGCACACCAAGGACGCGGTGCTCGCCGGGGAGACCCAGCAGCGCCTCCACCTGGTCGCGGCATGGCGGGAGGCAACGGTATTCACCGAGGCCGAACGCGCGGCCCTGGAATTGACCGAGCAGGGCACCCGGATCGCCGATGCGGCGGGCGGGGTCAGTGACGACGTGTGGGCCAATGCGGTCAAGCATTACGACGAGAACCAACTGGGCGCGCTGGTGTGCCTGATCGCCTTCATGAACACCGTCAACCGCTTGAACGTGATCGTTCAGATGCCCGCCGGCGACTACCAGCCGGGCCAGTTCGGATAGCGGCGCTCTCGCGCTCGTAACGCAGTGGCGGCCGAGCAGCCTGTTTTTCGCCACTGCGTTACGAACGTGGACCGTGCCTGGGCGATCGGGGATGCGGGCGAGCTGGCACGCTGGTTACCAACATGACCACTCCCCTGCTCGACGATCCGAGCGACCTCTCGGCACTGCAAGCCAAGGGCGGCGACGCCGACACGCTGTTCACCGACTTCGCCGTGTGGGCCGAGGCCAACGGCACCACGCTGTACCCGGCACAGGAAGAGGCGCTGATCGAACTGGTCAGCGGGGCGAACGTGATCCTTGCGACGCCGACCGGCTCGGGCAAATCTCTGGTGGCCACCGGGGCGATCTATGCGGCGCTCGCCGCGGACCGCGTCAGCTTCTACACCGCCCCGATCAAGGCGCTCGTGAGCGAAAAGTTCTTCGCACTGTGCGATGTGTTCGGGGCCGACAACGTCGGCATGCTCACCGGGGATGCGTCGGTGAACGCCGATGCGCCGATCATCGCCTGCACCGCCGAGATCTTGGCCAACCTCGCGCTGCGTGAAGGTGCCGACGCCGATATCGGCTTGGTGGTCATGGACGAGTTCCACTTCTATGGCGACCCGGATCGCGGCTGGGCGTGGCAGGTGCCGCTGCTCGAGCTTCCCAAGGCGCAGTTCCTGCTGATGTCGGCGACGCTGGGTGACGTCGAGTTCCTGCGCAAGGACCTGACCCGGCGCACCGGGCGGGAGACGGCGCTGGTGGCCGGGGCCGAACGGCCGGTGCCGCTGTTCTACTCGTACGCCACCACGCCGATGCACGAGACCATCGCCGACCTGCTCGACACAAAACAGGCACCGATCTACGTCGTGCATTTCACCCAGGCCTCGGCACTGGAGCGGGCTCAGGCGCTGATGAGCGTCAACGTCAGCACCAAGGAGGAGAAGGCCGCGATCGCCGAGATGATCGGCGCCTTCCGGTTCTCGACGACGTTCGGCACCACGCTGTCGCGGCTCGTGCGGCACGGCATCGGCGTCCACCACGCCGGCATGCTGCCCAAGTACCGCCGGCTGGTGGAACAGCTGGCCCAGGCCGGACTGCTCAAGGTGATCTGCGGTACCGACACCCTCGGCGTCGGCATCAACGTACCGATCCGCACCGTCGTCTTCTCCGCCCTGTCCAAGTACGACGGCACCCGGATGCGGTTACTCAACGCCCGCGAGTTCCACCAGATCGCCGGACGGGCCGGGCGCGCCGGGTACGACACCGCGGGCACCGTGGTGGTGCAGGCGCCCGACCACGAGGTGGAGAACCTCAAACAGTTCGCCAAAGTGGCCGACGATCCGAAGAAGCGTCGAAAGCTGGTGCGGCGCAAGGTCCCTGAGGGAATGGTGCCGTGGGGTGAGAACACCATGAACCGGCTGATCGACGCGGCCCCCGAAGCGTTGACCAGCAATATGCGGGTGTCGACAGCGATGATCCTCGATGTCGTCGACCGCCCCGGTGACCCGTTCGCGGCGATGCGTCGCCTCCTCACCGACAATCACGAACCGCGCAAACGTCAACTGAAGCACATCCGGGAGGCGGTCGGCATCGCCCGCTCGCTGCTGCAGGCCGGTGTGGTCGAGCGGCTTGCCGAACCCGAGGCAGACGGCCGCCGCTACCGGCTGACGGTCGACCTCCCGCCGGACTTCGCGCTCAACCAACCGCTGTCGACGTTCGCGCTGGCCGCGGTCGATGTACTGGACCCCGAATCCGAAAGTTATGCGCTGGACGTCGTTTCGGTGATCGAGGCCACGCTGGAAGATCCCCGCCAGATCCTGGCCGCCCAACTGAACAAGGCCAGGGGCGAAGCCGTGGCGCAGATGAAGGCCGACGGGATCGAGTACGACGAACGCATCGAACTGCTCGACGAGGTCACCTATCCCAAGCCGCTGGCCGAACTGCTGGAGCACACCTACGAGCTGTACCGGCAGACCAATCCGTGGGCCGCCGACGGGCACCTGTCCCCCAAGTCTGTGGTGCGTGAGATGTGGGAGCGCGCCCTGACCTTCCGCGAGTACATCAGCGTCTATGGGTTGACCCGCTCCGAAGGGGCGGTGCTGCGCTACCTGTCCGATGCGTTCAAGGCGCTGCGCTCAGGAGTGCCGACGGCCGCGCGGACCGAAGCGCTGGCCGACATCGTCGAGTGGCTCGGCGAATTGGTGCGCCAGGTCGATTCCAGCCTGCTCGACGAGTGGGAGCAGCTGACCAGCCCGGACCAACCTCACGACGCGCCGGTGGCCGTGCCCGCCCGGCCTCGCCCGCTGACGGGCAACGAGCGGGCGTTCACCGCGATGGTGCGCAATGCGTTGTTCCGCCGGGTGGAGCTGTTCGCCCGGTCCCGCTGGGACGAGCTCGGGGCGCTCGATGCCGCAGCCGGCTGGGCGGCCGAGCGCTGGGCCGATGCGGGTGAGGCGTATTTCGACGAGCACGCCGAGGTGGGTACCGGAGCCGACGCACGTGGCCCGGCGTTGCTGATCTTCGATCGGCAGCCGCAGGTGTGGCGTGTGCGACAGATCCTCGAAGATCCTGCCGGAGATCACGATTGGGGCTTCGACGTGGAAGTCGACCTGGCCGCGAGCGACGAGGACGGTGCCGCGGTGTTGCGTATCGTGGATGCGGGCCGGATGGGATAGGCACGATCGACTGACCCCGTGCCTCTTCCAGGTTATCGCGACCCCGGGGCCTTGCCGCAAGGCCCCGGTGATGGCGCACAATCGCTGGCCGAACCTGACCACGGATGAACGAGGAGCACGTGCCAGCTGACGATCACGATGTCGAAGTGCAGTCCGAACAGACCTATGTCGACGGGCTCTACTCCCGCTTGGATGCCGAACGCAACCTCGTGCGTGACCGGTACCGCACCGCGCTGCGCGAGCACGGCGGGTCCGCGGTGGAACGCGACGCCGAGGTGCTGGCGCTGGCCAAGGAAGGAAACCGGCTCGACGTAGCGGACAACGGCCTGTGCTTCGGACGGCTGGACACCGTCGACGGAGAGCGTCTCTACGTCGGGCGCCTGGGTCTCTTCGACCGCGACGACGACTACGAACCGTTGCTGCTGGACTGGCGGGCACCGTTGGCCCGGCCGTTCTACACCGCGACCGGGGCCAACCCGGAGAACATGCGCCGGCGCCGCCAGTTCCGCACGCTGGCGCGCCGCGTGCTCGATTTCACCGACGAGGTGCTGGGCCGGCCCACCGAGGGTGACGAAGGCGACGCCGCACTGCTCGCGGCGGTGAACGCCCCGCGCGATGAGGGCATGCGCGACATCGTCGCGACGATCCAGGCCGAACAGGACGAGGTCATCCGCAACGAGCACACCGGGGTGCTCGTGGTCGAGGGCGGCCCGGGCACCGGCAAGACCGTGGTGGCGCTGCATCGCGTTGCCTATCTGCTCTACACCCACCGCGAGCGCATTGAACGTCACGGCGTTCTGGTCGTCGGGCCCAACGAGGCGTTCCTGCACCACATCGGCCGGGTGCTGCCCTCGCTGGGCGAGTCCGATGCGGTGTTCATGACACCCGGCGACCTGGTTCCCGGCCTGCACGTCACCGCCGAGGACGCGCCCGAGGTGGCCGCGATCAAGGGTTCGCTGAAGATCCTCGACGTGTTGGCCGCCGCGGTGGCCGACCGCCAGGAGGTCCCGGCCGAGCCGATCTTCATCGAACTGCCCGATGTCACCGTGCGCATAGACGCCGAAACCGCGCAGTGGGCCATCGAGGAGGCCCGAGAGACCGGGCTGCCGCACAACGAGGCCCGGGCGACGTTCCGCGACATCGTCACCTACGTCCTCACCGAACGCGCCGTGGCGCGCATCGGCAAGGGGTGGCTGAGCCGCCAGGACAAGGCGGCCTGGGAGGAACTGCGGGCCAGCGTGGTGAGCGAACTCGACGACAACGCCGCGTTCGCCGGGGCACTCGATGCGCTGTGGCCGATCCTGACCCCGGAAACCCTGTTGGCCACGCTGTATTCGTCGCCCGATCGGCTGCAGGCGGCCGGCGCCGACGCCCGGTTCTTGCGAGCCGACCCCAGCGCCTGGACCGTTTCGGACGTGCCGTTGCTCGACGAACTGGTCGATCTGCTGGGCCGGGACAAGGCGGCCGACGAAGCCGCGGAACGCGAACGGCGCGAGGAAGCCGCCTACGCCGCCGGGGTGCTCGACCTGATGGTCGCCCGCGAGGATCTGATGGACGACGAGGACCACCTGCTGGCCAGCGACCTCATCGACGCCGAGGACCTGGCCGACCGGTTCATCGAACGCGACACCCGCGGACTCGCTGAACGTGCTGCGGCCGACCGGGATTGGACCTACGGTCATGTTGTGGTCGACGAAGCCCAGGAACTGTCCGAGATGGACTGGCGGGTGCTGATGCGTCGTTGCCCACGCCGGTCCTTCACGGTGGTCGGCGATCTGGCCCAGCGCCGCTCGGCCGCCGGGGCCCGATCCTGGGACACCATGCTCGAGCCGTATGTGCCCGGCCGGTGGATCTACCGGACGCTGTCGGTGAACTACCGCACCCCGGCCGAGATCATGGCGGTGGCCGGTGCACTGCTCGCTGAGTTCGCACCCGGGGTCCAGCCGCCGGAGTCGGTGCGGGCAGGCGGTGTGCAGCCATGGGCGAAACACCTGACCGCCGCCGAAATCCCCGCTGCTGTCGAGGAATTCGTGCGCGATGAAGCCACCCGCGAGGGCACGTGTGTGGTGATCGGCCCGCCCGAGGTGCCCGGCGCGGTGGCCCCGTCGGACACCAAGGGCCTGGAGTTCGACGCGGTGCTCGTCGTAGAGCCCGCACACATCCTGGCCGATGGTGACCGCGGTGCCGCCGAGTTGTACGTCGCGCTCACCCGCGCGACGCAGCGCCTCGGGGTTCTGCACACCGAACCCCTTCCCGACACGCTGAACGGACTCGCCCATGTCTGACGCATCATCGCCGGCAGCCACCACCTGCGCGATCGTGGGTGGTGGGCCCGCCGGGATGATGCTCGGGCTGATCCTGGCCCGGTGCGGGGTGGCGGTCACCGTCATGGAGAAGCACGCCGACTTCCTGCGTGATTTCCGCGGTGACACAGTGCATCCGAGCACCATGCGCATGCTCGATGAGCTGGGGCTGTTCGGCGAGTTCGACAAAATCGGCTACAGCAAGGTCGAGAAGGCCGAATTCCCGGTCGACGGCGGGCCCCCGGTGACGTTCGTCGATTTCCGGCGGCTGCGCCAGTCCCATCCGTACGTGGCGATGGTGCCGCAGTGGGACTTCCTCGACCTGCTGGCCGATGCGGGCCGCAGTGAACCCAACTTCACCCTGCTCATGCGGACCGAAGTGACCGGCCTGCGCAGCGACGGCGACCGTATCACCGGAGTCCGCTACACCAGCCCCGACGGCGACGGCGAGCTGCGCGCCGAGCTCACCGTGGCCTGCGACGGGCGCACGTCGGTGGTGAGGCGGGAGGCCGGGCTGGCCACGCGGGACTATCCGGTGCCCTTCGACGTGTGGTGGTTCCGCCTGCCGCGCACCGAGGACGGCCAGTACTCGCTGATCCCGCGCACCGCGCCCGGACGTGCACTGATCATGATTCCCCGCACCGGCTACTTCCAGGTCGCCTACCTGATCCCGAAGGGCAGCGACGCCGGACTGCGCGCCCGTGGGCTGGACGCGTTCCACACCGAGCTGGCCCAGTTGATCCCGGAGGCCGACGGGGACACACTCACCTCCTGGGACGACGTCAAGAAACTAGATGTTCAGCTCAACCGCCTGCCGCGGTGGCATCGCGACGGTCTGCTGTGCATCGGCGATGCCGCACATGCCATGTCACCGGTCGGCGGGGTGGGCATCAACGTCGCGATCCAGGACGCCGCCGCGGCCGCACGCGTGCTGTACCAACCGCTGCGCGAGCACCGGGTCACCGAGTCCGACCTGGCCGCCGTGCAGCGCACGCGCACCGTGCCGACCACCATTACCCAAGGCTTCCAACGGATCCTGCATCGTCAGGTGCTGGCACCGGTCATGGCAGGCGCCGAGGTCACCCCGCCCGGGGCACTCGTGAGCATCATGCGCCGGTTCCCCCAGCTCACCGCGATCCCCGCCTACCTGGTGGGCACCGGGGTGCGTCCCGAACACGTGCCTGAGCCGGCCCGCCGCTAGGTTCGGCATGGGAGGCAAACAGAACCCCGAACAACGCCGACGCGAATTGTGCGATGCGGCAATAGCTCTGCTCGCCCGCGAGGGCATCAAGGGTGTCACCCATCTGAAGGTCGACCGGAAGGCCGGGGTTGCCGACGGGACCACGTCGTTCTACTTCCGCACCAGCTCGGCGCTGATCCGTGCGGCCGCCAACCGCATCGCCGATCTCGACCTGGCCGATCTCACCGCGGCCACCCGATCGGAGAACGGCGGCGACGGCCCATCGCCGGCGGCCGGCCTGGCCCGCCTGGTCATCCGGTCCGGAACCGGGGCGCGCCTGGTCCGGAGCAAGGCCCGTTATGAGCTGGTCATGCCGTCCAGCCGGGACGCAGCCCTGGCCGAAGCGTTCAGCCACAACCAACAGCGGTTCTTCGAACTGCACCGGAACGTCGTGGTCGCGCTCTGCCCGGCCGACACCGACCCGGGTCTGATCGATGAAAAGGCCTATGTCCTACTGACTTTCATCAGCGGACTGATGCTTGCCCTGGCCCGCGGCGACCGTACGATCAACTCCGACGAGGAACTCCACGACATCATCACCGCGATCGTCGCGGCGGCCCCGGCCACCTCACATCGCGAAGGAGTAACCGCCGTTGACCGGTAGGGTCTGGCCGGTGATCCAGGAGCCGTGGTCGCTGCCCAGCAGCACCGCAAGGTAGGCGACGTCCTCGGGCAGGCCGGGCCTGCGGATGGGGTAGCGCGACAGGATCGCCTTGGCCTGCGGGGAGTCGGCCATCTCCGCCCACAACGGTTCGGTGAGCGGCGTGCGCATGGTGCCCAACGCGATGTTGTTGGCGGTGATGCCGTAGCGGCCGTTCTCCAGCGCGATCGACCGGGTCAGGCCCGCGGCAGCGGCCTTGGCCGCCGCGTACACCGCGCCACTGGCGTCGCCGGTTCGCCCGGCATCCGACACGATCGTCACCACCCGGCCCCATTGCCGTTCCATCATCGCCGGCAGCACCGCGCGCGTGCAATGCAGTACGCCATAGAGATTCACCTGCAGGAACGGATGCCAGTCCGCAGGGGTGGATTCGGCGAACGGCACCCGGGCGGCGAAGCCCTCGGCGCCGGCGTTGCCCGCATTGTTGACCAGGATGTCCACCGGCCCGACCGTCATGATTGCCTGCGTGACCGCCTGGTAGTCGGTGACGTCGAACGGCACCGCCACCGCATCACCGCCCGCTTCTCGCAACTCCGCGACCACAGCCTCCGCCCGGTCACCTCGGAGGTCGTTGACCAGCACCGTGGCCCCGGCTGCGGCAAAGGCATCGGCCAAACCGCGGCCGACGCCCTGTCCGGCACCGGTGATCAACACCCGCCGGTGTGACAGATCGAATTGCAGTGTCATCGTCGGCGAGCTCTCCTGTGGTTCGGCTTGATTCCGGACAACCTACCCCACAGAGTCTCTATATATGTAGAGTCCTGCACACCGCCCATGCAAGACCGAACGGAGCCCGGGTGAAATTCATCTTCAACCTGCCTCACATGCTGCGACTCAAGGCGACGATGCAGGCGTGGGAGGCCGAAGTCACCGGCGCCGATCAGACCAGGATGGCGAAGCGGGCCGACGACCTGGGCTACGACATGATCGCCGTGCCCGAACATTTCGCCATCCCGCGTGAACACGTCGAGTTGTCCGGGCCGCACTATCTGCAGTCCACAGTCGCGCAGGCCTACCTTGCGGGCGCCACCTCACGGATACGGCTCAACTCCTGCATCACGGTGCTGCCGCTCCAGCATCCGCTCGTCCTCGCCAAGTCACTGGCCACGGCCGACTGGATGAGCAGTGGGCGGATGATGGTCACGTTCGGAGTCGGTTGGCTGCAACGGGAATTCGAACTACTCGGCGTTCCCTTTCACGAACGAGGACGGATTGCCGACGAGTACCTGGCGGCCATCATCGAGCTGTGGACCAGTGAGAACCCGCGGTTCGACGGCCGGTACGTGGCCTTCGACGACATCGCCGTGGAACCCCAACCGATTCAGAAACCGCACCTTCCGGTGTGGATCGGCGGGGACGCGGACGGGGCGCTCCGACGCGCGGCGAAGTATGCCACCGGGTGGTGGTCGTTTCTCACCCCTCCGGAAAAACTGGCCGAAAGGATCGAGTTCATCAAGTCGCAGCCGGAATACGACGGACGCGAGTTCGACGTCGTGCACGGCATGGCGACCAGACGGGTCGGCGAGGCGCATGCCGTGCGTGAGGACCCCGACACCCGGTCCGACATGAGTGCGCAGGAAATCGTCGACCGGTTGTGTTGGCTCGGGGAACAGGGAGTCACGGTCAGCGCCGTGCCACTCCCCACCGTCAGCGGCGTCGACGAATATCTCGACTATGCCCAGTGGGTGATCGAGGAGATCAAACCAAAGGTGCCATAGAACTGGTGGTGGTCAAGGACCCAGATGGACCAAGGACCCTATGTGCGCACCCGTGCAGCCCCTAACCTGAAACCGTTCAGCCATAGGAGGGCACCGATGAGCGACCACGACGTACGGATGATCATTCTTTCGACCGACGACTTGGATGAGTCGATCCGCTTCTACACCGAGACTCTGGGAATGCCGCTGAAGTTCCGCGACGGCGCCCACTTCGCCGCGCTCGACGGTGGATCTCTCACGCTGGCCCTGGCCACGTCGGTGGATCACCCGATCCCCGGCCAGGTCGTCGTCGGGATCAAGACCGCCGACGTGGACGGTGCGGCCAAGGCCATCGAAGAAAGTGGCGGCGGAATCATCAAGCACCCGTATGACGATGCCCACGAGCGCCGGGCTGTGGTGTACGACAACAAGGGCAACGGCCTGGTCTTCTACAGTCCGCTGGCTCGTTAGCCGGGCGCCGAAGCCGCGGCGTCGAGCAGGGTTTCGGCCAGCCGCGCCGCGGCCGGTGTCATCCGCCCGACCGGCGGCGCGGCGAGATAGACCTGCCACACCGGCGGGTCGCGCAACACAACGGTCCGCAGATCGCCGAAGCGGCGCGCCTCGGACGCCGGCATGAATGCGGTACCCAGACCGGTGCCGACCAGTTCGGCAATCGCGGCGAACCCGGCCGGAACCTCGTACTGCGTCTGGGGTTGCACGCCGGCCCGGTGAAACGCCTCGTCCATCAGGCGCCGCAGTCCGAATTCAGGTGGGAATCCGACCAGATCCTCGCCGGCCAGGTCGCCCAGCTCGAGACGGCGACGTCGCGCCAGGACATGGTCGTCACGGCAGACGAACACCATGGGCTCCTCGAACAGCAGCCTCATGTCGAGCTGAGCCGGGAACCGGTTGGGCAGTGAGACCAGGGCAAGATCCAGCGAGCCCTCCAGAAGTGCCGCCAGATAGGCCGATGCACCGGACTGGCTCAGCCGCAACCGCAACCGGACAAAGGGGTGGGCACGGTGGAAGTCGCCGAGAGCACCGGCGACATCGACCGGACCATAGGAGATCAACGAGCCGAATTCGACTGTACCCATGAGTGATCCACGGAACTGTCCGGCAGATTCAGCTGCCGCACGGGCCGCGTGCAGCACCTCGTAGGCGTGCGACCGGAAAGCCTCCCCGGCTGCGGTCAGGCTGATCCGTTGCCGCGACCGGTCGAACAGTTCTACCCCGAGCTCACGCTCCAGCTTCGCGATCGAGGTCGACAACGCCGACTGGACGACGTGCGCCCGCTCGGCGGCACGGGTGAAACTCATCTCGCCGGCCACCGCGATGAAGTGTTCGATCTGTCGTAACTCCACCGTGCCAGCCTATCTATCTGATCGATAGGTCTCATCAGATCCAATCGTTGGACTTGATGGCGTGGTGCGGGTGGGATGGATACCACGAGCCCGCGAGAAGGAGCAGCAACGGTGACTGGTTTGAGCAGAAGGAACTTCGGCTTCCTCACGGCGGCCGCGGCCGGCGCGGCAACACTGGCGGCCTGCGGCACCTCACTCGCGCCCGCTCCGCCACCCGGACCACCGGCCAAGCCGTCGCACACCATGAACCCGGTCAGACAGATCGACGCCGGCGAACTCAATGTCGGCTACACCGAGGCCGGGCCCGCCGATGGGCCCGCGGTGATCCTGCTGCACGGCTGGCCCTACGACATCCACAGCTACGCCGATGCCTCGGCACTGCTCGCCGAGCGGGGCTTTCGCGTCATCGTGCCGTTCCTGCGCGGCTTCGGTTCCACCCGGTTCCGCTCCGCCGACACCGTGCGCAACGGTCAGCAGGCCGCACTGGCGCACGACGTCATCGCCTTGATGGACGCGCTGAACATCCCCAAGGCCGTGCTCGGCGGATATGACTGGGGCGGACGCACCGCCAACAACGTTGCCGCCCTGTGGCCGCAACGCTGCGCGGGACTGGTCGCGGTCAGCGGCTACATCACCGTGAACCTGGCCGCCAACCTCAAGCCGCTGGCGCCCGAGGCCGAACTGGGTTGGTGGTACCAGTACTACTTCGCCACCCCGCGCGGTGAACTCGGCTACCGCGAGAACACCAGGGAATTCAACAAGCTGATCTGGACCAAGGCCTCACCGCTGTGGCATTTCGACGACGCCACCTACGACCTGTCCGCCGCGGCGTTCGACAACCCTGACCACGTCGACATCGTCGTGCACAACTACCGGTGGCGGCTCAGCCTGGCCCCCGGTGAGGCCCGCTACGACGCGGACGAGGCACGGCTGGCCGGCAAGCCGCCCGTCACGGTTCCGACCATCACGATCGGTTCCGACTTCGACGGCGCGGCCAAGGACGGAGCCGGCTACCGCGCGCTCTACACCGGGCCCTACGAACACCGCATCCTCAACGGCATCGGACACAACGTGCCGCAGGAGGCACCCGAGCAGTTCGTCGCCGCGATCGCCGACGTCAGTCGCATGGGTGGGCGCTGAACTCACGCTCGCGTCAGGGGTACGGCCGTCCGGTCAGCTCTCGGATCGTGCGAATCTCACCGTCCCGATACGGTCGTCCATCCGCGTGGAACAAGTCGTGGAACCACACCTGCGGGGGCGACTTATAGGGATGATCCCAAGAATCCCACGGTAGATAGGTCTGCGTCTTACCCGCCACCAGGCCCCAGCTGTAGGCACCGACGTTGTGCCGTTTGGCGATTGGCAACACGCCCTCGACCGTGCTGCCCTCACCTCGTGCCAGGAATTCGGTGCACAGGATCGGACGTCCCATGGGTGCCAGCTCGCCGATCCGGGCCTCGAATCCGGCCGGATCGTCGTAACTGTGAAAGGTCAGCACATCCGAGAGGTCGAGCTGGATCGTGGCCATCGCACTGCGCTGCTGTGGGTCCGCCCAGGCCCCGTCCCAGACACCACTGGTCAACGGCTGCACGGGGTCGACCGAGCGGGCCCAGGCGAAAACCTCGGGCAACAGTTTCTCGATCAGGCTGACCTTGTCCTGCCGTTCCACCTCGCGGTAGTTGGCTGCGGGATTGTCGGGTTCATTCCACAGGTCCCACCCCAGTACCCGGTCATCATGACGGAATTGGCTGATCACCCCGATGACGTACTCACGCAACATTCGCCGGTACCGGCGATCGTCCAGGTTCTGCGCACCCGGGCTCTGAACCCACACCGAGTTGTGTATCCCGGGCCGTGGCCGCCGCTGGCGCCCCAACCGGGGAAACGGGTCCCAGCAGGAATCGAACAGCACGAACAGCGGTTTGATGCCGTGGCTGGATGCCAGAGCAACGAACTGGGCCAGTCGGTTCTGAAAGCCCAAGTGGCCCTGGGCCCACAGCTGGTCATGCAGGAACACCCGCACCGTGTTCAATCCGGCCAACCGGGCGATGCGCAACTCATTGTCGATCCGCTGCGGGTCATAGGTTTCCGGTTGGAACATCTCCAACTGATTGCCCGCGTTGGACGGAATGAAGTTGGCGCCTACCAGCCAACCCTGCGCGGCGTACCAGCGGTGCGCCCGCTCGGGCGACCAGCGGGCTCCGTGGCCGTCGATTTTCGCGTGGGCCTCCGGCGCCCTGGCCACCGACAAGCCCGCGGTGACGAGCAGCGACAGCTTGAACGCGGCACGACGGCCCAAACCGGCACCGTCGTCTTTCCTGTTGACCTGCATCACTTTACGAATAAAACGCATCTCCCTGTGCGAACACTGACGGCACCAAAGGGGTACCCGTCGCACGCGCGATCCCAACTCCACAGCGAGTTGTCGACGACGCGTCCGCGGGCAATGTCCCGACAGGTTCGACGCCAGCCCCCCGACCGGCGTTCGGAAACCGAACTGCTGACGCTGAACGACCAGGCCACTCAGGCCCGGCACCCCCATGCCGCCATCAATGATCCCACGGGCGTTCAGCCCGTGCGCGGCTGACTAACTGCCGGCAGCGGCCAGCCGGGCGCGTTCCCGCATCGAGGCGACGACGCCGCCGTCATTGAGGATGTCCGTACCGGTGAGGTAACCGGCCCGGTCACTGACGCAGTAGGCCAGCAGATCGGCCATCTCCTCCGGCTTGCCCCACCGTGGCACCGCGGCGTCGGCAACCATGGCACCCGCCCCCGCCTGTTCCTCCAGCCGGCCCATCTCGGTGTCGATGGAGCCCGGGGAAACCGAGACGATGCGGATGCCGCGGCCGTTGAACCGCTCGGCCTGCGACGAGCTGTACCACTTCACGAACGCCTTGCTGATCGCGTAGGAGAATCCGGACCGCATGTCCTCCGGAGCGATGTTGCACGCCGCGAGCATTTCGGTGAGGAATCGGTCCTGGTCCTGCAGCGCCAGCGGAAAGTGCTGCGCAGGAATGATCTCCTCGGGCAGCAGGTGCGCCGCCATCGATGCCACGTTGACGATCGCCGCTCCCTCGCCCGCGGACGCGAAAAAGGCCTCGTTCACGTGCAGCGTGCCCAGCGCGTTGGTTCTCATGACGTACTCGGCGTCACCCATGCTCGGGCTGACCCCGGCCGCATGGACGACGGCGCCGACCGTGCCGAGCCCGGCCGCGGTCTCGAACAGCCGATCGACGGCCTCCCGATCGGTGACATCGGCATTGACGATCGCGGCCGCGATACCCAGGTCGGCCAGCGCGGTGGCCGCGCCTTCGAGGCGCTCCTGTCGCACATCGCACAACACCACCGGCTGGTCCCGCCCGACGACCTTGGCCGTCGCGAGTCCCATGCCACCTGCGCCGCCTGTGATCACCGTCACCCGTGTCATGACCAGCACGGTATACGCAGGTCCGGGGCCCCGCCGCGGCGGGGCCGTGCAACTGCTCAGCGTCCTCAGGCCGCGGTGTCCTGGCCTCCGCCATCCGATGGGGTGCCCGAGCGCCTGGCGCGCACGGATTCCAGCGCACCGGCGCCGACGTGGGCGGCGACCACGATCCCGGTCAGGTAGGTGAAATGGGCCAGCAGGGTGTGGGCGAGTGGATCCACATTGCCCATCGGCTGCCCGTTGTTCGCCCGCGAGAACAGACTCCAACTGACGATGATCAGATAGCTCGTGACGAAGGCCGAGACGATCGCATCCCGCACCGCGGTTCGGTTGCGCTCCGGGTCGGAGTTGCCATGCTGAATTATCCAGACCATCAGGAACGTCCACAGTCCGACCAGCGCCGCCCCGACCTGCAGTGGCCAGTACTCCGACAGCTCGGCAGCCGCGATCGGCGCAGCCACGGCCACGATCACGTCAACGGCGACAAGCGATACGAGCTTGACTTCGGCCATGGGTGAAGTCTTCGCCGAGACGCACGAGCAGGCACGAGTACCGCACTACCCGAATGTGCGACGGGATTTTCCCGGCAGCCAATCTGAGCGGCCCGCTGTGCAGGCGGACCGAGCGGCATATAACGGGTAGTGATGACAGATGGCCCATCGATGACGCAGGCGAACCGCTGTCGATTGCCCGTGGTGGATCGTCCGCTATGACCTGCCCGTATTGCGGATCCCCGCTCGATGAAACCGACACCTGCAGCCGCTGCGGGCAGATCCACGAAACCGCACCGACCGGATGGCGACCGGACCCCACAGCCCGCCACGAAGGCCGCTACTTCGTCACCGGACATCCGACGAATCGGGTTCGTGACGGCCGGACCACGTCGACCGACCCCGTCGGCGGCCGGATGCTGCCCGACTACCTCGAGTTGAAGACCGCGGGCATCCGGTCGACCTGGCTGGGAACCACCGCGGCGGCGGCGATCATCGTGATGACCGCCGCGGTGGTATGGATCCTCCTGGTGGCGGGCCACAGACCGCCGCCCCCGCCGGAGGCCGGATACCTTGCCGCACTGAAGGATGCCGGGATCAGCGATCAGTTCAATTCCGACGCCAACGCTGTCGCCCACGGGCGGCAGGTGTGCCGCCGGCTGGAAGACGGTGAAGCCCAACAGGGCCTACTCGCCGACAAGATCGCCGTCGAAGCGTTCTGCCCGCGTTTCTCCGAAGGCTTCCATGTGCTCGAAAAGACGACGGTCGCAGGTACTTTCATTCTCTCTGACAACGTGGGCGCCGAGGGCATCGTCTCCGACGGAACAGCATGCCAAGGCGCAAACGGATACTCCGACGTCAATCCTGGCACCATCGTCACCGTCAAGAACGGCAAAGGCGACGTACTCGCCACCACCACCCTGGGGCCCGGTAAGGGCGACGCCGCCAGCTGCACCTTCTCCTTCAGCGTGCCGTTGACCGAAGGTCAGGATCGCTACGTGCTCTCCGTCGGACGTCGCGGCGAATTCAGCTACACCTTCGAACAACTTGTGGCCAAAGGGATCCGGATGCAGCTCGGTCAATGATGTTTGCGAGAATCGCGCCCTCGCGCGGAGTTGGGCCATTGCCGCGCGACGCCATATCACGACGTACGCCGCCGGTTGGAAACGATGCGGTCACGACTACGGCTCGCTCACATGTCAACCCCGCAACCATCTGAAAACTTGTGTGGACACCGATTTCAGACAGTTCTACGGTTCAGCTCGTCACAATTTTCACCGATGTAATTTCCACACGAATCAAGGGAGCTGATCGGGGATGGCCACCTTTGCTCATATCACGGTCAAAACTGTTGTCAGCGCAGGATTGTGCATGACCGCAGTAGCGACCGCAGTAGCGCTGAGCCCGCACGCCGCGGCAGCGCTGCAACTCAAGACAGGCGGGTACAAGTGCGTCGACGGTGCCGCCGGTGCGGCGCCCGGGGCGCCGTGCGCGGCTGCGGCAGTCGAATCCGCGGGAATCGTCCCGGCCGCGGTCCCGCCGGCACCACTGGCACCGCCACCGGTTGCCGTCCCGCCGGTACCACTCGCACCACCGCCGGTGCCGGTGCCTCCGGTGCCCCTCGCACCGCCGGTGCCGGTCGTACCGGCCGCCGCTCCGGTCCCCGCGGCTGCACCTATCGCCGCTCCGGTGGCGATCGCCGCAGGCACCGGAAAGGGCGTCCCGACCGTTTCGCCCGGGGGCGGCCCGGTCGCCGGGACTCCCACGCTGCCCGGTCCCCCGGACTCATCCGCCGGCGGCTGATCCAACCCATCCCGTAGCGCAAAAAGGGCGCCCGGCTCACCAGCCGGGCGCCTTTCTCATTGCCTTTTTACCGTTGCCTCACAGCAGGATTCACTACTCCTGCACGATCACCGGATCACCGATGTTGACCGTGTTGAAGTACCACTCGGCGGCCGCCGGGATCAGGCTGATGCAGCCGTGGCTGGTGTTGTCCAGGCCCATCGACGGGACTGCCCACGGCGCGGAATGTACGAACAGACCCCGATGGGTGAATCGGACCGCGTAATCCACGTCCAGGAGATAGCCGTCCGGCGCATCGACGGGAATGCCGACGCTGCTCGAATCCATCTTCACCGTGCGGTCTTTCCCGAGAACTGTGTAGGTGCCGACCGGGGTCGGGTACTCGGGACGCCCGAGAGAGGCCAGCAGCACCCCCGGTTCGCCGGCGTGCGGCAGATGATGCGGTGCCGGCAGGGCGATCGGTGGGTCTTCACCCAACCCGTCGATGGTGACCGTGAAGGTGTGATCGGAGATGTCGGCAACACCGATAACGGCTGGGCCGGTTTGGAATTCCGTCCGCATCCCGCCGACCGACAGCATCACCGTGCTGTGCGCGGGCCAGAACTGTGCCGGGGTCCACGACACGACGTTGGCGTCGAGCCACTCGTAGGTGCCCGTACGCACCGGCGTCGACTTCAGCCCGAGGGCACGTTCCACCGATGACCGGTTGGTGATCGGGTTCTTGAACGTCACCACCACGGGATGGCCCACGCCGACGACAGCGCCCTGGGCCGGCGCGATCGATTCGATGGTCGACGTCAACGGCAGGCTCACCGCCGCCGTGTCGACGCTATTCGTACCGCCGGAGAAATAGGTCATGACAACCACGACCAGAACGAGAACACCCTGAACTACCGCGCGCATCAAACCGATCTCTCTGCGATGCCCCCATGATCTTGAACGATGTCATGGTATTGGCCCGCAGCTGTCCGAATGTGTAGTCACACGTAGACAATTCGGTCAAGCGTTCGTCACGTTTCGGCCACGGCAGATCGACCGGAACTTCGGGGCGTCAGTCCCCGACGAGCTCGCCGGCCGCGCTGTTCAACTTGAGGACCCGAGCGCAGGACAGCGGGGTCACCAGAGCGTTGGTGCGCAAGCCCGATGGCAGCGGCCGCTGAGATTCGACGTCGAGCGCGTCATCTTCGGCCTCAGGTCGATAGGACGACGGATGCCTGCGCTTGGCCGCGGCCAGCTCCCTGGAGTAGCGCTGCGACGAACACCAGAGCGGGTGCGTCGCCAGCTCGATGACCGTCGAGCCGGCAGCTTTTGTCGCCATTTTCACTGACCTCCGGTGGAGCTTCACGACACTTCTATTCGGTGTCTATTCAGTCCCGAGCGTGCTCGGCCAAGCTGAGACGATGCATCGAGTTGGCCGTGGACACATTAAGGATCCCTCTTAAGCAGCGTTCGCACACTGAAAGAAGCGCGACAGAGACGTATTTCACACTCATTTCACACTCGCGAATTTGACATTTTCCGCCGCCATGTTTGCTGCCCCGAGCGCTCATCCGAACTGATCGAGCGATCAAGGTCATCGCGGCCTGCGGTGCCAGCTACCGCAATCCGTCCATCGCGGCGGACCTCTGCCCGATGGGGCGGCGCCGATCGCCGCATCTTCTTAGTTTGTACGGAAACCTGCACGTAGCGCGCGGACACAAGTTAAGGAAGCGCGCCAGCGAACGCGCCGCCCTTAGCCCCGTCGATGCGGAATCGTTACCTATCACCTACCCTGTCCGGTGGCCGAGTACCCCTGCTGGAACGTCAATTTGCTCGGTGAAGGGTGGTACGGCTGTGGATGCACATGATCCGAGCGTCGGAGAACATGAGCGTCCGGCCGTGACTCTTGCGTCTCGCGCGTCGATCGAGAGCTGGCCGCTGCGGTGGAAGGTCGCGGCGACCTTGGTGTTGCCGATCCTGCTCGCGGCGACCTTCGGCGCAGCTCGCATCTACAACGAGCTGTCGGCCGCCTCGCGGTTGAACCTCGCGTCCGACAACGCGGTGATCGTCGTGCCCGCGGTGGAGCTGGTCGACCGGCTCGACGGGCTGGCCTACGCCGCGGCCGCGGGCGCACCGCTCGAGGAACCCCTCGCACAGTTCGACCAGACCGCCAAGGCCCTCGACACCCTGATCACCTCCGCCGAGTTCGACCCGGCGGCCGCCGCACAGCTGACGGCGGCGTCCTCGACCGCCAAGACGCTGCGCGACGACATCAACTCCGGACCGCTGCCCCAGCGGGTGATCGCCGAGCGCGCGTCCGACGTGGCGTCCGGCGTCGTCTCGGCTATCGCGACGACCACCGGGACGGTCGATGACCGCACCGTGCGACCGCTCGCCGACCAACTCGTGGACACGCTCACGGCGCAACGTGCATTGACGACGCAGCGGGTACTGATCGCCGCCCCCGATTTCGCCGATACGGACGAGCTGCGCACCGAGGTCGCGGACGCGGCAGGCGCGGAAGCCGCGGCTATCGACCGGCTCAGCCGGCTGACGCCCACGGACGAAGCCGCCGCGTTGTCCAAGGAGTCCGACGTCCGTCGCGACACCTACATGGATCCGTCCGGCGACAGCGTGCACGCACCCGCATTCACCGAAGCGATGCGGGCCAGCGTCGACCAGTACCGCGCGATGACGCAGCGCCTGTCCTCCGACCTCGACGGCACGCTGCACCACCGGGCCAACGTGTTGCGCTCCGACGCCCTGCGTGACACCGCGATCATCCTCGGCGCCGTGCTGGCCGCCCTCGTCTTCGCCCTCGCCGTCGGACGCTCGCTCATCCGGTCGATCGGCCGGCTGCGCCAGGGTGCGCTGCAGGTGGCGCAGGTTGAGCTGCCCGAGGAGATCGAACGCCTCAGCAAGGGCGGCGGCATGCCGGAGATCCAGACGTTGCCGTTCCATACCAACGAAGAGGTCGGGCAGCTCGCGCGCGCGATCGACGACATCCACTCCCAAGCGGTCCGCCTGGCCGGTGAGCACGGGGTCCGCCTGCAGATCGGCGACATGTTCGAGACCCTGTCCCGCCGAAGCCGCTCACTGGTCGAAGAGCAGCTGGCCCTCATCGAGACGCTGGAGCTCGATGAGGAGGATCCGGTCCGGCTCGATCACCTGTTCCGTCTCGACCACCTCGCGACGCGCATGCGCCGCAACGGCGACAACCTGCTCGTCCTCGCCGACACCGTGGAACGTCACCGCACGTCAGCACCCGTCGCACTCCCCGACATGCTGCGCGCCGCGATGTCCGAGGTCGAGGAGTATCGCCGGGTTCAGGTCGGGCACATGGCCGACGTCTCCATCGCCGGCTCGGCCGCAAGCGATATCGGCCACCTGATCGCCGAGCTGCTCGACAACGCCCTGCGCTACTCACCACCGGACTCGCCGGTGTTGGTGACCGTCGGGCGCGCAGTCGACGCCGGCCTGCTGGTCGAGGTGGCCGACCGGGGCCTGGGCATGCCCAAGGACGATCTGACCGCCGCGAACGAGCGACTCGCGCTCGGTGGCGAGGTGACCTCCGAAACCGCCAAGCGGATGGGCCTTTTCGTGGTCGGCCGGTTGGCGCGACGCCATGAGGCCACGGTCCGGCTGCGGACCACTTCGGCGTTGACCGAGCGGCCCGGTGTGACGGCGAGTGTGCACCTGCCCGGCACGCTGGTCTCGCCCATCGGGATGGGCGAAACGCTCGACGATCTGCGAACCGGCTCGTTCTCCGAGTCTTCGCTTGCAGATCCCCGGCCGCGAGCCGCCGGAAACGCGCGGAGTGCGCACACCGGCGCTGGGGCGCTCGCCGGCATCAATGCCTCGCCGGCCCCGTCGGCGCAGCCCGAACGTGGACCGGATGCCCCGGTCCAGGCGACCACCAACGGACTGCCGAAGCGCTCGCCCGGCGCCAGCGGTGTCAACGGACATCCCGCGACCATCCCGGCCCCCGCCCCCGCCGCGGTCCCCGAAGAACCCGAACGCCCGCAGCGCGGAAATCCGCTTTCGTACTTCACGTCCGGCGGTTCCACCCAGGCCAACTCGGATCAGCCGAGTCCGGAACCAGAGCGGGCAGGCGAATCCACGTGGCGCGACGTCGAGTCCGAGAGTGCGCCGATCTTCGAGCGGATGGCCTCGGAGTGGCTGATGGATCCGACGACACCGGAATTCCGCAACCGGGTCTGGGCCAGCGCCGCCGACGCCGGCTGGGAAGCTGCGGCGAAGGCCGTCGAACAGGAACCGAAGCGGCACACCGCATCCGGGCTGCCGATCCGCGAACGCGGAGCGCGCCTGGTGCCGGATGAGGCAAGATCGGAAACCCGGGCCAGGCCCGACGGACCCAACGATCCCGCGGCCATCCGAGACATCCTGAGCCGACAGTTGGCCGGCGTACGCAGGGGCCGAGCCGAGACCGACGCAGCACACAGCCGAATCGAAGGAGATCGATGAACGCCGGCACGCAACCACATGAACGGTCCGCGGGGTCTGCTGCAGCACCGTCTGGGACCTCCGGGACCCTCGACTGGTTCGTGTCCAACTTCGTCCGCGACGTGCCGGGTGTGGCCCACGCGATCCTGGTGTCGGCCGACGGTCTGCTGATGGCGTCGAACTCCCACCTCCCGGCCGATCGTGCGGAGCAACTGGCCGCGGTCACCTCCGGTTTGGCGAGCTTGTCGGCTGGTGCCGCGAGGTTGTTCGAGGCGGGGAACGTACGCCAGTCGATCGTCGAGATGGACGACGGGTTCCTGCTGTTGATGGGCGTCGGCAACGGCTCATATCTGGCCACCCTGGCCTCGACCTCGTGCGACATCGGGCAGGTCGGGTACGAGATGGCGTTGCTGGTCGACCGGGTCGGCAAGACCGTCGAGGCGACGCCGCGCGCCACGCCCGGAGCTCGATGACCCTGAGTATGGACAGACCCGAGCAGAAGCGGTCCGCCAGTCGCGTGCGGCCGTACACCCTGACCGGTGGACGAACCCGGGCGCGGGTCGAGGTGCCGATCGAGGCTCCGGTGGAGGCCCTGCTGTCATCCGGTGAGCTCGACTGCGCGCCGGGCGACATCCCCGCCGTGATCGTCCGGTTGTGCGACACCCGGCCGTCGATCGCCGAGATCTCGGCCTATGCCGGCCTACCCATCGGGGTGACCCGGGTGCTGGTGAGCGACCTGGTGGACAGCGGCCACCTTCGTGTTCACGCGACCCTGACCGACCGCTCGACCGTTGCAGAACGGCGCCTACTGATCGAAAGGACCCTCAGTGGTTTACGCGCACTCTGACTCCGGCCCCACGGTGTCGTCGACGAAGATCGTGATTGCCGGCGGCTTCGGCGTCGGCAAGACCACGTTCGTCGGCGCCGTGTCGGAGATCGTGCCGTTGCGCACCGAGGCCCTGGTCACGAACGCCTCGCAGGGCCACGACGACATCGAGGCGATCCCCGGCAAGGAAACCACCACGGTCGCCATGGATTTCGGCCGGATCACGATCGCCGACGATCTCGTGCTGTACCTGTTCGGCACACCCGGGCAACGGCGCTTCTGGTTCATGTGGGACGACCTGGTCCACGGTGCGATCGGCGCCGTGGTGCTCGTCGACACCCGCAGGCTCGAGGACAGCTTCGCGGCCGTCGACTTCTTCGAGGCCCGCAGCCTGCCGTTCCTGATCGCCGTCAACGAGTTCGACGACTCCCCGACCCACAGCATCGAAGAACTGCGCGAGGCGATGTCGGTGTCCCCCAATGTCCCGATCATCAATGTCGATGCACGGGACCGTGATTCGGCGAAGAACGCGTTGATCGCCATCACCTCGTTCGCACTGGAACGCCTTCCGTCGACAGCCTCCTAGATCCACCGCCCGTCAGTCTCACAGTCTCGAGGAACCCGTCATGAACCACCAAGTACATCACTTCGACATGGGCCTCTGGCTGCTGTTCCTGGCGTACATCGTCTCGGTGACCGGCTCGGTCGTCGGCCTGGCCTGCACTCGTTGCGGCGCCACCGCAACCAGTGGACGCGATCGGCTGCGCTGGCTGCTCATGGCCTCGATCGCCATTGGCGGGGTTGGCATCTGGCTCATGCACTTCATCGCGATGCTCGGCTTCGCGATCCCCAGCAGCATGGTCCGGTACCACCTGGGCTGGACGGTCGCGTCGGCCGTGATCGCGATCGTCGCGGTGTTCGTCGGGCTGATCACCATCGGCCGGGACTTCGATCTGCGCCGCCTGCTGGCCGGCGGTGTGATCACCGGCCTGGCGGTCGCGGTCATGCACTACACCGGCATGTGGGCAGTGCAGATGCAGGGCACGATGACCTACGACACCACCCTTGTCGTCCTCTCGTTCGTGATAGCCGTGGTCGCGGCCACCGCCGCGCTGTGGTTCACACTCGTCCTCGAATCACGCGGACTGCGTTTCGTCGCCGGCCTGGTCATGGGCGTCGCCGTCGTCGGCATGCACTACACCGGCATGGCCGCAGTGCGAGTGACTGTCGATCACACGATGCCGGTTCCCGCTGGGCCCGAGGTGTTCTCGTTCCTGTTCCCCGTCTTCGTGATCGGCCTGCTCGCACTCGTCGTGCCGATCACCGCCGTGATGCTGGCACCTGATCGCAACGCCGAGGAGAGCGCGGCCGAGTCACGTCCCGTGGCCGCCACGGCCGGACGGCACCGGTAAACCGGGCGCCCGCGCCGCGGCGTCAGAGGGGCCGCGCGGGAATCAGGACGCGATCAGCTCGTCGATCTGGTTGATCGCCGACGAAGCGCCCTCGACCACGCCCATGTCCAGCACCTGCTGAAGCGCTTCGGCGGAGGAGTAGGTGCTCACGTAGACCGCGCGCGTGCCGCCGTTGTGTTCGGCGGTCGAGGTCGTGTTGGACATCGGTCACGGGCATGGTTCAGTCCTCCTGGGGATCGGATGCGATCAGTTCATCGATGCGTGCGATGCGGCCACGCCAAACCTGTTCCAGCTCAGTCAACATGGACGCAACGGACCGCACTGCCTGCACGTCACCGCTGGCCAGCTGCTCACGACCGTTGCGTCGCTTGGTGATCAGCCCGGCCTTCTCCAGCACGGCGACGTGCTTCTGCACCGCGGCGAAGCTCATGTCGTACTTCGCCGCAAGCACCGAGACCGAGTGCTCCCCCGCCAGGACCCGGCGCATGATGTCCCGCCTGGTCCGGTCGGCGAGCGCGTGGAACAGGGCGTCAGCCCGGTCCTCATCGCTCTCGGTCACCAAACCAACATACAACCAATCGGTTGTATGTTGTCAAGAGGTTCGCGCCTCAGGCGAGCAGCGTGAAGCTCCTGCCGCCGGCAAGGTACGAACCGATGAACCTGCGGCACCGGACTTTTCGCTTGAAGAACTCAGCCAACCGTGAGCCGGCAGATCCTAACCCCAGTAGGAGAAGTTGCACACCGGCTTCACCTCGGTCTTGAACGACACGAGTTTGTCGCCATCCATCATGATCGTGCAGGTCAGCGCGGCACTCCCGCCGTCCGCGGCAACCTCCGATTCCAGTTTGTCGAAGACGGAGTACTGCTTCTCCCACGGAAGCGTCACGTTCGTCTCGGTCTGCTCCGTACCGCCGTTGATCCGGTAGCGGATGGTCACCGGGACACTGCCGCCGGTCACCTTCATGACCGCCGAGCCCACGGGCGCTCCGGTTGGCTCGGCCGCCTTGGGAGACTCCGCCGCCCGGGGAGGCTCGGACACCGTGGCGCTCGTCGTCTTCGCCACGGGTGTACCCGCGGTCGTAGTGCATCCTGTGGCCACCGCGGCAGCCAAGACAACAACGACACTCACCCCGGCAAGACCCCTGAACCGCATACCTGAGACTACGACGCCGGGCCGTCACATTGGCCGCAAAAACCAAGACTGCCATCGCACGTTGTCATATATTGGGCCGGCGTGTGTTCGCGACGGCTGACATTCCCGTTGGCGGCGGTCCGGACACTTCCGCGGAATGTCAAGGGGGACATCGGTAATGGTGAACAGTTCGCGCTGCCCGGAGAACGCCGGCCGCATACCACTGCGGTACGGCCTGTCGGTCGTGGCCATCGGCATCGGCATCGCAGGCGCCAGTGCCCACCCGGTGGCATGGGCGGACCCCGGCACGACCGGTTCATCGACCTCATCGGGCCAGACGTCGAGTCACTCGAGTACGGGAACCGGCCACGGACCCAAGAAGCCGACCGACCGGCGTGGCACACGTCCGAACCGGCCCTCGTCGCCCGCGAAGACCGACGCCTCCGACACTGCCGGCAAGACAGCTCCTGACCCGACGCCGTCGAACGATGACGTCAACTCCCCCGCCGCACAGCCGACTTCCACAGCGCCGCAGCCGGAGTCGATCGCCGACATCGTCCGCGGGAAACTCCGTAACATCAAGACGGCCGCACCCCTGCGGATCGATGGCACGCGCTTGGCCAAGTCCGACTTCACACCCCGCGTGACGGCGAAGCGCCCGGCGGCGATCGCCCCGTCAGCCGTCACCGACCGCGAGGACGTCGGCTCCGCCCTGTCGCCGGCTCCGGCGCCGGAACGCACGGCGACCCTCCCGGAAATCACTGCGGTCATCCAAGCCGCCCCGAAGGTCGCCGCGAACGAAATCCCCCTGACGGCGAAGGTCGCCGCGGTATCCAGCACCACCAAGACGACTCCGAAACCCCCGGAGCCGTTGTCGCCGATCGCCAAGATCGCCGAGTTGCCCGGCCGCATCGTCAACACGGTCCTGCAGGTGCTGGACATCACCGTGTCGGCCAACGGCCCGAAGAGCCCGATCAACTTCGCACCGATCAACGATGCGATCTTCGCGGCGTTCCGGGAGATCGAAGGACAGCTGGGACTGACCAAAACGCCTGCGGCGCAACCGGTGCCGCCGACCATGACCTACGACGGGCCCACGACCGGCAAGACCCCGACGGTGTCACAGTTCCTCAATGCCGCGACCGCCGCGTATGTATTCGGCGGCACCCCGGGCGACCTGAAACCGTTCGTGGTCAACGGCAAGCAGATGGAATCGACCAACGTGCTGTCGGGAATGTCCGCCAAAGCATGGGTGACGCCCGACGGCCAGATCATCATCGCCTACCAGGGCACCACGGGTGGCACGAACCTGCTGCACAATCCGCTGATCGCCGTCTCCCAGGTGATCGCCGATACGCAGGTGATCTTCACCGACACCACGCCGTGGGCCTTCACCGATTCGGTGGCCTTCGAGCGGGAGGTGGAGGCCGCCGCCATCGCGCAGGGCTACCGCAAGGAGGACATCTTCGTCACCGGCCACTCACTCGGTGGCTGGGAAGCCGCGTACGTGGCCCAGCAGACAGGCCTGGGCGGCGTCGGTTTCGAGAGCCCCGGTCTCAACACCACGGTGCCGGGCAACGGGGCTGACTCCGGGTTCGTCAACGTCCTCACCTACGGCGATACCGCGGCCTACTTCTCCACCGATATACCCGGGCTACAACCGTTCATGCCTGAGTACGTGCCCGGCGGCGGCAGCAAGCCGCACTACGGCTCGATCGTGATGATCGGTGATCCTGCCGCTGCAACGCCGTTGATCAACGCCGCGGCGCTGTGGGGCACCGGCCCCATCCGCAGCGTGATCTTCCTCGTCGACATGCTGGGCAACTTCCTCCAGTACCACCTGCCCGGCATCCAGGCCTACCACCTGGGTGTCACCCCGGATCCCGGCGTCGTGCCGTGGCTGGGGACCGCGGCGGGCCCGGTCAATGCCGACTACGCCGGCATGACGATTCCGGAACTGAAGAAAGCGGCCTCGGACGCGGGGACGCTGATCAGGCCCTGATCAAGCCGGAGCGGCGAGCCGCTGATCAGGCCTGAGCGGACTCTCGCTGAATCTGTTCTGCGGCTTCTTGTTTGATCCGCTCGAACTGCGCGGCCATGGCCTCGGACAGGGCGGTCGCACCCGACAGCGGCCGGACCATCACCATGAAGTCATCGATCTTGCCGTCGGCATCGTGATGCAGGAAGTCGCATCCGGTGATCTTCTTGCCGTCCACCGTGGCCTCGAAGACCAGCGCATGATCCTGCCCCGAGGCGTCGGCGATCTCCCGGACGTACCGGAAGTCCTCGAAGACCCGCATGACCGCACGCAGGATCGCTGCCGTGATCGGCTTGCCCGGGTACGGCTTGAACGCCACCGGGCTGGTGAACACCACGTCGTCGGCCAACAGCGCCTCGATCGCGGCCTCGTCGCGGGCCTCCACTGCCTTCCTGAACGGATGCATATGCCACCTCCAATACCCGATTCATCAACTAGCGGCGATGCTAGGCGCGACAGCTTTCAATAGTCAACATTTTGAATAATCACTTCGCTGCTAGCATCTGCTCATGGCGTTACGCGACGCAGTCCTGGCCGCGCTGCTCGACGGCGAGGCATCCGGCTATGACCTGGCCAAAGGGTTCGACGCGTCGGTCGCCAACTTCTGGATGGCCACCCCTCAGCAGCTCTACCGCGAACTGGACCGCATGGCCGCCGACGGTCTCATCGCCGCCCGGCTCGTCGAGCAGGACCGGCGACCGAACAAGCGCCTCTACTCACTGACCGACGCGGGCCGGCAGGCATTGCTCGAGTTCACCGAGGTGCCGCCGAAGCCCGGCGCGATCCGCGAAGATCTCCTCGTTCAGGTCCAGGCAGTGGATTCCGGCAATATCGAAGCGGTCCGCGACGCGCTCACCGAACGCCGGCAATGGGCCACCGCCAAACTCGCGCGTTACCGCCGCGTGCAAGACCTCCTGCTGGCCGGTCGCACCGAAGCCGCGTACCTGGCCGAGGCCGAGCGCATCGGCCCCTATCTGACATTGCTGCGCGGAATCCGGTTCGAGGAAGAGAACCTCGACTGGGCGGACCGGGCACTGGCCGTCATCGAACAGCGACTGGCCGCGGCGGGCCGGCCTCGTCGATGACGGTGTCCTGCGGCTCGGTGACCCACGCGCTGAATACCGGCACTCCACGCCAGGCCTCCGGCCCGTCATAGCGGTCCGCGCAGGCCAGCACTGCGAACGGGCGGTTGAAGCGGATCTCGATCCGGCGCACCAACACCTCGCGGAACCGCGGCACCGATCCGGCGCGCATGTCGATCGCCGTCACCGCAGCCGCCTTGAAACCTTCTCGCGTATAGGCGGCGACGGCCGACTGCCGGGCGCTGAACTCCACCGGTAGGTCCTCGGGCCGCGCGAAGCCGCGGAGCGCGCCGAACACCGGACCCACACCGGGTGCGTTCTCGAGATCGTGGTCACTCGTCGCCGACCAGGCCGGCAGGTACGTGCTCCACTCCGCGTGAACGTCGGGGCCTCCCACCCTGCGCTCGTGCCGCTCGTTCACCGTCCACGCATGCCCGTCAGCCAGTTCCTCGACCGGGACACGACGCGCCGCGCATCCGTCACCCCGCAGCATCGCCGCCACCTGATGCGCTGCGGTGTCCACATCGTGGGGCACCACCTCGGGCGCGGCGATCACGCTGAAGACATCGAGCGACGACGACGAGGGCGGTGCCGCCACCGCGACCAGCCCGGCGGCCTCGGTGTCGACCACCAGCTGGATTCCGTCCCGGAACGTCAATGCCGTGCTGATCTGTTCACCGAAGGGCCCGCCCAACTCATTCGTGGTGCCCAGCGGTTGCGCCCAGCCGATATCGGTGGCGAGCGCGGAAGCCAGTACCAGCCTGGTCAATTCGTTGAGCTGGAGCGGGAATTGGTCGATCAATCCGTTCGTCTGGGACCGCGCCCAGGCATTGGCCTGCGCCTGCTCCGGGACCGGTCCCCGCTCCACGACATCGGGCAGGGTGCGCGCCCATTCGTCGAACGCCGGCCCCAACTCGCGGTCCCACACCGCGGCGAGGGCAGACACCGCCGGGTGCGGCTCACTCAACAGAGCGCCGGCCCGCGCGGCGGCATCGTCGACCGTCGTACCGAGCGCCGCCTCGAGATCGCGCCGCAACTCTTCCGCGGTCGCCGGGCCGACCAACGCCAACAACAGCCACAGGCCCAGCGGCGAGGCCACTGCGTGCCCATTGAGCACCGACTGGTTGAACTGGGCGGCGTAGGCAGACACGAGCTCGGAGTTACTGAGGTCGGGCATGGCCGCACCATATCCGCTGATCGCGGCCGGCAATCGGCAGTTGATCATTCGCCACGAACGGCCGGCCCGGATTCTCATCGAGCGCTGCCGGTTGTACGCGTAATGGCGGTCAGACGTTAGTGTGCTTTCGTCGGCTTCAGCGAACGGGCCGATAGAAAAGTTGAGCAAATTCATGACCGCAGCACCAGAAGCATCGGCGCTCGAAGCCCGCGTCGGCCACTACTACGAGGCAGACGGCCTCTACCTGGTCGGCCGCGAGAAGGTCCGCGAGTACGCCCGTGCCGTGCAGGACTACAACCCCGCACACTGGGACGTCGACGCCGCCGCGAAGCTGGGCTACTCGGGCCTGGTCGCGCCGCTGACCTTCACCTCGACCCCGGCCATGGCCTGCAACCGGCGCATGTTCGAGTCGATCGTCGTCGGTTATGACACCTACCTGCAGACCGAAGAGGTCTTCGAGCAGCACCGCCCGATCGTCGCCGGCGACGAGCTGCATGTCGACGTCGAGCTGACGTCGGTCCGCCGGATCGCCGGTCGGGACATGATCACCGTCACCAACACCTTCACGGACCGGGCCGGCGAGCGCGTGCACACCCTGCACACCACCGTCGTCGGCGTCACCGCCGAAGATCTCAATCCGGAGATCAAGACCGCCGTCCAACGGGCGATGATGCACGACGTCGACATCTTCGGAGTAGGCGACGACGAGTACGAGAAGACCGTCCGCCCCGAGGGCGAGATCCGGATCGCCGAGAGCACCACCCGCACCCCGGGCACCCCGTCCTTCGATGACCTGAAGGTCGGCGACGAGATCGGCGTGCACCACACCCGGCTGTCCCGCGGCGACCTGGTGAACTATGCCGGCGTGGCCGGCGATGCCAACCCGATCCACTGGGACGAGGACATCGCCAAGCTGGCCGGGCTGCCCGATGTGATCGCACACGGAATGCTCACCATGGGCCTGGGTGCCGGATTCGTCTCCACCTGGTCGGGCGATCCGGGGGCAGTGACCCGCTACGCCGTGCGGCTGTCCCAGCCCGCGATCGTGTCAGCCAAAGAGGGCGCCGACATCGAGTTCAGCGGCAAGATCAAGTCGCTTGACCCGGAAACCCGCACCGGTGTCGTCATCGTCGCCGCAAAGGCCGACGGCAAGAAGATCTTCGGCCTGGCGACGATGAACATCCGCTTCAGCTGACCCGCTGAAGCCGCCTCACGACGCCACCTCGGCCGGATCGCGCTGGATCGGCTTGGGCCACGGCGAGCGCGGCGGACGAGGACGCACCCGCTGGGGCCACCAGAACCACCGCCCGAGCAGGGTGGCGATGGACGGCGTCATCAGCGCCCGGATCACGAACGTGTCGAACAGCAAGCCGAGGCCGATTGTCGTGCCGACCTGGCCGATGACGATCAGGCTGCTGACCGACATCGACGCCATGGTGAAGGCGAACACCAGACCGGCCGCGGTGACCACCGGGCCGCTGGCGCCCATGGCGCGGATGGTGCCGGTCTTCAACCCGGCGTGGATCTCCTCCTTCATTCGCGAGACCAGCAGCAGGTTGTAGTCCGCACCCACGGCCACCAGCACGATGACCGCCATCGGCAGCACCATCCAGTGCAGCGGGATGCCGACGATGTGTTGCCAGAGCACCACCGAGAGCCCGAAGGCAGTGGCCAAGCTGATCACCACGGTGCCGACGATGACGGCTGCCGCCACCAAGGCCCGGGTGAGGATCATCATGATGACGAGGATCAACAGGAGCGCGGCCGTCGCCGCGATGAGCAGGTCGTAGTTGGCGCCCTGCTGCATGTCCTTGAACATGGCTGCGCTACCGCCCAGGTAGATCGAGGATCCCTCGAACGGCGTTCCCCTGATCGCCGCGGCCGCAGCGGCTTTGAGCGCATCGGCACGGGCCGTCCCCTCCGGGGTCAGCGGGTCACCTTGGTGAATGATGGTGAACCGCACGGCTTTTCCGTCCGGCGACATCATCAGTTTCATGCCCCGCTGGAAGTCATCGGTTTCGAATGCCTCCGGCGGTAGGTAGAACGAGTCGTCGTTCTGGGCTTTGTCGAACGCCTCCCCCATCGCGGTGCTGTCCTTTTGCTGGGCCATCGTCTGGTCCTGCTGGGTCTTCTGCACCTGATACTGGTTGAGCATCATCTGCTTCTGGTTCTTCATCGACTGGATCATCGACGGCATCAATGCAACCAACTGCGGCATCAGGGCGTCCAGGCGCTCCAGGTCTGGTACTAGATCCTGAAGGTCGTCAGACACCGTGCTGATTCCGTCGAGAGTGTCGAATATCGACCGCAGCGACCAACAGATGGGGATGTCGAAACAGTGCGGCTCCCAGTAGAAGTAGTTGCGGATCGGCCGGAAGAAGTCATCGAAGTCGGCGATGTGGTCGCGAATCTCATTGGTATCCGTCGACGTCTTCTTGGTCTTCAACACCATGCTGTGGGTGACCGCGGCCATCTGCTGGGTGATGGACTGCATCTTCTCCATGGTGTCGATGGAGGTCTGCATCTCGCCGGCCTGGGCCAGGATGTTGGCGATGACGCCCTGCTGGTAGTCGTTGCCCATGATCTGGCCGGTACCGCTCTGGCTGAGCGTGTACGGGATCGTCGAGTGTTCGATCGGCTTGCCATCGGGTCGGGTGATGGTCTGCACCTGGGCGATACCCGGCACCTGCGCCAACGCCTTCGCGATCTTGTTGATCACCAGGAAGTCGGCCGGATTTCGCATGTCGTGGTCGGTCTCGACCATCATCACATCCGGATTCATCCTGGCTTCGGAGAAATGTCTGGTCGCGGCGGCGTAACCGACATTCGCCGAGGCATCATGGGGCAGATAGATCCGGTCGTTGTAGATGGTGTGGTACCCGGGCAGCGCGAGCAGACCGATCAGGGACGCCAGAACTGCGAGCACCAGAAGTGGGCCGGGCCAGCGGACAGTCGCGGTGCCCACCCGCCGCCACCCTCGGGACTTTGTCGCTCCCTTGGGTTCCAGCACGTTGCCGAAGCGCGTGACCACCGAGATGATCGCGGTTCCCAACGTCAGGGCCACTGCGACAACGAACGCCATGCCGACGGCCAAGGGGTAGCCCATGGTCTGGAAGTAGGGCAGCCGGGTGAAGTGCAAGCAGAAGGTGGCGCCCGCGATGGTCAGGCCGGAGGCCAGTACCACGTGCGCGGTCCCGTGAAACATGGTGTAGTACGCCGATTCTCGATCCTCACCTGCTCGGCGCGCCTCGTGGTATCGGCCGATCAGGAAGATCCCGTAGTCGGTGACCGCGGCGATGGCCAAGGTCACCACCATGTTGGTCGCGAAGGTCGTGAGGCCAAAGACATTGTGGTAACCCAAGAATGCCACGATCCCGCGTGCACCCAACAGTCCGAAGATCACCAGAGAGAACAGGACGATGGTCGTGACGACGGAGCGGTAGATCACCAACAGCATGACGACGATGACGCCGATGGTCACGAACTCGATCATCTGCATGCTCTCGTCGCCGATCCTGTTCTGATCGGAACTCGTCGCCGCGGCACCGGTCACGTACGCCTTGACTCCCGGTGGCGCCGGGGTGTTCTCGGCGATGGCACGAACGGCGTCCACCGATTCGTTGGCCAGTGCCTCACCCTGATCGCCGGCCAGATAGACCTGGACGTAAGCGGCCTTGCCGTCGACGCTCTGAGCGCCTGCCGCGGTGAATGAATCACCCCACAGGTCCTGCACATGCTGCACGTGTTTCGTGTCGGCACGCAGGTCACGGACCATCTGATCGTAATAGGCGTGCGCGTCGGCGCCCAACTTGTCCTGGCCCTCGATCACGAGCATGACCGAGCTACTGCTGCTGTATTCGTCGAACTTCGTGCCGATGCGTTTGATCGCGATCATCGACGGGGCGTCGTTGGGACTCATCGACACCGAGCGCATCTTGCCCACTTCTTCAAGTTGTGGCACAACGATGTTGAGCATGGCGATGAGGGCGATCCAGATCAGGATGATCGGCACGGCGAAAATCCGGATGAACCTGGGGATCGACGGGTGTGCGGTATGACGCGGACCCGGAATCGCCTCGGTCGGAGCGTCGTCCACCGGCGCGCTCATGCTGCCTTCACCAAGCAGAAGGTCTGTGCATTCACACCGGAGGAGGTCCGTTCGTCCTTGACCACGTCATCGACGGTGATCCGGCAGCCGATGCTGTCACCGTCGGTTTGGGCCAGGATGTTCGGCGACGCCGATGGTGCGGTGGTCGTCAACGTCAAGGTCCAGGGCAGACCCACGGTTCCGGCGCGCTGCGGATTGCCGTCAAGGTCCTTGTAATTGATCACCGCCGTGGAGCTCGAGCCGAACACCTCATAGGTGACGACCTTGGGATTGAATTTCTCCGCGGTGTCCGCGCCGATCGGTGTCACCAGCACCGGATGGGCACCGAAAATGGTCCGCAGGTGCGACACCGTGAGCACACCCACTGTCAGGGCAACCATGATGGCGATCGGTAGCCAGACCTTCCGGAATACTCTTGTCATCGCCGCTGCCTCCCGAAGTTGACGAATGCAACCTTCGGCCACCCGACGACCCGGCCCTTTTCCCAAGGCCATCGAACACGTGACCGCGGCACACGTGTCGGAAACCTATTGGCAGCTGTCATCGTCCAGGCCCTTCGACGTTTCGAATGGCCACAGGATTTGGTGGTCGTGGTCAGCTTAAGGAGCAAACCTCGGCTGCCGGATGAAAACGCGACGAAATGCGTGGTAGAGAGCTCAATCCGACAGGTGCAGGCGCGAGCGCAGCACGGGAAGTCCCGGGCCCGCGAGACGGTCGAACGCGACGGTGCGTCCGCACACCGCCAGCATCAGCGCGACGCCCGGACCGGTGATGACCTGGCCGTCACCCCATGTCCGCCCGGTGTCCGCGTCGTGCAACGCGATACCCCGCAGGCGCCGGTGCGGGAAGAAACCGAGCTGCGTTCGGCTGGTGAGGAAATCGAGCACCCGCGCGACATGCTGCGGATCCGGGTGATGCGGAAGCCCCAGTGGTAACCGCATGTCGGCACCGTGTACCAACACGTCGGTCAGGCCTGACAGCGGACCTGTGACCGGTGGGCTCAGTCTGTGGCCGGCCCGGCCGCGCAGTGTCTCAGCTATTTCAGCCGCAGACGCTTGCGCGCGGCGACGGGCCAGCGCGTCGATCCCGCGGTCGATGCTGCCGTGCCGAAGACCGCTGGCCAGAAAGCCCCAGAACCCATCGGTGAAATCGCTGACCAGATGTGCCGCAACGGTTTTGACGTCCCAGCCGGCGCACAGGCTCGGCGTGGCCAGCTGGTCTTCGTCCAGCCCTTCGACCAGTGTGGCGATCGACCGGCGCTCGTCGGCCACCGCTGCGAACACCCGCTCGCGTTCCTCCGGGCCCAGCCGCACGGTTCAGTCCGTTCAGCCTGGGACGTTCGCCTTCAACGAGGCCAGCGCGCCCGTGCTCAGCTCGGCCAGCTCCTGCGCCTCGGCCGGATCGAGAGCGGCCGCGAAGATCTCGGCCATTCGCCGGTTGGTCGCCTGCTCGATCTCGGCGTAACGGTCCTTCTTGTCTGCGCCGTCGGCGAACGGTTCGGGCCAACCGAACATCGTGGTGTACTGCGGACCCTTGTTGAGCATGTGCGCCTCAACCGGTGCGATGCCCGAGATCGTGAGCGCGTTGAAGTGCACACCGGCGCGCAGTTCGCGGAGCACGAACATCACCTGCAACGCCCGCGCGGCGGGATCCTCGTCCAACGGCATCGCACGCCACCCGGCGTACAGCGGCAGCCCCGCGATCGGCGCCGCAGCGATGAGCTTCTCTCCCAAGGCGGCGATGCGGTCCAGCCCCTGGGCACCGGACAGGTACTTACGCCCGAACTCCGCGGCCTGATCCCAATACTGTTGCGCCGCACCGGCAGCACCGCGCACCGCAATGCCCTCGTCCCACATCGCAGCCAACCCGTTCGGTTCGAACACCGCGAAGACCGCACTGACGGTGGCGCCCGTCGCCTCGCCCAGCACTCCGCCGCGGCCGGCCACGTAGCCCGCCAACGGGTTCTCGTAGCCGGCGGCAACACTGGCACCGAAGTTCTCCGGATGCAGCATGAAGATCGCTACCGCCTGCTCCATCGCCGTTCCCGTGGCTGCGGCAGCGTCCAGCATGTCGGTGTTGCTCATGGCAGTGACTCCTATCTGGCGAGATCCCATTGGCCGTAATCGGCAGCGAGAACATCGTTCACGTCAACATGGATGCCGTCGATCACGAAGCCCGGATCGGACGCGGTGACGACTTCCCTCTGGAACAGTACGGCGGCCGGTTCACGCTCCCCACGTGACCATGCCTTGGTCTGCCAGGCCCACCGATAGCCCGGGCTGGTCGAGGATCCGACGACACCGTCGGCGATGGCCCACCCGCACTGACGGCGGCCACCGTAGATTCCGGTACGGGCGGCGCCCAGGACCGAGTTGATGCCCCGAAACCATTGGACTGCCTGGCTTTTCCACGTTGAGGCATCGATATCCTCATCGACGCTGAAGAAGATCGGAGCCGTCGCCGGGCCCCCGGCCGCCGTGTGCAGCCCCAGCGCCGTCTGCGCATCAGCCACTCCCCCGTCGTAGCCGCGGGTGAAGTCCGACGGCGTCGGCCAGCCCGGCTTGCCGAACTGATAGCAACTGACGATCTGAAGGCCCGCCGCCCGCAGGCGGTCCGCGTAGTCCCGGTTGACCGGTTTGAAATCGAACGTGGCTCCGGGCCGCAGTTCGGAGACGTAGACCAGCGCGCCGCCGAAGCCCGCGGACTTGATCTGCTCGGGCTGGACCAACCGGTCGGCGAAATCGACGAGTTGCAGGCCATCGGCAGATGCCGTCGGCGTGCCGGCCGACGCGGCCAGCGCTCCCGGCACGGCCAATGCCGGCGCGAACAGCGCCGCATACCTGAGCACTTCGCGCCGTGAGGCAGATCGCGTCACGGACCGAAGCGTATCCACGGATCCGGCCCAACTCCACCCCCGGGGATTGGTTACATTCGGGTTCGTTCGCGAAACAGGTCCGTACCGGGGACAGATGAACCACAATGGCTAGTCGCAGCTAACTACCGAAACCCTGGCAGAACCACCGTGGCACGAGACGTGATCGCCGTCGACACAACGCTCGATCACCCATGTCCGGATATCTGGCCCATCCTGGCGGCACCGGATCTGTACCCACGGTTCTTTCGTGGCATCGGGTCGTGCGAGCAGGCTGCCGGCGACCCGCAGCTCTTCGAGGTCCGTCTGTCCACCTCCCGCGGTGCCGTCGTCGTTCACGAGATGCGCCGGACGGTCCGCCTGTCGGGCATGGAGTTGCGCCTTGATGCAACGGAGACTGGGCGTTGTTTCGCCTCGATCCGCCTGACTCCCGAAGGAGGCGGTGCTCGGATCGCATTGAGGATCTTCGCGGTCGGCACGCTCCACCCCGACATCGCAAAAGCCAGCGACAACGCTGTCGAGAGCTGGATCCGTGAAGGGCTGCAGCGAATCTCGGACCACCTCGAAGGCAAGCCGTCCTCGCAGCTGGTCAACATGGGCGATGGGCGATCTCTGCAACTCAACGTGTTGAAGACCATGATCACCAGCGGAGTGGTGCGCGCGTCTCGACCCGATCGCGGCCTTCGCCAACTCAATTCGCTCGCCAAATGGGGATTCACGCTCGCCGGCGGCCTCACCGCCGCAGCCGTGCGATCACCGCGCACAACAGCGTCGATCGACGGGGACGGGACGTCGACCTACGCGGACGTGGCCGAGCGCACCACACGCTTGGCATCGGGCCTTGCCGTAATCGGTTTCACCAGCGACAGCACGTTCGCGGTTCTCGCCCGCAACCACTCGGCGATGGTCGAGTGCATGGTGGCATCGAGCAAGCTGGGTGCAGACCTGGTGTTGCTCAACACCGGCCTTGCTGCCCGCGCGATCGAAGAGATCGTCAACCGCCACGGCGTCGACGCCATATTCGTCGACGGCGACTTCGAACCGGAGGTTCGGTACGTCTCCGCGGATATCCCGCGAATTTCGATACACGCGAATTCAGCTACGCGGCACTGGCGCTCGCTGGACGATCTCATTTCCACCGGCACCGGCGCCGCACCGGTGGCGCCACCGAAACAACCCGGCAAGCTGGTGGCTCTCACCTCGGGCACCACCGGCACGCCCAAGGGTGCCCGACGGCCCACGCCGCCCGGCTTCGGCGCCATCGCGGCGATGTTGTCGCGCATGCCGCTGCACCGTGGCGAAGTGATGCTGCTGTGCGCGCCGCTGTTTCACACCTGGGGTCTCGCCGCGCTGCAGGTGAGCACCCCGCTGCTGGCAACGGTGGTGCTGATGGAACGGTTCGACGCCGAAGAATGCCTCAAAGCCATTGAGCGCCAACGCTGCACCGTGGTGATCCTGGTTCCGGTGATGTTGCAGCGCATTCTCGAGTTGCCGGCCGCAGTGGTCAGCAGATACGACACGTCGTCGCTGAAGGTGGTGGCCAGCAGCGGGTCGCCGATTCCGGGCGCGGCCGTCACCAAGTTCATGGAAACCTTCGGCGACGTTCTCTACAACTTCTACGGATCCACCGAGGTGTCCTGGGCGACGATCGCCGATCCCGCCGACCTGCGCGTCGCCCCCACCACGGCGGGCCGGCCGCCGCTCGGTACCCGCGTCGCCATCCTCGACAACCGCGGCAACATCGCGCCGGCCGGCGCCGTCGGTCGCATCTTCGTCGGCAACGACATGCTGTTCGACGGCTACACGAACGCGACGTCGCCTGCCGTCGAGGACAGGCTGATGGACACCGGCGATCTCGGGTACCTCGATGCCAGCGGACGTCTGTTCGTCGCCGGACGGGACGACGACATGATCATCTCCGGCGGCGAGAACGTTTTTCCCCGGCCGGTCGAAGAAGCTCTCGCCGTCCTGCCACAGGTCGCCGATGTGGCGGTGGTCGGCGTACCAGATCCGGAGTTCGGCCAGCGTCTGGCGGCCTTCGTGGTCCGCACCGAGGGGGCGTCACTCGACGAAGACACCGTCAAGAACTACGTGCGGAACCGACTGAGCCGCTTCTCGATTCCGCGCGACGTGACATTCGTCGATCAGCTCCCGCGCACCGCCACGGGAAAAGTCTTGAAGCGTCATCTGATCGAGGGCCAGTTTCCGCTGGAGATGGGATGGCCGGATCCGCGGTGAACCTTCGGTGTCCCGTGGGCGTATTCCTCCGGGAAACCAGCCCCCAACTACCGAGTTCGGAAGGTCGCCAATGGACCGGAAATCAATCGTGCCCTCATCGTGGCGCAGCACTTCACCCAGCCGGCGCAGCGTCCTGGTCGGGATCGCGGCCGTCGGCGGGTTCCTGGCTGCCGACCTCGGCGCGGTGCTGTACGCGCGTGGTCCGCTCGGATCACAGCGGCGACTGACCCCTCAGGCATTCGTCGACGCGTTCCACCGGGTCGCCGGGATCCACCCCGGCTATCGCCTCAATCACGCCAAGGGGGTTGCGGTCAGTGGCTGCTTCGACAGCAACGGTGCGGGTGCCGACGTGACCACGGCCGCAGTCTTCCGCGTCGGCCGCACTCCCCTGGTCGGACGGTTCTCCGTGCCGGGAGGCAACCCCACGGTGTCCGATACCACCGCGGCCCCACGCGGCCTGGGGTTGGCGATCGGATATCCCGGTGGCCAGCAATGGCGGACCGCAATGCTGAACCTGCCGGTATTCCAGGACAATTCGGTGCAGGGTTTCTATGACCGCTTGCTGGCTTCCAAACCGGTGCCTGATACCGGGAAGCCGGATCCCGCCGCCATGGCCCGTTTCTTGACCGCCCACCCCGAAACCGCCAGGGCGATGTCGACGATCAAGCAGCAACCCCCCACCTCGGGTTTTGCCGACAGCACCTTCCGCGGGCTCAACGCCTTCTACTTCGTCAACGCAGCGGGTGAGCGTATACCGGTGCGATGGTCGCTGATCCCGCTGCAGGAGGTGAAGCCACCCTCCACATCGCCGGCCGGCCCGAACTGGCTGTTCGACAACGCTATTCGCGATATCCGGTCCGGCCCGTTGCGCTGGCGGTTTCTCGTGACGATCGGTGAACCGGAGGACGACGTGCGCGATGCGACCAGCGCATGGCCTGCGGATCGCCGCACGATCGACACCGGGACCGTGGTGCTCGACTCGATAGCGACGGAATCGGCCGGAAACGCCCGTGACGTCAACTTCGACCCCATGGTGCTACCGGATGGGATCGAGCCCTCGGAAGACCCACTGCTGCCTGCGCGTTCGGCGGTGTACGCGGCGTCGTTCCGCCGCCGTGCCGGCGTTGCCGGAGCGGCCCCACAGGTCGAGACCGGGGAGGTGGCGCGATGATCGCCTCGGCCCCACAATCCGGTTCCCGCTACGCCCTCGGCACCCGTGTCCTGCACTGGTTGGCCGCAGCGCTCGTGTTCAGCACCCTGCTCGTCGGGTTCGTCCTGGCCAACTCTCTGGCGGACTACGCAGTGCTGCTCAGCGTGCACAAAGCTCTCGGTGCCCTGGTGTTCCTGGTATTCGTGGTCCGTCTGATCAACAGGCTCACTGATCGCGGGCCCGCCCTGCCTGCCACGGTCGGGCGGGTCGAGCGCATCGCCGTCATCGGCTCTGAGCTCGGCATGTACGTGCTGCTGCTGGCGCAGCCGCTGCTGGGGTGGGCGATGCTGTCGGCGAGCGGAGTCCCCGTCGTGTTGGGCGGCGTACCGCTGCCACCGATCGCCCCGGTGGACGCTGACCTGTACGGCCTGCTTCGTAACGGCCACTCGATCGTGGCCTACGGCCTGGTCGTGCTGATCGCCGCACACGTGTCAGCGGTGCTTCTGCACACACTGACACTGCGCGATGGCATGTTGCGCCGAATGACTTTCGGAAACGATGAACCTATCGAGCTGCGCCGGCGTACGTAAGCCCGTGGATATCAATCGGATGAGAAGAACTGTTGGTGCGGGCCTGTTTTCCGCCGGCATGGTGGTCGGACTCGCCACCGCGGGCTACGCGCACGCCGAGGAGCCGGTCACACCGGCGCCGATCACCGCGAAGCAGACGTCGGACCTGGGCGAGATCATCGTCGACGCCGAAGGAATGACGGTGTATGCGTTCGAAGGCGACACTCCCGCAAGCAGCGGATGCGGTGAGGGCTGCCTGCAGAAATGGCCGGCCGTCATTGCCCCCGACCCCCTACCGGCGCAAGCGGCCGGGGTTGATGGAGTATTGGGTGTGTACCTACGTCCCGACGGCACCCGCCAGTTGACCTTGAATGCGCGCCCGCTCTACACGTTCGTCCAGGACAAGACGGCCGGGCAGCATAACGGCGTGGGAAAGCAACTCGGCGACTCCAAGTGGGGCGTCGTGCAATCTGACGGGCTCCCGCGGTACTGAGCCGTGCTGAACCGCCCACGACGTCGCCGATCGTCAGCCGAACAGCTTGGTCGTGCGGCTGACGATCAGCTCTTGACCATGCTGTACACCATTCACGGCGATGCCGTCCGACGGTTCGTCGCCGGCCACGTCGTCGATGTACAACACCGTGAGGACGTCGTGCAGGAGACGTTTGCCCGGGCATGGAAGAACATCGACCAGATCGACACAGACGACGGCAATCCCAGATCCTTCCTGTTCACGATTGCCCGCAACGTCATCGTCGATCAATGGCGGCGACGGTCACGGCGAGGCGAAGTGCTCGTCGAGACCGATATCGCGTTGCCCAGCGCTGATGCCGTCAACAAGTCTCTGGAGCGGATCGTCATCGGTGAATCCCTGCAACGGTTGTCCCCCGAACATCGCGAGGTGGTCAAGGCGCTGTACTTCGATGACCTCACACTGGCTGAAGCAGCGGATAGGCTCAATGTTGCTGTGGGTACCGTGAAGTCACGCAGTTACTACGCAGTGCGCGCATTGCGGGCGGTGTTCGACGAGATGGGGCTGCTGTGATCGACGAACCTCATGTCCTTCTGGGCGCCTACATCCTCGGCGGACTCGACGCCGAGGAACGCGGACAGTTCGAGGCGCACCTCAGAGAATGTGCGCAGTGCCGCGCTCAAGTCGCCGATTTCGCGCCCCTTCCGGCACTCCTGAGCAAGATCGACCCGGTAGACCTGGAAACCGAACCCGCCGACCGTGCCGAGTCGGAACTGGCGCTGCGCGACATGCTCGCCGCACGACGTGCGGCAGCGAACCGCCGGGTCCGCCGCCGGGTGGTCGTGGGCGCGTGCGCTGCGGCGATCGCGGCCGTCGCACTGGTGTTGGTCATCCCGCGCAGTGAGCCGGCTCCGCCGGGTACGGGCACCTTTGCGATGCATTCGGTAGCCGCCGCCGGAGCCTCTGGATCGGTGACCCTGACGCCCAAGCCGTGGGGGACCGCCATCGTGCTCGACCTGGACCACCTACCAACCGACGGTGTATTCACACTGCGGACGATGGACGACGGCGGACAGATGCAGCCGGCGGCCACCTGGGCGGCAATGCCGACCGGGGCAGGGGTCGTGCAAGGGGCGACATCCATTCCGATGCCAAAGCTACGAAAGCTCAACATCGTCGACGCAAACAACACCGTCCTGGCCACGGTGGAGCGCTAGCTCCTACAACTCTGTGACTTGCCCCTTGTCGACCAGCCACGATCGGTCGAGGCGAACGTTCTGCAGCATCCGGCGGTCATGCGTCACCAGAAGCAGGGCACCGTCATAGGTCTCCAACGCCTGCTCGAGCTGCTCGATGGCGGGCAGGTCCAGATGGTTCGTCGGCTCATCGAGAACCAGCACATTGGTGCCACACGCCTGTAGCAGCGCCAGCCCGGCACGGGTTCGCTCGCCGGGTGACAGGTCGTCGACCGCGCGTTCCACGTGGTCGGCCTTCAGTCCGAACTTCGCGAGCAGAGTGCGAACATCGGCCGTCGGCCAGTCCGGCACGTGCCGCTCGAATCGGTCGATGAGCCGTCCGGTGCCGGTGAAATCAGCTCGGGCCTGGTCGATTTCACCGATGGCGACGTTCGCGCCCATGCTTGCGCGTCCGTCGTCAGGTTGCCGACGGCCGAGGAGCAGCCGCAGCAACGTCGACTTCCCCGCCCCGTTCGGGCCGGTGATACCGATCCGCTCGCCGGCGTTCACCTGCAGCGACACCGGACCGAGTGCGAAATCACCTTGCCGCACAACCGCATTGTCCAGCGTCGCCACCACCGAACTCGACCGCGGCGCCGCAGCGATCGTGAACTGCAGGGTCCACTCCTTGCGAGGCTCCTCGACCTCCTCCAGCCGGGCGATCCGGCTCTCCATCTGGCGCACCTTCTGCGCCTGCTTCTCGCTGGACTCCGATTGCGCCCGTCGCCGGTTCTTGTCGTTGTCGGGCGCCTTGCGCATCGCGTTGCGCACACCCTGGCTCGACCACTCCCGCTGGGTCCGTGCCCGCGCCACGAGATCGGCCTTCTTCTCGGCGAACTCGTCGTATTCTTCCCGGCGGTGCCGGCGAGCGACCTCCCGCTCTTCCAGGTAGCTGTCGTAGCCGCCGCCGTAGACAGTGGTTCTGTTCTGTGCCAGATCCAGTTCCAGGACACGGGTTACCGTGCGGGCCAGGAACTCCCGATCATGACTGACCAGCACCACGCCGCCGCGGAGGTCAGAGACGATGTTCTCCAGCCGGGCCAGGCCTTCGAGGTCGAGATCATTGGTCGGCTCATCGAGCAGGACGATGTCGAACCTCGACAACATCAGTGCCGCAAGCCCGACCCGTGCCGCCTGCCCGCCCGACAATGCGGTCATCAGGGTCGAATCCGGGCGCACCTCGTCGATGTCGAACCCGAGATCGGCCAGCACCACCGGCATCCGCTCATCGAGGTCGGCGGCGCCGGTGGCGAGCCAGTGGTCCAGCGCAACGGAGTAGGCGTCGGCGTCGGCTGCCGGGTCCGCCAAGGCTTCGGCTGCAGCTTCCATCGCCAGGGTCGCCTCGGTGCACCCGGTACGCCGCGCGATGTAGGCGGCGACGGTCTCACCCGGTACCCGCTCATGCTCCTGCGGTAGCCACCCGACGAAACCGTCGACCGGAGCGAGACTCACGACACCGTCCAGCGGCTCGAGCTCTCCGGCGAGGATGCGCAGCAGTGTGCTCTTGCCCGCACCGTTGACTCCCACGACCCCGACGACGTCGCCGGGTGCCACGGTCAGGTCCAGCCCCTCGAACAAGGTGCGGTGGGCGAATCCGCCGGCCACGTTCTTCGCGACAAGCGTTGCGGTCATGGCCTCATCGTCGCATTTGCGGGGACCACTCCCCGAATTGCCGGGTTCGTGACGCACACCACGACTGCAACCTCCACGAAGTATCGACGGCAGTCCACCCATCGCGTCTTCTGACCTGGCTGTTCACCGGCCGCGGATTCACAGACCCCGGGTCTGACCCCGGAGTGATGCGGATCTCGCCACACCACGGACAACGGGAGGGATGCACGGCGATGTCGGTATGCCCGCTTACCATTCCTGCGGCACACCTTGTCGACGATGACGATCGCAGAAAGCCCGCATGCCGGGGTGAGCCCCCCGCGACCAGGCCCGATCGCTCTGCCAGCGACTCTGGTGGAAAGGACCAGCAGTGAGTTACAACGCCGCAGACATCACCGAACTCGACGATGTCCAGCACACACGCCTGCGGCCGGCGGTGAACCTGGGCCTCGACGTGCTCAACACCGCACTGCGCGAGCTCGTGGACAACGCGGTCGAAGAGGTCGCCGATCCCAGCCACGGCGGATCCACCGTGACGATCACCTTGCACGCCGACGGATCGGTCAGCGTCGCCGACGACGGCCGCGGCCTGCCTGTCGACTCCGACCCGGTGACCGGGAAGAACGGCATCGTCAAGACACTGGGCACCGCGCGGGCCGGCGGCAAGTTCTCCGCCCACGCCGACGCGGCCAGCACGGGGGCCGGCCTGAACGGGATCGGCGCCGCCGCAGCGGTGTTCATCTCGGCGCGCACCGACGTGACGGTGCGCCGGGCCGGAAAGACCTACCTGCAAAGCTTCGGCCACGGCTACCCCGGGGTGTTCGACGGCAAGGACTTTGACCCCGACGCGGAGTTCACCCGCGCCGACACGCAGAAACTGCGCGGCTCCGGCAACCGCAAGCCCGATGCACACGGCACCACTGTGCGCATCCTCTTCGACCCGACCGTGGTGCCGGATTCCAGCGTGGACATCGGTGAGGTACTGCTGCGGGCGCACGCCGCGGCGCGGATGTCGCCCGGGGTGCACCTGACGGTCGTCGACGACGGCTGGCCCGGCGAGGAAGTTCCGCCCGCGTTACTCGAGCCGTTCAGCGGCCCGTGGGGCACCGACACCCTGCTGGACCTCATGTGCACCGCCGCCGGCAGTCCGCTGCCCGACGTCCGCGCCGTCGTGGAGGGCCGCGGCGAGTACACCACCGGACGCGGCCCGACCCCGTTCCGCTGGTCGCTGACCGCGGGCCCGGCCGAACCAGCGACCGTGGCCGCGTTCTGCAACACCGTGCGCACCCCGAACGGCGGATCACACCTGACGGCGGCGGTGAAGGGGCTCTCCGAAGCCCTGGCCGACCGCGCGTCCCGAATCCGCGACCTCGGTCTGGCCAAAGGCGAAGACGGTCCGGAGGCACAGGATTTCGCCGCGGTCACCGCCCTGGCGGTCGACACCCGCGCTCCCGACGTGGCGTGGGATTCCCAAGCCAAGACCGCGGTGTCGTCGCGGTCGCTGAACGTAGCGATGGCCCCGGATGTCGCGCGCAGCGTCACCATCTGGGCAGCCAACCCCGCCAACGGCGACACCGTCTCCCTGTGGACGAAGCTGGCGCTGGAGGCCGCCCGCGCGCGGCGCAGCGCCGAAGGCGCCAAAGCCCGGTCCCGTGCGGCATCGAAAGCCAAAGGGCTGGGCACGAATCTGTCGCTACCACCGAAGCTGCTGCCCAGCCGGGAATCGGGCCGCGGGTCGGGTGCCGAGTTGTTCCTCTGTGAGGGCGATTCCGCACTGGGCACCATCAAAGCGGCGCGCGACGCCACATTCCAGGCCGCCTTCCCGCTGAAAGGCAAGCCGCCCAACGTGTACGGCTTCGCTCTGAGCAAGGCACGGGCCAAAGACGAGTTCGATTCGATCGAACGCATCCTGGGCTGCGGAGTGCGTGACCACTGCGACCCCGAGCTGTGCCGCTACGACCGGATCTTGTTCGCTTCCGACGCAGACCCCGACGGCGGCAACATCAACTCCAGCCTGATCTCGATGTTCCTGGACTTCTACCGCCCACTCGTCGAGGCCGGCATGGTGTACGTGACGCTGCCGCCGCTGTTCGTGGTCAAGGACGCTACCGAGCGGATCTACTGTCAGGACGAATCAGAGCGTGACGCTGCCGTGGCCCAGTTGAAGGCCACCTCCAAACGCAAGGTCGAGGTGCAACGCAACAAGGGCCTCGGCGAGATGGACGCCGACGACTTCTGGAATACCGTGCTGGATCCGCAGCGCCGCACCGTGATTCGGGTTCATCTCGACGATGGTGAGAAGAAGCTGCACCACACCTTGTTCGGCGGGCCACCCGAGGGCCGGCGCACGTGGATGGCCGATATCGCCTCCCGCGTCGACACCTCCACGCTGGACTTGACCTAGGAGCACGACGTGACCGCCACCCTGGACGTTCCTGAGCAGAACGCCGACCTGGTGCTCGACCAGAGCGCCGATGACTACTGGAACCACTATCAGCTGACCTTCGCGCTCTACAGCGTCAGCGACCGCGCCATCCCGTCCGCATTCGACGGGCTCAAGCCCGGTCAGCGGCGTCTGCTCTACCAGATGCACGAGTCGAAACTGCTGCCCGGAAACAAGCCGCAGAAATCGTCGAAGATCTGCTCGGCGGTCACCGGCAACCTGCACCCCCACGGTGGGGCGTCGATGTACGGCGCCGCGGCGCTGATGGCCGCCGAGTTCCAGCGGGTGAAAGTCATTGACGGACAAGGCGCGTTCCCCCGTATCCAGGGCGACATACCCGCTGCGGACCGCTACACCGAGATGCGGCTGTCGGCGCCCGGTGCGGCACTGACCGCCGAACTCGACGACCACGCCGTTCCGATGGTCCAGACGTTTGACGGTGAATGGGTCGAGCCGACAATGCTGCCGGCCCAATGGCCCGTGCTGCTCTGCAACGGCGCCGTCGGCATCGCCGAGGGCTGGGCCACCAAGGTGCCCGCACACAATCCGCGGGAGATCATGGCGGCCTGCCGAGCGTTGCTGGCCAGGCCGAACACCACCGACGACACGTTGATGAAGCTCATTCCCGGCCCCGACTGGGGATGCGGCGCCACCGTCGTCGGCGCCAGCGGGCTACGGGAGTACATCACCACCGGCAAGGGCGCGTTCACGGTGCGCGGCACGATTTCCGTCGACGGAAAGAACTGCATCATCACCGAGCTGCCGCCCGGTGTCGCGAGTAACACTGTGCAAGACCGGATCCGGGCTCTGGTCGAGTCCGGCGAGATGTCGGGTGTGGCCGACATGTCCGATCTGACCGACCGCCGCAACGGGCTGCGCATCGTGGTCACCGCCAAGCGCGGACACAGTGCCGAGACGATCCGCGACCAGCTGCTCGCCTTGACCCCGCTGGAGTCGACATTCGCCGCCAGCCTGGTCGCGCTCGACGAGGACCGGGTACCGCGCTGGTGGTCGGTGCGGGACCTGATCGGCGCATTCCTGCATCTACGTGACTCGGTGGTGCTGCACCGCAGCGAGTACCGGCTGGAGAAGGTCACCGCACGACGTCATCTGGTGGCCGGCCTGATGAAGATCCACCTCGACATCGACGCTGCCGTGGCGGTGATCCGAGGTTCCGACACCGTCGACGACGCTCGACAGGGGCTACAGGAGCGGTTCCAGATCGACGAAGAGCAGGCCAATTATGTTCTGGCACTGCAGCTTCGACGACTGACCAAACTCGACGTCATCGAGCTGCAGGCCGAAGCCGACAAACTGGATGCCGAGTTCGCCCAGCTCACCGAGCTGGTTGCCGATCCCGATGCGCGCCGGAAGGTGATCGACAAAGAGCTCGTGGAGACCGCAAAACTGTTCAAAGGGCCCGAGTTCGACCGTCGCACGGTCCTGGACTTCGATGCCACACCCGTCGCGTCCAGCGCCGATGAGGACGGTCCCCGCGAGCGGAAGGTCAATGCCGCGTGGCGCCTGGACGATCGCGGGGTGTTCTCCGACAGCCACGGCGACCTGCTCACCTCGGGTCTGGGCTGGGCGGTGTGGACCGACGGGCGCGTCAAGTTCACCACCGGCAACGGCCTGCCGTTCAAGATCCGCGATATCCCGGTGGCCCCGGATATCACCGGGCTGCTGCGGTCGGGTGTGCTGGCCGACGGCTACCACCTGGCGCTGGTGACGCGGCGCGGGAAGATCCTGCGCATCGACCCCGCCGCCGTGAATCCTCAGGGTGCGGCCGGCAACGGTGTGGCCGGGGTGAAGCTGGCCGGTGATGGCGACGAGGTGATCGCGGCGCTGCCGATTTCCTGCGCGAACGGCGAGGCCATCCTGTCGATCTCCGAAAAGGGTTGGAAAGTCACCGAAGTCGCCGATATCCCGGTCAAGGGCCGCGGTGGTGCCGGTGTCGGGTTCCACCCGTTCGTCAACGGTGAGGACGCACTGCTGTCGGCGGCGATCTCCGCGACCGGGTTCGTGCGGGGCAAGAGGGGCGTCCGGGCCGAGAATCGGGCCAAGGCTTCGGTCAAGGGTGCCGGGACCGACGTGACACCGGCGCCGTAGCCTGGCGACAACGGCATGAGGGGGCTGCATGGTCAGCGCGGAACCACACATCTACATCACAGTGCCGTCGGTACGGATCTGGGTCAAGAACAACCGTTGGACAGCCGGCGCGGTGGCATTCGTCGCTGCCGCGGTGCTGCTCGCGGCGGTGGTCTTCGTGTTGTCGTGACCTTGTTGTCGGGACGGTCCCGGGAGCCAGAACGGACACAGCACCAGCTGGATAACAGTGCGGCATCGAACTGACACCGGCGTGTGAGGCAACACGAGTCACAGCAGTCACTTTGTTAACATCACGCGGTGCAGGTTTCCCGGCGTGACGCCTTGCGCTACGCCACCGCGGCCTCGCTGGCCGGGCTCGGCGTGGCATCAGCAGGCATGCCCACGGCGTCGGCGGCCGCACCCACACTGATCGACTTCGCCATGCGCCAGATTCCGGCCCGCGATATCCGGGCCGCAGGTCACTCCGGAGTGATCAACTACGTCTCGACATCGCGGCCCGGCTCCTCCATGGGCGCCAAGCCGATCACCCTGCCCTATGCCCGAGAGCTGACCGCCGCCGGTCTGGTGATCGTCAGCAACTACCAATACGGCAAGCCCGGCGGGACCGCGCCGTCGGACTTCACCCGCGGGTACGCGGGCGGCGTCGCCGATGCGCGGACCGCCTGGCAATTGCACACCGCGGCAGGGGGTGGACAGAGCGCACCGATCTTCTTCAGCGTCGACGACGACATCGACCGCAACACCTGGAACGCCGTCGCACTGCCATGGTTCCGCGGAATCAACTCAGTGATCGGGGTGCAGCGCACCGGGATCTACGCGGGTATCAGGCCGTGCCAGTGGGCCGCAGCCGATGGCGTTATCGGCAAGTCGCAATCGCCCGGTCACGTGTGGGCGTGGCAGACCCGCTCCTGGTCCGGCGGTCAGGTCTACCCTGCCGCAGTTCTTTACCAGCGCGTAGTGAGCACAGCGTCGAATCCCGGCCCGGTGGTCGGCGGGCTCGAAGTCGACGTCAACGACGTGCTGGCCCAGGATTGCGGGCAGTGGAACTTCCACCCGTGAGATCGAAAGGTGCCCACCCGCCGATGTGAGTGGTGCACCCTGATCGGGCCGGACCGGGACTACTTGGCGGCGAGCCTGACGATGGTGTCTCTCGTATCCGTCTCGCGGACGTTCATATTCATGACATAGACGTTGCCGTCGCCGTCGACAGTGATGGCCGATGGGCGCTGAAGGCCCTTGAACGGGAGTTGGACCCAGTCACCTCCGCGAGCCGGCATCCGGGACACCGTGCCGGCCTGCCGGTCGGTGGCATAGAGATTGCCCGCTGCGTCCACCGCCAGGCCGGCCACGTTGTCCGTCACCCCGGCAATCGGCTCGGCCTCCTTCGCGTTCTTCGCGACCTTCACAATCTTGCCGTCCTTGGCTGAGTACAGATTGTCGTCGGCATCGATCACCAAGTGCCCCAAGCCATTTCCGATGTCGACGGGCAACTCCGTCGGGGCGGTCGCACCGGGAGCGAGCTTCAACAGCTTGTTGCTCTGGTTGTCGGTCACGTAGACCGAGCCATCCTTGCCGACTGCCATCTGGCCGTACTTTGTGAGCTTGTCGAAAGGCAGTGGTTCCGAGGTGGTGGCCCCCGGTGCGATCGTCTCGACGACACCACCGAGAGTGACGAACGACAACCGGCTGTCCGGTGCCACCCCGAACGTCGACACGGGAGGATTGCCGCTGGGTTTCATCGGGGTCGGCCGGGCCGCCCCCGGGGTCAACGTCGCGAACCCGCCGGTACCACCCAGGTACAGGACGTTCTTCGCGTCGACGCCCATCTCCCGGTAGTCAAAGGAACTGAACGGAAGCGTGGTCTGCTCACCCGACTGCAACGGCACGTCCGCCACCAGGGCGGTCGGCGCAGATCCCGGCGAACATGCCATCAGGACGCTGCCCACGACCGTGGCGACCACTCCGAAGACGAATCCTGTTCGCGGACGCAGTGTCACCTTTTCCATCCCCACGGCTCGGATCCTAGGCTGGCTCATCCCGGGGAGGTGCTTTCCACGCCGTCTCCCTCTTCCCAGCCTCGACTCAGGTCGCCGATCGTCTGGGTGGCCGATTAGGCTGGGGCGACCGGCGGGCGCAGAGTCCATTCCAGCTGCCCAGGTTCTGAATCATTTGGAGGACTTATGCGGAGGCGGCTGTCGAAGCCGGCTATGACGAGCATGGCAATCGCCAGCGTGGCGATGCTCGTCAATGGTTGTGCGGCACAGGTCTGGGGCATGCCATCAGCTCACAGCGTCCCCCAGGCACCGGCTATCGCCCCGCAGCCCCCGTTGGCGCCACTGGACGAGCTCGATGCCCAGCCCACCACGCCATTCGACGGGCTCGAGGCCCGCACCCGTCAAGCCACCGCCGACGCGTCCAAGTCCGGGGCCGACGTCGAGATCGTCGTGCTGGACCGCAACTCCGGCCGGGTCATCTCCAACGGCGCCAACCAACCCTTCCCGATCGCCTCGGTGGTGAAGCTGTTCATCGCCGACGACCTGCTGCTGCAGGAATCGCAGGGCGAGACGAAACTGACTGCTGCCGACCGCAAGTCGCTCGACATCATGCTGCGCTCCTCCGACGACAGCGCGGCCCAGACATTCTGGGACCGCAGCGGAGGAAACGCCGTCATCTCACGCATCGTGGCGCGGTACGGGTTGAAGGGCACCACCGCGCCGTACAACGGACACTGGGACGTCACGCAGAGCACCGCAAGCGACCTGGTCCGTTACTACGACATGCTGTTGGACGGCAGCGGCGGGCTGCCCCCCGAACAGGCCGACGTGATCATGACCAACCTCGCGCAATCCACACCGACGGGAACCGACGGTTACCCGCAGCGCTTCGGCATCCCGGACGGGCTCTACGCCGAGCCGGTCGCGGTCAAGCAGGGCTGGTTCTGCTGCTGGAGCGGCGCCAACCAGCTACACGTGTCCACCGGCACGATCGGACCCGAACGCCGCTACGTGATGGTGATCAGCTCCCTGGAACCCGGTGACGCCTCCGACGCTCGCGACACCGTCACTCAGGCCGTCAAGACGATGTTCCCCGGCGGGCACGTCTAACGCCGGTTAGTGCCGAGGCGTCGTGGTGATGTGCACGTGGTCGTAGTGGCCGTAACCCGATGCCTGTGGGCCGGATGGCGTGTAATAGGTGCCCCGCCAGATCACATCCTGTAACCCGAATCGGGCCGCGTTACTCATCGCGAACGCGAGGATCTCGTCTCCGAGCGCGATGCCCTCGGGGCTGCTGGGATTGGGAATCATGATGTCGATCGCCAGACCGCTGGGATGCCAGGGCTTCGAGTCCGGCCGCACCCCATCGATGTCGGCGATCTGGGGAAACCTCGCGCTGACAGCCCGGGCAGCCACGATGGTGTTGGCCTGTAACCCGGCCTCAGACGCGACGCCGACGGGTAACGACTCCGGGAGATCGACGGGCGGGGCCGCGGCCGCGTTGTCGATCACCGCCCGCTGACCTGGAGTCAACGCCGCGTACTGCGCCTCCGCGGCGGCGATCTGACGCTGCAGTTCACCCCATTTCGCCTGCAGGTCTGTACGCACCGCGGCAGACCGCTCGGCTGCGGCGCGGGCCTCGGCGGCCGACGCCTCAGAGGCCCGGACAGCGGCGGCGGCGCGCTCACGTCCTGCTTGAAAGGCCTTCATCTGTTCGGTCGCCTCGGTGGCCACCACCCGCCGTAGTGACAGGTGGCCGATCAGCTGTTGGGGGGAGCCTGCGGTGAGCACCGCCGCCATTTGACCGGTGCCACCGCTCATGTACGTCATGGCCGCCACCCGGTTGGCAGCCGCCTGATGGGGCTGTAGCTGGGCATTGGCGACCTCGAGGGCCTGCATGTCTGCGCGGTGGCGATCTTCGGCCGCAGTCTGGGCCGCCAGCCTGGCATCGGCGTCGCGTTGGGCCGTTGTGACGGCCTCGCGGGTCTGCACCGCCTGCCGCGACAACTCGTTGAGCGTGGACATCGCGTCGGCCGCGGGGTCCGCGTTCACGTCGCCCATCGACATCGCCAACGCCAGTACCGCGGCTGCCGAACCGTACGCCGCTCGCCGAAGTGAATGGCGTACCCCGGTCATTCGGATTGTCACGGTCCTTCTGCTGCGGGGACCGATCGTGGTCCGGCTACGTATGTCCCGGACAGGCTACGAACTGGCACCGGCGATGTCTACCCGCGCGACGTCAGGCATCCCCGAGCCGAGTTGGTCAGATCAGGTAGTCCGCACCGCCGACATAGGTCATGTCGTGATGGTCGGAATCCAACGCCGCTCGGGCGATTGCGGCGGCGAACTCATCGACGGTCGGAAGTACCGCCTGGTTGCGGCGGGCGTCGACGGCGGCGGGGTCGCGCCGTTGCAGCAACCGGACGATGATGGTCCCGTCGATCATGTCGCCGGACACGACCTTGAGCGCAATCCCGCGTTCGGCCAGAGCAGGTTTCGCTGCGAGCAGCGCGTCCTCGCCGGCACGTTTGCTTTGCGCGATGGGTTCGTAGCCTTCGGGCACCGGTTTGGCCGGGTAGAAGTGCGCCTGATGACTGGTGACGAAGACAATCCGCGCCCCCGCCGGCATCAACGGAAGGGCCAGCGTGGCCAGACGCAGTTGCGCATCGCGGTTGAGGCGCATGGCGTATCCCGGGTCAGCACCGCGCTCCAGACCACCGGAGGCGTTGAGTACCAACACATCGAGCGTGCCGAATCGCTCACCGACATCAGCCAGCAGCCCCTTGACTGCGGCTTCGTCGGAGACGTCGGCACCGGCCGCCGACGCGTGTCCCCCGGCCATCCGAATGGCGTCGACCACAGTGTTCGCCCGTGCGGCTTTCTCGCGGTAGTTGACCAGGACATGCAGGCCTGCCGCACCGAGTATTCGGGCCACCTCGGCGCCGATTCCGCGGGAGGCCCCCGTGATCAGCGCGACCCGGTTCGCAACCTGATCGCCCGCGTCCAATCCCGCACCTCGTCGGTTCACCGAGCCCTCCTCGTACCTACCCCGAGCCTTAGACTTTGCTTATTTTAATCTTATTTTTCTTAATTTCGTGTTAGCGTCAACCTCATCACTCAGTTCGACACGCAGGGGAGGCGTGCGCGACATGGCTGACCACTCTGTTGTTCTCGGCGCGGGTATCGCCGGCCTGCTGGCTGCGGCTGCGCTCGCCGACACCGGTCACGACGTGACAGTCGTCGAACGAGACCGCCTGCCGGACAACCCTTCTCAGCGCCGCGGCATACCGCAGGGACCTCACCTCCACAGCCTGCTGTCCCGGGGCTGGCACACGATCGAGACGCTGGTCCCGGGACTGATCGATGACGTGATCACCGCCGGCGGCCACGTTCTCGCCGACGCCCGCCTGGGTGCGCGCATGCACATCCAGAACGGCCCGTACGCCTTCAACCGCACCGACCCAGTGGCAGATCCAGCCGCCCTCGCCACCTACCTGGTGACACGACCTCTATTGGAATGTGCCCTGCGCCGTAGGGTCGCCGCCCTTCCCAACGTCGTCATCAAAGATGGTCACGATATCGGCGAACTCGTCGCGGGTGAACCGGATCGCATCACCGGTGTCACCATCAGCGACCGGCGGACAGGCGCGACGCAGACGCTCGACGCCGACTTGGTCATCGACGCCACCGGGCGGGCGACCCGCACACCCCTGCTGTTGGAGACGCTCGGCTACGACCGGCCACCGCAGCGGTCGTTCACTGTGCGCGGCGTGTACTACAGCCAACAGATCGCCATCCCCGATCAGGACGCCTTCCCTGAACGCCTTGTCCTGGTCGTCCCGCCCGGCAGCGCCGGGCACGGCGGCCTGGCCGCCGGCGAACACGGCACCTGGACGTTGACTATCGCAGCGCACGCAGACGAGCACCCGGCACCACCCACAACGTTGGCCGACATGCTCGCCCTCGCCGAGAAGTTCGTGCCATCGCACATCCATCCGGCATTGCGCCAGGCCGTGCCGCTGTCAGATGTCGAGGTCTACCGCTACCCCGGTGGCACTTGGCACCGCTATGACCGCTGTGCCCAGCACCCCGACGGCCTGCTCGTCATTGGCGACGCTCTCTGCTGCCTGGACCCCATCCACGGGCAAGGGATCACCATGGCGGCGCGACACGCCCAATTGCTGCGCACCCATCTCCGTGAGCGCAGAAGCGTTGATCCGCAACGGTTCTACCAGTCACTGACGCAGATGATCGCCCCCGTATGGGCCGGCAACCAGCCTCCCGGGCACAGCTCCGACCGCGGCGTGAAGGACAAGGTCCGCCGGCGTGCCGTCCAGTGGATACTCCGCAAGACGTTGGAAGCCGCCAACGACATCGTGATCACCGAGCGACTCGTCCGGATCGTGAACATGGTCGATCCACCTCAGCGTCTCCTCGAACCCCGTGTACTCGCCCGCATCGCCGCCTACCACCTCCGCAAGGCTTTGCCCTCGTCAGCGCGTGCTTGAGGACGAAAACCCATGCTTGGCACGCCACATCGCAACACCCCGTTCGCGTCGTTGCCGTCGCGGTGGGTCTCGGAGAATCTCAGCTGTTGACACCGGTCCCGGTGATGCTCGTGTGGATTCTCACCCTCCGTGTCGCATGTCGACCCGCTCAACCTGCGATCATGCAATTTACCCACATCGTATCGTCTGCGATTCTTCTCAGGTTGATGTCATTTCTTTGGGGACCTTCAGTCGGTTGCTCACGTCTTGCTCGTCTCGTTGCGGCTCTTCCCCCCAGGGCATCTTGAGAATGTCCTCGGACCAGTTGACGAGGCCGTATTTGACGACAGCAGTTGCCGGCCCACCAAAGGTCTGGTCTAGCTGGAGGTTGCAGACCCCGGGGTGCCGCCACGTTGTCGGCCATTGCGCGGTCGGGTTGGGCTCTTTCCAGACAAAACCCGCCGCGGGCAGGTCCGCCGCAGCGGCGCAGGGATCACCGGTGAGAAACCGTGCGACTGGCGAGGATTGAGCGGAATGCACCGGGACACCCGTCTGCTCGACTTGCGCGACGATACCGTCGGCGATCGCTTCGCCTACGGGACAAATTGAGGTGTCCTCGGTGGCCGTCGTGTCGTCAGGCACCGTCTCCCGTGTCACTTCGAGATACGGATCGCGCATCGATGTGGGTGCGCCCGGCATCCTGGTCAGCGGAAGATTGATGCGAAATGTGCACGCGCGGGGTGTTTGAGCCGAGACGCCAGGATGTGCTGGGTCCGGTCTGAACTGAGAGTCGTTCCAGCGCGGTTCGCCGGGCATAACCTGCAACGTCAGGCCGGTTTTGGTCGCAGGGAAGGTGATCGTGCACCCCTCACGGCCAAGGGGTGCAATCGGTGAGTTCCCGCCGGTTTCAATCCAGGGGACAGCCGTCTGGGCATAGCTGAAGTCTGGATGGCCGTTGGCGGCAAGGGTTTGCGGGGGCGTGGAGCTGTTCAGCTTCGCTTCCTACCTGGCCCCGGGCTGTCTCGTTATCGCCAAGACCGACCTCAGCATCGAGCCGGCCAACATCGGAGCTGGCGCCCCCGATCTGGTCTCGTCCACCCCCCCTAGTCACAGTGCGACTGAACGGTCCCATCGGCGGGAGCTGTACCGATACCGCCAAGCAAGTGGCACTGAACGCTCTCAAACGTGCGACCTAATAAGCAATGTCGATCGATGTTGAGGCCGTCGGCGGGTAGAACTGCCCCGATATCTCGGGTCAGTCGCGTTGTCCGGTTTTGCGGTGTCGAGACCGTGCTGGCCGCAAAGGAAGTCCTGCAGTAGAGACGTTCTGGCTTCTAAACACCCGGGCGCCGCAGTGTCAAGTAATTGCCGACAAAGTGTTTGGCGTGGAGGGCTTACGATGCTAGCTAGCTCGGGGGAGGAGCAACCATGTCAGAGTCACTGCGCGTCGACCCACATGCGCTGGCCGCATCGGGAAAAGACACGATCGACCACACGCACGATGCCCATCAGGCACTCAGTGCCCATGACAACGGCTTAGCTGAGGCTGGGTCCCGTTGGGTGGGTTCGTCGGCGTCCGCGCTGTCGGAGCTGACGGAACGGTGGCAGGCCCGTCATGTCGCACACTTGGAACAGACCCGTTCATTGGGTGAGAACATGTCCAATGCTGCCCTCAAGTATGTTGTGACAGACGATGATTCCGGCGAGGCCGTCACCCGTGCGGCTTGTTCCATCTCGCCGGACCAGATGGGTTTGTGAGTGGCTCCGCTGACCGTTTCGACGATCTTGAATTGGGATCCGGCGGCGATCTACGACGTATTCCGGATCGCCAAAGACCGGGAGAACGCGTTTGCCAATTTCGGTGCCAATCTGCAGCGGACCCAAAACACGGTCGCTGATTGGAGCGGCGAAGCCGGCGAAGCATTTCACGACGCGATGGGCCGTCGTCGAGCAGATATCGACGCCGACGGACACGAGTCGGCACGGGTGGCCAAGGCCGTCGCGCGTGCCGAACACGATGTCGAAAATGTCCGAAATCGGATGAAGTCGGTGGTGAACTACCTACAACAGCGTCATATCGATGTCGCCGACGACGGCACCCTGACGATTCAGCCCGGCTGGGAAAGCAATCCTGACGTGAAGAAGACGCTTGCCCAACAGGCGAAGACGGGCAACGGGTTGACAGTTGCCGAGATCATGGCCGATGCCGATCGGGTCGATGAACAACTCGCCTCCGCGATGCGCGCTGCGGTGGGCGATGAACAACTCGACGAAGACGGCAGGCCTCTACCGGGCACGCAACCGCCGACCGCACCGCCGGCGCCCGCACTTCTCACTGCTGAACAGCTCAAGCAGATATACCCGACGCTGTCGGACGCCCAAGCCGAGCACTACGCCGGCCCGCTCAGCGACGCGATGCGTGCAGCAGGAATGACATCACCAGAAGCACGCGCGGCGTTCCTGGCGACCTTCGCCGTCGAATCAGCAGAGCTCCACTTCGACACGGAACTGCGCAGCACCCAGTCCGCGACCGAGATGTACGGTCCCGAATATGCGGGCGTCACCTTCGTCCCGGGCGTGCCCCACGATCCGGACACCCCGGTGCCATACGAAAACTCTTCTGCGACGCTGGGGAACACACAGCCCGGCGATGGTGATCGGTTTCGCGGCCGGGGACCAATCCAACTCACCGGGCGCAGCAATTATGCTGCGGCAGGCGACGCGCTCGGCGTCGACCTGGTCAATCATCCCGAGCTGGCGGCGGCTCCCGAGAACGAATTCCGGATCGCGACATGGTTCTGGAACAACCACAGCGCCACGCTGCCCGACGGCTCGGTTGTTCCCCTCAACCAGGCCGCAGAGACAGGCAACTTCGCCGCTGTGACACAAACGATCAACGGAGGCGCGACCGGCTATGACAAGCGGTTGCAGTACTTCAATACCGCTGTCACCGTGTTGAGCCGCCCGTGATGTCGCCCTACCGCCGGTGCTCGTCCTTCCTGGCCTCGCCATTGCGGCGTGCCGCCGTGGTGGTTGGACTTGTTGCTGCGATGGCCGGTTGCGGTCAACCGCCTGCAACGCCACGCGGACCGGCCCTCTCCCACCCGCAACCGCCGCAGGACGCGGCATCGACGGTGTTCGCATTCACCAGCCCTTCCCAACTGAGCATCGTTGACGGCGCGACGGTCGTGGCCACAGCCACAACGCCAGGTGAACCCACGCACCCGGTGTTCACCGACAGCGCACGGTTCGCCGCAGCCGCCACCAGTGACGGACACATCGTGGCCACAGGCCTAGATCCCGGTTCCTCCCGAACGATCCCCGCTGACACTCAACAGGTATTCGCCGACCACGGCGACACGATCAGCTGGTGGCAACAACCCAACCAGCTGATGTCGCTGGACTTGTCCCAACCATCGGCCGAGCCGTTCAGCACCCCGATCGATCTTCCCGGCGGCAACGCCGACAACACCCGGCTACTCAGCTTGGCGCACGGGGTGGCCGTCTTCGCCCGGCCCGGCCTACCCGGCGGCGGAGAAGAACTTATCCGAATGGACCGCGACCGCACGTTTCATACCCTGGCCCCTTCCCCGGAAATAACCAGCCCAATCCAACTCACCGCCCCCAGCAGTGACGGACGAAACTTCGCGTATTTGGGGATGATTCACGCCGCCTGCCCCAAAGACGGCGTCAACATCGTCAACACCGACACCGGCGCGGTGTCGTCACCGACCATGCCTTACACCCTCTTCGACAAGGCCACAACACAGAGAGTTTGGTGGGACACCGACCAACTCCTGCACATAAGCATGACAACCCGACCCTGCACCACAGACGCCAGCACAGAGACGATGACCTCGTGGAAACTCGAGCAGGAAAAGTGGATCCACGCCGAACCGGCCGATGTACTGGTTTCCCGCCAGCTCGGACACGACATCGTCGCGGTTGTCACTGCGACACAGTTCAATCCACCGCGCGGCACACTGACGCTCCAGACCGCTACCGACAGCACGCACATCGCCGACGACGTCACCGATCTGGCGGCCCCGACCGTGCCCGACGCCCAATAGAACTACCAACACCCAATCTGCGTGTACACAGCTGCCGGACAACACCGTCGCACTTTGCGTCAGCGGGGGAATAGCACCGTCCCGGACTCCGCCCCGCCAACGGCTTGCACGGTTTGGCCGAGCTGACTCAAGGCACAGCCGGATGTCGCGTAGCGAACTGGATCGCATCTTGTCGAACGGCACCGGTCATGTGGGGCGCATCCTGAACTTGGCGCCCTCGTGCGAAAGACTCTACTGATCAAGGCGATTCACGAAGCAAGGACGACGGACTTTATGTCCCATTGGCTACTGCCGGTCGATACAACCAGCTTGTACGAACTCGGCCGACCCCACGGTTCAGCCCTGCCGCCTCAGTTTCTGTATCCGACCTACCTGCCGTTGGAGGCGAGCGTCGGAGACCAGGTGCTGTTTTGGCGGTCAGCTTTCGGAAGCGGAATTGTCACTCAAGGCGCCGTCGTCGATCAAGTTCCGATAGAGACCCCATCGAGCAGTCGACGCCGCGCGCTGGATCGTGGCGATGAACCCCCTCAGCACGGCCACCAATGCGCCCTAATCCAGCACCACACTTTCAATCTGACCTCCCCACTGTCCGCCAGCAGTTTGCGAGCCGCCGGCCTCAACACGGTCGTCTCCCAATCGAAGAAGCTCTCTCACCTAGCTCACTTGGGCCCTCGGAGCATCAGGGCGGTCGAGCTCGAATTGAGTTCCGAGCAATGGGATCAACTGAGGGAGTTGGCCAAATCCACGCCCTCCTCAAACGAATGGCCCACAGCTTGGGACCTCGTTCCCGGAGACGTGGCCGAACACAGGAGACAGGTGCACGATGTTTTCGGCGGCAATCGACAGCGCGTCGCAGTAAGCGGTCAAACACCGAACATATTGGTCTTCAACCATTCCGAGGCGGGGTCGAAACTCGACGGTCTGCGTTGGCACGGCGAGCACCTCCTGGTTTCAGGCAACGACGAGTCCGGTCAGAGCCTGACTCATCACAATCTCGCCATGCTCGGTCACGCAATCCGCGGCATGGCGCTTCGGGTGTTCGATCTGGAAGGCAACCGGAGTCGCTATCTTGGAGAATTCACAGTCGCGCAACAAGATCCCATCCACCACTGGGAAAGCGCCGGTCCGACGAAGCGAAGAACACCCGGCCGCTACCCTGGCACAAGCAGCCGGGACACCATGATCCCTGTCATACGACTGCGCCCACTCGACCGCGGGCGGGCACTAAGCGCCCGCGCATCATCCAAGTCCACACGGCGCGTTCGACTTACGCTGCGTCACACTGTGACAGTCACCGATCGAGCCGGAGCTAGCATACCTGAGAGTCCACCAATCGCATGTGATCACACCGAGGCCGCGATGCTCCGCAAACTCCGCGCTCTCGTGAAACACGACCCGGAATCGATTGCACAACTTGGCATACTCGACGATGCCCGGATTGTGTCGGCCCTCATCGCACATGCACAGCGTCGATCAGATCTGGACACGCTGCGTTCCATCATAGAAACCCCCGGCCACCGAGAACAGAGAATTCAGGAGCAATTGCAAAACATGCCGTGGGTCTTTGGGGGCGAGTTCATGCGCGAGACGGCCCGCAGAACCCTCACCGCCACAGACCAACTCGACATGGCGCTCATCCGCTCTGACGGAGCACTGCACGGTGTGGAGCTGAAGCGGGCCAAGATCGCGAAGTTGGTCGTTGGCAAGCGAAAGCGCCTTGTTGTTGGCGGGCCGGTAAATCGAGCGGTAGGGCAGGCAATGAACTATCTGCGTGTCTTGGATGAGAATCGTGACCACATCCTCAATGAGCTCGAGTTGGACTGTCGACGTGCCTCGATCACCGTGGTGATCGGCCACACGTCGTTCGTGTCCGCTGACTGCGATCGGCGCGAAATACTTGAAGCCATCCGCACCTACAACAGTCATCTCTCGCGGATAACCGTGGTTACCTACGACTCCCTCATCGAGAGCGCCGAACGGGCGCTTTCAACAGTTTCCCCACCAACCGACCAACATTCGAACTGAATCGAGACCCACGCCCCCAAAACGCGCGTGTTTGGATCCGCACGCCCCTTCACGTCAGAGGTGTCGGCAAGGGTTGTGGCCGGCCGGCCTCGTTTGCCGTCACGCTTCACAACCGCAACGATCCATGTGGAACTTTCCCCTGCCGCATCAGTTAGGCACCAACCTGCTCTGCGTCCAGCTGCTTCTTGTCGTATGGCTGCACGCGTGGCAGATCTCGGGACTGTCAGATAAACGGTGGATCTGACTTGGCATTGGCTAGTTGCCAGTCGGAGTGATCCGGCCGTTGAAGGTGATTGCGAACGCGTTGAGTGCGGGCTTCCACCTCATTGCCCATCGTGCCTTACCGCGGCCGGTGGGGTCTAGGGATCGGGTCACCAGGTAGAGACACTTGAGCGCGGCCTGTTCGGTCGGGAAGTGTCCTCGGGCCCGAATTGCCCAGCGGTAGCGGGCATTCAAGGATTCGATCGCGTTGGTGGAGCAGATGACGCGGCGAATCTCCACATCGCAGTCCAAGAACGGCACAAACTCGCTCCACGCGTTGTTCCAGGGCGCTGTGATCGCCGGATGCTGCCCACCCCATTAGGCGGTGAACTCGGTGAAGCGTTCCTTGGCCGCAGCCTCGGTCGCTAGCGGTATAGGCCGGGCGAATGTCCTTGGCGGCCTGATCCCAATACCGCCGCGAGGCGTAGCGAAAGGTGTTGCGCAGCAGATGGATCACACACGTTTGAACCAGTGCGCGATCCCACACGGTGTTGATCGCCTCCGGCAGACCCTGCAGCCCATCGCAGACCACCATGCACACATCGGCGCCAGCAGCTGCTCAGCGAGCTGGCGTTGATCCACATCGGTCGCCATGGATTCGAGTGTCTCGGACATCATCAGTCCTTCCCGCCAAGCTCACGCCCGGCGTGTCAGACCAAGACCAGATCCACCGTTATTCAGACAGTCCCATGCCTACCCGCGCGCCGTCAGGCATCGCCGCCTCGGTCCCCAGAGCGATGAGTAGGGGCTCTTGCGGTTCCGCTGTCGCCGATGAGGCGAAGAGGTTGTCCTTCTGCGGACCCAATCGCCGCGGGGCCTGGGTCGAGGTGGGTTCAGCGTCAACGAGTCCAGCGTCCGGGGGGCGGCTCGGGCGCCGTGTACGCGGGCAGTGGCAACGGTTCGTCGAGGACGAACGCGCGGAGCAAACGGATATACGCCGCCGGCTGGTCGTACGGAACGGCGTGCCCGGCGTCGGGGAAGTCGACGAGCGTGGAGCGGGGCAGCACGTCGCGGTACTCGCGGGTGACGGCCCAGCGGATGAAGTCGCATTGCGGGGCGATGACGAGTGAACGAACCTCGGCGTTACGCAGTTGCGGTCGTGGATCCGGGATCTTGTCGAAATCGGCTTTGGTGAGTTGATTGACGTAGAAACCCTGGGGGTTGTCGTGTGGCGGCGCGGTCACCCTGTGAGTGCATGAAGTGGCGTCGCGGCCGGCCAGCGCGACGGCGTGCATCCACGAGTCGGCCTCCGAATCGGGCACCAGCGCGTGGGCCGCATTCGCGTTGACCGCCATCAGCAGTGCCTGCGCAAACATCCGCGGGCTGCTGGTCAGCTCGTCGTAACGCGACTGCTGATCCGTCGTCATGTCGTCCCAGGGTTCGCCGACGTCCCCCTCGGCATAGCCGCCGCCCCAGATCGCGCCCGGGGCCACAAACACCGCCTTCGCGACCCGGGCGGGATGCGCGGCCAGGTATTGCGCGGCAAGGGAGCCTCCCCACGACCGACCGACGAGGATGAGCTGTTCGGCCCCGATGGTGCGACGGATCGCCTCGAGGTCCGCGACCTGACGCTGCACCGTGTACCCGGTCACGTCGGCCAACCGGTTCGACCGACCCGCGCCGAGTTGGTCGTACGCATACACGTCGAACCCGTCTGCGGCGAGTTCGGCTCCTCCGGTGGGGATGCCCTCACCCGGTGTACCTGGACCGCCGTGCAGGAAGATCACCGGCGTGGCCCGATGTGACGAACCGGTCGCCGCGGGCGCGTGAACAAAGGCGGCCCGGGTGCCGGTGGACAGTTCCCAGAACCGGACGTCCGCCGGCACTGGAGCGGCATCTTGCACCGGGAACGGTTGCAGCACAGTCACACTCGCCCCCACCAGTGTCAACAGGGTGACCGCCGCTGCCGTCGCCGTCGCACCGGCGAGTAGGTGTGCGGCCCGCACGATGCGGAGTCCGGCGATAGCAGTGCCGAATACCACGGCAGTGAAGACGGCCAACCCAACGACCAGAAACACTCCTGGTGTGGCGATCAGCGCGGCCATCCCCAGCGTTGCCGCGACCCCTGCCGCTGCCGCGACGACAACACCGGCCAACACGACCAACACTCCGACGAACACCCGTCGCCAACGCTGTCGCACCGCGCTCACCATTCCTCACCGCACCCGGTTGATACCCACGCAGAAGGCTCACCATAGCGAGGTCGAGGTAGCCGGGACATCGGGGAAACCCGCCGGATTCCGCCTGCCGAGTCGTGTGGATCCGGGGCCGGTCGCGGGCGCGCGCCAGTCTGGAGAGCCATCCAACTGCCAGCGGAGCTACGGCAGATGGTTGGGCTGGGTGGGCACTTCGTCAGCGACGCTGACTACGTTGCGCGGGTTCGCCGCCACAAACCGTCGTCCCTGGTCCCGATCATCGCTCAGGTTGGCGCTCGGTCGAACTCAACATCGAGCCCGAGTGTCTTGGCTACAGCAGCAAGATGTCTGCGACGGAGGCGGTTTTGACGAATGCGCGCGCCGCGGCGGCCAGTTCGGTGTCCACGGTGACCAGCGCGTCGGCCTGCAGTTGGGTCAGTGCGATGTACTCGACTTGATGTATGTCCGGCCAGTTCATTTTGCTGGCGAGCCGCCACGAGTGGTCCTCCAGTGAGCGGTCGCTGAGGAACCGGATCCGCAAACCACGGATATCGTCGATAACTTTTCGTCCAGCGCGTTCGTCTATCTCATTGCGGCGCACCGCTTCATACACCAGCGCCAGTACCTGCGAGCGCAGCAGCGTGGGTGCGGTCAAGCTGTGCTGCTGGGGGACAACGGCGTTATCGGTGGCGAGTTTGATGGCCACCGGTGCATCGATGACGAATGTGGACATCCCCGTACCTTCAGAAGGTTCACCGCTGTTGTGCAGGCTGACCTGCAGCCGTACCCGTACGCGATCGCCGTCGTCGATGCCTTCGGGGCGGCGCAGGGCGATCTTCAGCGGGACCAGGTACACGCCGTCCTTGGGGATCAGTGATGTGGTCACCTCGGTGTCATTGATGCTCACCTGCGCGGGGATGGCTCCCCAACCGTAGGTCAATTCGCCGGAGTGAACGTGTAAGAACTCATTGATATGGGCCGGTGTGGCGACGAAGAAATACGGTGCGGGGCCGCGCCACTGGAATACCTCGGTCTCAAACTCCCAGTCCACGGTCCCACACTAAGGCCACTGCATTTCAGCGTGCGCGAAACCGCGGGAGCCCATTCTGGCGAAGCGGTCGAACACGTCGCTGCGAAATTCAGATGCTGTTCGCTTTCGGCCGCAGGTAGAGTCCCCCGCGTCGCGGGGGGCGAAAAATGGAATGCAGTGTGGCATTGGTTGTATCTACGGCCTGCACGATGACTGTGCCGAAACGATGACCTCTGATTCCTTGGTGCAGGAGCACGCGTCGGGGCGCGCGCCAGGCGCCGTCGATGATCTTGACCGGACGGTCGACTGGCGGCGCCTCGTGGGGGCGGGCCGCGGGGCTGCAGGAGTAGCCCTGACTGCGATAGTTTTGGGCGCCGTCCTTGCGGCGTTGAGCACCGTTGTCAGTGGTCGACTCGCCGCGAATCCATTGTGGTCGTCGGTCGCTGTCCTGGCCGGTTGTCTGCTCTGCAGCGCCATTGTCGACTCCGCAGGTCGGACTGTCTGGGCGGCGATGGCTGATCGTGCTGAAGGCAGGCTACGCGCAGACCTTCTTACTGCCGCGTTGCGCCAGCCACTGGCAGTGCTGTCCGAGCAGGCCGTCGGTGAGATCATCGATCGCGTTGATGACGACGCTGCAGCCGTCGGAGGGCTTGCCCGCCACCAGGCCTGGGATGCGTTGCGCACCTTGACCTACACGGTGCCCATGTGGATCGTTGCGGGCCTGACGTGGTGGCCGGCGTGGATCATTTTCCCGGTGGTAGCCCCGCTCACGGTGCTGATCGTCCGCCCGCTCCTGCAGGAGTTGAAGGACCGAAAAGTCGAGGAGGAGGCTGCCTGGACCGAGCACGCTGCCGTGGTCGAAGAGGCCATCGCAGCGCGAGATGACCTGCGCACCAGCCTGGGCCAGGCCTACGTCCTGCGGCGCGCGGCGGAGCTGTCGGGCATCATCCAACGGCGGTTCCGCGCGGCCGTGGCGGTGGAGTCCCGGATCACCATTCGTGCCGGCGGCCTATTGCAGGCACTACTGGCTGGTGTCCTGCTGGCAGGTGTCGCGCTGGTAAGTGACGGTCGCTTGGGTGTTGCTGAGTTAGTGACCCTGGTCCTGGTGAGTGCAACACTGGTCGGCGAGATCGCCGGGCTCGCTCGACAACTGCCCGACCTGCAGGCCGGCATGGGCGCGGTCATCCGGCTGCGGCAGTTTCTGGCCGTCGAATCCGAACCTGTCGGTGGTGAGTCCGTTCCGGACGGGCCCATAGACATCGTGTTCGACAACCTGGACTTTGCCTACGCAGAAGGCACTTTCGCACTCAATGACATCCAGCTTCGCATCGACGCCGGCACCACCTGCGGCATCGTCGGGCGCACCGGCTCAGGCAAATCAACGCTCGCATCGCTGGTGTCGCGCGCGGTGGAGCCGAAACGCGGCACGTTGTACTTCGGCGGGACAGACATCTGCGATCTGGACCTGCACGGTCTGCGTTCTGCGGTCGGGGTGGTGACCCAGCGCACCGAGATCATGGCCGGAACCTTGGCCGACAACATTGCGCTGTTCGCCGACCTTCCCCGTTCACGCGTGGAAGCGGCGATCACCGAACTGGACCTCACCGACTGGGTGCACAGCCTGCCCCAGGGCCTGGACACGAAATTGGGGCCGGGCGGCACGACGTTGTCGGCAGGGGAGGAGCAACTCGTCGCGTTCACGCGGCTGCTGGTCCGAGATGTTCGCGTAGTCATCTTGGACGAGGCGACCGCGCGGATGGATCCTCTCTCGGAGGCACGCATGGTGCGGGCCGCCGGCCGTCTGCTTGCTCGGCGCACCGGAATTGTGATCGCGCACCGGCTTTCGACCGTCGCCCGGGCCGATCAGATCGTGGTTCTCGACCACGGCCGCATCGTCGATCAGGGCACACCGTCGGAACTGGAGTTGCGACCGGGCCCATTCCGGCGGCTGCTCGATGCATCCGGGGCCGAGACGGACTCAGTCGAACCACCGCCGGCGGCCAGTGAGGATGACACGGCAGTCGGCGGCGCCCGCCGCCCAGGCAGCCCGGTCACACAGGCCGACGTGGGCTCCGGGCCGAGCCTGGCTCGCGGCATCGCGCGGGCAGTAATGATGCACCCGCGCTGGGGACTGTTCGGCAGTGTGCTGTTCCTGCTGACATGGCTGGTCGGCAACTCCGCCAACGCCGTCACCGGCTACCTCTGGGGCCACGTCATCCAAACCCTGAATAGCGGCAATACGCCGGTCCTGCTCACGCTCGCCACCGGAATCACCATCGTGGCGCAGCCCTTTCTGTTGGCCTGGGCGGTCCGCTGCTACTCACCGTGGTGGAGCGCGTGCGTGCTACGGATCCGGATGGCCGTGCTCGCCGCCCAAACTCAGCAACACCGACTACCCCGCACGCCACCGGGCGAAGTGGTGGCCCGGCTGCTGGATGCCGACCGATTCCTTCGCTACGCAGACCGCTGGAACGAGGTCATCAGCGCCGTGCTGATCGTGGTCATCACCTCGCTGCTCAGCGGAACCATCATTGCCGGCGCCATCCTGTTGGCCGTGATGATCGCCGCCGCCGTCACATCGGTGGCCGGCCGCTCGATCGCCGGCCGGTCCGCCGCAGCGGCCTCAGCGTCGCGAGCCGCATTCGGCACAGCCCTAGTCGCGACATTGGAGTGCGTGCGCACCATCAAGCTCGCCGCAGCCACGGACGACGTACACGCACACCTCACCCGCGTCGACAGCGGGCGTGTTGACGCTGCCGTACGTGAGCACCGGGTGGGATCAATCCTGGCCCTGGTGCCGGTGGTGACCGTGCAACTAGGCGTCCTTGCCGCCTGGACGGTGTACCTGCTCGGCGGCTGGAGCCTGGCTTCCGCGCTCCTCGTTTCGGGTGCGGTTTTAGGATTTGACTACTTCGGCAGTGTCGTCGCCGCCGCGGTCACCGAGGCACCCGGGACGCGGGCATGGCAACAGGCGACCACCCGCTTCGCCGCCGGCACCGATCTGATGGACATCCCACCGGGCATCGACCTGGTCGTCGGTACCGCCCCGCCTCCAGCTGAGCCTTTCCGAATCCCGTTGCAGCGCCTAGAGCTTTACGGAGTCTCAGCGATCCACGACGACGGGACCCGCGGTGTCACCGGCGTCGACCTGACGATCGAAGCCGGCGAGTTGGTACTGCTGCTCGGCCAGATCGGATCCGGCAAATCCAGCTTGCTGGCGGCACTTTGCGGACTGGCAGACCACACCGGCGATATCCGTTGGAACGGTGAGCCCATTTGCGATGCTCAGGTCTTCCTACGCCCCGAACAGGTCGCCTATGTCGCCCAGGTACCGCGGGTACTGTCGGGGAGTTTCGCCGACAACGTCCGCCTCGACCACGACCGCGCGATCAACGAGGCGATCGACAAGGCCTGTCTGGCAGATGATATCGAGGAGGCCGGCGGCATCAATGTGCTCATCGGCCATCGCGGCGTGCGCCTGTCCGGCGGGCAAGCGCAGCGGCTGGCACTGGCCCGAGCACTGGCGACCGAGTCGGAACTCCTTCTCGCCGACGATATTTCCAGCGCCCTGGACGCGACCACCGAAGTGCAGCTGTGGGCCAGTCTGCGCGCCCACCGCACTACGGTCATCGGGGCAACATCCAAGCGAGCTGCCCTGGCCCACGCCGACCGAGTAGTGATTCTGGTCAACGGCCAAATCAAGGCGACAGGACCATGGGCAGACCTCGCCAAGTCATGGGATCATCTCGCGGGATAGCGGAGCACCCCAAATTCTGGCTCACAGGTCATCAACCCACTAGGCGGCGACCAGGCCTAGGTTGTGCTTTCTCCGGGCGGGTCAACGACTTGCTGGGTTTGCTGCTTTTGCGCCTCTGGCGCGCCGGGCGTTGCTACTGGGGGTGCAGGTGCTGGTATCACGAGTTCTGCTAGTAGTTCGGCCCGTTTGATTCTGGCGCGTAGGCTCCAGCCCTCTGCAGGTGGTCGATCTCCGCGATCAGCTGCCGTTCGGGGATGAATCTGGGAGTGATCAGTTCTTGTCTCGACCGGAATGTTCTTCGAGGCGTGCGCGGAATCTCTGCACGCCGGGATACTTCTCTCCCAGAGGGGCGATGGTAAAGCCGGTCGCGGCGTAGAAGCCAACTCCGTCAGCGTCGGTTTCTGCAACTAGCGGTAGCTCAGCGGCAGACTGGCGTACCTCTGCCAGGAGGCGACGTCCTAGCCCGGTGCGCCGCGCGGATTGGATTGTCGCGATGTGCAGCAGCGTGATCGCGGTTTTCCCCACGGTGTAACCAACGGCCCCGACGGGCATGCCGCGGTCCGTCGCGATGAGCAGCGTGACCGTGGGGTCATTCCGGTAGCGTTCAACGGCCGCACGGATCTTCGGCGGGTCGTCGCCAATGGCCAACCCCACCACATCGACAACACCCAGCTCATCGATATCTGCCGCCCGTACGATCACCTCGCCCCGGCACAGGTCGGAAACGGTCGCCTTCCATGTCTCCGGGTGGGTGTGCCAGAAGTTGTGCGGGACCCCGTTGACGTTGCGGAACTGTCCCCGTGGAACCAACGCGGCGAGCTGGCGAAGTGGCCAATCGGGCCGAATGTCTTCACCTGCAGCCACGAACGTCATCGGAACACGAGTATCGGCCAGCTGCCGGAACAACTTCGGCTGGTGAATCCACTCGATGAACGACGCGTTGAGTGATTCGTGCACCGCGGCATCCCACGCGATGACCAGGCTATCGTCAATGTGGCGGCGAGACGAGTAGCTCTCCGACCAGGTGCGATCCTTGTGTAACCCGTGCCCGGCGATGCCGACGACCGACTTCACGTGCTCGGGGTGATCCAGTGCGTAGCGGATGCCTAGATCCGATCCGAACGAGTGACCGAGCACCGTCCAGGAATCCACACCCACCGTGGCTCTAATCGTTTCGAGATCGACAACGGCCTGAGCGAGGTCATGGGCACCGCCGCCGGACCGGCCAACGCCCCGCGGCTCGGGAAACCACGCGCGTGTGCCGGCTGGGGCCAAGTAGTCACACTCCAGATAATTCACACAACCCGGGCCGCCCGATAACACCACCACGTCCGGCCCGTCGCCCACCACACCGACGTGCAGCTGCGTCCCATCGCCACAAGACACCGTCACCGACTCCACCCGGCCAAGTCTGCCGTGCTGAACGCTCGTCACCCGGCAAGGCCGGAGGGGTCTGTCTCACTCCTAGAGAACCGGGACAGTCAAGCGGGCCAGTACCCGCCGGGATCACGCTCGTTGCTGCGCGAGCACGTTCTTGAACAGCTCGACCACCCCTTCCGGTGCGCCGGTACCGAAGATGGTGTCGATGGTCTGATGCGCGGCGATCGCTGCCGCCTCACTACGCGGAAACATGATCTGTTCGTATCTACCCAACGCGACTTCGGTCTCTTTTGGGTGCGCGGCAAGGGCCTCGCCGAGTTCGGCACCGTCAAGCATGGCGAGGTTCGCACCATCGCCGCCAGGGACAGTAGCGTGCGCTGCGTCGCCAACAAGCGTGACACCGAGTGTGCGGTTCCAGCGGTGGTGGTCAGGAAGCTGATAGATCTTGCGCAGAACGGGCAATCCGTCGCCTTCCACGATGAGCGCCGTCAGCTTTGGCGACCAGCCGTCGAACTCGGCGGCAATCTGGGAGCGGGAAGAGGTCCCGTCGGTGAAGTCAACCTGGTCAAACCACTCGACGGGTCGGTGCAAAATCACATATGTATGCACCACATTCCCAGACTCGCGGTGCGCCAGAAGCGCTTTCCCCGGCATGACGCAGTAGAGCGCACCGTCTCCGACGGTCTGGGCGATCGCTGAATGCTCCTGGTCCACATCAACTATGTAGGTGTCGACATAGCTCAGCCCCGAGTAGACGGGTTTTTCATCGGAAAGCAAACAGCGCACGGTAGACCACGTTCCGTCGGCGCCGATAAGAACGTCGGTGATCACGGTTGAGCCGTCGGAAAACACGAGCGCATGCCGGCCAGCGCCTATCGCGGTCGCTGACACAAGCTTCCGGCCCCATTGCACTGCATCGGGGGGCAAAGATTCCAGCAGGATGCGGCGAATATCGCCGCGCAGCGTCTCGGGACGTGTCATCGACCCGTCGTCGGGAACCTCGACCAGCACGTTACCGCTCGTGTCATAGACCCGCCGAGCACTGCCACCCCGGTGGATGACGCCGTGGTACTGCTTCGTGAGCCCAGCCATCTCAAGAGCCCGCTGGCCAGTTCCTTCGTGCAGATCTAGCTGCCCGCCTTGGGTTCGGGTACTCGGAGAGTCCTCGGCTTCGTAGACGGTCGCGCCAACGCCCGCAACGTGTAGGACACGCGCGAGTGTCAGACCGCCAAGGCCGGCGCCGATGATGGAGATCGTGGGGATCATGACGGCCTTCCTGTCATTGCATGAGCGGGACGCGCTAATTCCGACGCGCCCGCTCAGGCTCGGGTTTGATTCGGCCCCGGCGGGTTTCGTCGCCCCGACGTTAGCTGTCAACTCTGATGGGGGTCAGTGTCGCTCCTCCCTGAGCGGCTAATCTGCCAGAATCGGCTCGTGGAACACCAGGCTGATCGCCTTTCGCGCGGTGAGTGGTATCTCGATGACGATGAGCTGCAGCAGCGGCGTCTCGACTGCTGGCGCCAGCTCGATTTCTTCAATCTGGCGGCGGCGGACGATGCCAGGACTCGGACCCAGGTCCTAACCGACCTCCTTGGTGAGTTCGGTGACGGTGCGTCGGTGGTGCCGCGGTTCCAATGCAGCTACGGGTACAACATCCGGCTCGGAGCGAATGCGTTCGTCAACGCCAACGGGTTCTTCATGGACGATGCGCCCATCACGATTGGCGCACACGCGAGGATTGGTCCTGGAGCGCAGTTGATGACCGCGTTGCACCCTGTTGATGACCATCGCCAACGCCGTGAAGGGTGGGAGCGAGCAGATCCGATCGTCATCGGTGAGAACGCGTGGCTTGGCGCTTCTGTCACCGTCGGTGCAGGAGTTTCGATAGGGCGCAACGCTGTGATCGGCGCCGGAAGCGTCGTGTTGCGAGACATCCCTGATCACGTTGTCGCCGCCGGATCACCGGCGACGGTTATTCGAAGTACCGCTGTGGAGGCGGATCCGCCATCGCTCCGCCATCAGTCGTGAGATTCCGCCACGTTCCGTGAGAACCTACAAATTCTCTCCCCTAGCGCGCCATATTGGTGAACCGCGAGAAGTGAAGCTGGTGCGCCACAGTGATATTCGCCGTCGGGCCGTTACGGTGCTTGCCCAGGATGATGTCCGCCTCGCCACCACGCGGGTCCTCACGGTCGATCGAGTCCGGGCGGTGCAACAACAGGACCATGTCGGCATCCTGCTCCAGCGAGTTGTGGGCCGTAATACCCTGCGCCACGAAGTTATGCGTGCCAGGCACGGTTCCGTCGTACACATCGTGCTCACCAACACTGGTGATCTCGACGATCTCGTCCCAGAACACATCGTTGAGTGCCAGGTCGTGCAGTTCAGGATCGTTGAGCACGGCCGCGGCCCGATGCAGCCGTGACCTGCTCGGCGCGTGCTTCCACATCGCCGAGCCGCAGAACTTCGTGCCCATCGCTGCCGCGAATTGTCGGTGCGTCATGCCTTCACGCACCAGAGCCGACTTCACCTGCTGCCAAACGTCTGTCGGCACGGTATCGAGATTCGGGTTGCGCGTGGCGCCTTCGAGGTGGGCTAGCACTTCACGCGCCTTGATGCCGCGCTCTCCGTTCACACCGTGCGCCAGGAACCGCTCCTGGTTGTCTCCGCCGTAGATGACCACATGCCAGCAGTCGCGGTAGCCCACCTTCTTTGCGCGTTTTATCCGTGCGTACACACCGACCCGCAACAACAGCTGCGACACGTCATCAGCGAGCTGCCGGCTCGTCGTGGCGTAGTAGATGCGAGCTTGCCCCGCCGTCGCATCCCAACGCACCGAGCCGTCTGTCGCCCACAGGTGATGCAGGAACAACGCCACCTGATCGTTGGGCAGCGCGAAAACCTCTTTGGGAACGAACTTCTCGTAGCTGCGCTTGCCGAACAACCCGAGCTTGTCCAGCCACGCCGCGATCGGATTACGCTTGCCGTGCGTCAGCCGGTAGGGCGCAGGCAGGCGCAGCGTTGTCACGCGCGCCGCTGGATACTCGTCGCGTACCGCAGTCACTCCGAAGTGGAGCGCCGAGATCTCCACCTCGAGGAGATTCGCCTCGTCGATGCTGGCGTAACGGATCGGCTGGCGCTTGACACACGAACCATCACCGATCATGTGTGCCAACATGATCACCTCAGAGTCATGCATCCGCTCGGTCTGCACCGGCTCAGGTACTTGCCGCGGCGTCGCGAGCCGATCCCCGACTGCCAACTCACCCAGTGGAACCCAGCCGCCGAGCGTCAGGAACGGGTGGTTCGCCGTAGCTTCGACCTCGCGACCTGAAGCGAGCCGAAGTTTGAAGACTTCCTTGTGCCCGCTGTAGAACACCTTGGTCATCGGACGCGCCACCATGCGCTTGTGCTCATCGAGCGACCACACCAGTGGGCGCTCGCCGGTCTTCATCAGCTCACCGAAGGTCACCTCGGCGCCGTTGTCAGCGCGCAGAATTCGGGTGTTCGCCGTCATGCAACCCGACTCACGAAGGTCCGAGACCTGTGGCCGCTTGTCGGTGCGCTGTTCCGGCCCACGGTTCAGCTGGCTGATCGCGATCACCGGCACTTCAAGTTCTTTGGCCATCAGTTTGAGGCTTCGAGAGAAATCCGAGACTTCCTGCTGACGCGACTCGTACTTCTTGCCCGAACTCATCAGCTGCATGTAGTCGACGACCACCAGCTTCAGATCCGCCTTCTGGGCCAGCCGCCGGCCTTTGGCCCGGATCTCCATCATGGTCAGGTTCGGCGAGTCGTCGATGTAGAGCGGAGCCTCACTGATTTCGCTCATCCGGCGGGCCAGCTTGGTCCAGTCGTCATCGCTCATCCGGCCCGAACGCATATCAGCCAGTTTGATTTTCGCCTCGGCCGAGAGCAGGCGCATCACGATCTCGGACTTGCTCATTTCCAGCGAGAAGATGACGCTGGCCATCCGGTGCTTGATCGAGCAGGACCGCATGAAGTCCAGGCCAAGGGTGGAGTTGTGCGTCGGCACCATTGCGGGCCCGGCCAGGTACAGATGCGCGGCGTTATCGACCTCGACGCATCGCACCGGCACGCTGGGCAGCCGCCGCACCGCAGCCACCTGCGTCACGGGCGCGAGAACCATGGCTCCCCCACCGGAGGCCGGTGCGGCGATGGTGTGCAGACCGGGCCGCAGCTGGGTAGTGGTGCGGACGCCGTCGCTCGTCGGCCACTGATGCTGAGCATCGGCGACAATCACTGTGCCATCGGAGAATTCGACCTCGAAGCACGGCCGGCCGAGCATGACCTCGGTGGCGGCCGCAACGCGCGTCGGTTCACCATCGGCGCCAATGAGGTAGTCACCTACCGCAACGTCACCCATCGTGGTCCAGCCATTAGGGGTGGGCAGTGGGGTATCGAGCGCGAGCGCCTTCCCGACGCCAGGTCTGGCCGCGATGATGATCATCTGCCCGGGGTGCAGACCGTTGGTGATCTCGTCGAATTCAGTGAACCCGGTCGGCACACCCTTGGAGATCCCGCCCGCCGAGGCGATCGCGTCGATCTCATCCATGGTGGGCTGCAGCAGGTCTTCGAGCGCGACGAAGTCCTCGGACGCGCGCCGTTCGGTCACGTCGTAGATCTCGGCCTGGGCCCGGTCCACCACATCGGTGACATCGGCGCCGTCGGCCCCGGCGTAGCCGTACTGGACCACCCGGGTGCCCGCCTCCACCAACCGGCGCAACAGGGCCTTCTCGGCGACGATGCCGGCATAGAAACCCGCATTGGCAGCGGTCGGCACCGTGGAGATCAGGGTGTGCAAATACGGGGCGCCACCGATGCGGCGCAGCAGGCTCCGGCGATCGAGTTCGGCGGCGACGGTGACGGCGTCGGCGGGTTCACCCCGGCCGTAGAGATCCAGGATCGCGTCGTAGACGTTCTGGTGCGCCGGCCGGTAGAAGTCTCCGGGACGCAACCGCTCCAATACGTCGGCGATCGCATCCTTGCTCAACAGCATGCCGCCGAGGACCGCCTGCTCGGCCGCCATGTCCTGCGGCGGCTGCCGGCCGAAGTCCTCCCCAGGCGGAGGGCCATCCATCTCCGAATCCGGATGCCCCAGGTCGTCCACCACCGCCACGGACTCCCCACCCCCTTCCGAGCCCCACCTCGCGATGGGCTCGAACGTTTATTCGAATCGGTACTGCAACTGTAAAACAGGGCTCCGACAAAGCTTCGTGACAGCGCTGCGACGCATCACGGTAGACGTTGCTGGCGTCGCCCGAAACCACCCCTGTTGATCAACCTGTGGATGGTGTGGGGATAGGTCTCGGTCGCAGTGTTGAGGCTCTGGGGAGAACCTGTGGATCATTCCAGAACAATCTGTTGTTTTCCCAGGTCAGGGTCCCACAAAGGCTGTCAGTGATTGTGTATGGAAAGTTCTTCGGCGTGTCGTGCCGGGTTGCCGTCCCGGGCGTGTTGTGTTGCGCACAGGAACCGCGCCGGTTAACACCCGGTGAGCTTCGCTGTCCAGAGTTTTCCGCTGTGGGTTCGCCAGAGATACAGCAAACGCCCGGGCGGAAACCTGTGCAGGCTCCCACCCGGGCGATTGAGTGCTGGCGGATTTACTCCGCTACGGGATTACTCCGCGACGACATTCAGCGACACCTTGGCTTCCACCCCGGTGTGCAGCTTCACGGTGATCGGATGCGTACCGACCGACTTGATGTGCGCCTTGGGCAGCTGCACGGTGCGCTTGTCCAAGTTGGGGCCGCCGGCCTTCTTGATCACGGCCACGACATCCGCAGCGGTGACCGAGCCGAACAGCTTGCCCGTGTCGGCAGCGGCCTGAACCGGCAGCGACACCTCGCCCAGACCCTCCAGCGCGGTCTTGAGCTCGTTGGCGTGCTCGACGCCACGGATGGACTTCGCATCGCGCGCCCGGCGGATCTCGTCGGCCTGGCGCTCGGCACCACGGGAGGCCACGATGGCCAGCCCGCGGGGCAGCAGATAGTTACGGCCGTAGCCGTCCTTGACCTCGACGGCGTCGCCCGCGACACCCAGGTGCTCCACCTCAGCGGTGAGAATCAGCTTCATTGGTCTATCCCCTACCGCGTCGACGAGCCGAACGGCAGCAGAGCCACCTCGCGGGCATTCTTCACCGCGATGGCGACATCGCGCTGGTGCTGGACGCAGTTGCCGGTCACCCGACGGGCACGGATCTTGCCGCGCTCGCTGATGTAGGTGCGCAGCAGCGCGGTGTCCTTGTAGTCGATGATCTGCCCCTTGCCCTTCTTGGAGCAGAACACGCACTTCCGAGTCTTGACCGGCTTTTCCGGTGCCGGCCGCCTCTTAGTGGTCTTGGCCATTGGTTATCTCTTCCTTGCAAAAATTTCGATGTTGATCAGAACGGCGGCTCGTCGTCGGCCCCGCTGAAGGAGCCTGACGCCGGTGCACTACCCCACGGATCGTCCTTGGGCTCGGCAGGGCGCGAAGCGCCACCGCCACCGCCACCGCCACCGCCGAAGCCGCCGCCACCACCGCCACTACGGCTGGCCTTGTTGACCTTGGCCGTGGCGTAGCGCAGGGACGGACCGATCTCGTCGACCTCGACCTCGACAACGGTGCGCTTCTCACCCTCACGGGTTTCGAAGGAGCGCTGCTTGAGCCGACCGGTGACGATCACCCGCGAACCCCGGGTGAGACTCTCCGCCACGTTCTCGGCGGCCTCACGCCAGATGTTGCACCGCAAGAACAGCGCCTCGCCGTCCTTCCACTCGTTGCTCTGCCGATCGAACATCCTCGGCGTAGAGGCAACGGTGAAGTTGGCGACAGCCGCGCCGGACGGAGTGAAACGCAATTCCGGGTCAGCGGTCAGGTTTCCGATAACTGTGATGGTGGTGTCACCAGCCACGAGATCCTCCTGGGATAGGCATGTCCGTTTGCGCGAAGCCTACGTAGCCCCGCCGACGACTGACAGCCTTTAGTGCTTGTCGGTCCGCATCACCTTGGTCCGCAGCACGGACTCGTTCAGGTTGAGCTGACGGTCGAGCTCGGACACGGTGGCCGGTTCAGCCTTGACATCGACGATGGCGTAGATGCCCTCGGCGTGCTTGGCGATCTCGTAGGCCAGCCGGCGGCGGCCCCAGATATCGACCTTGTCGACACTGCCACCGTCCTTGCGGATGACGTTCAGGAACGCCTCCAGCGAGGGAGCTACGGTGCGCTCGTCGAGTGTCGGGTCGAGAATGACCATGATTTCGTATGGACGCATAAGGAACCCATCACCTCCTATGGTCGTTGCGGCCACGGCGTGTCCGTGGCAGGAGGGTCGCCTGCGTCGGCAACCGGGTTAGGCTACCGGAAACAGCCCTGATCTGCGAAATCCGCATAGCGTGGGCCTGTCGAACATCGAAGATCGAGGGGCGATCTGTGACCTTTCCCAACGGGCCGTTCGGTCAGGGGTTTCCTGACCAGCCCGGGTATCCGCCACAGCCGGGCTATCCACAACAACCGGTTATCCCGGTGCTGTCCGGCAATTCGGGCGAACCGCAGGCCAATGCGGTGGCGGCCGGAGAACCCAGCGGTGCCACGGGAATCACCGCCGCCGTGCTCGCGGCCTTCGGCGCTGTGGCAGGCCTCGGCAGCGGCGTGATCGCGGCCATCGCCATCGCGGCAGCGGCCACCAGCTCCGCCGCCTCCGGCCGGGAAGTGGCGGTGCTGATCAGTGTGCTCGTGCTCAACTCCGGCTTCGGCCTGATGAACGCCATCGGAGCGGTGCTGCTGTACGAACGAAAGATGCGCGGTCGCCGGCTTGTCGTCGGGGCGTGCGCCATGGCAATCCTCAGTACCCTCGTCATCTTCGTCGCGACTGCCGCCCAGGCATCCTCCTTCGGTTCCCACGGCCGCAGCATCTTCACGTTGGTGACTCTCGTCTTCCCCATCGTGACACTCGTGTTGGCCCTACTGCCGTCGACTGGGGCATGGATCGAAGCGAAGCAGAAACCGGTTGCGCCCCAGCCCTACCCGCCGTATCCGGGCTGGTGACCCTCGCTAATCTGCGAATCCGTATGTGCGGGTACGCCCTTCTCCCACGATCGGAGCCACTGTGACCTCTCCCCATGGACCCGAGGGTCAGGATTATCCCCATCAGCCCGGTTACGCGGAGCAGCTCGGCCTCCAACAACCTGACCATCCGGAGGGCGAATCGCAGCCGAACGAACTGGCGCCGGCGCCCACCGCATCGCCGAGCGGGGTCACGGCGATCCTCACAGCTGTCCTGGCCGGGATCGGCGCCCTGTTGACCCTCAGCAACGGCATCCTCGGCCTGACCGGACTCGCCGCTCTGGCCGGTGACGCGGGCTTGCGAACCCTGGCCCTGAGAACCCCCGGAGTGCTCGCAATGACGGTCCTCGCGACGCTGCTGAGCGTCGCCTGCGGACTCCTGCTCCTCGCCGGCACGGTGGCGCTGTTGCGACACAAGATGATTGGCCGCCGCCTCATCGTCATCGGCTGCGGATTGATCATCGCGGGAAGCCTGATCAGTCTCGGCCTGAGTCTGGCCGCGACATCCAGCTACGGGGCCGGTGCCATCAACGGGCTGGCAATCCTGAGCCTCGCACTGCCGATTGGCATCATCGTGACGGCTTCGCTGCCGTCAACCACGGCGTGGATCCGGGAGGATCTGTGACCTTTCCCAATTGGCCCGAAGGTCAAGGGTTTCCCGAGCAACAGAACTTTTCGCAACAGCCCAGTTTCCAGGTCCAGCCGCCGGTCTACTCGAACCAGCCCGGATTCGGGCAACCCCAGCCGCAACCGGGGCCAACCTCCCCGACCAGCCGTGCCACCGGGGTCTCCGCCGCCGTCCTGGCGGGCGTGACCGCGGTGGTGGTTTTCGTTCTCCTCCTGGCCGGGGTGGTCGGAACGTTCGTGGATCTGAGCAACGGCCGGGGGAAACTCGGCGAAGCGCTGATAACGATCGCCGCCACATCTCTGGTGCTCGGCGGGTACGGACTGCTCATGCTCAGCGGCGCGAAAAAGCTCTACCAGGCCAAAAGGACCGGCCGCCGGATGGTGATCGTGGGTGCCGTGCTGGCCACCCCGATCCCCGTCATCGGCATGGCCGCGACCTACACCGACGCGACCCGCGACGGCCACCCCGCCGGCTTCCTGCTCTGGATCCTGGTTCTCATCTACGTGCTCGCCACGCTCGTACTGGCCATGCTGCCTTCGACCGGCGCCTGGATCCGAGCGAACGAGCCTCCTTCTGCACCTCAGGAAACCCCGCCTCCGCCGTTTCCACCCTCCCAGGGGTATCCGATGCAATACCCGGGATATCCACCGCATCACGGCTGACCCCACCCGTTGTCACGCCGGCGTGGCCGCCGGCACCGAGCATCACTCCGGCGTGTCAAACCGAGGCTGAGTCGGCCAACTCAGGCTCGGGGTCCGGCTTGGGATCGATACGGACCTGGTCAACCGAGGGCCGCAGCCAGTCCGGCAACCACCGCGGGGGGTTGTCGGGCGCGCGGTCGAACACCCCGCCGGTGGGGTCGTCGATGCGGCCGCCGTGGCGGACCAGATCGAGCTGCGGACGATAGATCTGGCGAATGACCAACGCACACAACACGATCACCGCGAGGTCGCGCAGCAGCACGGTGGTGGTGAACCACTGCTCGGGCAGTCCCTTGTTCTGTTCGCCGTACAGATAAAGCATGCGCGGCACCCACACCAGGGCGTCGATCGTCATCCACGCCAACAGAATTCGGCGATGCGGGAGCGCCAGCACCGCCAGCGGCACCAGCCACAGTGAGAACTGCGGGCTCCACACCTTGTTGGTCAGCAGGAAGGCGGCCACCACCAGGAACGCCAGTTGCGCCACCCGGGGCCGCTGGGGTGCCGTCAACGCGATGTAGCCGATCGCAATACAGCAGGCCGCGAACAACACCGCCGTGACCGTGTTGAGCACCGTCGGCGGCTGCCAGAAACCGAGGTCCGGGTCGAAGCCGCGCCAATCACTGAACGACTTCACCACGTTGTAGAGCGAGTCCATGTCGTCGCCGCGACGGGTGTTGAGCCGGAAGAACTCTGACCACCCCCGCGGGAAGAGCACCATGATCGGGAGGTTGATCAGCAACCACGTCACGACCGCGGTCAGCGCCGCCTTGCCGACCTCACGCAGACGGCCGGTGCGCAGCCCGAGCAGCACCAGCGGGACGAACAGCAGCAGCGGATACAGCTTGGCCGCCACGCCAATTCCGATCAACGCCCCGGCCCACACCGGTTTTCGCCGAGCCCACGCCAGCATCGCGCCCGCGGCGGCTGCGGTGGCCAGCGCGTCGAAGTTGGTGAACACCTGGAAGATCACAATCGGGGACCCCGCCACCAGCGCGGCATCCCACACCCGCCGGCCGGCCATGCGCGAGGTGGCCCAGATCGTGGCCAACCAGGCCAGCGCCAGGCCGAAAGCCGAGATGTTGAAGAACATCACCACTTCGGCCACCAGCGGGACCGACACCAGCTTGGTCACCGCGGTATAGGTCTTGGCCAGTGACATCGACACGTACTGGTAAACCCCGGTGAGCACCGGATACTCCATGTAGCGGATCGCCGGGCTGCCGTCGTACTGCATGCGCGGCTTGCCGGTCGAGTCGTTCTCGACCCAACTGGATTTGTACGGAAACTTGCCGAGGTTCAACAGCTCTGCGGTGTACAGCGGAACCGTGTCGGAGTAACACAGCTCGTAGTAAGCCCGGTTGTTCTCCCAGTTGGCCACCCGCTCGCCTGCGGTGCCCTTGCCCGTCGTCTGCAGGCAGGCGGCCTTGGTCGTATATCCCAACGCCAGGAACACCACGGCGATCACAAACATCACTCGCAGCGGGGTCATGAACCGTGAGCGCCCGATCAACGCATGACGGCCGACGGGTCCACCGACCGTCTGCGACAGCGCCTCGGCCAGCCGGTCATTGCGGCTGGGTAGGTCGCGGTCGTCGGCGCTCCGCTCGTCCTCGGCGAGCGGAGCCGGCGATACCCGGTCCGTCACGGAGGCGGCGGTGGCACCGGACCGCCCGGCGCGAAGGGAGCTCCCGGCGGCGGTCCGATCGGCACGGTCGTCGGGGGGCCGATGGGGATCGTGATGCCCGGGGCCACTTCGATGGTCGGCTGAATCACGGTCTCCGAGGGCATCACCGCGATCGGCGGGCCGCCCGGCATACCGGGAGCGGGCGGGGGCGGAGGGGCCTGCGGCACACCCGCATAGCCACCGATCTCGGTCGGCTTCGGGAACGTCTCGTTGTCGCTACCCTTCAGCGCACCGTCCATCGTGGCTTTCCAGATGTCCGACGGCAGCCCGGATCCGTAGACCGGGCCACCACCCGGAGTCTTCAAGGGGTTCACACCGTCCGAGGTACCCAACCAGACCGCGGTCGAAAGCGACGGCGTGTATCCGACCATCCAGGCGTCGCGATTGTCGCCGGTGTCGCCGAGCTGGTTGGTGCCCGTCTTGGCGGCCGAGGCGCGCCCGCCGGCCAGGTTGTGTCCGCGCGACCAACCGGCGATCGGCTGCATGGCCGCTGAGACGTTGTCGGCGACCGCCTTGTCGATGCGCTGTTCACCGTTGTCCTGGCTGGATGCGTCGAACAGCACCTGCCCCGAGGAGTTCACGACCTTCTGCACGAAGTGCGGCTTGTGATAGACGCCGGAGGCCGCCAGCGTCGCGTACGCCGAGGCCATGTCGATCACCCGGGACTGGTACTGGCCCAGCACCACACCGTTGTTCGGCGGGCCGCCCTTGCCGTCTTCGGACAGTGTGTGCTCGACGCCCGGGAAACTCTCGGCCACGCCGGCATCATGTGCGGCCTTGGCCACGTCCTCGGGACCGTGCTCGAGCTTGAGCATCAGGCGGTAGTAGCTGGTGTTGAGCGACCGCTTGAGCGCCTCGGCGATCGAGCAGGTGCCGCACCCCTCACCTTCGACGTTGCTGATCTTGATGCCGTTGACCGTGATCGGCCCGCTGTCGACCTGGTAGCCCAGGCCGATGCCCTGCTGCAGGGCCGCGACGAGCGCGAACACCTTGAACGACGAACCCGTCGGCAGACCGGCCTGGGCGAAGTCGAAGCCATTGGCGTCCGAGCCGCCGTAGTAGGCCTTGACCGCACCGTCATGCGGATCGATCGAGACCACCGCGGTCCGCATGTCGGGGTCTTGCCCGTCCATGTACTTCGACACCGCGTTCTCCGCGGCCTGCTGGGCCTGCGGGTCGATCGTGGTGGTGACCTGCAGACCCTCGGTGTTCAGGGCCTGCTCGCTGATGTCGAACAGATCCAGCAGTTCCTTGGTGACCTGCCGCTCGATCAGTCCGTTCGGGCCGGTGGTCTGGTTCGCCTGGCGGGCCTGGTCCGGCGGCACGGTCGGCGGGAACACCTGACCGGCCCGGTCCTGGGCTGACAGCGCGCCCATGTCGACCATGCCGTCGAGCACCCAGTTCCACCGCTCGGCAGCGCCCTCCGGGTCCACCGAGGGGTCCAGCGTCGACGGGCGCTGGATCAACGCGGCCATCAAGGCACCCTCGGCGACGTTGAGTTGCTCGACCGGCTTGTCGAAGTACGCCTTGGCCGCCGCCGCGATCCCGTACGAGCCGCGGCCGAAATAGATCATGTTCAGATACGCCTGCATCACAGCGTCTTTGGACCATTCGCTGGCCATCTTGGTCGAGATGACCAACTCCTTGGCCTTGCGGATCAAACCGCCGACGCCTGAGCGCTCGTCACCGACCAATGCGTTCTTGACGTACTGCTGAGTGATGGTCGATCCGCCCTGCAGATCACCGCCCACCAGGTTGTTCTTGATCGCGCGCAACAGCGCGGTGAACGAGAAGCCCGGATTGGTGTAGAAATCGCGGTCCTCGGCGGCCATCACCGCATTGCGGACGTGCTCCGGGATCTTGTCGATGCCGACGTCGACCCGGTTGCCTTCGGGCGGCACGATCTTGGCGATCTCGCTGCCGTCGCTGGCCAGGATCGTCGAAACCTGGTTGGTGCGGATGTCACCGGGCTGCGGGACGTCGACGATCATGTACGCCATACCGAATGTCACCAGCGGAAGCAGGATCATTGCCGCCACCGCGGCTATCGACAGGCGTCGCACCAACTTCCAGTTGATGTGGAATTGCCGCGTCGGTTTCGGGCCCGGCCCAGACCGACCCGAGGGGCCCGATCCACGGCCGCCTCCCGGCGGCGGGGGCGGAGGCGGAGATTTGGGTGGCTGCGGTTTGGGTGGCGGGGTGCCGCCCATCGCCGCCCTGACGACATCGAGCGGGGCCGGCCCGCCGTCACGTACCGGCGGTAGCACCGTGGTGAGCCGATCGTCGGGCGGTACCACCGGACGACCGGGACGACCCGCGGGACCGTTCTCCCGTCCCGTGGGTGCCTTCTCGCGACCCGGAGGCCGGTTCTCCCGCATCGGCGGCTTCTCCAGCATCGGGGGCTTCTCCCGCGCAGGCGGGTTCTCCCGAGCCGGTGTGTTCTCTCGCGCAGGCGGCCGGTTTTCGCGCGCGCCGAGGCGGTCAGCCGCATTACGGATGTCGTTGGCTGACCGGCTATGGCGCCCTTCGCTATTCACTGGCCGTACGCGCCGACTTGCGCGTGCCTCGAGTGCCACGTGCCTTCGGCGGCCGAGGCGCGCCCAGGACATATGACTTGACCAAATGATTCCAACTGCAGGTGCGGCATACCTCAACCACATGGACTGCGAACTCGTCGTAACGAGTTGCCAACATCACCAGCTCCTCCGCGGTGCGCGCTGAGCCCGATACCGGGCCCAGATGATCACCGAAAACCCACGACACCAGCGTGAGCTGCTCTTTACGGCAGATCGGACACATCACCGAACTCTGCTTGCCGTGAAACTTTGCCGCGCGCAGCAGGTACGGGTTGGCGTCACAGACCTCCGAGACGCCGGTGCGCCCCGAATAGACCTCAGCCAGCAGGGACCGCCGCCGAAGCGCGTAGTCCACCACCTGTCTCTGCAATCGCACGATGACCAGAGTACGTCGACCCCCTACACGCCGAGGCGCGACCGCGTCACACCTCCTACGATCATCGGCGTGGCAACTCGGCAGACCCCGACCACGCGGGCCAAAGACAGCGATCGCAACGACACCTGCAAAGTGCTCGACAACGCACTCGGTGAGGGCCAGTTGTCCATGGAAGAGCACCGCCAACGGGTGTCGGCGGCGACCAACGCCACGACCCTGGGGGATCTCGCCCGCCTGGTCGAGGATCTGCAGAACGCGGACGCACCTGTGCAGTTGCCGACGCTGACCAAGCCCCGCCTGCCCCGCGTCCGCAAGCCGGCCGGCTCCGGGTGGGGGCTGCGGCTGGCCTCGGCCGCCGTGCTGGTCATGCTCGGGATCGGTATCGGCTGGGGTTTGTACGGAAACACCTCCTCACCGTTGAGCTTCAACCCAGACCCGGGAGCCGTGCCCGACGGCATCGACCCGGTGGTGCTGACCCCGCCGACACAGCTGCAATCGCTCAACGGGGTCAAGGGACTGTTCGAGCAGATGCGGCAGAAGTTCGGCAACACCATGGGCTTCGAACTTCACATCGATCCGGACTCGGCGATGGCGTATCGGCCGGACCCGCGGGACAGCCGGATGAAGGTCTATTACCGGTACACCGGCGGATGGGGCGATCCCAGCAGCTCGCCCAGCACTCTCAGGAGCGAGGACCGGCTCGTCGACCTCGCGGCGTTCGACTACGAGAAGGTTCTCGGGATCATGCGGGGCGCGCCCGACACGCTCAACACCAAACGCGCCGATGTGAAGAGCACCTGGCTGCGCATCACGCCGTCGGAAGATCCGTCGACGCCTGAGGCCATCAACATCGATGTCATCGTCAGCAGCGATTTCGGGGGCGGGACCATCAACCTGTACCCGGACGGCACCGTCAAGGGGATGTACCGCAACAACGGGTGAGCCGGCCCTCGGCTGCCGCCGGCATTCGCCGGGCCTTCGTCATCGCTCCGACGTGACGCTCGGGCCCGGCCACCGGTCCATGACTATCGGCATTCACTTGGCGCCAAATATATCGGCGCGATACAGTTTGGCGAGGTGTTGATCCGTCGTAGCGATCAATTCCATCTGATCTGTCGAAAGGGGTGATCTCGATGCTGGAGCTCGCAGTCCTGGGCCTCTTGCTCGAATCACCGATGCACGGCTACGAGCTGCGCAAGCGATTGACGGGTCTGTTGGGGGCGTTCAGAGCGTTCTCGTATGGCTCGCTCTACCCGGCATTACGTCGCATGCAGGCCGACGGCCTGATCGTCGAGGACGCCGCACCCTTGGGACCGACCAAGGTGCGCCGGGCTCGGCGGGTGTATCAGCTGACTGATGCCGGCAAGCAGCGGTTCAGCGAGTTGGTCGCCGACACGGGGCCACAGAACTTCTCCGACGACGGGTTCGGTGTCCACCTCGCCTTCTTCAACCGCACCCCGGCCGAGGCCAGGATGCGAATCCTGGAGGGGCGGCGCCGTCAGGTGGAGGAACGCCGGGAAGGTCTGCGCGAAGCCGTGACGCGGGCCAGTAGTTCGTTCGACCGCTACACCCGTCAGCTGCACCAGCTGGGCCTGGAGTCCAGTGAACGAGAAGTCAAATGGCTCAACGAGTTGATCGCGGCCGAACGTACGGCGCAGGGACGCTCGGAAAACGCATGAGCACAGCCCCGCACATGGCCCCAGGCCGAGCACACAGAACGAGTAAGGAGATCGTCCATGTCTGAGCACGCAGGAGAAATCCGGGTCGCCATCGTCGGCGTCGGTAACTGCGCATCGTCACTGGTCCAGGGCGTGCAGTACTACCACAACGCCGATGAGAACACGACCGTGCCAGGCTTGATGCACGTGAAGTTCGGCCCCTACCACGTGCGTGACGTGAAGTTCGTGGCCGCGTTCGACGTGGACGCCAAGAAGGTCGGCTTCGACCTGTCCGAGGCCATCTTCGCCTCCGAGAACAACACCATCAAGATCGCCGACGTGCCGCCGACCAACGTGACGGTGCAGCGCGGCCCGACCCTCGACGGCATCGGCAAGTACTACGCCGACACCATCGAGATCTCCGACTTCGAGCCCGTCGACGTGGTCAAGGCGCTCAAGGACGCCAAGGTCGACGTGCTGGTCTCCTACCTGCCGGTGGGCTCTGAAGAGGCCGACAAGTTCTACGCCCAGTGCGCCATCGACGCCGGCGTGGCCTTCGTCAACGCGCTGCCGGTGTTCATCGCCTCCGACCCGGTGTGGGCCAAGAAGTTCGAGGACGCCGGTGTCCCGATCGTCGGCGACGACATCAAGAGCCAGGTCGGCGCTACCATCACCCACCGCGTGATGGCCAAGCTGTTCGAGGACCGCGGCGTCACGCTGGACCGCACCTACCAGCTCAATGTCGGCGGCAACATGGACTTCCTGAACATGCTGGAGCGCTCGCGCCTGGAATCCAAGAAGGTTTCCAAGACCCAGGCCGTCACCTCCAACCTGACCGGCTCGCTGGCCGGCAAGGTCGAGGACAAGAACGTCCACATCGGCCCGTCCGACCACGTCGCGTGGCTCGATGACCGCAAGTGGGCCTACGTGCGCCTGGAAGGCCGCGCCTTCGGTGACGTGCCGCTGAACCTGGAGTACAAGCTCGAGGTGTGGGACTCGCCGAACTCGGCCGGTGTGATCATCGACGCGGTGCGCGCCGCCAAGATCGCCAAGGACCGCGGCATCGGCGGCCCCATCGAGGCGGCCTCGGCCTACCTGATGAAGAGCCCGCCCAAGCAGATCGCCGACGACGTCGCGCGCGTCGAGCTGGAGACCTTCATCGAGGGCTAGTTCTTCTTTCACCGAGAGTGCGGTGAGAACGCGAATTTCCATCCGGATGCGATCTCACCGCACTCTCGGCGTATAAAGGGCCCGTGGTGAGCGACGACGCTTTGACTGGTCTTGACGAGTTCGGCCTGCTGCACGAGAACGCCGAACAGATCGGCGCGAGTGGCCCGCTGCCTGCGGTCGAACGCATCGAGCAGGGGCCGATCAGCGCGCTGAAGTTCGGCACCGACGCCCCACGGATCGTGTTCCTGCACGGCGGCGGCCAGAACGCGCACACCTGGGACACCGTGATCCTCGGCCTCGGCGAGCCCGCCCTGGCCGTCGATCTGCCCGGCCACGGCCGTTCGGCCTGGCGCGAGGATGGCGACTACGGCCCGAAACTCAATGCGGCGAGCCTGATTCCGGTCCTGGAGGCGCACGCCCCCAACCCGCGGCTGGTGGTCGGCATGTCGCTGGGCGGCCTGACCGCGCTGCGGATCGCGGCGACCGAACCCCGGCTGGTACCCGAACTCGCGCTCGTCGACGTCACACCGTCGGCACCCGAGCGGCACAACGAGATGACCAAGGCCCAGATGGGCACCGTCGCCCTGGTGCGGGACAACCGCACCTTCCCGACATTCCAGGCGATGCTCGACGTGACCGTCGCAGCCGCCCCACATCGGGACCGGAATTCGTTGCGGCGCGGCGTCTTCCACAACTCCAAACAGCTCGACGACGGCACCTGGACCTGGCGGTACGACACGTTCCGCAAGGGTGACGGGTTTGAGGGCCTGTGGGACGACGTCCCGGCGATCACCATGCCCACCACCCTGATCCGCGGGGCCAACTCGTTCTTCGTCAACGACGAGGACGCCGACACCTTCGCCAGGACCGCGCCCGGCTTCCAGCGCACCCACGTCGTCGCCGACTCCGGGCATTCGGTGCAGGGCGATCAGCCGGCGGCACTCGTGCAGCTACTGCGCGGCCTGCTCAGCGACTGAGCACCGCCGTGACGTCGGTGACGACCTCTGAGGTGAACACCGCACCGAGATCGCCGAACGTACCCTCACTCACTTCCACCTGAATGGTCTGGGAGTCGATCTCCCGCGGATCGAACGGTATGCCCGGATCCACCCAGATGCCCACCGATCGACTCCGGGGTGCCGGGCGGCTGATGTCGTGCCGCAGCGGGCCGTCGAGCGGCTCACCGACCGTCCAGCCGCGACTGGCCAGGCCCAGCAATGCGAAGGTCTCGGCCCGCGCACCTTCGAAGCGCCGCAGGGTCTTGCCGGCCAGCTCTTCTCCGGTCGCCCGGATCACCTCACGCGCCACCTGCGGAAACGGTTGCAGGATCTCGTAGTCGGCGAACACCTCGGCCCAGCCGGCCAGACCGCCGTGCAGAGGATGAACGATCCCGACCGGCAGGCCCGGGTCCAGCACCGCAGTGGTGTCGTCGACGTCGGCATAGCTGCGGTCCTCGGCGATCCGAAAAGTGGTGGCCAATGACCCTGACTCGTCGAACTGCCCCCACACCAGACGCCGGGCCAGGTGCACCATCACGGGGTGATTCGCGAAGATCAGTTCAAATTCCGTTGCAGTCCAACGCCGTTCGTGGATCATCGCGGTTTCGAGCCGCGGCAGCTGTTCCTTGGCCACGACTCGGGCCTCGCGTTTGAGACGGGTGAACCGCCGATGCGACTCCTCGGCAACCTCGGCGTCGTCACGCACGCCGGGCTTCGGGAAACTACGCAACCGCGCGCCGTTCTGGTCGCGCACCACCGGTTGGAGCAATTCGTCGAACTCGACCGTGAACCGCCGGGGGCCGTAGTCGAACACCGCCGCCGACGCTTCGTCGAGTCCGAGGTCGGGTATCAGGCGATCCGCCATCTGCTCGTCGGTAAGACCCCGCGCGACGGCGATCTCGCCGAGCCGCTCAGCCGCCTTGTCCTTCAACGGCTTCGACCGCCCCTTCTTGGACAGCCGGAACAACGTCAGCAGCGCGTGGTCGGTGCCGATGGTGCTCAGGACGTCCAGCCCGTGCGGTATCCGTCCGCCCCTGCCCTGGCTCGGCCAGGCTTTGACCATCTCGGCGATGCGGTCGACGCTCTCGTCGTCGGCAAACCACGCCAACGCGTCCAGGGCCCACTTGTGCGCACCCGGCGCGCCGAACGCCCACCACGCCTCGAAGAGCGCCCAGCTGAACGCGTTGAGGCTGGCCACTTCGCACAGGTCCATCAGCTGGGTGACCCCCGCGTACGGGAGCACCGGCCCGGACAGCATCAGCATCACCGCGACGGACTCCACGGCGTCGGGTGGAAGTTGCGAGCCGTCGGCCAGCCGCACGGGCGTAGCCAGCGTCGACCGAGCCCAATCCGGAAGCCGGGGCACACGTTTCGGCAGTACCAGCAGTGGGTCGACGGCCAACACCGCCGTCACCAGCGGGACAGCTTCGGAATCGTGCCGGCGCACCGCCTCGATCACTTCGTCGACCGAGCTGTGTGCCGCGAGGTAGCGCAGCGCAGTGTGGGCGGCACCACGGGTCTCGGCGGCGTCGGTGGCCGCAGGCAGCAGGTACGGCGCTATGTCCGGTCCGTGCCGGTGCAGGTAGGCACGAGCCACAGCGATCAGCGAACGGCGTTGTCCAGAAAGCCATTCGGCGATCCGGACCGCGACGAGTTCGCTACGGATGGGGCCGAGGTAAGCCACATCAGAGCACTTGTCCGCGTAGGCGAGGGCGAGGTAGTCCAGGCGGGGGCCGAGCCGAAGGAGTGCCGCCCCGCACCATTCGCCGTAGTAGTACGGCCGCCACTGCGGTGTCCAGCCCGAGGCGATGAGCTTCTCCACCAGGCGGTCTGGACCGTGGACGAGAATGTCGCGCTCACAGATCCATTCGCCCGACTCCTCGCGATGCCGTTCGATGTCGGCCCAGCTGCGCAGCATCCTCGGCGGCTGCGCAGCGACTCGGCTGGCGACCGTGAGCTCCTCGTCAGTCCAAAACAGTTCGGGTGATGGCGCTCGTAGCGGCCGGGACGGGACAGGCAGCTTCGGCGACTTGGCGGCCCGCTTCCACGGCGGAGTGGCCAACAGTTCCGGCAAGGCGCACGCCTGCGACAGCGCAGCCGGTGCAGGCACGGCCGCGCCGAGCAACTCCCGGGCCAGGTCGTCGTCACGCCCCGCGAGGAGGCGGTCCGCCCGGTGCGGGAAGTTGCGTACCGCGCGGGCCAGCCCCGGCCGGACACCTTCCCGGCCGGAATACGTCAACAGTGTCTCGAACGCGGCGTCGACGGGCAGACATGCGAGCGCCTCGGCCACCACCCCGACGCGTTCTTTGGACAGATACTCGCGCAACAGCCGGTCCAGCATCGGGACCAGGGCGTCACCGAACCGATCGACCAGCGTGGGCAGGATATGGCGGTAGTCCTGGTAGTACGAGGCTCCGCTGGTCGCGAAGAGCAGGCGGTGCACATCGTCGATCGAGTCGACCGAGGTCAACAACTCCAGGCGCGAGCGGTCCTCGGAGAGGCCGATCGGGGTGCGGCACGCTTCGACGACCCACTGTTGGTTCGTCGGGAACATGAACGCGGCAGCGCATTTGGCCTGTGCGGTGTCGCGAGCGGTGTCGATCGCCGACATCACTCGGTCGTAGTGGGCGGATTCGATCCGCGTGAGCCGTTCCCGCATCCGCCGGGCCAGTCCGAATCGGTCGACACCATGTGGCATTCGGGGGATCGGGTAATCCGTGCTGGACCAGAAATTGAACACCCATCGCGGGGACCGCATCACTGCCAGCGCCGCGAACTCGAATCCGTAGTCGGCGATCCAGAAATCCACCCAGTCCGCCGGCCGGGCATCGGCGACCAGTTCCAGTCCGGCAATCACCGCGGCGCCCAATGGATCGTTGCCACCGGGCGCCAGAAACCGTCGGAGCGCCACGGCCAGCTCCTCGACCATTCCGCGGTAGCCGGCGACCGCTTCCAACTCGACTCGGTGGGTGTCGGTGATCGCGGTTCGAATGCCTGCGACGACGTCGTCACGCACGTCGGCGATCGGCACCTCGGGGCCGTCGCGGCGTGGCAGGATCGACCGGCGCCAACTCGGGGACATCACCACGGCCGTCAACATTCCCCCTTCGTGTATGCCCGGAACTCCCCCAGGCTATCGGCGCTGCAGGGTCACCGGCCGCACTAATTCTCAGGGGAACGACCAGCTTTCGCTCGAGGTGATCACGAAACCGTGACCTCCGTCGTCGCTGCACGCGACCCCGCCCCCGTACAGCGCCAGGCACCACCCGGACGGGTCGCGGCTGTCGACCGCCCGCCCCTGGTCGAGATGGGGAAGCGGGTCCGCGTACTCGGGATCCATCACGGCATCACTTCGGCCCCAGGCCAATTCCGAAATGTTCAAGCTGACGACATTGTCGTTGCGACCCGGCATCGGACCTCGGCAGCTGGCCCGGACACCGGAGAACGACGTGATCTCACAACGCAGGTCACCGTCGACCGCGAAGTACTCGGTGATGTTCTTGCCCCCACCGTGCTTGGAGTAGACCTTCGTGGAGTCGAACACGTACTGCCGCGGATCGGGGAAGCCGGCGGGCAGACGCGGCACGGGAGTGAGGGCTGCGGAGTCCGCCCGCAACACGAAACCGACCGGTGATTCGCCGCGAACCCGGCATGCCGTCAACGCATCGGGACCGACCACGCAATCGACATAGCCGACGGAAAGCCGTGAGCCAGGCGGCAGCACCGGCGGCTGGGGTTGCGGGACGGGATCTGCCGTCTTCAGGAACCACACTGAGCCGTCAGGTCTGACCGCGACCGCGTTCGCGCCGCCGGGGGCACCGGGTATCTCCCCGTGGCAACCGAATCGGTCCGAGCCCACAGCACAGACCAAACCGCTCGGAGTCGAGAAGAAAACTCCTTCGTATGGCCTCGTGTAGTCGTTTACGGGGACCGCGGTGAAATCCTCGAACCGTGGGAACTGCGGCTCTGACACGGAGTTCTGCGGTCGTGCCGGCGTGGGACTCCCGGTGTCCTGCTGGGAGGGAGCCGGCCTGGCCCAGCACCCGCTGATCGGCATCGCGACCAGCAACACGGCGAGCACGACAGTCGCGATCCGCTGCACACAATCAGCCTATGCTGCGGATCACCCCTGAGTACCCTCGTAAAAGTGAGCCACCCCATACGCATCGGTGTGCAACTGCAGCCACAGCACTCCCCCACCTACAGCCATATCCGCGATGCGGTGCGCCGCTGCGAGGACATCGGCGTCGACATCGCGTTCAACTGGGACCACTTCTTCCCGCTCTACGGCGATCCCGATGGCGCACACTACGAGTGCTGGACGATGCTCGGCGCCTGGGCCGAGCAGACCTCGCGTATCGAGATCGGCGCACTGGTCAGCTGCAACTCGTACCGCAACCCCGAGCTCCTGGCGGACATGGCCCGCACCGTCGATCACATCTCTGACGGTCGCCTCATCTTGGGCATCGGAAGTGGTTGGAAACAAAAGGATTACGACGAGTACGGCTATGAGTTCGGCACCGCGGGCAGCCGGCTGGACGATCTGGCCGAAGCGCTGCCGCGCATCGAGGCCCGGCTCGCCAAGCTCAACCCGGCGCCCACCCGGGAGATCCCGATCCTGATCGGCGGCCAGGGCGAACGCAAGACGTTGCGCCTGGTGGCCGAACACGCTCACATCTGGCACGCATTCGTCGACCGCAACACCTACCCGGGCAAAGCAGCGGTGCTCGCCGAGCACTGCGCCACCACCGGCCGCGATCCGTCCACCGTGCAGCGCTCGGCCGGGGTACAGGAGTCCGGCGGCATCGACGCCATGCTCGCCGAGGCTGATGCGCTGGCAGATCTGGGCGTCAGCATCGTCACCGTCGGCGTCAACGGACCCGACTACGACCTGACCGGCGCCGAGGCCCTGTGCCGGTGGCGCGACGGGCGGCACGCAAAGTTCAGCGGATGAGCTGAAGCCACTCGCATCACCCTTTGGAGCCGCCCGTGAGAAACTTGCGAAACGCTAACGCACGGGGGGTGTGTGTCCCGACTCAAAGGGGGAGTTACCGAGGGTGCCCAAAAACTACGGGGTCAAGGAGAAGGACCAGGTTGTCACGCACATCATCAATCTGGTGATGACGGGCAAACTGCGCTCCGGTGACCGCATCGATCGCAACGAGATCGTCCGTGACCTCGGGCTCAGCCGCGTCCCGATCCAGGAAGCCGTGGTTCAGCTCGAGCACGACGGAATCCTCTCGACGCGGTACCACCGCGGCGCATTCGTCTCCCGGTTCGACGAGGCGACGGTCGCCGAACATCACGAGCTGTACGGCATCCTCAACGGCATCGCCTCGGCGCGCTGCGCCACAAACCCCACCCCCCGCATCATCGCCCATCTCGATGACACGTTGCGCGTGATGCGTTCAGCAAAGGACACCAAGACCTTCCAGGAGGCCTGCTGGGTGTACCGCGACGCGATCAACGACGAGTACGCGGGGCCGCGCCTGCATGCCACCATCCGCGCCGGCAAGAGCTTCGCGCCCTCGGAGTTCTGGATCAATTACCCGCAGGCCAAGGCCGAGTTTCTGGCCGGCTACGAAGAGGAAACCGCCGCCATCCACGCCCGGGATCCCGAGGCTGCCCGCAAGGCCTGCACCGAGCGCGCCGAGAAGATGGCGCAGATCATGGTCGGCGAGCTGACCCGGCGTGGAGTGTTGGGCGACTTACGGTCCCCTTGAGCGGAATCGCTCATCACCTGGCGTCCGCCCACTAGGTTGCATCAGATGGACGCCAGACGATCGGCCGTGCTGCTGACCACGGTCCTGATGCTGTTCGGGCTGGTGTGTGCAGCACCGGCAGGCGCGGACGTCGACCAGTGCGCACCCCCCGGAGTGGACAGCGCCAGCGCATTGCCCACCAACCTGGCCGCCGCGGCCACCGGGCCCGGCGCCGACAAATACACCACCGCCACCGTCGCCCCCCTGGACACGATCCGGACCGAGAACCTCGGCCTGAGCACCCCCGGCGTGCTCACCGTCGGCACGTTGTCGGACGCACCGCCCAGCATCTGCATCAACTCGGCCGGACAGTTCACCGGCTTCGACAACGAGTTGCTGCGGGCCGTCGCCGACAAGCTCGGCCTGCGGATCAACTTCGTCGGCACCGACTTCTCGGGCCTTCTGGCCCAGACGGCGTCCCGGCGCTTCGACGTGGCGTCGTCGTCGATCACCACCACCGATGCCCGGCGCCGTACCGTCGGCTTCACCAACGGCTACGACTTCGGTTACTTCTCGCTCGTGGTGCCTACCGGCTCACCGATCACCGGTTTCGGGCAGCTCGCCCCCGGACAGCGCATCGGGGTGGTGCAGGGCACCGTGCAGGAGGCCTACGTCATCGACACGCTGCACATACAGCCGGTGAAGTTCCCCGACTACAACACCGTCTACGCCAGCCTCAAGACCCGTCAGATCGATGCCTGGGTGGCACCGTCGCAGCAGGCCTCGGGGACCGTGCAGCCCGGTGACCCGGCGCAGATCATCGAAAACACGTTCAGCCTGGACAATTTCGTGGCGTGGGCGGTCGCCAAGGAGAACCTGCCGCTGATCGGTGCACTCAACTCCGGACTGGACGCCGTCATCGCCGACGGCACCTGGGCCAAGCTGTATTCCGACTGGGTGCCGCGGGCCCTGCCGCCCGGCTGGAAGCCCGGCTCCAAGTCCGCGCCCGTTCCCCAGCTGCCCGACTTCGCAGCGATCGCCGCCGCCAAGGAGAAACCCGCCGCCGGAGCCCCCGTCGCACCCAAATCCACACTCGCGCAACTGCGGGACTCTTTCCTGGACTGGAACCTCTACAAGCAGGCGATCCCCGACCTGCTGCGCACCGGCCTGCCCAACACACTCATCCTGACCGTGTGCGCCAGCGTCATCGGGCTGGTGCTCGGGATGGTCCTGGCGGTCGCCGGTATCTCGCGGTCGCGGTGGCTACGCTGGCCCGCCCGGGTGTACACCGACATCTTCCGCGGCCTGCCCGAAGTGGTGATCATCCTGTTGATCGGGCTGGGCATCGGGCCCGTGGTCGGATCGCTCACCGGCAACAGCCCCTACCCCCTGGGCATCGCGGCGCTCGGGCTGATGGCCGCGGCCTACGTCGGGGAGATCTTCCGCTCCGGCATCCAGAGCGTCGAGCCCGGGCAGATGGAAGCCTCACGCGCACTGGGCTTCAGCTATGCCTCGTCGATGCGTCTGGTCGTCGTTCCACAGGGCATCCGGCGAGTGCTGCCGGCGCTGATGAACCAGTTCATCTCACTGCTCAAAGCCTCGTCACTGGTGTACTTCCTCGGTCTGGTGGCCAGCCAGCGAGAGCTGTTCCAGGTGGGGCGAGATCTCAACGCGCAGACCGGAAATCTATCACCGCTGGTGGCGGCCGGGCTGTTCTATCTATTGCTGACGATCCCGCTGACCCATCTGGTGAACTTCGTCGACAACCGGCTGCGCAGAGGCCGCCCGCCGGCCGAGGAAGATCCCCTGCCGGCGGTGACCAACCAGGAGATGATCTGATGTCGGCACCACAGCCGGTCGCGCTGGCCGCCAAGGACATCCACCTGTCATTCGGGCCGAACGCAGTGCTGCGCGGGGTGGATCTGGATGTGCCTGCCGGCACCACGACGGCCGTCATCGGACCCTCCGGATCCGGGAAATCGACGCTGCTGCGCACCCTGAACCGCTTGTACGAACCCGACCGTGGCGACATCCTGCTCGACGGCCGCTCGGTGCTCGCCGACAATCCCGACCGCCTGCGCCAACGCATCGGCATGGTGTTCCAACAGTTCAACCTGTTCCCGCACAAGACCGTTCTCGACAACGTCACCCTGGGCCCGCGCAAGCTCAAGGGGCTCAGCGCCGAGCATGCCCGGACATTGGGGCTGGACCAACTGGAGCGGGTTGGTCTCCGGCACAAGGCCGATGTGCGTCCGATCACACTGTCGGGCGGCCAGCAGCAGCGGGTTGCGATCGCGCGGGCGCTCGCCATGGCGCCGCAGGTGATGTTCTTCGACGAGGCCACCTCGGCGCTGGACCCCGAGCTGGTCAAGGGAATCCTCGAGTTGATTGCCGAACTGGCCGCCGAGGGGATGACGATAGTGGCGGTCACCCACGAGATGGGTTTCGCCCGCTCCACCGCCGATGCGGTGGTCTTCATGGATCACGGCAAAGTGGTCGAGTCGGGTACCCCCGAGCAGATCTTCGAAGCGGCCGAGACAGATCGGCTGCGCCGATTCCTGTCGCAGGTGCTGTGAGAGCTACGGCAACCCCTGCGCCAAACCCAACAAGCTGCCGACCTGGCAGCTTCAGACAGGTTAGACTAGCGAATTATGGTGGAGCCCGATTCACAGGTCACAGAGCTGGCCGGAGAGCTGCAACGCGTTCTCTCCAAGGTGTTCTCGGTGCTGCGCCGAGGCGACACCAACAAGGGCACCGCCGGAGAGCTCACGCTGGCCCAGCTCTCGATCCTGCTGACCCTGCTGGACCAGGGCCCGATCCGGATGACCGAGCTGGCCGCCCGCGAGCGCGTGCGCACCCCCACCACCACCGTGGCAATCCGCCGGCTGGAGAAGCTGGGCCTGGTCAAGCGCTCCCGCGACCCTTCCGACCTCCGTGCCGTGCTCGTCGAGGTCACCCCACGCGGGCTGGTGCAGCACCGCGAATCGCTGGCCGCGCGTCGTGCCGATCTGGCCGCCCGGTTGGCCAACCTGAGCGCAGATGACCTGGCCACCCTCGCCGCCGCCCTGGCCCCGCTCGAGCGCCTGGCCGTCCAGAACGATCAGGCTCAGACCGCCCACGCCAAGTCCGAGTAGCGGGCTATCCCAGCCAGTCCAACACCGCCGCCGCGGTCCACGATTGCTGCATGCTGCCCAGCGGCTCCCCGGTGAACGGCTCGTAGTACTCGGCGAAAGTCCCGTCGCTGGCCTGACGCAACCCTTCCCGGCGCAGCGTCGAGGCCCGCTCGGCCCAACCGCGCCGGGCGAAGCACCACGAGAACAACCAGGTCATCACCGGCCACACCGGGCCGCGCCAGTACTCACGCGACCGGAAGTCCCGCGACACCGGCGAGGTCGACGGGATCAGCCCATACCGCAGGTCCGGATGCCCGCAGAAACGCGGACCTTCCAGTAGCCGCAGCAGGGCGCGTTCACGATCGTGCGGCAATCCGCCACACAGCAGCGGAGCGAACTGTGCGACCGTCTCGGTGGCCACCCACTTCTTCGCGCGCACGTCGTAATCCCTTGCCGCACCGCTGCGTTCATCGGCGGTCTCGACCACACCGACCCGGAACCGTTCGGCCCAGGAGTAGAGGTCACGGACATCGGCATTGGGGCGTTTGTAATCCTCCCCGATCTCGGCGAGAACCTGGCAGGCCACCGAGAAGATCGCCGAGACGAACACGTCCTCGACCGCGAAGCTCATCACCTTCGGAAGCAGATCATCGTCGTAGCGAACGGATTTCATCTCCTCGAGCAGCCACAGATACCGGTCGTACTCGAGATCGCTGGGCCGCTGCGTGGCGTCGGTGATGATCGCGTTGTCCTCGCGCTGATACTCCGGCACATTGCCGGGAATCACGTTGGCGTAGGCGCTGTCCCAGCGCGGTGAGTTGTCCATGCCGGACTCCCACCCGTGATACAGCGTGATGCGGCCGCGGCCGTCCTGATCGCGCGTCTCCGCCAGCCAGCGATGCCAGCGCACCAGGTCCGCCCACCGCCGGTCCAGGAAGCTCGCCGCCACCGCCCGGGTGGACCGGCCGCGGCTGCGGGCGTGGTCGAGAATGCGCTGCACCGCGATCGCATGCACGGGCGGTTGCGTGATGCCGGAGGTATGCCGGTTCCGCGGGGCGTTGGCCGCCAGGGCCGACGTGGCCCATCGGGCCGGGCCGGGAAAGTAGCCATCGACGCCGTTGGCGAACACGATGTGCGGGATCATCCCGTTGCGCCACTGTGCCGAGAGCAGGGTGTCGAGCTCCACCACCGCGCGCTCGACGCTCAGCGGGGCCAGCCCGATCGAGACGAACGCCGCGTCCCAGCTCCACATGTGCGGATACAGCAACGGCGCGGCAGTGGTCATCACACCCAGGTCGTTGCCGCGCAACAGGTAGGCGGCCCGCGCGGCGAGCTGGGTGGGAGCGAAGCTGGGATCCGGTGGCATCCCTACCATGATGCGACGCCGCGGCCCGCTCCGCAGGTCGGCCCCGTGCCAAACGGCGTCACAGTAACGTTGCAGTCGTGCCGTCTGCATTGATCACCGGAGCCGCTGGCGGCATCGGTTCGGCCATCGCCGCCGCCCTTGCTCCCACCCACACGCTGTTTCTGGCCGGGCGCCCGTCGGCCCGCCTCGACGCGGTCGCCGAACGCCTCGGCGCGCCGACCTGGCCGCTGGACCTGACCGACGCCGATTCAATCGAATCCGCCACCGAGGTGCTCGCCGAACTCGATGTGCTCGTGCACAACGCCGGCGTGCTATACCCGGGCCGGGTCTCGGAGTCCATCGCCGAACAGTGGCGGGCATCCTTCGAGGTCAATGTCACCGGCGCGGTAGCGCTCACGCTGGCCCTGCTGCCCGCGCTGCGGGCCGCCCGCGGACACGTGGTCTTCATCAATTCCGGTGCCGGACAGAAGGTTTCGCCGGGGATGGCGTCCTATTCGGCGAGCAAGTTCGCACTGCGCGCATTCGCCGACTCACTGCGCGCCGACGAACCGTCACTGCGGGTCACCTCGATCTTCCCCGGGCGCACCGACACCGAGATGCAACGCGACCTGGTGGCCTATGAGACCGACGGCGCCGGCGATTACGACCCGGCGAAGTTCCTCAAGCCCGAGACGGTCGCCGGGCTGGTGGCGACGGCTGTCACCACCCCGCCCGACGGTCACGTACACGAAATCGTGGTCCGCCCCGGGTGATTTGTGGAGTTCTGGCCGTGCTGATTACGGCCGAAACTCCACAAATCGCTAGACGACGAGGTTGACCAGCCGGCCGGGCACCACGATCACCTTCTTGGGTGTGGCGCCGTCCAGGAAGGCCTGCACCTTCTCGTCGGCCAGCGCTGCGGCCTCCAGCGCCGCCTTGTCCGCGTCGGCGGCCACCGTGATCTTGCCGCGCACCTTGCCGTTGACCTGTACCGGGAACTCGACGGTGTCGTCCACCAGATACTGCGGATCGGCCACCGGGAACGGTCCGTGCGCCAGTGAGGTGTCGTGGCCCAACCGCTTCCATAACTCCTCGGCCAGGTGCGGTGCCAGCGGGGCGACCATGAGCACCAGCGGTTCGATCGCGGCGCGAGCCGCCACCCCCTCCTTTGTCAGGTGGTTGGTGTACTCGATCAGCTTGGCGGCCGCGGTGTTGTTGCGAAGCGCCGCATAGTCTTCGGTCACCCCGGCAATCGTGCGATGCAGGATCTTCAAGGTGTCGGTGTCGAGTGCCTCGTGGGCGCCGACGCGCTCCGTGCCGGATTCCTCGTCGACCACCACTCGCCACACCCGCTGCAGGAATCGGTACGCACCGACGACGTCCTTGGTCGCCCACGGCCGCGACGCCTCCAGCGGACCCATCGACATCTCGTAGACCCGCAGGGTGTCCGCGCCGTACTCGTCGCAGATCTCGTCGGGTGAGACCGAGTTCTTCAGGCTCTTGCCGATCTTGCCGAACTCCTGGTTGACCTCGATCTCACCATTGGGCCCCGGCCAGAAGAACCTTCCTTCGCGCTCAACGACTTCGGCCGCGGGCACATAGCTGCCGCGGGCGTCGGTGTAGGCGAAGGCCTGGATGTAGCCCTGGTTGACCAGACGGCGGTACGGCTCGCTCGAGCTGACAAAGCCGAGGTCGAACAGCACCTTGTGCCAGAACCGCGAGTACAGCAGGTGCAGCACCGCGTGCTCGACGCCACCGACGTACAGGTCGACACCGCCCGGATCGTTCGGCCCGTGCTCGGCCGGGCGCGGGCCCATCCAGTAGGCCTCGTTCTCCTTGGCGCACAGCTCTTCTGAGTTGTGCGGGTCGGTGTAGCGCAGCTCGTACCAGGAGCTGCCCGCCCACTGCGGCATCACGTTGGTGTCGCGGGTGTAGCTCTGCAGCCCGTCACCGAGATCCAGCTCGACATGCACCCACTCGGTGGCCTTGCCCAGCGGCGGCGACGGTTCGCTGTCGGCGTCGTCGGGGTCGAACGACACCGGCGAATAGTCGGGGATATCCGGAAGTTCCACCGGCAGGGCCGATTCCGGCAGCGCGTGGGCGCGGCCGTCGGCGTCGTAGACGATCGGGAATGGCTCGCCCCAGTACCGCTGCCGGGCGAACAGCCAGTCCCGCAGCTTGTACTCGATCCGGGCCCGGCCGCGGCCGTCGGCCTCGAGGTGTCCGATGACGACGTCCTTGGCCTCGGCCACCGACAACCCGTTCAGGTAGTCGGAGTTGACGATGGTGCCGTCACCGTTGTAGGCCGCCTCGGTGATGTCACCGCCGGCGACCACCTCGATGATGGGCAGGCCGAACTCCGTAGCGAAGTCCCAGTCCCGCTGGTCGCCACCGGGCACCGCCATGATCGCGCCGGTTCCGTAACCGGCCAGCACGTAATCGGCGATGAACACCGGAACCTGCTGCCCGTTGACGGGGTTGGTGGCGTAGGCACCGAGGAACACACCGGTTTTGGTCTTGTTCTCCTGGCGCTCCAGATCGGACTTGGCCGCGATCCCGGCCCGGTAGGCCGCGACGGCCTCGGCCGGCGTCGCCGCACCGAATGTCCACCGCGAATCGGTGCCCTCGGGCCAGGCATCGGCGACCAGTGCATCCACCAGATTGTGCTCCGGAGCCAGCACCAGGTAGGTGGCACCGAACAGCGTGTCCGGGCGGGTGGTGAACACCTCGACATCGCCGGCCGCGGTGCCGAATTCCACCGAGGCACCCGTGGACCGACCGATCCAGTTGCGCTGCATGGCCTTGACCTTGTCGGGCCAGTCCAGCAAATCCAGGTCGTCGAGCAGCCGGTCCGAGTAGGCGGTGATGCGCATCATCCACTGCCGCAGGCGCTTCCGGAACACCGGGAAGTTGCCGCGGTCACTGCGGCCGTCGGCGGTGACTTCCTCATTGGCCAGCACGGTGCCCAGGCCCGGGCACCAGTTCACCATCGAGTCGGCGCGGTACACCAGGCGGTAGCCGTCCACCACATCGGCGCGCTCGGCTGCCGACAGCTCGGCCCACGTCCTGCCGTCATCGAGAGTGCGTGCCCCGGAGTCGAATTCGGCCACCAGCTCGCTGATGGGCCGGGCCTTGCGAGCCGCGTTGTCGAACCAGCCGTTGTAGATCTGCAGAAAGATCCACTGTGTCCACTTGTAGAAGTCGACATCAGTGGTGGCGAAGCTGCGCCGCGCGTCGTGGCCCAGCCCGAGCCGGCCCAACTGCCGGCGGAAGTTGACGATGTTGGCCTCGGTACGGGTGCGCGGGTGCGTCCCGGTCTGCACGGCGTACTGCTCGGCCGGCAGGCCGAACGCATCGAAGCCCAGCGCGTGCAGCACGTTGCGTCCGGTCATCCGGTAGTACCGGGCGTAGACGTCGGTGGCGATGTAGCCCAGCGGGTGCCCGACGTGCAGGCCGTCACCGGACGGGTACGGGAACATGTCCTGGACGAACATCTTGTCGGCGGGCACCGCCGAGCCGTCCTGCGGTGCCAGCGAGCCCACCGGATTGGCCACGTTGAACGTGCCGAGGTCCGACCAGGTCTCCTGCCAGGTGCGCTCGATCTGACCTGCCAGTTCCGCGGTGTAACGGTGCTGCGGGGTGTCCTCTGAATGCCCTGGCTGGGACGTGTTGGCGGGTTCGATCACGCCGTTCAGGGTATAAGGCCACGGTTTGAGCAGCTCACCGCCCGTCTCACCCCTCCGTTGGCCACGGCTTGGTATCGGTTGCGTCGCAGCTCTGTCAGGGGTTGGTTCCAGGTCGATTGAGTTGCTGGTGGCAGGCGGTGCCCCGTGGATAGTCTCGCCCCCTAGAGACGAGGTTGCCTGGTGAGGGCACGGTTTGCGGAGGGAACGAGTGATGATCGAGTTGGCCCGCCGATGGCGGGTGCTGGCAGCGGGAACGGCCGTCGGAGTGGCCGGGGTTGTCGGCCTCGCCGGTCAGACCGCCGCAGCCGAGCCCCTACTTCCGGCACCCAGCGTTCCCGGCCCGGTGACGGTGACCCAGACCGTCACGGTCGCCCCCGCCGCCGCTCCGGCTGCTCCCGCGCAGGCTGCTGCCGCTCCGGCCGCCCCAGCCGCCGCAGGCGTCCCGGGTGCGGCCGTCGCCCCGGGTGCCGCGGCAGTCCCCGCACCTGCGGTCGCGGCGCCGGCTCCGGTGGCCCAGACCATCACCCCGGCTTCGTCAGGCACCTTCGCCGAGTTCTTCAAGAGCAAGGGCGTGCAGATGCAGCCTCAGGTCAGCCACGATTTCAAGGCGCTGAGCATCGTGCTGCCGCTGCCTTCGGGCTGGACCAAAGTGCCGGACCCGAACGTGCCCGACGCCTTCGCGGTGATCGCCGACCGCTCGAGCACCGACCTCTACACCCCCAACGCACAGGTCGTGGTCTACAAGCTCGTCGGCAATTTCGATCCGGTCGAAGCCGCCAGCCACGGCTTCGTCGACACCCAGCAGCTGCAGAGCTGGCGCCCCACCGACATGGCCATGGGCGACTTCAACGGCTTCCCGTCGGCTTTCATCGAAGGTAGCTATCTGTCGGGCAGCCAGATGCTCAACACCTCACGCAGGCACATCCTGGCCACTGCAGGCCCGGACCGTTACCTGGTGTCGTTGTCGGTGAACTCCTCGGCCGCCAACCAGGGTGTTTCCGCGGCTGCCGACGCCGCCGACGCGATCGTGTCCGGCTTCAAGGTCAGCGCCCCGGCCCCGGCCGCTGCGCCGCCGCCAGCTACTCCGGCTGCACCCGCACCGGCTCCGGCGCCGGGTTTGCCCCAGCTCCTGGGCCTGCAGGGCTGAACCACCGGGACCAAACCCGACCTCGCTTTACCGACCGGCGCCTCGTATTGTGTGGCGCATGCTGATCGCCGCGCTGCTGTGCCTGAGCGCCGCCGTCATCGTCGGTGTGTTCGGGCTGTGGTTGTTGACCAGGCCTCGCACCGGTGATCCCGTGCGGTCAGTCTTGAGGGCTGTGGCCCCGACCCAACTGGCTGCCGCGGTGATGCTCGCCGCCGGTGGGGCCGCCGCCCTGGCCGCCGCACCCCACACCGGTCTGATGGTCGTCATGGTGTGCATCATCGGCGCCGTCGCCACAGTGGCCGCCGGCTGCTGGCAGAGTGCCAAGGCCGTCGCGGCAGCGGAGGCCGGTTCGGCTTCCGGTGCGGGATGCGCCGGCTCATGTGCCAGCTGCACGTTGTCTTGTAAGTGACGGAGTGCAGATAGCCGCTAGTTGCGGCTGACGTCGATCGGATGGGTGGCCAGTAGCGACATCGGCAACGGCTGACGGCGCAACACCCGGCCCCACAGGTCGATCCGCGGCTCGATCAGCACATCCGATGGCAGCGCCGAGAGCACGATCCAGTCGTCGCGTTCGATCTCGCCATCCAGTTGACCGATGGTCCAGCCGGAGTACCCGGCGAAAATTCGTACGCCCTCGATGACCGGGGCCAGCGTGTCCGGGTCCGCGTCAAGATCGACCATCACCACCCGGCCCTGCACGTGCCGCAGCCCTGGCACGCCGTCGGCCTGCATGCCGACCCGCAGCGTCGCCAGGCACAACGCCGAGTCCCGCTTGACCGGGCCGCCGATGAACATGGTCTTGGGTTTGGCGGTGAGCTTCGCCCACTGCGGCAGCACGTTGTAGACCGCTGTCTCGCTGGGCCGGTTCAACACCACACCGAGGGTTCCGCCGGCGTTGTGTTCGACGATGTAGATGACGCTGCGCCGGAAGGTCGGCTCCAGCAGATCGGTATTGGCCAGCAGCAGCGTGCCCGGTCGTACCCGGTGCGCCGCAGGCGCGATGAAATCCTCCGGGTCTTCTGACTGCGCCACGGTTACATCATGGCACCGCGATTGCCTCGAGGTGGCGAACAAGCCCGGGCGCGGTCGGATTTCGGCGCAGCTTTGTACTGTTGATCGGGTGGTTCATGCTCACGCGCTCCGTGCCCTCTGGCATTCGTTGCGCGGCATGACCGAATTCCGCCGGCTGTTGGAGTTGCGCGCGGTCAGCCAGTTCGCCGACGGCCTTTTCCAGGCCGGGTTGGCCGGCGCGATCCTGTTCAACCCGGAACGCGAGGCCGAGCCCTGGCAGATCGCCGCCTCGTTCGCGGTGACGTTCCTGCCGTACTCGGTGCTGGGCCCGTTCGCCGGTGCCCTGCTGGACCGCTGGGACCGCCGCCTCGTGCTGATCGGGGCGAACGCAGGCCGGCTGCTCGTGGTGCTGGCAGTGGGCACACTGCTGGCCTTCGGTGTCGGCGACGTACCCATCCTGTGCTGCGCGCTGATCGTCAACGGGTTGACCCGGTTCGTCTCCTCAGGTCTGTCGGCCTCGCTGCCCGACGTGGTGCCGGCCGACCGGGTGATCACGATGAACTCGGTGGCTACCGCCATCGGCGCGTTGGCGGCATTCCTCGGCGCGGTCTTCATGCTGCTGCCGCGCAATCTGTTCGGTGCCTACGACGCCGGCGCCTCGGTGGTGATGTTCATCGTCGCGCTTCCGGTAGCACTGGCGTTGTGGCTGTCGGTGCGCTTCGGTGCGCATGTGCTGGGTCCACACGCGAGCAAGCGCACCATTCACGGCTCGGTGGCGTACGCGGTGGCCACCGGCTGGGTTCACGGTGCCCGCACGGTGTGGGCAGTGCCCACCGTCGCCGGCACCTTGGGCGGGCTCGCCGCACACCGCATGGCGTTCGGGATCAACTCGCTTCTGGTGCTGGTGATCGTCCGGCATACCGACAACCCGGATGTGACCGGACTGGGCCTGGGCAGTGCATTCCTGTTCCTGGCAGCCGGGGGTATCGGCCAGTTCCTGGCCACCGTGGCCGCTCCCGCGGCGATCGGCCGGTTCGGTCGTTACGCGACCGCCAACGGCGCACTGTGCCTCGCCGTGTTGATCCAGCTGGTGGCCATCGGGCTGCATGTGCCCGTGATGCTGGCCTGTGGCTTCCTGCTCGGCGCAGCAGGCCAGCTGGTGAAGCTCTGCGCGGATTCGGCGATGCAGATCGACGTCGACGACGCGTTGCGCGGCCACGTGTTCACCGTGCAGGACGCGCTGTTCTGGATGTCGTTCGTCGCGGCGATCGCGGGCGCGGCCGCGGTGATTCCCGCCGACGGGCGGTCGCCGGCACTGGTGGTCGCCGGCGCCGTGGCCTATCTCGTCGGCCTCGGACTCCACGCCACGCTGGCATCCCCGAAGCGGGTGTGACCCTGCGGTCTAGGCTGGCCGCCATGGTGAGCGCCGAGCCGATCGTGGCCGACCTGTCCGCCGAGAGCGACGAACTCGATGCCCTGGTGGCCGACCTGCCGCCCGAGCGCTGGGCCACCGCCACCCCGGCCCAGGGCTGGACCATCGCCCACCAGATCGCCCACCTGCTGTGGACCGATCGGGTGTCGGTCATCGCGATCACCGACCAAGCCGGTTTCGACGCGGTTCTCGCCGAGGCGATGCAGGACCCGACCGGGTTCGTCGACGCCGCCGCCGAAGAACTCGCGCTGACGCCTCCCGAGCAGCTGCTGGCCGATTGGCGCGGGACCCGCGCGAGATTGCACACCGAGCTGGTGAACGTGGCCGAAGGGCGCAAGCTGCCCTGGTTCGGCCCGCCGATGAGCGCGACGTCCATGGCCACCGCCCGCATGATGGAGACCTGGGCGCACGGCCTCGATGTGGCCGACGCGCTGGGAGTCCACCGGCCCGCCACCGCGCGGCTCCGCTCGATTGCCCACATCGGCGTGCGCACAAGGGATTTCGCGTTCACCGTGCACGGACTGACACCACCCGCCGAGCCGTTCCGGGTCGAGCTGCGCGCTCCCGACGGCACGCTGTGGGAGTGGGGACCGCACGACGCCCAGCAGCGCGTGACGGGTTCGGCCGAAGACTTCTGCATGCTGGTGACCCAGCGCCGGGCGCCCGCCGAACTGGATGTGAGCGCGGTCGGTAACGACGCGGCCAAGTGGCTGACCATCGCGCAGGCCTTCGCCGGGCCGCCGGGCTCCGGCCGGAGCTGAGCACGCGGAGTCAGGAGACCGCGTCGGCGCGGCCGTCCCCATCGGTGTCGGCCAGCTTCAGGTCCCACCGCCCGTCACCGTCGGTGTCGACGTACGCCAAGCCCGGCCCGAGCACCCGGTCGGCCAAACCGTCCCCGTCGACGTCGATCAACCGGTCGTCGGACGCGCCGTCGCCGTCGAAATCGACCAGCGGCCCTCCGGTTTTTTCGACCCCGTCCAACCCGAACCAGCGCACCTGCCCGGAGCGGTCCACCCGCACCGCCCAGGTGCCCGAACCGTCGTCGGAGAAGTAACTTTCGGCCTGCCCGTCGTCATCGACGTCGAGCACCGCTCGCTCGGCGATACCGTCACCGTCGAAATCGGCCATCACATCATCGATACGGCCGTCCCCGTCGAAATCCAGGCCGATGCCGTCGGGGCTGCCGTTGCCGTCCACATCCACATCGGGCACCCCGGTGAAGATGGTCGCGGTCCCGTCGGGGTCACCCAGGCAGTAGTCCATGACTGATCAGACGCACGATCAGCCCCTGGCGTTCCACCATTTCAACAATTCGTCGATGGCCTGCTCGCGGGACAACGGCCCGTGGTCGAGCCGCAACTCCTTCAGATACCGCCATGCCTCACCGATCTGCGGACCCGCCGGGATACCGAGGATCTCCATGATCTCGTTGCCGTCGAGATCCGGCCGGACCCGCTGCAGGTCCTCCTTGGCCGCCAGCTCGGCGATCCGGTTCTCCAGATCGTCATAGTTGGCCTGCAGTCGCGCGGCACGGCGCTTGTTGCGGGTGGTGCAGTCGGCGCGCACCAGCTTGTGCAGCCGGCCGAGCAGCGGGCCGGCATCGGCGACGTAGCGGCGCACCGCCGAGTCGGTCCACTTGCCGGTGCCCTTGTCGTCGGCATAGCCGTGGAACCGCAGATGGAGATACACCAGCTGCGATACGTCGTCGACCATCTGCTTGGAGTATTTGAGCGCCCGCATCCGCTTGCGGGTCATCTTGGCCCCGACCACCTCGTGGTGGTGGAAGCTCACCCCGCCGTCGGACTCGTGCTTGCGGGTGGCGGGCTTGCCGATGTCGTGCAGCAGTGCAGCCCAGCGCAACACCAGGTCCGGACCCTGGTCCTCCAGGTCCACCGCCTGGCGCAGCACCGTCAGCGAATGCCAGTAGACGTCCTTGTGCTGGTGATGTTCGTCGATGGCCATCCGCATCTCGCCGACCTCGGGCAACACCACGTCACCGAGCCCGGTCTGCACCATCAGATCGACACCGGCCACGGGATCCGCGCCCAGCAGCAGCTTGTCCAGTTCGGCGGCAACCCGCTCGACGGTGATGCGCTCCAACTGCGGAGCCATCTCCAGCAGCGCCTCGAGCACCCGCGGCGCCACCCCGAACCCGAGTTGCGACACGAACCGGGCCGCCCGCAGCATCCGCAGCGGATCGTCCCCGAACGACACCTGCGGGGCCGACGGGGTGTCGAGCACCTTGGCCTGGATGGCCGCCAAACCGCCCTGCGGATCATGGAATTCGGCTGGGCCGTCGGCCGTGATGCGTACCGCCATCGCGTTCACGGTGAAGTCGCGGCGGACCAGATCGTCTCCGAGGTTGTCGCCGAACTCGACAGTCGGATTTCGCGACACCTGGTCATAGCTGTCCGCCCGGAACGTGGTGATCTCCAGCCGGTGCTCACCCTTGCCGACTCCGATGGTGCCGAAGTCGATCCCGGTATCCCACAGCGCGTCAGCCCACGGGCGCAGGAGCTTCAACATCTGCTCGGGGCGGGCGTCGGTGGTGAAATCGAGATCGCTGTGCTCGGTCAGCCGGCCCAGCAGGGCGTCGCGCACACTGCCGCCGACGAGATACAACTCGTGACCCGCCGCGGCGAACACCGCACCGAGCCCGCGCAGTACCTCGGCGCGGTGGTTCAGCGAGACCAGTGCGCCTGCCAACAATTCGGCATCAGTAACAACAGCGTCGGACACGTTCGATGAGCCTAATGCTCGCAGTGTGGTCACAACCGGCGAGTGGGGCAGGAGGCCAACCCCGTGGCAGCTACTATCGCTTGGGTGTCGGACGGCGAACAGGCCAAACCACGACGGCGCCGCAGCCGGCGTCGTGGCCGTCGTCGTGCACAAAGGGCGGCGGGGCCCCCGGCCGGTGATCAGGGCAATGACGCCGCCGGCCCCAGCGAGGCGACCGCCAGTTCCCCGAATCCCGCACCCACCCCGCGTGACCAGTCCAAGCAGCACAAATCGCGGCCGCGCCGGCCACCGGAGCGGCTGCGCACCGTGCACGAGACGTCGGCCGGAGGTCTGGTCATCGACGGAATCGACGGCCCCAAGGACACCCAGGTGGCAGCGTTGATCGGCCGGGTCGATCGCCGCGGCCGGATGCTGTGGTCGCTGCCCAAGGGGCACATCGAACTCGGCGAGACGGCCGAGCAGACCGCGATCCGCGAGGTCGCCGAAGAAACCGGTATCCGCGGTGACGTGCTGGCCGCGCTCGGCAGCATCGACTACTGGTTCGTCACCGAAGGCCGCCGGGTGCACAAGACCGTGCACCATTACCTCCTGCGCTTTCAGGGCGGGGAACTGTCCGACGACGACGTCGAGGTGACCGAGGTCGCCTGGGTCCCGCTGCGGGATCTGCCCTCCCGGTTGGCCTACGCCGACGAGCGCAAGCTCGCCGAAGTGGCCGGGGAACTCATCGACAAGCTGCACACCGACGGTCCCGGTTCCTTGCCGCCGCTGCCCCGCAGCGCGCCCCGGCGCCGTCCCCAGACCCATTCACATGCCCGCAATCACCGCCGCGACGACCCTGCGCAACCCCAGCCCCGCCGGCGCACGAACGGATGCGGACAGGGACCGTGACCGCCGCCCCGGCGGTGCGCCGAGGGGTCTCCCTCCTGGCGCACACAGTGGTGCTTGTGGCGGTGGTGTTGTTGTTCTCGGTGTGGTCCACCGCCGCGCTCCCCGTACTCCTGCCCCGTGCGGGCGCAAGCGAACCCGGTGCCCTGCCGTTCCTGCAGATCCGGATCGACCGCGTCACCCCCAACGTCGTCACCACCACCAGTGAATCGGTGCTGACGGTCAGCGGGGCCGTGCTCAACGTCGGCGACCGGCCGGTACGCGACGTGGACATCCGGATGGAGCACGCCAAGGCCGTGACCTCGTCGAGCCAGCTGCGCACCGACCTCACCGGAGACGGTGACCGGTTCGAGCCCGTGGCCGACTTCGTCACGTTGGCACCGGAGTTGCAGCGCGGCCAGTCGGTGGGATTCACGCTGGCCTACCCCCTGCGCGCCGAAGGCGCCGGATCGCTGCACATCACCGAACCCGGCGTCTACCCCGTACTGATCAACGTCAACGGCACGCCCGATTACGGGGCCCCGGCCAAACTCGACGATGCCCGCTTCCTGCTGCCCGTCCTCGGCGTACCGTCCGACCGGCAAGCAGACAACAGCACCGACTCGATGTCAGCCGCGGACACCCTCAATTCGGTGGTACCGCCGGACACGTCGCAGCCGGTACGGATGACCATGCTCTGGCCGTTGGCCGACCGGCCGCGGCTGGCCCCGGGCGCCCCCGGTGGAACGACGCCCGTACGCCTGGTCGACGACAGCCTCGCCGCCTCGCTGGCCCCGGGCGGACGGCTCGACACACTGCTGTCGGCAGCCGACTTCGCCACCGGGCCGACCGTCGACTCCGGCGGCCAGATGCGAGCCACCATGTGCCTTGCCGTCGACCCCGATCTGTTGGTCACGGTCAACGCGATGACGGGCGGCTACGTCGTCAACGACGGGCCCGACGCCGGGCCCAGGACCCCGACTCGCCCCGGTACCGGCCAGGAGGCCGCCATCGGCTGGCTGAATCGACTGCGCGCCCTGGCCGCACGGCTCTGCGTGGCGCCCACCAACTACGCGCAAGCCGATCTGACCGCACTGCAGCGGGTCGGCGATCCGGGCTTGAGCGCGATCGCCACCAATGGTGCCGGCGACATCGTCGACCAGATTCTGGGCGTCGCCTCGATCCGCGGGGCCAGCATCCTGGGCGACGGCCCCCTCACCCGCCCGGCCCTGGACCTGCTGGCCGCCCAGGGCCAGACGGTCGCCATCTCGGCCGCTCACATCGCCGCCCAAGACTCGGAAACCGGCGCTCCCGAGACCGCCGACGTCGCGCCGCTGCGGTACCGGCCAGAGGTCGTGGCCGCCGGATTCGACCCGGCCGTCGGTGCCGCGCTGGCCGGTGCGGGCACCGACCCGGTGGCGCCGTCCTACCTGGACCCGTCACTGGAGATCCCGGTACGCCACGACTCGCAGACCGCACGCCGCCAGGATGCGCTGGGTGCTCTGCTGTGGCGCGGGCTCACGCCCACCGAGGAACCCAGGACCCAGATCCTGATGCCACCGCTGGTGTGGTCCCTCGACGCCGACGACGCGCAGGCCATCCTGACGTCGGTGGCCACCACGATCCACGCCGGGCTGGCCGTGCCGCGCCCGCTGCCCGCCGTGATCGCCGAGAGCAACGCCGTACCACCCGAGCCCGTGGCGCCCCCGCCGCCGGACTCCCTCGGCAACCCGCGCAGCAGCATCGACGAGAACATCAACAGCGGCATCGCGGCGGTGATCAGCCGGCTGTGGGGGCTGACCGCCGCGCTGACCACCGACGAGCGCACCGGGCTGACCGGCATGCAGTACACCGCGCCGCTGCGGGAGGACATGCTGCGGGCGCTCAGCCAGTCCGTGCCGCCGGAGGCCCGTGAGGGGCTGGCCGAGCAGCGATTGCAGACGGTCAGCCGCAGCGTCAACGACATGTTCGGCGCGGTGACGATCGTCAACCCGGGTGGGGCGTACACGCTGGCCACCGAACGCAGCCCGCTCCCGCTGGCGTTGCGCAACGACCTGCCGGTGCCGGTACGGGTCCGGCTGCACGTCGATACGCCGCCCGGCATGACCGTCACCGACATGGGCGAGATCGAACTGCCGCCCGGCTACCTGCCGCTGCGGGTACCGATCGAGGTGCACTTCACCCAGCGGGTGGCCGTCGACGTCAGCCTGCAGACCGCCGACGGTCTGACCCTCGGCGAGCCGGTGCGGTTGTCGGTGCATTCCAACGCCTACGGCAAGGTGCTGTTCTTCATCACGCTGTCGGCCGGGGCGGTGCTCGTGGCGCTCGCCGGTCGCCGGTTGTGGCACCGCTTCCGCGGCCAGCCCGACCGCGCGGACCTCATCCCGCCGGGCGAACACCCTGACCCGCTCGACGTCGCGATGGCGTTCAACAATGACACCGGCAGCGGAGACGCTGTCGAGGCCGCCCCGAAGGCGGCCGCCGAACACAGTCCGGATCGACCCAGATGACCTCCCCCGACCCCAACACGGCCCGGCCACCCGGCCCGCCGAGGATTCCGCACGCGACCGGCCCGGCCCGGCCGGCCGGACGCGCGGAGCTGTCCGACTCCGCGGTCGTGTCACGGTCATGGGGCATGGCGTTCGCCACGCTGATCTCGCGCATCACCGGGTTCCTCCGGTTCGTTCTGCTGATGGCCCTGCTCGGCGGACCGCTGACGAGCTCGTTCTCGGTGGCCAACCAGCTGCCCAACATGGTCGCCGCGCTGGTGCTCGAAGCCACGTTCACCGCGATCTTCGTGCCGGTGCTGGCCCGGGCCGAGCGCGACGACCCCGACGGCGGCACCGCATTCATCCGCCGGCTGGTGACGCTGGCCACCACCCTGCTGCTGGTCACCACCGTGCTCTCGGTGCTGTGCGCCCCGCTGCTGGTCCGGCTGATGCTCGGCAGCGATCCGCAGGTGAACGATCCGCTGACCGTCGCGTTCGCCTACCTGCTGCTGCCGCAGGTGCTGTTCTACGGGCTGACCTCGGTGTTCGGCGCGATCCTCAACACCCGCAACGTATTCGGCCCCCCGGCCTGGGCCCCCGTTCTCAACAACGTGGTGGCGATCGTGACACTGGGCGTCTTCGTCCTGGTGCCCGGTGAGTTGTCGAGCGATCCGGTCGAGCTGGGCACGGCCAAGCTGGTGGTCCTGGGCGTCGGCACCACATTGGGTGTGGTGGTCCAGGCTGCGGTCCTGTTCGTGGCGATCCGCGCCGAGCGGGTCAGCCTGCGGCCGCTGTGGGGTATCGACGCCCGGCTGAAGAAGTTCGGCACCATGGCTGCCGCGATGGTGCTCTACGTGCTGGTCAGCCAGATCGGCCTGATCGTCGGCAACCAGATCGCCAGTTCGGCCTCCGCCTCCGGCCCGGCCATCTACAACTACACCTGGCTGGTGCTGCAGCTGCCGTTCGGCATGATCGGCGTCACGGTGCTGACCGTGGTGATGCCGCGCCTGAGCCGCAACGCGGCGGCCGACGACGTCCCCGCCGTCCTCGACGATCTTTCCCTGGCCACCCGTCTGACCATGGTGACGCTGATCCCGATCGTGGCGATGATGACCGTCGGCGGGCCGGCGATCGGCAGCGCACTGTTCGCGTACGGCAACTTCAGCGCCGCCGACGCCGGGTACCTCGGGATGGCGATCACGCTCTCGGCCTTCACCCTGATCCCCTACGCGCTGGTGCTGCTGCAGTTGCGGGTGTTCTACGCACGGGAGCAGCCGTGGACACCGATCCTGATCATCGTCGTGATCACGATCGTCAAGATCATCGGCTCGATCGCCGCACCCCACCTGACCGACAACCCCAACATGGTGGCCGGCTACCTGGGCCTGGCTAACGGCCTTGGTTTCGCGGCCGGGGCGGTGGTCGGCCATCTGCTGCTGAAAGCCAACCTCCGACCGCGTGGCGGACGGCTGCTGCGCGACGCTGTCATCCGCACGATCCTGGTGACCATCGCGGCCTCGTTGATCGCAAGCCTGGTGGCCCACGCGGCCGACCGGCTGCTGGGGTTGGACGCACTGACCGCGCGTGCCGGTGCCGGGGGTTCGCTGCTGCGCCTGGTTGTCCTCGGCGTGATCATGGTCCCGATCATTGCCGGCGTGATGCTCGCGGCCCGGGTGCCCGAGGCCCAGTCGGCGCTGGCCATGGTCCGCCGCCGACTCGGGCGTGGGCGTATCGCGCCGCTGCCGGAGGCCGGAAAGGTAGCCGCGCAAACAATTGCGCCGCCCGTCGGGCCTCATCCGCCCATGCCCGTCACGTACCCTGATCAGAGGAATTCTGCTCCCACTGGGTGGCCGTCAAGCCCGGCAGCCGCCGGAGGCGGGAGTCCGGCAGGTGTTGCCGGGGCGGGGATGTGGAAAGGATCACCGGTGACCGACGAATCTGCGGACGGCCCGGCACTGGACTCCACGTCGAGTTCCGGCATGACAACCGATACGACGAAGTTGCCGCGTCCGGCCGCCGACGAGTTCCAACCGGACGTGGCCCCTGCCGGTCCGGAAGCCACCACACCGGCCGAGGGCGCCGCTTCCGACGACGCGGCCGCGGGTCGGTCGAACGGGGCGACGCGCCCACTCACCGACTACGGCGGCGATCCGACCCGTGAGCCGATCTCGTTCGCCTCTCCCAACGATGCCGCACTGGAATCGTCCGAAGAAGATGTGCACCTCATTCCGGGGGCGACGATCGCCGAGGGCCGCTACCGGCTGCTCGTGTTCCACGGCGGCCCACCGCACCTGCAGTTCTGGCAGGCGCTGGATACCGCACTGGACCGTCAGGTGGCGCTGACCTTCGTCGACCCGGACGCCACCATGTCCGACGCGCAGGTGCAGGAGATCCTTTCGCGCACCCTCAAACTCAGCCGCATCGACGTTCCCGGTATCGCGCGCGTGCTCGATGTGGCCCACAGCGGATCAGGCGGCCTGATCGTCTCTGAGTGGATTCGCGGCGGCTCGCTGGCGGAGGTGGCCGATACCTCGCCGTCCCCGATCGGTGGGGCGCGGGCCATCCAGTCGCTGGCCGCTGCCGCCGAGGCCGCCCATCGTGCCGGGGTTGCGCTGTCGATCGATCACCCGGGCCGGGTGCGGGTCAGCATCGAAGGCGATGTGGCGCTTGCCTTCCCGGCCACCATGCCCGACGCCACACCTGACGACGACATCCGGGGTATCGGTGCGGCTCTCTACGCGCTGCTGGTGAATCGGTGGCCGCTGCCGGAGTCCGGGTCGCGCAGCGGCTTGGAGCCTGCCGCCCTGGACCAGGCCGGGCAGCCGGTCGAGCCGCGCGCAGTCGACCGCGACATCCCGTTCCAGATCTCGGCTGCAGCCGCTCGCGCCGTCCAGCCTGGTGGTGGGATCCGGAGTGCTCCAACCCTTTTGAATCTGCTGCAACAGGCCACCGCCATCGCGGATCGGACCGAGCTGTTGGGGTCGGTCGAGGAGACCCCGGCTCCGGCCGCCCCCGTCCGGGTGCACGACACGCCCGAGGAACACGAAGCCGCCGAAGCGCGGCGCCGCAAGGGCCTGATCATCGGGATCAGCGTCGGCGCCGGCATCATCCTGGTGGCGCTGCTGGTGATGGCCTCGGTGCTCAACAGCATCTTCGGCGACGTCGGCGGTGGTCTCAACCGGGATGAGCTCGGCCTGAACGCGCCGTCGAGTAGCGACGGAACCCAGGACACTTCCTCGGCCGCCACCGGAAGCACGGTGAAACCCGTTCGGGCCACGGTGTTCTCGCCTGAGGGTGAAGCCGATTCACCGGCTACCGCCGGACAGGCCATCGACGGCAACACCGGCACAGCGTGGTCCACCGACACCTATTCGGATCCCTCCCCGTTCCCCGGGTTCAAGAACGGTGTCGGCCTGATGCTGCAGTTGCCGCAGCCGACCGTCGTCGGCTCGGTCACCCTCAACGTGACGAGCACCGGCACCTCGGTGCAGATCCGCTCGGCCCAGTCCGCCACCCCGTCGTCACTGTCGGACACCACCGAGCTGACCCCGGCTACCCCGCTGAAGCCCGGCTCCAACACCATCTCGGTGAACAAGGCGTCGTCGACCTCATACGTCCTGGTGTGGATCTCGACGCTGGGCACCGTGGACGGCAAGAGCCGCACCGACATCTCCGAAGTCACCATCAAAGCGGCGTCCTGAACCGTCATCCCCAGCCGAGTTGGGGCGTTGACCAGGAGTTATCGCGCGCGGAGCAAACAAGTGTCCAGGCCGCTGCCCGACAGCGTTTAGGTTCAGCGTGTGAGAAGGTTCGGGGGAGCCGGCACGCCGGCCACGGAGGAGCTGCGGGGGCATGACACCGTCACGCGTTCTGATGCCGAACTGCTGGCCGCCCACGTCGCCGGGGACCGATACGCGTTCGAGGAGCTGGTCCACCGACACCACCGGCAGTTGCGCCGCTTGGCATTTCTGACCAGCCGCCACCACGAAGACGCCGACGACGCCGTGCAGGACGCCCTGCTTTCGGCGCATCGGACGGCCGCGTCGTTCCGCCATGACTCGGCGGTCAGCAGCTGGCTGTATCGGATCGTGGTCAACGCCTGCCTGGACCGGGTGCGCCGGTCGCGTACCCAGCCGACGGTGTCCCAGTACGAGTTCGGTCATCTGCTTCACCTGCACGACCCGGCCGGTGACCCGGCACCGCGGGTGGCCACCGCCATCGTGGTGGAGCGGGCGCTCATGCAGCTGCCGGTCGAGCAGCGTGCCGCGGTGGTGGCGGTCGACATGCAGGGTTATTCGGTGGCCGAGACGGCGCAGTTGCTCGGGGTGGCCGAGGGCACCGTGAAGAGCCGCTGCGCCCGCGCCAGACACAAGCTGGCCCGCCTGCTCCAGTATTTTGAAGCCGATGAACGGCAGCACGCCCCGAGTGCCGTCGGACGGCCCGATTCCTGCTGAGCTCCTGGCTGATCTGCAGGCCGGCCTGCTCGACGACGCCACCGCCGCGGACATCCGCCGGCGTGTGCGCACCGACCCGCTGGCCGGCCCCGAGGCCAGGAGCACCCTGGCCGCCCTCGATCGGGTGCGCCGCGATCTCCGGGAGCTGGGTGCGGATTCACAATCCGCTCCCCCGGTGCCCGCCGAGGTCAGTGCCCGGTTGTCCGAGGCGCTGCGGGCCGAACCGGCCCCAGCGAAACCGTCCACGAAACGCTGGAAGTCGATCGCAGCTGTGGCCGGCGCCGGGGCGGCCATAGCGGCCGCCGTGCTCGGCGGCGTCGTACTGGTGCGCCCGGCAGGTCAGGCACCCTCGACGAGGGTCAGCCTCGGCCAGATCACGGTCTCACCGCCACGCGGCGAGGTCGGGCTGTCCGAATCCCAGATCCTGGGCCTGCTGTCGGAACCACCTGACCTGGGGCCCCTGACCGACGCGAAGCGCCGCACCGCCTGCCTCACCGCACTGGGGTACCCCTCCGGTGTCCGGATTCTGGGCGCCAAGCCGCTCGAGGTGGCCGGTCAACACGGTGTGCTGGTCGTGGTACCCCCGAAAACGCCCGACCCACCCGACGCCGTCGTCGCCGTGGTGCTCGCCGCGGACTGCGATACCGGTCACGCCGGGTCACTGGCCCAGACCGTGATCAAACGCCCGGTGAAACATCCGTAGTCTGTCCTACAACTCACCTGGGAACACATCGGGCCTAGGCTGACGTTGCAACCCGTGCCGAGTACGGCAGAAAGGCTTACATGTCCACCTCAGCGACGGTTCACGACGTCATCATCATCGGTTCCGGCCCCGCCGGATACACCGCAGCCATCTACGCTGCCCGCGCCCAGCTCAAGCCGCTGGTGTTCGAGGGCACGCAATTCGGCGGCGCGTTGATGACCACCACCGAGGTCGAGAACTACCCGGGATTCCGCGAAGGCATCACCGGCCCCGAGCTGATGGACGAGATGCGGGAGCAGGCCCTGCGCTTCGGTGCGGATCTGCGCATGGAGGACGTCGACGCGGTCGACCTCACCGGCCCGGTGAAGTCCGTCACCGTCGGCGATGAAACCCACCAGGCCCGGTCGGTGATCCTGGCCATGGGCGCCGCTGCGCGCCACCTGGGTGTGCCCGGCGAGGAAGCGCTGACCGGCATGGGCGTGAGCACCTGCGCCACCTGCGACGGCTTCTTCTTCCGTGATGAGGACATCATCGTGGTCGGCGGCGGTGACTCGGCGATGGAGGAAGCGACATTCCTCACCCGATTCGCCCGCTCGGTGACCCTGATCCACCGCCGCGAGGAGTTCCGCGCCTCCAAGATCATGCTGGAGCGGGCCCGCGCCAACGAGAAGATCACCTTCCTGACCAACACCGAGATCACCCAGATCGAGGGCGATCCGAAGGTCACCGGCGTGCGGCTGCGTGACACCGTCACCGGCGAGGAATCCAAGCTCGAGGTCACCGGCGTGTTCGTGGCGATCGGTCACGATCCCCGCTCGGAACTGGTGCGCGGCCAGATCGATCTCGACGACGAGGGCTACGTGGAGGTCCTCGGCCGTACCACCGCCACCACGCTCGACGGCGTGTTCGCCGCGGGCGACCTTGTCGACCACACCTACCGCCAGGCCATCACCGCTGCGGGCAGCGGCTGTTCGGCGGCGATCGACACCGAGCGCTGGCTCGCCGATAACGACTGACCACCAACAGATTTCGACCCGACAGGAGATCTCCATGAGTGCTGACAGCGCAACCGTAACGGTCACCGACGATTCGTTCTCGACCGATGTCCTGACCAGCAGCACACCGGTGCTGGTGGATTTCTGGGCCACCTGGTGCGGGCCGTGCAAGATGGTGGCCCCGGTGCTCGAGGAGATCGCCGGGGAGAAGGCCGGCGAGTTGCGGGTCGCCAAGATCGACGTCGACGCCAATCCGGCCACCGCCCGCGACTTCCAGGTGGTGTCGATCCCGACGCTGATCCTTTTCAAGGACGGCCAGCCGGTCAAGCGCATCGTGGGGGCCAAAGGCAAGGCCGCGCTCCTGCGCGAGCTTGCCGACGCACTCTGAGTTCACTGACACCACACACACCCCGGATACGCCTGGCGTTTTCCGGTATGTGGCCGAAATCTGAGATAATGCTGGCTAGCTAGCCCGGCAGACGGCCGGAAACCAGCATGGAGGGGCCGAATGTCGAGTCTGCGTCGCGGTGACCGTGGCGGAGCAGTCACCGAGATCCGGGCGGCGCTGGCCGCGCTGGGTCTGATGGACGGTCCTGACGCCGACCTGAGCACCGGTAGGCATGTTGCGCTCGACGCGTTCGATGACGGGCTCGACCGCGCCGTCCGGGCATTTCAGCAGCACCGTGGCCTGTTGGTGGACGGAATCGTCGGGGAGGCCACCTATCGCGCGCTGCGCGAGGCCTCCTACCGGCTCGGTGCCCGCACCCTGACCCACCAGTTCGGTGCGCCCATGTACGGCGACGACGTGGCCACCCTGCAAGCCCGCCTACAGGACCTCGGTTTCTATACCGGCATGGTCGATGGGCATTTCGGCCTGCAGACCCACAACGCGTTGTCCTCGTACCAGCGTGAGTACGGGCTGTACCCCGACGGTATCTGTGGACCGGAAACGTTGCGCTCGTTGTATTTCCTGGGTTCGCGGGTGACCGGCGGGTCGCCACATGCGATCCGGGAAGAGGAGCTGGTACGCCGCTCCGGGCCGCAGCTGTCCGGTAAGCACGTCATCATCGATCCGGGCCGCGGCGGAGCAGACCACGGCATGATCATGAACGGGCCCGACGGTCCGATCAGCGAAGCGGACATCTTGTGGGACTTGGCAAGTCGGCTGGAAGGCCGGATGACCGCGATCGGCATGGAGACGTTCATCTCCCGGCCGGCCAACCGCAGCCCGCTGGACACCGAACGTGCCGCCACCGCCAACACGGTCGGCGCCGATCTGATGATCAGCCTGCGGTGTGAGAGCCAGCGCTCCCCCTCAGCCAATGGGGTGGCCTCATTTCACTTCGGCAATTCGCACGGTTCGGTGTCCACCATCGGCCGCAATCTTGCCGACTTCATTCAGCGAGAAGTTGTGGCGCGCACCGGTTTACGTGACTGCCGGTCCCACGGCCGCACCTGGGATCTGCTGCGGCTGACCCGGATGCCCACCGTTCAGGTCGACATCGGCTACATCACCAACCCGCACGATCGTGGTCTGCTGCTGTCCACCCATACCCGTGATGCGATCGCCGAGGGCATCCTGGCGGCGGTCAAGAGACTGTATCTGTTGGGCAAGAACGACCGGCCGACAGGAACATTCACCTTTGCCGAGTTATTGGCGCATGAGCTTTCGGTCGAACAGGCGAGCCGCGGCGCGTGAGCGCCGGTTCAGCCTGAGTGGGTGAGCGCCGGTTCAGCCTCTGCAACCGAGCACCCGGCCACCCGATGGTTGTTTCGTCATGTGACACCTCACATCTGGTGGATCACGTGATCAGATTGAGCGCTCGAACTCACTTCAGCTCGGCGACTGGCCCGTTCGGATCCAGTGGCTCGCAGCTGTCCTCGCCAACGGTCGTCGAGCACTTCGCCGCGGGGAGAACGGGCTGGTATCCCGGAGCGGTGCCACCGTCGCGCGTGATCTGCGTATAGGTCGCCACAGCGTCGGTGGGAACGCGCTTGAGTGTCGGGTCACCCAGGGCGTCGACCGTATATAGGCCGAAACGTGGCCGGTAGCTTCCCCATTCGTAGTTGTCGACCAACGACCAGTAGTTGTAGCCGATGATCGGGACACCGTCGGCTTTGGCTCGCTGCAGCCAGAACACCGTGTCCTCGAGATACTGCGACCGGGTCACCCTGTCGGATCGCGGATTACCGTTGTCGGTGACCATCCCGTTCTCGACGACGTAGATCGGCAGGCCCGGATACTGCTGGGCGTAGTGGCGCGCCACATAGTAGATGTCCTCGGCCTGCAGTTTGGTGTTCCATCGCGCCATCAGGCTCTGCGCCGAGGCCGGGTTGTCGTGGGCTGTTCCGGTGTAGTAGTCGAACCCGAGGTAGTCGAGGCTGTCCTTGATCCGGTCGAAGAAGGAGCCCTCGAGGCCCTTGACTCCGAGACCGGCGAACTGCGCCAACACTTCCGGCGAGATATACGCCTCGTTGGAAGTGACCTTGGCGTCCGGATCGGCGTCGTGCGCCGCGCGGTACACAGCGCGGTGGGCGTCGGCCACTCGGTCGAGGAATGTGTTGAACTGATCTGGTTTGATCGCGCCGGTGCGTAGCTCCATCGCCCCGAAGGCCAGCGGTTCGTTGATGCTCACCCACAGCACACCTTGTCCCGCATAGCGTTTGGTGACCGCCGTGGCGAAATCCTCGAACGCCCCCACGTTGTTCATGAATCCACCCCGGTCGGCGATCCACCCTGGATATACCCAGTGCATCAGCGTGATCATCGGGGTCATGCCGTTCTTGTGCAGCGTCGCGACCACGTCGTCGTAGTACGCCAGCTCTTTCTCGTCCCACTTGCCCGGTTCGGGCATCACCCGCGCCCATTCGATGCCGAGGCGAAAAGTGTTGACACCCATGGCATGCGCGTTGGCGATGTCCTCGTGGTAACGGTGTCGGAAGTCGACTGCCTGTTGGTACGGGTCGACCGCGCCGGCGCCCAGGGGATCGGAGGCGGGCGTCACTGGTTTGTTGGCTGTCCGGTCGACGTACCGGCGCCAGTTACTGTCGGGCGCATCTCCTTCCACCTGGTATCCGGCGGTGGCAGTGCCCCAGTAGAAATCGCGGTCCCAGGCCACCGGCTGCGTGGCCTCTGGCTGCGCGTCACAGGCGGACGTACTCAATGCGGCGAGTACGGCGGACGCCAACACGATCCTGTTCCACTTCATGACTATACGGAAACCATACACTGCACTGTTTTATCGGGAGAGGAGCCTCTCCCACACGGCGCGGACATGGCCGCCCATGTCGATCGACGGATCGGACATCCATTGGATCTGGATGCCATCAGCCGCGGAGATCAGTGCCGCGGCAACGAATTCGGCGTCAACATACTCGGGCAGGGTACCCGCGGCCTGTCGCCGCCTCACGTAATCAGCGACGACATCGCGTATCCGCACGTACCGTTCCCGCAGATACTGCGCGGCCGGATGCGACGGGTCGATCGCCGCGGCGGCCGCCAACGAAAGGTAGACCGTTCCCGATCCGGGCTTGCTCGCCTTGTCCACCATGGCCTGCGCGAGCGCCTCACCGGGGTCGATATCGACATCCGAATTCCGGTACCACTCTTCGAATTTCGCGTCGCCGTCACGCTGTATCTCGGTGAGCAGGAGATCGCGCGTCGGGAAGTAGTGCATCACGCCCGCCAGGCTGATTCCGGCCTCCTTGGCGATCAGCCGCATCGATGCGCCGGCCTCGCCATCACGCTCCAGTAGCGCCAGTGCGGCCGCCTTGATCTCCGCACGTTTGACCTCACCCTTGGCATACCGCCCCACAGCTGGCATGACCACAGGCTAGGGCTCCACCGTCGTCACTTCCAACCTTCGGTCCAGCAGTCCTGCCCAACAAGCCGACAAGCTCACCGTCGCGGCCGCAGCCGGCCGACGAGATTGCTCAGCCTGCCGGCACGGTCTGCCGATGGCGGTTACGTCAGGCTGGTCTGTCGGACAACGCTTTTCGCGCCGACGCCGGCTCCGGACATCCCCGCACCGATCGGCAACTCTATCCGAGCGTTCTCCAACAGGCGCTCGAGCGCGGCCTCGACTTCAGCCTTCCAGCCGAGTCCCTTGTCGAGTTCCAGGCGCAGCCGCGGGAAGTACGGGTGCGGTGCCACGACCGTGAACCCGACGTCTTCGAGAAAATCGGATGACAGCATGCACTCGTCGACCGAGCAGTCCCCCAGCACTGCCACCACCGGAGACAACTCGACGGGCAGCTTGCCGCCGTCGGCTGTTTCAGTCACGGCCGAGGTGTAGCCGAACGCCTCCAATGCCCGAACACCGCGCCGCACCAGATCATTGACCACCGCGGCAAGCAGACTCTGCGACAACAGCTCGCGGTCTTCGGCGCACTCCACACCGATCGCCGTCAACAGAATCGCGTCGGCGCTCACCGGGGCAGTAGGAAATAGTCGGGCCCGCGGTACCGCGCCGGGAGGCGCGTAGAACGCGAAGCCCAGACAGGGATCGTCCAAGATCGCCGGAGCCGTCCAGTCCTCCCCCGCCGGCACCACCAAGTCAGCTGCGTCGACGGGCACCACCAGATCGAGCGTGGCATCGGAGCCGGCATCTGGCCCAGCACCTGAATCCTGGTCCGATACGTCCGCGCGTGCCGTGACGGCCAGCTGGCCGCATGATCCCCACTCGAGCATCACCATCGAGAGCCAGGCTTCTTTTTCGAATTCAGGGTCAGTGAGGTGGTCGTCGCCCACTGTGGACGGATCGACTTCCCAGAACACACAGCGCCGTGCATGCTTGGGCAGCTGCTCGAAGCCCTCGAGCCGAAGCGGCGTGATTCGTGCTGTCACTGAGGTCCCTGGCTTTCACACTTTGTGCGTGGCTGCCCCTCAAGGATAGGAGAGTCCGCCGGAGTCGGACCACTGCGCCCCGAAATTCTCATCGCGCTCCGCCTCCAAAGTGAAATGCTATGCCGCACAGATGCTTTGCGCTATGTGGTGCTCGCGACTCCGGGCGCTGATCACTGATGTGTCACAGTGACGGAACAACCTGGTGTCGTTGGTCGTGGGTTCTCAGTGCTCTTCGGCGCTCATAATTTCGACAATGCGCTGCAAATCGTCAACCGACCCGAACTCGACCACAATCTTGCCTTTTCGTTTGCCGAGACTCACGGTGACCCGAGTATCGAAGGCTGACGAGAGCCGTTCAGCAACGTCCTGGAGACCCGGCATCTGAATCGGCTTGCGCCGAGGTGCCGGCGGCGCGGTGTTGCCGTCTCGGTTGGCCAGTGTCACGGCCTCCTCAGTCGCCCGCACCGACATACCCTCGGCGATGATCCGGGCGGCCAGCTCCTCTTGCTTCTCCGCTCCCCCCTCCAGGGCGAGCAGCGCCCGTGCATGGCCCGCGGACAGCACGCCGGCCGCCACGCGACGCTGCACGGCGATCGGCAGCCTCAACAACCGGATCATGTTGGAGATCAGCGGCCGCGAGCGCCCGATCCGGGCGGCGAGTTCATCGTGGGTGACTTCGAATTCGTCGAGCAGCTGTTGGTAGGCGGCGGCCTCTTCCAGTGGGTTGAGCTGTACCCGGTGGATGTTCTCCAGCAGCGCGTCGCGCAGCATGTTGTCGTCGCCGGTCTCGCGGACGATCGCGGGGATCGTGTCCAGGCCGGCCTGCTGTGCGGCCCGCCAGCGGCGCTCGCCCATCACCAACTGGTAGTGGGATTGACCGTTCTCCTCGACAGCGCGGACAACGATCGGCTGCATCAATCCGAACTCGCGGATGGAGTGCACCAGCTCGCTGAGCGCCTCCTCGTCGAACACCTGGCGGGGCTGACGCGGATTCGGCTGGATCAGGCTGGGATCGATCTCGCGATACGTCGCGCCGACTTCACCGGCGGTCAGGACAGGGTCCGCCCCATCGTGCGCGGGGGATGTCGGGGCCGCCGCCCCGCCATCACCAGAGTTGGACGATGGACCGAGCAGAACGTCCGCCGCGGTCGCACCGATCCTGGGGCTCAGGGCGTCGGTACCGTCCTCAGCGGGACCGGTCGGAATGAGGGCTGCCAGTCCCCTGCCAAGGCCACTCCGCTTCCGTGCCGGCTGATTCATGGTCGTCTCCTGCTCATCGCTGCCGTCCGCTGTCTGTCTGCTGCTGGTGGTTACTGGCGCCTAGCGAGCTCGGGGCGGCGCCCCGCGCTCTGCGATCTCGCGGCTCGCATCGAGGTAGCTCAACGCGCCACGGGAACCCGGATCGTAATCGAGGATCGTCATCCCGTATCCGGGCGCTTCCGAAACCTTCACGCTCCGCGGGATGACCGTCCGCAACACCTTGTCACCGAAGTGCTCCCGCACATCCTCGGCCACCTGATCCGCCAACTTGGTCCGCCCGTCGTACATCGTCAGTATCACGGTGGACACCGACAGCTCCGGGTTCAGATGCGCCTTCACCATCTCGATGTTGCGCAGCAGCTGCCCCACACCTTCCAGCGCGTAGTACTCGCACTGGATCGGGATCAGCACCTCGGGGGCGGCCACCAGAGCGTTGATGGTCAGCAATCCGAGGGACGGCGGGCAGTCGATGAACACGTAGTCGAAGTTGTGGTTCGCCAGGGCCGCGAGCGCCGAGCGCAGCCGCCCCTCACGAGCCACCATGCTGACCAACTCGATCTCAGCACCGGCCAGATCGATCGTCGCGGGAATGCAGAACAGCCGGTCGCTGTGCGGGCTCTGCTGGAGCGCCTCCTCCACCGGGATATCCCCGATGAGGACCTCGTAGGAGGACGGGGTCCCGGGCCGGTGCTCGATGCCGAGAGCTGTGCTGGCATTGCCCTGCGGATCGAGATCGATCACCAACGTCCGCAATCCCTGCAGCGCGAGCGCGGCGGCGACGTTCACCGCGGTGGTCGTCTTGCCGACGCCGCCCTTCTGATTCGCGATCGTGAACACGCGTTGACGCGCCGGCCGGGGAAGCTGCCCGTGCGAGGTGTGGAGCACGCGAGTCGCCTGCTCCGCCTCGGCCGCAATCGGGGTGTCCATGCTGGCGTCCGTGGACCACGGGGTAGTGCCACCGTTTTTCCATGTTTCACGTGAAACCGTTTCACGTGAAACGGCGGGCCGAGCACCCCCGCCAGCGGCTGCCTGCCTATCAGAACCCATCCTCATCTCCTGCCCGATCTCCCCCGCGACCCGGAGGCTCTGCCCGTTGACCGGCTGCCCGGTCTCACCGCTCCGCGCCGCACGGCGACCACGGTTACGGGTGGGTTCAAATAGTTCACGCCACATTTCACCACCCTGGCATCGACTGCACCCAGGGAAGCCATCACACGCCGGTGCTCTTCAATCTCAGCCTCAGCGCGCTCGCCTTTGAGGGCGAGCATTCTTCCGTCGACGCGCAGCAGCGGCATGCTCCAGCGCGTCAACTTATCCAGCGAGGCGACCGCACGCGATGTCACCACATCCAACTCGCCTACGAATTTGCGGACCTCGGAGTCCTCTGCCCGACCGCGGACCACCGCCGCGTCGAGGCCCAACTCGTCAACCACTTCACGCAAGAACTCGCTGCGGCGCAGCAGCGGCTCGATCAACGTGACATGAACATCGGGGCGCGCCAGGGCCAACGGGATACCCGGGAGGCCGGCGCCGCTGCCGATGTCGGCGATGCGTTCATCGGGAGCCAGAAGCTCTCCGAGAGCCGAGCTGTTGAGAATGTGTCGATCCCAGAGCCGGTCCACTTCCCGCGGACCAATCAGACCCCACTCGACACCGGCACCGGCCAGAATTGCCGCGTACCGCTCGGCGGTCTCCAGACGATCTCCGAAGACCTCCGCCGCGGCGTCCGGTGCCGCGGGGACCGGTCCATGTTTCACGTGAAACATCCTCCGCACTCCCTACGGCACCGTCGCCGCAAATGAACTACACCTTTGTAACTAAAGCTCAGCCAAGCAGAACGACGACGCGTCGCGACGGCTCCACGCCCTCGCTCTCGCTGCGGACACCGTCGACCGCGGCCACTGCGTCGTGCACGATCTTGCGCTCGAACGGCGTCATCGGAGCCAGCTCCTCACGCTCCCCCGACTCCAGCACGCGGCGGGCCACCTTGTCACCCAATGCCGCGAGCTCGTCACGACGACGACGACGCCACCGCGCGATGTCGAGCATCAGCCGACTACGCTCGCCGGTCTTCTGGTGCACGGCCAGCCGCGTCAGCTCCTGGAGGGCGTCGAGCACCTCGCCCTTGCGGCCGACCAGCTTGCTCAGATCGCCACCGCCGTCGATGCTCACCACGGCCCGGTCCCCTTCGACATCGAGATCGATATCGCCGTCGAAGTCCAGCAGGTCGAGCAGCTCCTCGAGGTAGTCGCCGGCGATCTCGCCTTCGGCGACCAGTCGCTCCTCCAGGTCGTCCTCGCTCTTCGGCGCGGACTGGGTGTCCTCCTCCAGCTCGGCGCCGGGCTCGGTCGTCTGTGCGTCCGTCATATCCGTCTTCTCCCTACTTGTAGCCAGTGTGAGAACTGGTCACCGTTTCCGCTTCTTGGGGCGTGCACCGGTCTTGGGCGTGCGGTTCACGCTCGGCCCTCCCGATCCACCAGCCGTGTCACTCTGGTCCTCCGTCTGCGCCTCAGCGGCGTCCGTCTGGGTACCCGCCGCGTCACCGCTCTCCGTCTGGCTCGCAGATTCGGCCTTCCGGGCCCGGTTGGGCTTCGCACCAGGGGCCGGCGCATTCGCCGAGCGGCGTTCCATCGCCTCGACCTTCTTGGCTTCTTCTTCCTTCTCGATCATCCCGAACACGTAGTGCTGCTGTCCGTAAGTCCAGATGTTGTTCGACAACCAGTAGATGATCACGGCCAGCGGCAGGAACGGCCCACCGACAACCACACCGAGCGGGAACACGTAGAGCGCGAGCTTGTTCATCATCGCGGTCTGTGGGTTGGCGGCGGCCTCCACGCTCTGGCGAGCCACCGAGGCCCGGCTGTTGAAGTGCGTGGCGATGCCGGCCAGGATCATGATCGGGACGCCGACCGCAACCACAGCGAGCCGGTTGAATTCCGTGAACGCCTCGAGCCCGTGCTGCTGAACCATCGTCGCGCCGAGCGGTGCCCCGAACAGGTTCGCGTCGAGGAAGTGGCCGACGTCGGTGGCGCTGAAGACGTAGTTGGCCAAGCTCCGGTTCTCATCCACCGACAACCCCAACCGGCCGATGCCGGTCTGCGTCCGGTTGAAGGACATCAACACGTGGTACAGGCCGAGGAACACCGGCACCTGCGCCAGCATCGGCAGACAGCCGAGGATCGGGTTGAACCCGTGCTCCCGCTGAAGCTTCTGCATCTCCAGCGCCATGCGCTGCCGGTCCTTGCCGTACTTCTTCTGCAGCGCCTTGATCTGAGGCTGCAGTTCCTGCATCTGCCGCGTGGTGCGGATCTGCTTGACGAAAGGCTTGTAGAGGATCGCGCGCAACGTGAACACCAGGAACATCACCGACAGCGCCCAGGCGAAGAAGTTCTCGGGGCCGAGCAGGAAGGCGAACGCCTTGTACCAAACCCACATGATCGCCGACACCGGGTAATAGATGATGTCCAGGCTGAACCAATTAAACACGCGACTTGCTCTCCCATCGCTTCGCTGGGGTATCCCAGACAAGGTTTTCGGCGACGGCTATCTCGCCAGAGACGGTCTCATCAGAGCTGATGGACTCGTGATCGTGAGGGCACCGGTCCGGGATGGGGTCCCATCCACCCGGGTGCCACGGTCCGCATTTCAGCAGTCGGATCAACGTCAGCCACCCGCCGCGGACCAAGCCGTATTCGGTGAGGGCATCGACCGCGTACTGGCTGCAGGTCGGCATGAATCGACACGACGGCAGCCGAAGCGGAGAGATGGTGTGACGGTAGAGCTGAATCAGGAAGATCGCGCCGCGGGCAGCACCGGCACCCGCTCTGCGGATCATGGTGACGTCCCGCGCCGCGCTTCAAGGCGCTCGAGAGCGCGGTGCAACTGCTGCTCCAGACGCGGTGACGGCGCTTCACTGCTGCCTGCGCGAGCCCGGATCACCACGAGGTCCGTGGCGTCCAGTTTGGGAATCACGGTGCGGGCGGCATGACGCAGCCGCCGCGACACCAGATGACGTTCCACGGCGTTGCCGACGGCTTTGGACACGATCAGACCGACCCGCGGGCCGGTAGCGTCCGTCCCCTCGTGGAGCGCGTGTACGACAACGTCAGGTTGAACCGCACGCACGCCACGACTGACGGTGGCACTGAACTCCGCGGACCGCCTCATCCGGTATCGAGCCGGGAGCACCGCGCTAGATCCTGCGTCGTATCACGCAGTAAGTGCGCGACGGCCCTTGCTACGGCGGTTGGCGACGATGGCGCGGCCGGCGCGAGTGCGCATCCGCAGCCGGAACCCATGCACGCGCGCACGGCGGCGGTTGTTGGGCTGGTAGGTCCGCTTGCCCTTGGCCACGGCAATCTCTCCTTGTTCCGTTTGGTACCCGCGCCTCGCCGACACCGAAATGTCGCCAAGAACACGGTCACCGTGCAAGCTCGGTTTAAGCTCGTCCGTCGTGCTTTTCTAACCGGCGCGTTCTCCGGAACAATCCCGGGCGCAGCCGTACCGCCACGTGCGGGCGACTGCTCGAGGGTACTGATGAGAATTCCCTCGGTCAAACCTGCGCCGAACCGCCCACATCGTCGGCGTTCGATGTTGCAGAACTGTTGGCACATCGAGAGAAAACTGTTAGCTTCTGGCAATGCCGTTCCGAGCCTGGACCGGCCCCGGACAATAAGATGAGGACGTCGCTCCGCCGCAAGCCTCACAGCATGTGACGAACCCGGCCACGACGCTCTCACAACAGACAACAGAGCGACGACGACTGTCCTTTCTCCACAAGCTGTGGATAAATATGTGGACAGTTCGTCATCGTTCTTTTTGGTCGTCACCGGGTCGACCTCGAAGCACCTCAAAGGGGGAAACGGTCGTTGACAGCGGACCCCGACCCACCATTCGTCGCCGTCTGGAACAGCGTCGTAGCCGAACTCAACGGCGACCGCGGCACAGAGTCCGGTTCCGCGGGTGATACAGCCTCACCTCAGCTGACACCTCAGCAAAGGGCCTGGCTCAAGCTGGTGGAACCACTCGTGATCGCCGAGGGATTTGCTCTGCTCTCGGTCCCCACCACGTTCGTCCAGAACGAGATCGAGCGCCATCTGCGCGAGCCCATCATCAACGCGCTCAGTCGCAAACTGGGCCAGCGTGTCGAGCTCGGTGTGCGCATCGCCACCCCGTCCAAGGAACCCGAGGACTCCCCCGCCGAATCGCCGGCGGATTCCCGGGACGCCGGACCCGCGGCCACGTCAACGGACCAGGCTTCCGACAACGACGAGATCGACGACGACCGCGCCGCAAAGGTCAGCGCCGAAGAGACCTGGCCGACCTACTTCAGCAGCCCGCAGCGTGACTCCACCGTCAGCGACGACAACGCGGTCAATCTGAATCGGCGCTACACCTTCGACACCTTCGTCATCGGTGCGTCGAACCGATTCGCCCACGCCGCGACCCTCGCCATCGCGGAGGCACCCGCCCGCGCGTACAACCCGTTGTTCATCTGGGGCGAGTCCGGCCTCGGCAAGACGCATCTGCTGCACGCGGCCGGAAACTATGCGCAACGTCTCTTTCCCGGCATGCGCGTGAAGTACGTCTCCACAGAAGAATTCACCAACGACTTCATCAACTCGCTGCGCGACGACCGTAAGGCCTCGTTCAAGCGGAGTTACCGCGACATCGACATCCTGTTGGTCGACGACATCCAGTTCATCGAGGGCAAGGAAGGTATCCAGGAAGAGTTCTTCCATACCTTCAACACCCTGCACAACGCCAACAAGCAGATCGTCATCTCCTCGGACCGGCCGCCCAAACAGCTCGCCACCCTCGAGGATCGACTGCGTACGCGTTTCGAGTGGGGTCTGATCACCGACGTCCAGCCGCCTGAGCTCGAGACGCGCATCGCGATCCTTCGTAAGAAGGCTCAGATGGACCGTCTGGACGTGCCTGATGACGTGCTGGAGCTCATCGCCAGCAGCATCGAGCGCAACATCCGCGAGCTCGAGGGTGCGCTGATCCGCGTCACGGCCTTCGCGTCGCTCAACAAGACCCGGATCGACAAGTCGCTGGCCGAAGTCGTGCTGCGCGATCTCATCGCCGACGCCACGACCATGCAGATCAGTACCGCTGCGATCATGGCGGCCACCGCCGAGTACTTCGAGACCACCGTGGAGGAGCTGCGCGGCCCCGGCAAGACCCGGGCGCTGGCGCAATCCCGGCAGATCGCCATGTATCTGTGCCGTGAGCTCACCGATCTGTCCCTGCCCAAGATCGGCCAGGCGTTCGGTCGCGACCACACCACGGTCATGTACGCGGAAAAGAAGATCCGTGGCGAGATGGCCGAACGACGTGAGGTTTTCGACCACGTGAAGGAACTCACCACCCGGATTCGCCAGCGCGCCAAGCGCTGAATCCCGCGCCGCATCTCTCCCTGACGCCTCGAGACAACCTCGAGCGCGGCTCACTCGTGCCGTCTTACAGCTTCCGGCGTCTCACATCGTGGTCTCTTCAGGCCCGTCTGGCGAAAAATCTTGTAACAACTTCCGCCCCATTACGCATCACAAGTCACAGGTGACCGCTGTGGATACCGCTGTGCACAACCTGCGGGCAAACCACGGGATGAATGACAAAATCATCCACACGATGTCATTTGTCCACACTCGAGCGCCGGTCCATCCACCGGTCTCCACAGCCGACTCACATTCCGACACACCTACGGTGCTGGGCAAACACCCCTTCATCCCCAGTTTTCACAGCCCCTAATACTGTTACTCAAATATCTTCTAAGAGTTCTTTCTAGAAGAAGGGGGTTGGGGACACCGGACGGACCGTGCGTCCGCTCGAGCTCACGAAGCACGGATGTCACCCCGATCGATTAGCTTTCAAGTTCATGCGGAAAGCTCTACGGTGGTTCATCGACAGCGGTTTCCAGCTTTGTCATTCAGCGCTCATGCTGCGTGGTGTGGTTTTCGGAAGACGCAGGTAGAGCTCGTAATGGGGATCATCGAAGGGGCGCAAAGCACGTGGCGACGACGACGGCTGGGCTGACCGACTTGAAGTTCCGCGTGGTGCGTGAGGACTTCGCGGACGCGGTGGCCTGGGTGGCCCGCAATCTGCCGACCCGGCCCACCATCCCGGTGTTGGCCGGCGTCCTGCTGACCGGCACCGATGAGGGCCTGACCATCTCCGGCTTCGACTACGAAGTCTCCGCCGAAGTCCGTGTCAGCGCTGAAATCGCTTCTCCCGGAAGCGTTTTGGTGTCAGGACGGTTGTTGTCCGACATCACCAAGGCCTTGCCTGCCAAGCCGGTCGAGCTCAGCGTGGAGGGCACCCGGGTGGCATTGACCTGCGGCAGTGCCCGGTTCTCGCTGCCGACCCTGGCGGTCGAGGACTACCCCGCACTGCCGACCCTGCCGGACGAGACCGGCGTGGTGTCATCGGATCTGTTCGCCGAGGCGATCGGCCAGGTCGCCGTCGCCGCCGGTCGTGATGACACTCTGCCCATGCTGACCGGTATCCGGGTCGAGATCTCCGGTGAATCAGTGGTTTTGGCGGCGACCGACCGCTTCCGGCTCGCCGTGCGCGAGCTGACCTGGGAAACCAGTGCCAGCGACATCGAAACCGCCGTGCTCGTTCCGGCGAAGACCCTGGCCGAGGCTGCCAAGGCGGGTACCGACGGTAACCAGGTGCACCTGTCCTTGGGTTCCGGCGCGTCAGTGGGCAAGGACGGCCTGCTCGGAATTCGCAGCAACGGCAAGCGCAGCACCACCCGTCTGCTCGATGCGGAGTTCCCGAAGTTCCGTCAGCTGCTGCCGACCGAGCACACCGCGGTGGCCACGATCGGCGTGGCCGAGCTCACCGAGGCGATCAAGCGTGTGGCGCTCGTGGCAGACCGGGGTGCCCAGATCCGTATGGAATTCGGCGACGACGTGCTGCGGCTGTCGGCCGGCGCCGATGACGTCGGCCGGGCCGAGGAAGATCTGCCCGTCGACTTCGCCGGTGATCCGCTGACCATCGCGTTCAACCCGACCTATCTGACCGATGGGTTGAGCTCGTTGCATTCGGACCGGGTGACTTTCGGTTTCACCACGCCGAGCCGGCCCGCAGTGTTGCGGCCCACGAGCGAGGATGCTGGTACAGGTGGCGGTTCGGGTCCGTTCCCGGCTGCCAAGACCGATTACGTCTACCTGCTGATGCCGGTACGCCTTCCCGGCTGACCGGCGCGGGCGAGAGAGGGCGCACATGCAACTGGGGTTAGTCGGCCTGGGCAAGATGGGCTTCAACATGCGCGAGCGCCTGCGCACCGGCGGTCACGAGGTCGTGGGATACGACCCTCGCCCGGAAGTGAGCGACGTGGCCAGCCTCGCGGACCTGGCCGGTGCGCTCGAGACGCCGCGGGTTGTCTGGGTGATGGTGCCGTCGGGCACGGTCACGCACGAGACCATCGTCGCGCTTGCCGATGTACTGGGTCCCGGTGATCTGGTGATCGACGGTGGTAACTCGAGGTACACCGAAGATGGTCCACATGCAAAGTTGTTGGGCGACAAGGGAATCAAATTCATCGACGCGGGTGTTTCGGGTGGCGTCTGGGGTCTGCACGAGGGTTACGGGCTGATGGTCGGTGGTAGTGACGCCGATGTGGCTCGAGCCATGCCGATCTTCGACACGTTGCGCCCCGAAGGTGATGTGGCCGACGGATTCGTCCACGCCGGCCCGGTGGGCGCGGGTCATTACGCCAAGATGGTGCACAACGGCGTCGAATACGGCCTGATGCACGCCTACGCCGAGGGATATGAACTGCTGGCGGCCGAGCAATTGATCACCGATCCCCAGGCGGTGATCCAGGCCTGGACGAACGGCACCGTGGTGCGGTCGTGGTTGCAGCAGCTGCTGGCCAAGGCACTCAAGGAGGACCCCGGTTTCTCGGCGATCAGCGGTTATACCGAGGATTCCGGGGAAGGTCGCTGGACCGTGGAGGAGGCGATCAGCCACCGGGTCCCGATGCCGGTGATCGCGGCGTCGTTGTTCGCCCGGTTCGCCTCGAGACAAGAGGACTCCCCCACCATGAAAGCCGTCTCGGCCCTGCGTAACCAGTTCGGTGGCCATGCGGTGCACCGGATCAGTGAGTCCGGGTAGGCGCAATTCCGATGTATGTCCGTCACCTGGGACTGACCGACTACCGGTCCTGGGCTCATGTCGAGCTCGAGCTCGAGCCCGGCCGCACGGTCTTCGTCGGGTCGAACGGCTTCGGTAAGACGAATCTTGTTGAGGCACTGTGGTATTGCGCCACCTTAGGTTCCCATCGGGTGGCCTCTGACGCCCCGTTGATCCGGGCCGGTGCGCCCCGCGCGATCGTCTCGAGCATCGTGGTCAACGAGGGGCGGGAGCTGGCCGTCGATCTCGAGATCACCAGCGGCCGGGCCAACAAGGCCCGGCTGAACCGCTCACCGGTCCGCTCGCCCCGCGAAATTCTCGGGGTTCTGCGGGCGGTGCTGTTCAGTCCTGAGGACCTCGCACTGGTGCGGGGGGACCCCGGTGAGCGGCGGCGCTACCTCGACGAGCTCGCGACCACCCGGCGCCCGGCGATCGCGGGTATTCGCGCCGACTACGACAAGGTCGTGCGGCAGCGCACGGCATTGCTGAAAACCGCTGCGGGAGCACGTTATCGAGGGGATCGTAGCGCGCTGGACACCCTCGATGTGTGGGACGGACACCTCGCTGCCCATGGCGCGGCGTTGACTGCCGCGCGCATCGCGCTGGTCGAGCAGCTGCATCCCGAGGTTCAGAAGGCTTATCAATTGTTGGCGCCGTCCAGCAGGCCCGCGGCCATCCGGTACCGCAGCAGTGTGGAGGCGATCGAGAACGCTCCGGGTCCGGAATCCGTGGAGTTCTACGAGGCCGCGCTGCTGGACGCGTTGGCGCGACGCCGCGACGCGGAGTTGGATCGCGGGGTCTGTCTGGTCGGTCCGCATCGTGACGATCTCGAGCTGTGGCTGGGCGACCAACCCGCGAAAGGCTTTGCCAGCCATGGTGAATCGTGGTCGATGGCGCTGGCCCTGCGGCTGGGTGCCTACGAATTGCTGCGGTCGGACGGCGTCGATCCGGTGCTGTTGCTCGACGACGTCTTCGCGGAGCTGGATACCTCGAGGAGGCAGGCTTTGGCGGCGGTGGCCGGAGAAGCCGAGCAGGTACTGGTGACCGCGGCGGTCGGTGAGGACATCCCGCAGGACTGGGCGGTCAACCGGGTTGAGATCAGGATGACAGAAGGCGACCAGGGACGGATATCGGTGGTGCAGTCATGACGAACGATCCCGCAGAATCCCCTGATCCGGCTGCCCCCACCCCCGCGGTCTCCCCGGAAGATCTGACCCGGATGCGCGGCATGGATCTGGTGCGGCGAACCCTGGAAGAGGCTCGAGGCGCGGCACGCAGCCAGGGCAAGGATGTCGGCCGAGGCCGCCGTGCCCCGGTACGGCGGGTGGCGGGCAATGCCGGCCGGCGCCGCAGCTGGTCGGGTCCGGGGCCCGATGTCCGCGATCCGCAGCTGTTCGGGTCCGCGACCCAGGATCTTGCCAAGGTGCGGGGCTGGTCCTCGAGGGTTGCCGAGGGTTCGGTGTTCGGTCGGTGGCGGACAGTGGTCGGCGACCAGATCGCCGACCATGCCAACCCGACCGGCCTGAACGAGGGCGTGCTGACCGTCTCGGCGGAGTCCACCGCGTGGGCCACCCAGCTGCGGATGGTGCAGTCCCAGGTGTTGGCCAAGATCGCCGCCGCGGTCGGCGACGGTGTGGTGACCTCATTGAAGATCGTGGGCCCCGTCGGCCCGTCGTGGCGGAAAGGTCGGTATCACGTCCCAGGCCGCGGCCCTCGAGACACCTACGGCTAGGACCGCGCTCAGAACCGCCGAGACGCGCTAAATGGATCTTCTCAAGCGTCCGAAGGCACCGATGCCCGAGAAATTCCGCGCACGGCGCAGTTAGATAGGTGGAAACGCCGCTACAGAGTCGGCCCTGTACGTGTCGACCGGTAGACTGTGGCGAGATCTGCAGGGCGGTGACGCAACCACCTCCCGCGAACCCCAAGGAGACGCGTCCGACGTGGCTGCCCAGAATCAGTACGGTGCCGACTCGATCAAAGTGCTGGAAGGCCTCGAAGCCGTTCGCAAACGTCCCGGCATGTATATCGGCTCCACCGGTGAACGTGGCCTGCACCACCTCGTGTGGGAGGTCGTCGACAACGCGGTAGACGAGGCGATGGCCGGCTTCGCGACGAAGGTCGACGTGCGCATCCTCGAGGACGGCGGAGTCCAGGTCACCGACGACGGGCGAGGCATTCCGGTCGCCATGCACGCCACCGGTATCCCGACGATCGACGTGGTGATGACCGTTCTGCATGCCGGCGGCAAGTTCGAGGAGGGCGCCTACCAGGTGTCCGGCGGCCTGCACGGCGTCGGTGTCTCGGTGGTCAACGCGCTGTCCACGCGGCTGGAGGCCGATGTCCGTACCGATGGATATGAGTGGTTCCAGACCTACGACAACTCGGTCCCGGGAACCCTGCGAAAGGGTGAGAAGACCAAGGAGACCGGCACCACGATTCGGTTCTGGGCGGATCCGAACGTCTTCGAGACCACGGTGTACGACTTCGAGACCATCGCCCGGCGGCTGCAGGAGATGGCGTTCCTGAACAAGGGCCTGACCATCGAGCTCACCGATGAGCGGGTGACCAAGGACGAGATCGTCGACGAGGTGGTCGCCGACACCGCGGCCGCGCCGAAAACCGCGGAAGAGACGGCCGCCGAGGCCGCCGCACCCCATAAGGTGAAGCACCGCACTTTCCATTACCCGGGCGGTCTGGTCGACTTCGTCAAGCACATCAACCGAACCAAGACCGCGATCCAGCCCAGCGTGATCGATTTCGACGGCAAGGGCACCGGCCACGAGGTCGAGATCGCGATGCAGTGGAATGCCGGCTACTCCGAGTCGGTGCACACGTTCGCCAACACGATCAACACCCACGAGGGCGGTACCCACGAGGAAGGTTTCCGCGCTGCGCTGACCACCGTGGTGAACAAGTACGCCAAAGACAAGAAGCTGCTCAAGGACAAGGATCCGAACCTCACCGGCGACGATATTCGTGAGGGGTTGGCAGCGGTCATCTCCGTGAAGGTGGCCCAACCGCAGTTCGAGGGTCAGACCAAGACCAAGCTCGGAAACACCGAGGTGAAGTCGTTCGTTCAGAAGATCTGCAACGAGCAGCTCACCCACTGGTTCGAGGCGAATCCGGCCGAGGCGAAAACTGTTGTGAACAAGGCAGTTTCGTCAGCACAGGCCCGTATCGCCGCGCGTAAGGCCCGCGAACTGGTTCGGCGTAAGAGCGCCACCGATATCGGCGGCCTGCCGGGCAAGCTGGCCGACTGCCGCTCGACGGATCCGACGAAGTCCGAACTGTATGTGGTGGAGGGCGATTCAGCCGGCGGCTCGGCCAAGAGTGGCCGGGATTCGATGTTCCAGGCCATCCTGCCGCTGCGCGGCAAGATCATCAACGTCGAAAAGGCCCGTATCGACCGGGTTTTGAAGAACACCGAAGTCCAGGCCATCATCACCGCCCTGGGCACCGGCATTCACGACGAGTTCGACATCAGCAAGCTGCGCTACCACAAGATCGTGTTGATGGCGGACGCCGACGTCGACGGCCAGCACATCTCGACCCTGCTGCTGACCCTGCTGTTCCGCTTCATGAAACCGCTGGTCGAGCACGGCCACATCTTCCTGGCGCAGCCGCCGCTGTACAAACTCAAGTGGCAGCGCCAGGAACCGGAGTTCGCCTACTCCGACCGCGAGCGGGACGGTCTGCTCGAGGCGGGCAAGGCGTCGGGCAAGCGGATCAACATCGACGACGGCATCCAGCGCTACAAGGGTCTCGGCGAGATGGACGCCAAGGAACTGTGGGAGACCACCATGGATCCGTCGGTGCGGGTATTGCGTCAGGTGACGCTTGACGACGCCGCTTCGGCCGACGAGTTGTTCTCCATCCTGATGGGTGAGGACGTCGAGGCGCGGCGCAGCTTCATCACGCGTAACGCCAAAGACGTCCGGTTCCTGGACGTTTAGGCGGACCACTCATGCCCTGCGCGCCACCGTAATTCACGTCGCGTCCAGATGGCCTTTGACCGCATCAAGCCGAGCCAACGAGCGAGGAACTCATGACTGACACCACGTTGCCACCCGGCGACGGAACATCTGACCGCATCGAACCGGTCGACATTCAGCACGAAATGCAGCGCAGCTACATCGATTACGCGATGAGCGTGATCGTGGGCCGCGCGCTGCCCGAGGTCCGTGACGGCCTCAAGCCGGTGCACCGCCGTGTGCTGTATGCGATGTACGACTCCGGTTTCCGCCCGGACCGCAGCCACGCCAAGTCGGCGCGCTCGGTGGCCGAGACGATGGGTAACTACCACCCGCACGGCGACTCCTCGATCTACGACACACTGGTCCGGATGGCCCAGCCCTGGTCGCTGCGGTACCCACTGGTCGACGGCCAGGGGAACTTCGGTTCGCCGGGTAACGATCCCGCGGCCGCGATGCGTTACACCGAAGCCCGGCTGACGCCGTTGGCTATGGAGATGCTGCGTGAAATCGACGAGGAGACAGTCGAGTTCATTCCGAACTACGACGGTCGGGTACAAGAGCCGACGGTGCTGCCGAGCCGGTTCCCCAACCTGCTGGCCAATGGTTCGGGCGGCATCGCCGTCGGCATGGCCACCAACATCCCGCCGCACAACCTGCGCGAGTTGGCCGAGGCCGTGTACTGGTGCCTGGAGAACCACGAGGCAGATGAGGAGGCCACCCTCACCGCGGTGTGCGAGCGGGTCAAGGGTCCGGACTTCCCCACCAGCGGCTTGATCGTCGGATCCCAGGGCATCCACGACGCCTACACCACCGGTCGCGGCTCGATCCGGATGCGCGGTGTGGTGGAGATCGAAGAGGACAACCGGGGCCGCACCGGCATCGTCATCACCGAGCTGCCGTACCAGGTCAACCACGACAACTTCATCACCTCGATCGCCGAGCAGGTGCGCGACGGCAAGCTGGCTGGCATCTCCAACATCGAGGACCAGTCCAGCGACCGCGTGGGCTTGCGAATCGTGGTGGAGCTCAAGCGCGATGCCGTCGCGAAGGTTGTGCTGAACAACCTCTACAAGCACACCCAACTGCAGACCAGCTTCGGCGCCAACATGCTGTCGATCGTCGACGGGGTGCCGCGCACACTGCGCCTGGACCAGATGATCCGGCATTACGTCGCACACCAACTCGACGTGATCATCCGCCGCACCCGGTACCGGTTGCGCAAGGCTAACGAGCGGGCCCACATCCTGCGCGGTCTGGTCAAGGCCCTCGACGCACTCGATGAAGTGATCGCGTTGATCCGCGCCTCACAGACCGTCGAGATCGCGCGCGCCGGCCTGATCGAGCTGCTCGACATCGACGAGATCCAGGCCCAGGCCATCCTGGACATGCAGTTGCGCCGGTTGGCCGCCCTGGAGCGCCAGAAGATCGTCGACGACCTGGCCAAGATCGAAGCCGAGATCGCCGACCTCGAGGACATTCTGGCCAAGCCGGAACGGCAGCGGGCGATCGTCCGCGACGAGCTGGCCGAGATCGTCGAGAAGCACGGTGACGACCGCCGGACCCGGATCATGCCGGCCGACGGCGAGGTCAGCGACGAGGACCTGATCGCCCGGGAGGACGTGGTCGTCACGATCACCGAGACCGGGTACGCCAAGCGCACCAAGACCGACCTCTACCGCAGCCAGAAGCGCGGCGGCAAGGGCGTGCAGGGTGCCGGGCTCAAGCAGGACGACATCGTCAACCACTTCTTCGTCTGCTCGACCCACGACTGGATCCTGTTCTTCACCACGCAGGGTCGCGTCTACCGGGCCAAGGCATACGACCTGCCGGAAACCTCACGCACCGCGCGCGGTCAGCATGTGGCGAACCTGCTGGCGTTCCAGCCGGAAGAGCGCATCGCCCAGGTCATCCAGATCAAGAGCTACGAGGATGCGCCATACCTGGTGCTGGCCACCCGCAACGGTCTGGTGAAGAAGTCCAAGTTGGTCGACTTCGACTCCAACCGGTCGGGCGGCATCGTGGCGGTGAACCTGCGCGACGGTGACGAGCTGGTCGGCGCGGTGCTGTGCTCGGCGGAGGACGATCTGCTGCTGGTCAGCGCGAACGGCCAGTCGATCCGGTTCTCGGCGACCGACGAGGCGCTGCGGCCGATGGGTCGGGCCACCTCGGGTGTGCAGGGCATGCGGTTCAACGAGGATGACCGGCTACTGTCGCTCAACGTGGTCCAACCGGATACATATCTGCTGGTCGCGACCGCGGGCGGCTACGCCAAGCGCACCGCGATCGACGAGTACACGGTTCAGGGCCGCGGCGGCAAAGGCATCCTGACGATCCAGTACGACCGCAAACGTGGCAGTCTGGTCGGAGCGCTGATCGTCGATGACGAGACGGAGCTGTACGCCATCACCTCCGGTGGCGGTGTAATCCGGACCGCCGCACGTCAGGTTCGCAAAGCTGGGCGCCAGACCAAGGGTGTCCGCTTGATGAACCTGGGCGACGGCGACACACTGATTGCGATTGCGCGCAACGCCGAGGAGGACTCGGATGCGGATGGTGAAGAGTCCGACGAGGCGTGACGCCGTCGCTGAGGCCCGACGCGGACCTCGGCCTGAGCTAAGGAGCTGTTAGGTGAGTTCACCGAGCGAGCCGGGGTACCCGCGAGCGGGCGACCGGCCCGGCAGCTCCAACGGCTCAGGTGCCGGGGCCGCCGGGACCGAGAGCACTTCGACGGCGAGCAAGACCGCCGGGGTCCAGGCTCGGCCCGCGGGCGGTCAGATCACCGAGACCGGTGAGGTGCCCCCGTGGCAGCGCGGAACCGGCAGGACCACGCCGCAGCCGCCAACCGAGACGCGCGACGAGAGTGCCCGTACGCCCGGCTCCCACTCCCCCGGTGTGGAAGCCCGACTGCAGCGCTTCGTCGCGGGCCCGGAGACCCAGGAGACGGAGCAGCAGCCCCGGCCGGCACGCGTGCCCTCGTCGGCCCCGGCCGCGCCGTCCGCCCCGCGCAGCGAGCCGGTGCGGTCCGAGGCCTACGCGAGTGAAATTCCGGACCTGTCGGCGCCGTCCCAGCGTCCGTCGCAACGCAAGACATCCGCCGATACCCAGGCGCCCAGATCCTCGAGTAACAGCCCGACCACCCGGATCCAGGTGGCCAACCGCACCCCGCATCAGGGGCCGGTCCGGGCCAGCATGCAGATCCGCCGGGTCGATCCGTGGACTGTGCTGAAAGTCTCACTGGTGCTGTCGGTGGTGCTGTTCTTCGTGTGGATGATCGCGGTGGCGTTCCTGTACCTCGTGCTCGGCGCGATGGGCGTGTGGAGCAAGCTGAACAGCAACGTGGGCGATCTGCTGACCAGCGCCAGCGGCGCCTCAGGAGGCGAATTGGTCTCCAGCGGAACGATCTTCGGAGGGGCGGCGCTCGTCGGCCTGGTGAACATCGTGGTGCTGTGTGCGATGGCGACCATCGGGGCCTTCATCTACAACCTGACCACCGATCTGGTCGGCGGAGTCGAGGTCACGCTGGCCGACCGGGATTGATTTGGGAGTCTGCGCCCCGGTGCGGTAATCTCTGCGCTCGGTCGATCCCAATTTTCGGGCCTATAGCTCAGGTGGTTAGAGCGCTTCGCTGATAACGAAGAGGTCGGAGGTTCGAGTCCTCCTAGGCCCACGACACCCGGTGTAACCGGTGATCATCGAGAGGTTGCGCCATGCGGTTCATACTTCTGGCCGGCATCGCAGCCGTCGCGGTGATCGTCTGGCGATCACGACACGGTGAAGAGGTTTGGCACGACGCGGAAAATCCGCAGTCGCGTCCGAGCGAGGGGCCTTAGCTCAGTTGGTAGAGCGCTGCCTTTGCAAGGCAGATGTCAGGAGTTCGAATCTCCTAGGCTCCACAAATCAAAACAGTCATGAGCGGTTCCGGTGTCAGATGCCGGAGCCGCTTTTTTGTTCGTGACCTCAACTCACCCAGTCGGTAAGCTGCCGCCGTCCCACAGATGGCAGGCCGGAGCTCGTCTGCCCTCGGGATGCTCCATACAGAGCCGGTAGCGCCACCGTGAGGAAGAGGAACTACGTGATACGAGCGTTCATCGTCGGACTGGCCGTGTTGGCCGTCGCTGGTTGCGGATCGGAAAGCAAGTCGGCGCCGTCGGAGCCTGCTGCCACCTCGGCTCAGGCCGAGGTGAGCGACGAGCAGCAGATCCGCGCTCTGATCGATGAGCAAGAGGCTGCGATGGCGGGGTTCAACTTCGACAGGATGGCCGAGCTGACCTGTGCGCAGTACCGTGACGTCGTTCTGGCCCAGCCGGACACGATGTTCCCACCGCTCAGCGAGGCCGGGACACCTGAGGAACTGGCCGCGAAGCCTGCCGACGTGATGGCCGAGGCGCTCAAACAGCAGTACCCCGCCGCATCAGATGCCACGATCGGCCAACTGGTCGATGCGTTGATCAGCTACGACGAACCGACCTACAAGGCGGCGAACCTCGAGATTCTCCGGCAGACAACGACAGTGACGATCGACAAGGTGGAGAACATCAAGGTCACCGGCGACAACGCGACGGCTGACCTGACCGTCACATGGAAATCAGGCGACAAGCCACCGGCCACGAGCACGGACTCGAACACGTTCCTCCGAGAGGACGGCCAATGGCTGGACTGCCAGGGGCCGTCGTCGGAATAGCCGGCCCGCCGACACCGGCAGCCAGGGATCGTCGAGGACCAGCACCCGTGATTGCCATGTGTCACAACAACTTTGGTGGGTTCTGGGGGCCGGGATCAGGGCCGGGGTGTCACGTCCACGCTGGGTGGCAGCGATGAAGGCTCGGGCCGGTTGGACCGCCGCACGATGGAGAATGCCACGGCCCCACCGGCCAGGACCGCTGCAGCCACCGCGGCGATCACCAACCGGCGACGGCGCCGCTTGGGCTGTGGCGCCGCGGCGGCCTCCTGCAGTACCTCGGGCAGTGCGGCCACCGCGGCTGCGGCCGCGGCAAGCTGACGGCGCAGCTTGCCCGACTCGTAGCGCTTGCGTAGCCCGGCCGCCGCGGCGGACACCGTGTTGGCGCTGATGCCCACCACACCACGGGTCACGTCGACCGGACCGACGGTGCTGTATTTCAAACCGCGGGCTAGGCGCTGACGGGGGGCCAACCGGGTATCGACGTTCGCGGTCATCGGGCACCTTTCTGGGCACTGGCGGCGGAGGTGGAGTAGGCCGGTATGTCGGCTGAGATCCAGACTGCCATCTCTGCGCGAGTCGCGGGGTGTTGGTGGGGTATCTGACGGTTGCCGGCGGCCGGGATGGCAGACTGAGTAGCCGTGACGAGCCCCATTCAGACCGCGACGGCGACACTGCACACCAATCGCGGCGACATCAAGATCGCACTGTTCGGAAACCACGCTCCCAAGACCGTGGCCAACTTCGTCGGCTTGGCGCAGGGCACCAAGGACTACAGCACCGAGAATGCCTCGGGCGGAACCTCCGGTCCGTTCTACGACGGCGTCGTCTTCCACCGGGTGATCGACGGCTTCATGATCCAGGGCGGCGACCCGACCGGCACCGGTCGCGGCGGCCCGGGCTTCCAGTTCGCCGATGAGTTCCACCCCGAGCTCCAGTTCGACAAGCCCTACCTGCTGGCGATGGCCAACGCCGGGCCGGGCACCAACGGCTCCCAGTTCTTCATCACGGTCGGCCAGACCCCGCACCTGAACCGGCGCCACACCATCTTCGGTGAGGTCGTGGATCCGGAGTCCAAGAAGGTGGTCGACGCCATCGCGTCCACCCCCACCGATCGTTCCGATCGTCCGGCCGATCCGGTTGTCATCGAATCGGTCACCGTGTCATAACGGGCCAGACCCCGCACCTACAAATGCGCGACGCCCCCGTAGTCGGGGGCGTCGCGTGTTGTGTGGGGTCCATTCCTCACCCGGCCGCGAAACCGGCCTGTGTGAGCGCGTCCAGGACGTCGAGAGGGTCCGTTCCGAGATCCCAGCGCGTGAGGACCACCAGGCGGTCGTCGACGGTGTCGATCTCCAGCAGGCGGACCTTGCGGGCGATCCGGCGGAACTCGGTGATGCGGATCGTCCGGATCTCATTCCGGCGATATGTCCGGGTGTGCCACCACCCGGCGACCGTGAGACCGTCTTGGTTAATTGCCAGTTTGGGTCGTGCCCGCCACGACAATGTTGCGAACGTGAGCAATCCCACCCCAGCTATGCCGGCAAGAACACGTCCGGGCGGGTCTGTGATCAGGGTCACAGCTGCGATAGCCATCATAAGTCCGGCTATGCCGCAACCAGCGACTCCGGCAGCAGGTGGTCCCCAATGAGTTTGCTGCACGGGCTCTTCACACCCTCTTACCGCGACTAATGGAGTTATCCACAGGTGCTATCCCCAATGGGGATGAATCACAACGATGTGATTGAGCATCGCCAAGGTTGCTGAACCGGTAACGCTGAAAACGTAAGATGAATTCATTATGACGTCGTCCGGGGTTATCGCCAGCGCATCGTGAGCAACAGCCCGCTGATCATGAAGGCAAAGGCAATCGCGTAGTTCCACGGACCCAGGTCAGCCATCCACTGGAGGAAGGATGGGGTGTCCACGGGGTTGGTCGCGGCCAACTGGAACACCAGCAGCCACAACAGGCCGAACAGCATGAGGCCGATGAACAGCGCGACGAACCACACACTCGACGGCCCGGCTTTCACCTTGACCGGGGTCCGGCTCACCGCCTTGATGGTGAAATCGTTCTTCTTACGGACTTTGGACTTGGGCATGGGTACCTTCGCGGACAGTCGGCGTCACACGGTGCGACGATGAGGCAGGATGCCTCACGAGCCTAACGTAGCTGCACGTCCAGGAGAGACTGCGATGGACCAACCGGATCGATCCCCGTGGCGCTTCGGCGTCCCGGTCGTCTGCCTGGCCGCCGGCTTGCTCTTGGCCGCTACCCACGGCGTCTCGGGCGGTGACGAGATTCGCCGTAGCGACGCACCGCGCCTCGTCGACCTGGTGCGCGAGGCACAGCAGTCGGTGGACCGGCTGACCGTCCAGCGCGATTCGCTGTCGACCGAGATCGACAGCCATCACGGCGGATCCCCCGGATCACACGCGGCGCTCGGGGCCATCACCCGGCGCTCCGCCGAGCTGGCCGTCGACGCGGGCACCGTGCCCATGCGGGGACCCGGCCTGGTCGTCACGCTCAACGACGCCCAGCGCGACGCCCAGGGCCGTTTTCCCCGCGACGCCTCCCCCGACGACCTCGTGGTGCACCAACAGGACATCCAGGCCGTCCTGAACGCACTGTGGAGTGCCGGCGCCGAGGGCATCCAGATGCAGGACCAACGCATCATCGCCACGTCGGCACCCCGCTGCGTCGGCAACACCCTGCTACTCAACGGACGGACCTACAGCCCGCCCTACGTGATCACCGCGATCGGCGATGCCTCCGCCATGCAGGCCGCGCTGGCGGCCGCCCCGAACGTCACCCTCTACAAGCAGTACGTGGTGCGGTTCGGATTGGGCTATGCGGAGGAGTCGCGCGCCGAGGTCGACCTGGTAGGGCACACCGAGCCACTGCGGATGCGCTACGCGAAACCCGCGGGCCCGGTCGGCTACTGAGCCGGTAACCTGGCCCGATGCAGGTTCTGGTCGTCGACAACTATGACAGCTTCGTGTTCAACCTGGTCCAGTATCTGGGTCAGCTCGGGGTGGACGCGCAGGTGTGGCGTAACGACGACGATCGCCTGGCCACCGAAGCCGACCTCGCCAAGGTGGCGGCCGACTTCGACGGCGTCCTGCTGAGCCCGGGCCCGGGCACGCCGGAACGGGCCGGAGCCACGATTCCGCTGGTGCGCGCGTGCGCCGCGGCCGGCACTCCCCTACTCGGCGTCTGCCTCGGGCACCAGGCCATCGGGGTGGCGTTCGGGGGCACCGTCGACCGGGCGCCCGAACTGCTCCACGGCAAGACGAGCGTCGTGCATCACGCCGATGCCGGCGTGCTCAAGGGCCTTCCGGATCCGTTCACCGCGACGCGGTACCACTCTCTGACGATCCTGCCCGAGACCGTGCCCGATGAGCTCGAGGTCATCGGGCAGACCGACGGTGGCGTCATCATGGCCGTGCGCCATCGACAGCTGCCGATTCACGGTGTGCAGTTCCACCCCGAGTCGATCCTCACCCAGGGCGGGCACCGCATGCTGGCCAATTGGCTCGGCGTGTGCGGTGCCGCTCCCGAGGAAGGCCTGGTGGCCACGCTCGAGGCCGAGGTGGCCCGCGCAGTGGCGGCGGCTACGACGCGAAGCTCAGTGTGATCTTCGCGCCGAAGTTCACCCCGGTGCCCGGGGACGGGCTCTGGGTGACGACCGCGTTGGTCCGCTGACCGCTGTCGCGCACGTCCGGCCCCTTGTCCAGGACCCCGGTCCAGCCCAGCGCGCTCAGGCGCTGGTAGGCGTCATCCCAGAACTGCCCGACCAGGTTGGGCATGACGAACTGGTTGCCCTTCGAGACATGGATCTGGATCGGGGTGTCCTTGGGCACCGACGTCCCGGCGGGCGGCTCGGTACCCACCACCTGGCCCGCGGGTGCGGTGTTGTCGACGTCGATCACGACGGTGTTGGTGAATCCCGACGCGGTGAGGATCTGTTTGCACACGTCGACCGATTGGCCGGTGCAGGACGGAACCGCAGTGTCCTCCGGGCCTGAACCGACCACGACGGTGACCTCGTAGATGATCCCCGCGGTCTGGTTGGCCGGCGGATTGGTGGCCAGCACCCGGCCCTTCTGTTCGGGTGTCGACGGGCTGGTGGATTCTTTGACCTTCTCGAACCCGGCGTCCTTGAGCTTCTGGCGGGCCTGGGACGGGGTCAACCCGGCCACATCGGGCACCTGAGCCTGCTGGGGTCCGGCGGAAACGTTCACGGTGATCTCATCGCCTGCGGCCACCATGCTGTTGGCCGCCGGGTCGGTGTTGATCACGACACCCAGGGCCACTTTGTTGTCAGTCTTGGGCTCGGTGCGGGTCTTGAAGCCGCGGTTCTGCAGTGCGGCAACGGCATCGGCCGAACGCTGGCCGCTCACGTCGGGCACCTGCACGTCGCGTGACGTGCCGTCGAACATGTTGATCGCCACCGTCACCACCACGGTCAACACCGCCAGCACCGCGACGGCGATCAACCAGCGGGCGATCGAGGCATTGCGGTCGGCCGGGCGGGGCACGACCATGTTCTGGGTGGGCACCCCGCCGCCCTGGGCCAGCATCGGCCCGGAGTTCATCATCGACGTCCGCTCGGCGTCGGTGAGCACCTTGGGGGCCTCCGGGGCCTCACCGCTGTGCACGCGGATCAGGTCCGTACGCATCTCGGCGGCGGTCTGGTAGCGGTTGTCCGGGTTCTTGGCCAGGGCCTTGAGCACCACGGCGTCGAGTTCCGGGGAGATGCCGGCGTGGCGTTGCGACGGCGGGACCGGATCCTCGCGAACATGCTGATACGCCACCGCCACCGGTGAATCACCGATGAAAGGTGGTTCCCCGGTGAGCATTTCGTAGAGCACACAGCCCAGCGAGTAGACGTCGGAACGGGCGTCGACGGTCTCACCGCGGGCTTGCTCGGGCGACAGGTACTGTGCGGTGCCGATCACCGCGGCGGTCTGCGTGACACTGTTGCCGGTGTCGGCCAAGGCCCGCGCGATACCGAAGTCCATCACCTTCACAGCGTTGTTCTTGCTGATCATGATGTTGGCCGGCTTGACGTCGCGGTGCACGATGCCGTGCTGGTGGCTGAAATTCAGCGCCTGGCAGGCATCGGCGATGACCTCGATCGCGCGGCGCGGCGTCATGGGCCCATCGGTGTGCACGATGTCGCGCAGCGTCACACCGTCGACGTACTCCATGACGATGTAGGGCAGCGGACCGTTGGGCGTCTCGGCCTCTCCGGTGTCGTAGACCGCCACGATGGCGGGGTGGTTCAGCGCGGCCGCGTTCTGTGCTTCACGGCGGAACCGGAGGTAGAAGCTGGGGTCACGGGCCAGATCGGCCCGCAGCACCTTGACCGCGACATCGCGGTGTAGCCGCGTGTCGCGTGCGATGTGGACTTCGGACATGCCGCCGAAGCCGAGAATTTCACCGAGTTCATATCGGTCAGAGAGGTGCTGAGGCGTCGTCATCGCAGTATCTGTTCCGGGGCCCCTGAGGTGGCCGGAGCGTCAGCCCCGGCTTCTCTGGGCAAGATCACGTGGAATGCCAGGTCCGGCAACGCTGCCGGGGTCTGGTAAGGCGTCGTCTGGGTCACCGTGTCGGTGACCGTGGGCGGTGGTGACTGCTGCTGATCCTTGCGATCCTGTGCATTGAGCACGATCAGGATGGCAATCACAATAGCGAGCGCGCCGAGTACCCCGGCGGCCCACAACAGGGCCCGCTGACCCGACGAGAACGTGCGCCGCGGAGCCGGTGCGGGCCGGTGGGCGGCGGTGGTCGGCCTGGCCCGGGTGGCGGTCACCGGGGTGCGGCCGGTGAGCTCGGCCGCGGCGCGGGCCTGGGCGGCCGAGGGAACCGCGGCCGGAGCGGCCCGGCCCAGAGTCGGGGCCTGGTTGGGACGCGGGGGACGGCGGCCGGAGCGCACCGCGGCGACCGCGTCGGCGAACGGCCCGCCCGACTTGTAACGCATCCCCGGGTTCTTCACCAGGGTGATCTCGATCAGCTCGCGGACGTTGGGCGGCAGATCCGCGGGCAGCGGCGGCGGGGTCTCCTTGATGTGCTTCATCGCGACCGTCAGCGCACCGTCGCCGGTGAATGGACGCTTGCCCGAAACCGATTCGTAGCCAACGACTCCCAGCGCGTAGACGTCGCTGGCAGCGGTGGCGTCGTGGCCGAGGGCCTGCTCGGGCGCGATGTACTGGGCGGTGCCCATCACCATGCCGGTCTGGGTTACCGGGGCGGCGTCGACGGCCTTGGCGATGCCGAAGTCGGTCAGTTTCACCTGGCCGGTCGGGGTGATGAGGATGTTGCCCGGCTTGACGTCGCGGTGGACCAGCCCGGCGGTGTGGGCCACCTGTAGCGCGCGTCCGGTCTGCTCGAGCATGTCCAGGGCATGCCGGAGCGAGAGCCGCCCGGTCCGCTTGAGCACCGAGTTCAGTGGCTCACCGTTGACGAGCTCCATCACCAGATACGCAGTGCGGCCCTCGCCGTCGATATCGGTCTCGCCGTAGTCGTACACGCTGGCGATGCCAGGGTGGTTGAGCATCGCCACGGTGCGGGCCTCGGCCCGGAACCGCTCGACGAATTCGGCATCTGTGGAGAACTCGGCCTTGAGCACCTTGACCGCGACGCGCCGGCCCAGCCGCGAGTCCACGGCCTCCCAGACCTGACCCATACCGCCGGTGGCGATCAGTCGCTGCAGCCGGTACCGCCCGGACAGCGTGACTCCAACCCGGGGACTCATGAATCCTCCCGTAGCGCCGCCGCGATGGTGGCGCGTCCGATCGGGGCGGCGAGTGCGCCGCCGGTGGCCGACAACCGGTCCCCGCCGTCCTCGATCAACACCGAGACCGCGACCTTGGGGTCGCTGGCCGGTGCGAATGCGATGTACCAGGCATGCGGCGGAGTGTTACGGGGATCCGTCCCGTGCTCTGCCGTACCGGTCTTCGAAGCGATCTGCACGCCGGCGATGGCTCCCTTCTGCTGAGTCACCTGCTCGGCGGCGACCATCAAGTCCGTAAGTGTAGCTGCGACCTGGGGTGACACCGCCCGGCGCTCTTGGGCGGGCGCGGTGGTGGCGATCGTGGTCAGGTCGGGTCCTTTTAGGCTATCCACAAGATACGGGCGCATGGCGATGCCGTCATTCGCGATGGTCGCGGCCACTTGCGCATTCTGCAGCGGAGTCAACGCGACATCACGCTGCCCGATGCTGGACATACCGAGCGCCGCGCCGTCGGAGATGGGTCCGGTGGTGGATTCGGCCACCTGCAGCGGGATGGCCGCCGGGGGAGTATCGAGCCCGAAGGCCTGGGCGGTGGCCTTGAGCTTGTCGGCCCCGGTTTTGATCCCCAGCTCGACGAAGGCGGTGTTGCACGATTTGGCGAACGCCTCGCGCAGGGAGGCGGTCGGTCCGGGCCCACACGGGGCCCCACCGAAGTTCTCCAGCGTGGCGGTGCTGTCGGGTAGCGGGATCCGCGGCGCCGCGGTCAGCTGGGTGTCCGGGGTGGAGCCGGACTGCAGGGCCGCCGCGGTGGTGATCACCTTGAACGTCGAACCCGGTGGGTAGGTCTCCGCGATGGCGCGGTTGAGAAGCGGGGACTGCTCGTTGTCGCGCAACTGCTGCCAGGCCTCGCTCTGCGCGTTGAGGTCGTGTGTGGCGAGCCGGTTGGGGTCGTACGAGGGGGACGACGCCATGGCCAGGATCTTGCCCGTCGAAGGCTCCAGGGCCACCACAGAGCCCTTGCAGGGGCCGTCATTGCAGCCGTGCTGCAGCGCGTCCCACGCCGCCTGCTGCACCTGCGGGTTGATCGTGGTGTCGACATTGCCGCCGCGCGGGTCGCGGCCGGTGAAGAAATCGGCGAGCCGACGGCCGAAGAGGCGCTCGTCCGAGCCGTTGAGGATGGCGTCCTCGGCCCGCTCCAGCCCGGTGCTCGAATAGCCCAGCGAGTAGAACCCGGTGATCGGGGCGTAGACGTCGGGGTTGGGGTAGGTGCGCAGGAAGCGGAACCGGCCGTCGGTGGCCACCGAGTAGGCCATCAGCTGGCCGCCGGCGGTGATCTGGCCCCGCTGACGCGAATACTCGTCGAGCAGCACCCGCTGGTTGCGCGGGTCGGCGCGTAACCCGTCGGCCGTGAAGACCTGGGTGATGGTGGCGTTGGCCAGCAGCAGCACGATCAGCACCATGATCGTGACTGCCACCCGGCGCAGGGAGGTGTTCATACCTTCTCGATCACCTCGGTGTTGGCCGCGGCGATGGGGGTCGGGTTCGGCGTCGGGGTGGTGGTGATGGGCCGGCGTGCGGCGTGCGAGATGCGCACCAGGATGGCCAGCAGGATGTAGTTGGCCAGCAGTGAGGAGCCGCCGTAGGACATCCACGGGGTGGTCAGGCCGGTCAACGGGATCAGCTTCGTGACGCCGCCGACGACGATGAACAGCTGAATGGCCAGCGTCGAGGCCAACCCGGCCGCCAGGAGCTTGCCGAAGCTGTCGCGCACCGCGATCGCCGTGCGCATGCCGCGGATGATCAGGATCGTGTAGAGCATGAGAACGCCTGCCAGCCCGACCAATCCGAGCTCTTCGCCGATCGCGGCGATGATGAAATCGGTGGCCGCGGCGGGCACGGTCCCGGGCTGTCCATTGCCCAGACCGGTGCCGAAGATGCCGCCGGTGGCGAAACTGAACAGGGACTGCACCATCTGGTAGCCGGCGCCGTCAGGATCGGCGAACGGATCGAGCCAGGTCTCCACCCGCACCCGGACATGGCCGAAAACCTGGTATGCCACAACGCTTCCCGCGGCGAACAAGGCGAGTCCGATGACCACCCAGCTCAGTCGCTCGGTAGCCACGTAGACCAGCACCAGGAACGACGCATACAGCAGAAGTGAAGTGCCCAAATCCTTTTCGAAAACCATCACACCCACTGAGGCCGCCCAGGCCAGCAGCAGGGGAGCCAGGTCGCGGGGTCGCGGCAGGTCGAGTCCGAAGAAGTGTTTCCCCGCGCTGGTGAACAGATCACGCTTGGCCACCAGCACGGCTGCGAAGAAGATCAGCAGCAGGATCTTGGAGAACTCGGCGGGCTGAATCGAGAAGCCGGGAAACTGGATCCAGATCTTGGCGCCGTACTGCTCGGAGTACTTCGCCGGCAACAACGCCGGAATGACAAGCAGCACAAGGCCGGTCAGCGCGCAGATGTACCCGTACCGGGCGAGCATGCGGTGGTCGGTCAGCAGTGCCACCACGACCGAGAACCCGATGACACCCACCAGCGTCCACATCATCTGCTGATTGGCGGTGCCGCCGAGCCCGTCGGAGGCCGTCTCACCCTTGGCCAGGTCCAGCCGGTGGATCATCACCAGGCCCAGCCCGTTGAGCAGTGCCACGACCGGCAGCAGCAGCGGGTCGGCATAGGGCGCGAACCGGCGCACGGCCAGGTGCGCGGCGCCCATCAGGACGATGAACGCGATGACGTAGCGGGCCAGATCCCAGTTCAGGCCCTGTTCCTGGTTGGCCTCGACGATCAGCAGCGCGACCGTGGTGATGAAGGCCGCGAACCCCAGAAGCAGCAGTTCCGCATTGCGCCGATTGGGTAGCGGCGGCGTGACGGTAACCGGCGACTGGGGCTGAGTCGTCATGACACCGCTCGGCAGTTCTTCCCCGGTTCTTGTGGTGGGGGAGGCAGCGCGGTGACCGTCGGTGACGGTGACGGCGGTGCCGGGGGCGGGGCAGCGGCGCTCCCGGGAACCCCGGGGGCAGGTGATTCAGGTGCGGGAGTCTCGGGGGCCGGCGGCTCCGCGCTGGGCGTCGGGGCCGGGGCCGGCGCGGCGCCAGGTGAGGGCGACGGTGACGGGCTGGGCACTGGGGCCGGCTTCGACGTCGTCGTGGGCGCGGTGCGCGTTACGCACACCGGCAGGACGGAGCTTCGGGCCAGATCGTTGATCTGCTGGATGGCTTCGTCCTGGGTGCCGCCGGGCAGACCGGCCCGGACCGAGGCCCGTTCGGAGGGCCGCATGTCATCGACCGCCATCAACCGGCAGTCGAGGCGGCTGCGCTCCTGGTCGGCGCTGATCAGCGACAGTTCGTTGCGTGCGTTGAGACAGCCGAGGCGATACGGCTCCTGCAGCGAGATGCCGAGGAAGGTGCCCTGGACCCCGCGCATGATGGACACCGTGCCCTGATGTTCGGCGACGTAATAGTTGTTGCGGATGATCTCCCGACCGATTGCCAGCCCCACGATGAGCACCAGCACCAGCAGCACAGCGGCGATCAGGATCCGGCGACGCGACCGCGGCCGGCGATCCGGCTCGGCCGGCTGGGGGACCACGCGTTTGGGTTCATTGCGGCGGGGATTGAACGCCGAGGCCCGTCCGGCGGCCGTGTCCGGGGGTGCGGTCTGGTCGTCGTCTCCGGATACCGCGCCGGCGAGGATCGGCTGCGTCTGCCCGTAGTCATAGTCGACGACGTCGGCGACCACCACGGTCACGTTGTCCGGGCCGCCGCCGCGCAGCGCCAATTCGATCAGCCGGTCGGCACTCTCGGCGACATCCTCGATCTGCAGGGCCTCGTTGATGGTCTCGTGGCTGACCGGATCGGACAGACCGTCCGAGCACAGCAGGTAACGATCACCGGCCTTGGCCTCGCGCATGATCAAGGTCGGCTCGACCTCGTGTCCGGTCAGCGCCCGCATGATCAGCGAGCGCTGGGGATGGCTGTGGGCCTCCTCGGCGGTGATGCGCCCCTCGTCGACCAGTGTCTGGACGAACGTGTCGTCCTTGGTGATCTGGGTCAGCTCACCGTCGCGCAGCAGGTAGCCGCGGGAATCGCCGATGTGGACCAGGCCGAGCCGGTTGCCCGCGAACAGGATCGCGGTGAGCGTCGTGCCCATGCCGTCGAGTTCGGGGTCGGCCTCCACGTGGGCCGCGATCGCGGCATTGCCCTGGCCGACCGCGGTATTGAGCTTGCTGAGCAGATCGCCGCCGGGCTCGTCGTCGTCGAGATGCGCGAGCGCCGCGATGACCAGCTGTGAGGCCACTTCGCCCGCGGCATGGCCACCCATGCCGTCGGCCAGCGCCAGCAGCCGCGCCCCGGCGTACACCGAGTCCTCATTGTTGGCGCGAACCAATCCGCGATCACTGCGCGCGGCGTATCGGAGAACGAGGGTCATAGTGTGTCTCGCGCTCCTCGCATGCGCGGTATCGATCCTGCTCCTCGCGCGCGGAGTGCCCGATCTGCTCCTCGCGTGCGCGGCGTCACGGACGCAACTCGATTACCGTCTTACCGATTCGAACCGGTGTTCCGATCGAAACCCTTACCGCTGTTGTCACCTTCGCCCTGTCAAGGTATGTGCCGTTGGTCGATCCTAGGTCCTCGACGTACCACTCCGAACCTCGTGGCGAGAGCCGGGCGTGGCGCGTCGAAGCGTAATCATCGGTGAGCACAAGAGTGGAGTCGTCGGCACGGCCGATCAGCACCGGCTGGGCACCCAACGTGATGCGGGTTCCGGCCAGTGCGCCCTCGGTGACCACCAATTGCCGCGCGATATGCCGTCGGTCCCGGCTCGGAAGCAGGGAACCGCGGAGAGCCAACCCCCGGCGGACCATCACCGCGCCCGTGGGCGCATAGATGTCGGTCCGCAGGATACGCAGCACCGACCAGATGAACAGCCACAGCAGCAGGAGGAAACCGACACGCGTCAGTTGCAGCACTAACCCCTGCATCTGACGTCCTCTCCGTATCCGCCCCACTGGTATCGCTCAGCTACCGTCGGCAACGTCACGATACTTGGACGCCGATCGCCGTGAGGGCGAAGCGGGGTGCTTGCCACTCAGGTGTGTCCGGTTTCAGACGCTCAGTGCACGCGCACGATGATCTCGGAATGGCCCAGCCGGATCACGTCGCCGTCGGCCAGCTGCCACTCCTGCACCGGTGCGTTGTTCACCGTGGTGCCGTTGGTGGAGTTGAGGTCTGACAGCAACGCGACCTGCCCGTCCCAACGGATCTCCAGATGCCGTCGTGACACGCCGGTGTCGGGGAGACGGAACTGGGCGTCCTGCCCGCGGCCGATCACATTGGCGCCCTCGCGCAGTTGGTAGGTGCGGCCGCTGCCGTCGTCGAGCTGGAGCGTGACCGCGGCGCCGCCGGCGGCATAGTCGCCGCCGCCGTACCCGCCCTGCTGGCCGCCGTAACCGGGTTGGCCACCCTGCGGTGCGCCGTACTCCCCGCCGCCGTAGCCGCCCTGCTCGCCATAACCTGGCTCGCCGTAGCCCTGCTCGGGGTAGCCGCCCTGCTGGGGCTCGGCGTAGCCGCGGCCGTAATCCTGCTGCTGGCCGTACTCCTGGCGCCCGTAGGGCTGCTGGCCGCCGGCGTACCCACCTTGCTCGGGGTAGCCGCCGCCCTGGCGTGGGTCCTGACGTCCGTAGTCGTACTCGCCGCCGCCGTAACCGGGCTGACCGCCCGGTGCGGGCTGGGCGGGCGGAGCGGGCTGGCCGTAGCCGCCGCCCTGCTGGCCGCCGTAGCCACGGTCATAACCGCCGCCCTGCTGGCCGCCGTAGCCGCCGGCGGGTGGACGCTGCTGCTCGTAGGACTGCGGGGGGTAGCCGCCCTGGTCGGGGTAGCCGCCTTGATCGGGGTACCCGCCCTGGTCGGGGTAGCCGCTCTGCTCGGGGTACCCACCGCGCTCGGCGCCGTAGCCGCCGCGCTGCGGGGGGTAACCGCCCTGGTCCTGAGGGGGGTAACCGCCGCCCTGATCCGGCGGGTACTGGCCACCGCGGGGATCGTCCTGCGGCCCGTAGCGGTCGTCGTAATAGTCGTCGCCGGGCCGCCCTTGTCCCTGGCCGCCGCGGTAATTCGGGTTATCGGTCATAGGTGGTTCTCCTGATTCTGCGGTGAACGCTTGGTCGCCTCGGGCTCGCGCGGATTCGCCAGCGGTCGAATCGGGGTTAACCGCGCCGTGTGCGCGGAACTGTCCGGTGTGCAAGTTCGATGATTGCTCGAATCTAACGACCACATCACCATACGTTTGCCACCCCTGATCACGAATGAATCCCCCCAGATGCTTGGCGAACGCGGACGAGGTCAGGTCAGTATCGGCGCTTACTTTCTGATAGTCAGTGCCACTGAGCGTAATTACGTAGGCGTTCGGTGCCAAAACTTGACCACCGGCCACGGTACGGGCCCGGGACTCGGCTTCCCGGCACAACGCCGTCTCTACTTCCTGGGGCACTATCGAGCCGCCGAAGACCCGGGCGAACGCATCGCCGACGGTCGACTCGAGTTTGCGTTCGATGCGGTCGACCAGACCCATGTCACCGCCCGCCTTTTCTCGTTGTCGCTCGTCGCCTCGGCACGGCCACCCGTGCTCCCGCGTGTCGCTCTGGCCACACTGCTCACAAGCATGGTATCGGCCTGGTGCCGTAATGCGGGACCAACAGAACTCTGAGAATTCGGTCGATGCAGGTCAGTGACCTGATCTAGATGAGCTTAAGGATCTTCTGACAGTCTGACGGCCGCTCCGGCGGCCCGCTGATCGGGCGGTTTGGGAACGGCGCGCTCGCAGTGTTACGCTCCCTCGGTCATTCGGGCGAGTGGCGGAATGGCAGACGCGCTGGCTTCAGGTGCCAGTGTCCTTCGGGACGTGGGGGTTCAAGTCCCCCTTCGCCCACAGAGAGCGGTTCAGATGAACCGCACACACAAAGGTCGCGAGCCCAATCGGGTTCGCGACCTTTGTGTTTTGGTATGGGTCTGGTCTTCAGTGGCGGGACTCGGTTCCGGGTAATCCCGAAAGTGAGCTTATCGGTCGGGCTGCGGGCGTGTAGACCGATTCCTCGGCGAGGCGGCGGCTCCATCCCCGCGCCCTTACCAGGCCATGGTCGTCGCGCTGTTCTTCTTTGTTGCGGTTTTGTGAGTAGCTCCGGCGACAGCTTCTCCGCGGCGCGCGTGTGTTTGGCATCACAGAAGTGGATTCTTCGCGCTCCTTGCATAGGTCACACCCACACCTGTGACCGGTTGAGAGAAAGTGTCAGGCGGGGTGGTGACGATGAAGCAAGCGATAACAACAAATTCGATGAAGTGATCCAGCGGCCGTAAACCGTGACCGAAGTATTGCTTCACCATCCGGCGTTCGCGTGCGCCCCTGGCAGAGACGATCAGCGAGCAATGTCGTTGAGAGCCCGGAGCGCTGTAGTGACAGCGACATCGAGCGCATCGAGGTCCGCGGCGGAGGGTGGGGCGGTGTCGCGGGTGATCCGCCGCAGCTCTGTCAGGGGTCCGATGACGATCGCTGAAACAAGGTGGGCAGGAGCGCCGAGCGCTAGCTGGCGCTCATCCAGCCATCGACGTAGCTGCTGACTGAAGCGGATTGCGTTGCGCCCGAGACGGCCATGCCTACTTTCTGTTTCGAGGAGTTCGGCCAGTGCAGGATGCTGTCGGCACCAAGTTAGGTCGGCTGCTACCGCCGATGCGTAACCGCCGGCATGCAGGGCCGTAAGGAACGAATTGGACCAGTCCTGCACCGCCTCGTCAGCCACGAGCGCGCGGAGCCGATCCAGCGACCCAACGTGGTGATAGACGCTGCCGTTACTGATGCCGGACTCCCGGACCAACGCCCGCACAGTCAACGCGTCAACTCCGTCGCGATCAACGATGACCAGCGCTGTTTGCAGCAGAGCCTGTGGTGGCCGAAGTGTGTCCACCGCCACAGAGTATCGACTAGAGCAGTGCTCTAGTCTTGTCGTGCAGGGATGACTCTGAGAGGACCGTGTAATGGCAGCGACTGAGGCAATGACCAAGATGCCGTGGATCGGCTGGCTTGACTTGGACACCGAGTTCGGTCCGGATGGCACACTCCAGGTGATCCTGCGTCGACCCAAACCTGAACACCTCAATCACAACAACCATGTGAACGCACCTGTGATCTACGGCGTCGCCGAAGTCGCCGGCGCCGGCGCTGCCGTAATCGCAGCCGGGGCTGATGGCCATGGCGCATATACCGTGATCCGTGACGCCACAATCAAATACAGTCGGCCGGCCCGCGGCGGCATCTCTGCTACCGCCAAGCTTGACGAGGGCACGGTCGAACTCATGCGCCAAGAGTTACGCGCTGGCCGTGGATGCGACGCCGTGGTTCGGGTGTCCCTGACGGATGCCGAAAACACGCACACAGGCACATGCGACTTCACTGTCAGCTTGCGACCGCCACGTGAATCCGACTAAATCCGTGGCCCTGACACAGAGTTCGGTGGGCGAGAACGCTTTCTGCTCGATGTACTGAGGCCATATGCTGCGCGGCATTTAAGGGGGTGTGTCGCAAGCAGGTGAAGATTTCGCAAGAACGGAGCACAGAAACCAATTCTGTCGTTCTCGAAAACGGCACGCTCGTCGCTTAACTCCACCGGTCGGCCGATGTTGGTGTCCGACGAGAACTTGCTAACGCGTAATGCGAACAAACACGAACCGCATTCACAGAGGCCAGCCAAGCTCTGAAGCTATGTGAAATATCAATCGACTTCAGACGGCAGCAACGGCGAGTCGACAATGTGATCGGCCCGGGGCATAGCTAGAGGCAATACAACGCCGTATATTGCGATCAATGCCAGCCAGTATTCGGGTTCTGCGCCTGTCATAGCTGCTGGACCCACATGTGCGGAATGCGTGAGCTCGTCGTCGGCCGAATCTCATCGGGGGTAGCCGGTATGGCCGCCGGGGTGGCGTGGTCCTTCCGCTGGTCTGGACCGGCTGGTCGGTACTCATTTATTTGGTGTCCAGCGGTCCGTGATCGCCGGGTTAGGCTCGGTTCGACCGGTTGAGATCACGAGGAAACGGAGCAGTCCATGGCGCTGTCCGGTATTCGGCGGCGGCCTGGGCAAGCCGGAGAAACTCGATCAGATCGCTACTCGAGCGAAGCCGGGGTATGTCCGTGACGTCCGGCGGGTACGGGGATGGCCCGACATCTCCATCCGACGGTGACCTCTTCGCCGGACGGGGTGGATTCTCCGGCCTACCGCAGGAGTCCGCATACCGACCGCCGATCGTCGCCTCCGGCTACGGCATGGCGCCGCCGCCCGGGCACGCGCCGTATCAGCAGGAAGTCAACGCCCTGGCCACGCTGTCGGTCGTGTTCGCGTTCATCCTGGCTCCGGTTGGGGCCGTAATGGGGCAGGTCGCGCTCTACCAGATCGGTAAGACCGGTCAGCCCGGCCGCGAACGCGCGCTGATCGGCGTGACGGTGTCTTTCATCATGATGTTTCTGCTGATCATCGCGTTGGTCGTGTGGTTGATGTCAACACGCTAGGTCCGAGTAACGCCGCCGAACAGGCCCATCGCGAGTAGGACGACCATGCAGCGCTCGACGTTTCCGGGCAGGCGATCGCGTGCGGACAACCGAATTCGGTGACAGTCTTACCAACGCCCCGAAAGCCGAAGAATGCTGATGACCAGATCCACGTGTGATGCCGTGCCAGCCGGCTGCGGTCGCCGCTCGTGTTCGACCACCGGGAATCGGACTACTCCGGCAACAACTCGACACAAGTTTGATAAGCATGCGGGGGTCGCGCGGATGGTGCGGTGCCTCCCGAAAGGGATTAGCTGGCGGCGGGGGGCAGCACGATGTTTCCGATAGAGTCGGACAATCCAGCGCGGGGGATCTCACTTACGGTCGCGGCGGGGCATCGATATGGCATCCGCGCGACGTCTGGCGTCTGGCTGACGGGTTCGCAGATGGGAGGATCAGTGTCGTCATGACCAATCCGAATCCGTTTGATTTCAGCGACTTCGGCCCGCCGCAGCGCCAGGGCCCGCCATCGGCACCGCCGGGTCTTGCCGGACCGCCGGCGCAGGCCGGTTTCGACCCGTGGGCCGGCCAACCTCCGGCACAGGCTCCCCAGCCGTCCGGGCCGCAGGACATATTCGGTGCCGCACCGACGCCGCACGGCCAGGACGTGTTCGGGCAATCCACCGCGACACTCGGCGGGACTGCATTGAAGACGGCCGGGCCGCCGCTGGTGTGGTTCGGCGTGGCGCTGGGCCTGGCGGTTCTGGGTGCGGTGATAGCCATTGTCGGGGCGGTGGCCGGCCCATGGTTGCTGACCGCATTGGCCGGCTGGCTGTTGGCAGGACCGGTCGCCATCGGCGCATTGGCGGTCTACACCCGCGTCGATACGCGTCGGCGGACCGAGGCCATCTATTCGGCACCTGGTTGGACGGAAACTCTGTATTGGGTGGTGTTGGCGGCCTGCCTGATCGGCATTGCGATCGGGGCGTGGCAGATCGCGCTATGGGCAGGCAGGTTCTAAGGAATGAAGAGGGGGATCTTGCGTTCGGCTGCGCGCGCGAGCACGAAGGGTTTGGTCGCGGTCGCCTCGGCCGCTGCGGTCGTCGTGATGGGTTGGTCGGCGCCGGTGGCGTCGGCCGAAACGGCCACCGGCGGGGCAGCCCGGTTCGGCGCATGTGTGGGCGCGCAGAAGTCCGGTGACCTACTGCTGTTGTTCGACGAGTCGAGCAGCCTGCAGCAGAGCGATCCCGGCGGCGATCGGGTGAACGCGGCGCGATACCTGTTGCGCACGCTCGGCGAATTTGCCGATCGGGTCGGCGCCAAACTGGAAGTGGCCTCGGCAGGCTTTTCCGACACCTATACGCCCGAACACGATTGGACCCCGCTCACCGTGGCGAGCGCCAATTCGGTAGGGGACCAACTGGCGAGTCTGAAATCGAAGAACACCGGTATCGATACCGATTACTGGATGGCACTGGATGGGGCTCGGCAGGCTCTGGCCGCCCGCGGCGGTGGCGGCGCGGGTGCCGGCGCCGACTCGGGTCAGCGGTGTCAGGCGGTGGCCTGGTTCTCCGACGGCAAGATCGATTTCACCCCGCGCGAGGTGGCCAAGCCCTACGCCGAAGGTGTCGACCTGACCAACCAGGGCGGCATCGATCAGGCCAGGCAGCGGGCCGTCGAGTCGATCTGCCGCGGCGGGGGAGTTGCCGACCAGGTGCGGTCATCGGGGATCGTGATGCTCGGCATCGGCCTGGGCGCCGAGGCCTCACCAGGCGACTTCGACGTGATGAGCGCGATCAGCACCGGAAAAGGGCTGGACGGCATGAAGTGCGGGGACATCACCGATCCGGTCCCCGGTGACTTCTATCCGGTGTCGAACATCGACGACATGTTGTTCGCGTTCGACAAGCTCAACCCCGAACCCGGGGTGAACTCCCAGGGACCGGTGTGTCAGGGGCAGCTGTGTGAGGAGGCCCGGCACAACTTCGTGCTGGACCGCTCCATCAAATCGGTGACCATCCTGGGCTCCGGCGACGTCCCGGGTGTGGTGCCCTATCTGATTTCCCCGTCGGGAGCCACCGTCGAATTACCGAAGAAGGACGGCAAGGTCGAGCTCCAGGTGGGTGGTGCCCCGGTGAGCTACGAATGGCTCTCCGACACCTCCCAGACCATTGCGATGAACAGCGGCGGCGGTGAGTGGGCCGGCCAGTGGGCGATCGCCTACGTCGATCCCAGCAGCGCGCATCCCGATGCGGTGTCGAAGGTGAACATCCACATCACCACCGACATCTTCCCCGCGCTGACCAACGGCGATGCCATCAAGTGGCGCAGCGGCGCGAAGATCGACGATCTGACTTTCGGCCTGGTCGACGGCAAGGGCCAGGCCGTGTCACCGAAGGATCTCGCCGGTACCGCCGAGATGACGGTTCAACTCGTACCCGAGGGCGCTGAGCCGATAGTGCTGATGGATGCCACGCCCAAGGAGAACATCGCAGTCCCCGTGAGCGTAGATCTGTCCAAGGCCGCCCCGGGCCGCGCCACGCTCAAGATGTCGCTGGGGATCACCACCGCACCGGCGATGGATCCGGCCGGCGTGCAGATCGCCCCCGGCACCAAACTGTCGCAGCAGACGCGGGACCTGCCGGTGCAGATCCAGCCCAAGGTGGGATTGCCCACCATCGGTGATCGGATCGACTTCGGTTCGGTACAGGCGGCCGAGGGCGCCACTGCGGAACTGACCGTCACCGGTCCGGGCTGTGTCTGGATCGCCGACGGCGAGCCCGTCAAGGTGATCGCCGGACCGGAGGGAATCGGCGACCCGAAGGTGACCGCGGCGCAGAACTCGTCGGGCAACTGTCTCAAGCTCGACAAAGATCAGACCCAGAAACTGCAGGTCACGTTGCGGACCGACCAGGACGGACATGGCGGTCTGAACGGCACCGTCCCGGTGCATGTGGCCTCGTTGGAGAACCCCGATGACGGCCAGGTGGTCGACGTGCAGTTTGCCGCGTCGCTGCTGAAGCCGCTGAACAAGACCAACTTCGTGCTGGTTTTGATCGCTGCGCTGCTGCTCGGGCCGGGAATTCCGTTGGGCCTGCTGTACCTGTCGAAGTGGTGGGTCACCAAGATCCCGAATACGCCGTTGCTGGCCGAACGAATCCACGTCGAGGTCAACAACGACATGGCGCTGCGCGACGGGAATCCGTTCGCGATGGTCGATTCCGATCTGATCCAGCCGGTCACCGGGTTGACCGAAGGTGTGCGCAGACTGTCGGTGCTCGGGGTGACTCTCAACGCGGTGATGGGCCGCAGTCCTTTCGGTGCAGGCCGGGTCACGGTGGACGCGGGCAACCTGGTCAGCGTCGGTTCGGAGTTGCCGGGTAGTGACGAGACCGGCCTGCACGCGGTGCTGCCGCTGGCCGTGCACAACACCTGGGTGGTGCTGCACGATCCGCGGGGACCGTCGAATCGCGCGGAGGTGCTGCTGCTGGTCAGCGGCAACACCGACACCGCAGCGAGGGAGAAGATCTTCGAGGAGGTGGGCCGCCGGCTGCCGGAGCTCCTCAACGGCCTGCGGCTACGTGCGGTACAGGCCGGAGTCGCGTCGCCCCACGACGATCAGGACCAGGGTGCGTCACCGTTCGGTGAGGCCGGACACGGCGCTGCCCCTGCCGGATACGACCCGTTCGGCGGACCCCAGGCACCGATGGAGGCGCCCGGCGGGGCGTACGGGCCCCCCGCGGCATCTGGCCCCCCCGATCCGTTCGGAGCCGGCATGCCCCCCGCGCCGCAGGGGCCGGGTGCCGGTCCATATGAGTCGGGACAGCAAGTGCCGCACTCGTATCAGCCGGACGGGAACCGGCCCCCACCCGCCCGACAACCCGGTGCACCTGGCGATACTCGACAGGGGCAGCAGGGACCCCCGGCGCCCCAGGGGCGCCCTCAGCAATATGACCCCGATCCGTTCGACCCGTTTGGTGGAGGAGCCTGATGCGCCGTTTCTTGGTAGTCGGATGTGGTGGTTCCGGTGGCGCCACTTTGGCGTTCATGATGGATCAGCTCCGCTCTGAACTACACGCCGCAGGCATCGACAAGTTGTTGGCGGGCTGGCAGTTCGTGCACATCGATGTGCCCAGTGCCGCCGAATCGGGGCCCGAGGGCCTGGCGAACGTTCCGGCCCAGGGCGGCAGCTACATCGGGTGCGGTCCCCAGGGCAGTAGTTATGCAATTCTCGACGGTGCGCTGTCGCAGCGACTGGCTGCCGATGGCGCCCTCGATACCGTCGCCACCTGGGCGCCGCGCAATCCGCAGGAGGTCACCAACCCGATCTCGGCCGGTGCCGGCCAGTACCGCGCGATCGGCCGGATGATCACGCTGAGCAAGGCCAGCGAGATTCACGCCCGGCTGCAGTCGTCCTGGGATGCGTTGTTCCGGGTGGAGACAATCTCGGAGATGGCCTCGGCCAGCGTGCCCGGGATGGGTCGGTTCGACCCGAACGAGCCGCCGCTGGTGCTGGTGGTGTCTTCGATGGCCGGCGGTGCCGGTGCCTCGATGGCCCTGGACGTCTGCCGGTTGCTCACCTTGGTGACCGGGCTGGACCCGAAACTGATGGGTGTCTTCATGGTGACGCCCGACATCTTCGATTCGTTGCCGGAGAGCGCGCGCACCGGTGTGCGGGCCAATGCGCTGGCGATGCTGGGTGAGATCGTGGCCAGCCAGGCCGGCGCCGCCCGTGAGCACGACGTGCGGATCCTGCGGGCCCTGGGCCAGCACCACGGTGACGGCGAGCCGATCCCGTTCGCCCGCGTGTTCCCGGTCGGCCGGTACATCGGCGCCGATCGGACCCTGTTCGGCGACGGCTCCCAGAACGCCGTGTACCGCGGCCTGGCCCGCGGTCTGGCCGGGCTGATGATGAGTGGCAAGGCCAGCGACCAGTTCGTGTCCTACGACCTCGGCAACACGGCGTCGCCGGTCGGTGACCGTGACGTCCTCGGCTGGGGCATCTCGGCGTGGGATGTATTACCTTGGGGCACATATGGTTTCTCCAGTCTGTCGATGGGCCGTGATCGGTATGCGGAGTACGCAGCGCAGCGGCTCGCCCGTGCGGCCGCCGACAAACTTCTCTTCGGCCACGTCCAGCCGGGCAACCCGGCGTCGAGCAACGAGCAGCTCGACAGCCTGCTGAGCAGCCAGTGGCATGCGCACTGCGGTGAACTGCGCATCCCCGATCAGGCAGGCGACGAGCAGACCCGGGTCGGCGTTCTGGGTAACTGGATCGCCAACGGGGCCTTCGCACCCGAAGCCGTCGTCGGGGCCGTCAACGGTCTGGTGGAACGCCAATTGCGGGGCTATCTGCCCAATCCGCAAGGGATGTCGGCCGACCAGTGGGTGCCGATTTTCCGGCAGGCGGTGCTCAACCGGCGTGCCGATCTTTCCCGCTCCTGCGCCGAGACGGGCTACGCGATGGCCTACGCGTGGCACAACGAGTTCTCCGAACAGGTCCGAGTGATGGTCGGCCGCGCCGCGGCGACCCTCGGTCTGCCGTATGCCCGTGAGCTCGTCGACCGGCTGCGTCGCCATATCAACGACGTGCTGGCGCCGGGCCTGGCGCAGCTCGGATCCATGGGCCCGCCGGACATCGTCGCGGTGCCGCCGCAGGTCGACGCGGCGCTGCGGTCCCTTCACGGCACCATGACCAACGCCGACCAGGTGCTGGGGGTCGCGCTGGACGGTTTCCGCTCCAACGTGCGCCGCCAGCTCTTCGCCGATGCCGCCGCCCGCGTTGCCGACGTGATGCGCGTGATGGGCGCCGAATTGCTTGCGCCCCTTCGGGAATCGCTCGGTGAGGCGATGATTCTGCTCGAGAAGGCTCGTTCAGAACCGCCCTCGGACATCGGATTGGCCCGGTTGTCGACCGATCAGTACGTCGCCTGGCCGTCGGATGCCGATGAGCTCGTGCCGTCGCGGTTCGCCGAGGCCAACAATGAGGTGCTGCTGATCAGTTCCGCGGCGTTCAAGCAACGCTACGAAGCCGACCTGCCCAAGGCAGTCGGCGGCGCGCACGCGATGATCCCGCTGCGCAACGCCGTCGAGGACGCCACTACCCGGGTGATCATGGGTGAGTGGCAGACCACCGGCGGTGTGTCGGCTCCCGGCGGGCTCGTCGAGCTGACCGCCAGCTGGGTCACCCGCGCCCTGGGAACCGACCCGGAGACCGGCAGACCACGCGTGCCGTCGATGGCGCAGTTCGACATTCACACGCGGCCTGCCGAACTGCTGTCCCGGGCCCGGTTGTACGTGGCACGCCCGGGGGAGGCCTTCGAGGTCTTCTGCAAGGTGTCGCTGCGCGACTTCGTGCAGGGCGTCGGCGCCTCGGAATCCGAACTGAACAACCGCCGCCAGGACATCGCCACCAAGTTCAGCGAGGCGCTGTCCCTGGCCCGGCCGCTGGCCAGCGTGAACGACCAGGCACTTCAACGGGTACACCCCGGCCAGCAGGTCGAGTACCGATACAAGTTCTCCGAGATCCCGTTCGCCGGGCAACCGGTGGCCGAGGCGCTCAGTGACGTGTTGAGGTCCAATCCGCGTATCGACCAGGCCACCAAGGACAACTACGGCCGGTCGCTGTCGGACGAGGACAGTGTCACCCGCATCGACATCTTCGGGTCCTACCCGAACTACTCACCGCTGGCGTTCGATTCGGTGCTCAAACCGGCGGCGCAGCAGTGGGCCCAGACCGCGGGACCCGGACGCGGACAGTTCTGGCGCTACCGGCGGTCGCGTCCGCTGGCGGCATCGCTGCCGATGACCGACGACGAGCGGCGCACCATGACCGCCGGCTGGTTCCTGGGTCAGATCCTCGGCCGCATCCAGATTCCCGCGTCGCCGTACACCGAACCGGTGCGGATCTTCGACGGCAACGACAACCAGTGGCTGAACTTCCCCAACCCGCTGCTCACCCCACCGTCGGCGTTCACCGCGTCGTACGACTGGCTCCCTGCGGTGCTCGAGGGAATCCTGTTGGCGATCGCCACCTCGCATGAACCCCCGGTGATGCGGTCCCTGCGGCCCTACCAGGTGTTGCGTGAGCTCTACGACTCGCACAGCCAGGACCCGGCGAGCGGCATCGTCGAGTTGTCAGCCGCCGGGTTGCTTCGTGAATTCCTCCAGACCGGAGTGTCGGGCCGGGGCGTCACCTCCCGGGTGGGGCCGATCGCAGCGGCGCAGACGACCGAGGAACGGCGCAGCGCCGCCGAAACCTGGTTGAGCAACGTCCGTGACGTCGCGGCGCAGTATCTGCCCTCGGACATGCCCGGTGCGGCACCCGAGGGGGCGTTCACCACGATCACGACCCGGTCCAAGGCAGCCAAGACGCCGATCTTCCGCGATCTGGCGCCAGATGTCTTCTGGGCCACCGACATGTTGATCAAGCTGCTCGAGCGCGAGGCCGAGGCACTGGCCAGGGGCGAGCACGCCGGCGCGGCCACGTTCCTGGACGACGGTGGCAGCTCGGTCGTGATTCCGGACGGCGGGACCTTCTAAACGATGTCGACGTCCATGGGAACACAGCCCCCGGCCCCGCCGCGGGCGTTGACCGTGCTGCTGGCACCGCCGAAGCACACCGAGGAAATCCTCGCGGTGCTGGCCGACTACTCGGCGGTCGGACTGCTCCACCCGTTCGCCTGGGTGGCAGCAGAAGACGTGGGCGGTCCCTCCACCCCGGCCACCATGATCCAGGACGGTCAGGCCAGACCCGTTGTGCTGCAACAGCTTCTGACCGGTGAGCGTTACGACCGGATCCGGATCACGGTCTTGGTGCCGATCGAGGCGCCCAGCGCCGAGCGGGTACCGCTCGAAACGGAGCAGGCGGTCGAGCAAAGTGTGCGCAGCAGCGCGATGGGGGCGCCGATCAGCCTCCTACGGCTTCTGATCACCCCGGGAAACTCCGCTCCGACCACACCGGATCTGGCGTTGGTGCTGGAAGGCTGGCACAACCTGCTGATCGCACCGGAGGATTCGGCCGCGCCCGGACTCGGTGCGGTGCCATGGAACCGACTCACCGATCCGGCCGACGTGGCCCAGCAGACCGCGCCGGTGGTGGCCGGCATCAGCGGCCTGTGGGCCGGGTTGGACCGGAGCCCGTTCGACGCTCTGGAGATCCTGCCCGGCCAGACGGTGCGGGCCGTCCGCGCCTTCTACCGCAGGCTGGACAGCACTGCCGTCGAAGAGAGCTTGCGCACACACCTTTTCGATCCGACCGGTCGGCTGCCCCTGCCGCAGGGCGGTCAGGTCCCGGTGGTCTATATCGAAGACGTTCCCACGGCGACACAGTCCATGGCTCGCGCGTTGTGGACCAAACACCGCGACGTGCTGCGGGGACCGCGCCTGGCCGTCGACGCCGGGCCGACCCAGACGATCTCCATCTGGGCCGCGATGAAGATGTTCCTCAAGTTCATGGGCACCGCACTGCGCAGCGCTCCGTCAGCCTGGCTCTCGGCCGTGATGGGTTCGGTCACCTCGGTGGTGGCCAGCACCGTGCAGGGCACCGTGTTCGGGCGCACCGACTCGGCATTCGCCGTGGTCGCCGACGCGACGAAAGCCGACTGGCAGGACCTCAACCGCAGTGCAGAGACACTGCAGACGGCACTGAACGGCGGTCAGGACGGGCTCGTCCAGCAGCAGGATCTGACCGGGTTGTGGACCGACTTCGCCAACGGCGCATTGACTTTGGCCGATGGGGGGCGGCGGGCGGCCGGGCTCGACCCCGTCGCAGTGGGTTCTGCGGTCGGCGTGGTGTTCAACGCCGAGGACGTGGTGCCCAGCCCAGCCGGTCACTTCCGGGGCATCCCGACCTCACTGGCAGCGGTGATCGGCGTCGGTGAGGTCGAGGGCGCCGACGTGCTCGGCGCGGCCAATGTGCGCGAACGCCTGCAGAATGCCTACTCCGATCCGGCCGCCGGGGTGGAGGCCCGCAACACCGGCACCGAATTGGATCGTTGGCAGGCAGCCGCGACCCGGAGCTACGCCTGGCAGGTGAGCTCGGTCCTGGCCGATTTCATGCAGCGGGCCCGGTCCGAGGTGACCGACATGGTGTCGCAGATCCAGGCGATAGCCAACCGCGACGCCGTCGACGAGCGCCTTCGGGAACGCCAGGCCGTCATCAGCATCATCCTGCGAACGTTGACCGTCGCGGTGTTCGTGGTGCTGCTGGCTTTGATCGGCATCGCCGCCGCCGACTGGGTGAGTTGGAAGTTCGCCCTGAGCACCGGCGCCGCGGTGATCCTCATCTACGTCCTCGTGTCGTTGGCGCTGTTCCTGCTGAGTCAGCGAGATCTGTTCGCCGAGATGAACTTGCGAAAATCTCAGCAACACCAACTCGAGATGATGCACGCCAATCTGCGTACCGCCGTGCAGGATCTGAGCCGAATGACCTCGGCCTACGGACAGCTGCTGGCCTGGTGCAGGACGTTGGGCACGGTGCTGCGGGCGCCGTTCGGGCCGCCGCCGCCGAGCCAACGCGCCGCGGGCTTTCTGGTCGACGGACTGCCCAGGTCCACGCAGGTCGGCATTGCCACGCCGTCGCCGGATCAGGCTGACAACGCGGTCCACGGGATCCAGCGGAGGCTCTATTCGCTGGGTTGGCTGACGAAACCGTGGGAAGACATGCTGGCCGAGGCAGCCGCCCGCCTGCGTGAGGAGCCCATCGCGCTGTTTCGGCAGCCCGGGGTGGGCACGTCGTCGGGCCTGGATCAGTGGTCGGCGGCCGTGATGTCCGGGCGGGTGCGTCCGACCGGGGCCGACGCGTTGTGGGCCCGGGTGGAGCAGATGTTCACCGACGAGGCAGCGGGCCGGCCCGGTGCCCTTTCCGATGCACTGACCGGCACGGTGCGGGTTCCGACGTTCGGCCGTGACATCCCGGCGCAGCAGTTCAATGCGGGGTTCGTCGATCACCGGCCGGACCGGGCGGCTCCGTTCGACGCGTCGCTGTTCACCAACGCCGCGGTCACCGCCGGGCGGTCCGGGGTGGCCATCGACGAAGCCGTCGTGGTGCGCGGCGGGCTGGGATATCGGGCGGTGGTCGTGCAGGCCAGCGACGGTCTCCCGCCGTACAATTTTGCGTTGTTCGAGATACCGGTTGCCATCGCCGGTGGCGACGACGATCCGACAACGATGGTCCGACGCACCGAACTTGATGTGCCGCCAGGGGAGGACATGGTGTTCTGACATGCCGGATTCCAGTCCTGAGTCGTCTCACACCGATGCTCCCGACGACGCCGACCCTCGGTTGGCGCCGCTGTTGGCTTGGCGCCAGCAACTCATCGACTCCGGCGCGGTGGCCCCGCGCAGTTTCAAAGAGGCACATCTTCGTCTGGTGCTGCGGTCCGGCCGCACCGAAGTCGAGGAGATCCGGGCCATGTTGCCGGGGTCGGCGGCCGAGCACGCCGACGAAATGGCGCGGGTGCTGTCTGAACTGGCCGACGCATCCCCTCAGCAGGCCGGCTTCAGCGCCAGACACCGGGTTCCCGAGGCGACGCCCGCTGCGCAGCCGGCAGCCGGGGCCTTGCCGCCGTCGGTTTCCGAGCAGGTGCCCGAAACCCCGGCCCCCACGGCCGAGATCGTTGTGCCGGCTCCCACCGAAGCACCGTTGACCGCAGCTCATTTCGCCGCGTTCACGTTCAGTCAGCAGCCTCCGCCGGTGCATACCGTCGCGCTGCGGCGGGGTGCGACTCATGCTGGTCTGGAGTTGAGTTGGCCGTCGCATCAAGGTGCGGGCGAGGTGGTGCTCTATCGGCTGGTCAGCAGTGAGGACAACCCGCCTTACTCGCCGGACCGGGCCGATCTGGTGGCCGCGACAGCCGACACGGTCGCCACCGACGCCCGGCCGCTGGTCGCGTCCGCACGGCACTATCAGGTCTGGGTCAATCTCGGCGCGACCAGAGACGAGGCGCTGGCCGCGCAGCCGATCCTGCATGCCGCCGGCGTATTGGTAAGTCCCATAAGAAATTTCGTCATCCGTGAGGATGCCGGGCGGGTGATCGGTCAATGGAGCGTGGCTCCGGGGGTCACCGCTGTCTACGTCTACCGGGTGCCCGCCGCCGACATCGCCCGCGACGGACCGCAATACCGGATCCTCGCCGGCACCGACAACCTCACCGGCTTCGTCGATACCGAGGCCGTTCGCGGCGAGCGCTATCAGTATCGGGCGCGGTGCGCGGCCACCGTGGAGGGTGTGCTGAGGCTCTCGGAGGCGGTCGAGGCCGACGTCGAGGTATCCGCAGTGCTCGCACCGGTCACCGATCTCGCGGTGGTCAGCGGTGTCGATGCCGGCGCGTTCGACCTGACCTGGACACCGCCCGCCGGCGGCAAGGTGGTCATCTACCGCACCGAGAGCGGCCCGAATGCGGGCGCAGACGCCGGGGAACTTCCCGAGGATGCCCTCGAGCAGGTCGGCTTGGGACCTGAACTGAGACTCACCCAACCGGTGGCCAACCGGACGGGTCCGGACGGGCGCCCCCAGGCGCTGCTGGCCGGGGTGTCCTGGCCGACCGGGTGGAGTCGTGCCTACCTCACTCCGGTGACCATCCTGGCCGGCCGGGCCCTGCTGGGCCGCACGCTGTCGTCGGTACGCACCGGCAGCATCAAGGACATCGAGCTGGCCGAGTACTGCAACAAGCAGGTGCTGACCTTTGATTGGCCCGACGGCGCGGCGGCTGTCGTCATGCACCTGGCGCCGAAAGGCCATGATCCACGCGCAGGTTTGACGGGTAAGTCCTTCGAGATTTCGTTGGAAGAGTACGAGAAATACGGCGGCATGCAGTTGACCGGCCAGCTGCCGGTCGGCGGATGCTCGCTGCACCTGGCTCCGGTCGCGTTCTCCGGTGGCCGCCGGGTCACCGGCGCGGTCGCCAGCGTCGAGTACCACGGTCTGCTGCGATTGCAGTACGCCGTGCGCATCGGCAGGGATCCGCACGGATATCCGACGACCGCCACCATCGCGCTGCGCTCGGAACATGATCTGCCGGGCTCTCCGGCGTTCGTTCTGGTGAACAACCCGCAGCGGATTCCGCTCAGTGTCCACGACGGTCAGGCCGTTGACGTCGCCCCGATGGATGCCCAGGGCCAGATCGCCGAGCGCCCCTCCAAGGAGTTGCGGTGGAAGGCGTTGACCACCACCGGTTCCGGGGAATTGTGGGCGGCGAACGTGCAGGGCCTACAGGGTTGGGTGCGGATGTTCGTCAACACCCCGTCGGCGGAGCGTCTGCGCGTCATCGCCCTGCTCGATCCGCCGGTGGCGAGCCTTCGACTCACGGCGCCGACGCAGTGACGGCGCGTTACGGTCAACTGGCCTATACCTCTTACGACGCGGTCGGTGCGGCTGGTGGCTGGCAGGTCAAACAGCGCACCGGCGCCCTGACAAGCGACGAGATCGCGGCGCTCATCGCCGGGGTGCGCACGGTGTTCCGCCCGGTTGAGGCTTTGCCCCCGTATCCAACGGCCGAACAGCTCGAACAGAGACCGCGCCGGCTGGCCTTCGGGCGACTGGACAACGACACCGCGGGGTATTGGCACACCGTCCCGGCAGGAACGGACAGCACCGGTCGCCCCGGCAACGTCTTCGCTCACGTGGTGCTGGACCGGATGCCGTTCAGGGCACCGCAGGTCCGGCCGATCGAGTTGTGGCAGTCCGGCGGGTGGGTGTGCCCGTTCGGCGCCGCGGCGGTGGCCCGCGCCGAGATCGGTGATACCCCACCCGCCGCGGGTTCCGTGGTGACCCGGGACAGTGTGGTGGCGTTTGCGCTCGATGCCCGCACCTGGCGGTTGGCGACACTGTTCGTTCTGCTCGACGCCGTGGCGGCCGCCCTCGACGGTGGTGCGCCGGTGGTGCTCGGTACGCAGTCGCCGGATTCGGCGGCCCAGTGGATCGGCGTGGTGAGTTTTCTGATGTCGGCGGGCACCGCGGCACGACTGACCTTCTCCACCTTCGACCGTGCCGATCAGGTGACGCTCGCCCTGCAGAGCGGTCAGTTGCTGACCGCGGTCCCGATCGTCGACCTCGACGCGATCCCCGCAGGTGTGACGGTGATCAGCGAGACCGAAGAGGTTTGGCTGGGCGAACTCGACGGAGCACCGCACCGCACGGCCGGTGGGCATGCAGTCGAGGCCACCGCGTGGTCGGCGATGGCTCAGGTCGCGCTGCTCGACCCCCACTCGGCGCGACGTCTACTCGACGACATCGACCGGGTGGCCGCCCAGGTCGTCGATCAGGGTTTGCATCCGGCCTGGCCGATGGCGATGGCGATCGCGGGGAGTCCCGAGTTCGCCGACGCCGAAGAGGAAGCACACGAGGTCATCGCGGGGTATTCACCGCTCGATGTGCCGGCCGGATCGACAGCGGCCGCAACGATATTCGGTGTGTTCTCGTCGGTGGTCGGGGCCAGTACCGCCGATGCGTGGCGGGCGGTGCAGGAGCTGCCCGACGGCCCGGCAGCTCAGTTCGCCGACGCCACGTACCTGAGCCGGGCGATCGCCGACGACACCTGGCTGGCTCAGATCGGACCGATTCCGTTGGGCCCGAGGTCATTTCACGGAAGACCAATTCCGGGGCAGGTGAAGGACGCGATCAGTCCTGCGCTCACGGCGGCGCGCGAGCAGGGCCCCGAACGGGAACTACGGGTCGTGGATCTGTTGTTGCGGGCCGGTATCGCCGACGCGCGCCTGAACGCGGCGTTGAACAACGACCTGCTGCCTCTCCTCGACGATCCGGTGCGCGGCCCCAAGCTGCGCCAGCGGATCGACGTCGACGGTCGGTTGGCGCTGGCCACTACGGTGTTGCAGAGCAGCGGTGACGTCGAGGGCAAGGCGATCAGCGACAGCCTGCTCGATTGGTTCGCCGACGCGACGCCCCTGCCCGGTGCCGATGAACTGGCCCGTGCACAAGCGTGGGACCGCACCTGGATTCGGGCGGCGATGCACGGCCTGCGGACCACACGTCGCGGGCTGGCCCGGCCCGGGGACGCCGGGGCCTGGCTGTGGTGGCTGCGGGCCACGGGTTCGCCGGACTTCGAGGACACCGTCGCGGCATCGGTCTGGGACCCGGCCGACCTGCAACTGGCCTTCGGAACGGAACCGGTGCCGGGACCCGCCGCGATCCGCACGCTGCTGGGCGCACCGGATTCCGCCGCGCTCACGGATCTGGCCGGCAAGGTGATCGACGGGAACGGCGATGCCGGCGCAGTCGCATGCGCGGCGGTGCGGCACGTCGACCCGTGGGCGTGGATGCAGCAGCGGTATGTGGAAACTCATCACAGTGCCTACGGCCCACTATGGGAAAAGGCGATGCTGTCGGTCGAGCGTGGACAGGTGCACCACGATTTCGAGGTGCGCTTGCTGACGTTCGCCGTGCTCGGCGTGATCGCGGCGCAGCCATATCCGGCGATATGTAATGCGCTGGCCTCCGACGCCGTGCTCGGCGGCGAGGCGGTGGCCCGGGCGTGGCCGCTGATCGAAGGCAATGAGATTGCACCGCAGGCGGTCATGGCGGTCAGTCTGGTGAGCACCGCCGCGGCTGAGGACAGCGAACGGTTACCGGATCCGGTCGACGAACTCGTCGGTCAGCTCGCGCAGCGGGCCGCCGCCGGGCTTGTCGAAGATGACACCCTCGTCGAGGGGGTCACCGTGCTGATGACGCAGCTGTCCGGAGACACGTCCGACGGCGCCCAACGTCGGTACCGCAAAATGGTGAGCAAGATGCTGGAACGGCGGGGCGATACACCACCGTCTCTGGTGGCGAGATTACGGGGGAACCGCTGATGCCGATCTATGTGGTGGGTGCGCGCAACCAGCGCGTGCAGATTCCGAATCAAGCGCTGGCCGTGTCGATCACCGGCGCCGTCGGCGGGGCCGCGCTCGAGATACAAGGTGGCCCCGAGCAACCGATCGTCCACTCGACGGCACACCACGTGTTGCTACCCAGCCTGACCGGACAGGTCACGGTGTCCGTCCGCCCGGTCGGCTCCGAACGGTTCGGTCCTGATTCGGTCATCCACCTGGCGATCGCGCATGACAACCCGGGTGATGTCGACCCGGTCCAGGTGATGTTCGACCCGGTGGATGTCAGCGGCGATACGGGAGTGACTTTCGCCGCGCTGCACCCCAAGGGCAACCAGATCGACATCGCGGTCAGTGCTGTCGCCGACACGCCGTTGAGTCCACTCGCCACGGCTGCCCGCAGTTCGGCACGCAAGGTGACCGGCCGGGGACCGCAGGAGTCCCACGGCGCGGTGGTGGTGGCCTTCGACTGTTCGGCCTCGATGCGGCCGTGGTTTGCCGACGGCAGTGTTGCGGCCGCAACCGACATCGTGGTCGGCGTCGCCGACGCCGTCGGGGTACGCGACGTCACGGCCGTGTTGGTCGGTGCCGAGGTGACCCAGGTCGACGCGGTGGGCACTGCCGATTTGGCCGGTGCCCTCCGCAAGGTTCAGCCACGGTGGTCGGCGGGAGCCCGCTGGTCCCGGCTGGCGCCAGGGTCGGCGCGGACGGTGGTCTGTGCGGATTTTCCGACAGGTTCTGTGCTGCAACGATTTCCGGTCATCGCGCTGTCCAACGACCGACGTCTCGATGCAGCAGGCGCACGGCTGCCGTCGCCCCGGCCGGGCAATGAGGCCAGTGACGAACTCCTGGCTCATCCTCCGGTCCTGGACCGGATCACCGCCAACCTGGTGCGAGCGCTGACGTGAGCTTCAGTGACGAGCCGAAGATGGACCGCGAATGAGCAAGTGCCCGCGTTGTTTCTCACTTCTGAACCCGAACCAGCATCTGTGGACGTTGTCACCGCAGGCGAACGGGGCGCGCTACCGCGACGACATCGCCTCGGCGTATCTGGGCGCACCCGCTGAGTGCGGTCCGCTCTACACCTGGACCCGCCCCCCTGGGCACAACGGTCCGCCGCCACCGACGGCCGAAGCCAGCCGAGCACTGCAGGGACCCGCGGTCGAGATCTGCCTGGTGTGTCACTACACCTTGCCCGAGGGCTGGCGCCAAGGCCACGCCATCTGCATCGCCATGGCCGGGGCCCGCGCCACCGGCAAGAGTCTCTACATAGCGGTGCTGGTGAAGCAACTGGAACTGCTGTGTGAGCAACTCGGGGTGTCGATGGAGCCCGTCACCCGGGCCACCGCCCAGGCATACGAAACCAACTACGAGTCCCCGTTGTACGTACAGCGCGGGTTGATCCCGCCCACGCCGACGGTGCTCACTCAGGCCTCCAATCAGCGTGAGCCGCTGATGTTCTCGATCGGTGTGTGGCACGGGGTGCGTCGGTTCCTGGTGCTGCGCGACGTGGCCGGTGAGGACATGGAATCGGGCGACCTGCACACTCCGCCGTTCCGGTTCTTCGCCAACGCCGATGCGGTGTTCTTCATGTTCGACCCGTTGCGGGTCAAGGCGATTCGCGACCAGTTGCAGGATCTGCTCCCGGCGCAGATGTTCAGCGGGGGCGATCCGCGCTCGGTGCTCAACAACGTTCTGATGGCGGTGGGGCCGGGACAACCCAAGCTCGCGGTCATTCTCTCCAAATTCGATGCGCTACGGGTGCTGCGTGACGTCGAGGGCTCCGAGTGGAGCCTCATCATGTCCAACCCCGGAGCCGCCTACTCGCGGGACACCTCGGACGGTCCGCAATACGACGAAGTGGGCGGGGAACTCATGCATGAGGAGGTCCGCAGCCTGCTGACCCGATTGCACGGCGGAGCCATCGTCGCCGCAGTCGAGAATCCGTCGACCGGAATCCGATTGCATCACCGGTATTTCGTGGTGTCTGCCCTCGGCCAGCCGCCCAGCGGAAACCGGCTGCATTCCCGGGGCATCGCGCCATTCCGGTGTGCGGACCCGATCCGCTGGGTGACGTCGAGTTTCGGGGTGCTCTAGCAGTGACTTTCGGGGGACCTTGGGAAGATCCGTTCGGGGGGCCGGGTGTACCGCCCCACCCTGCCCAACATCCGGCTGGGCCGCCGCCGATGCAGTACGCGCCGCCGCCGATGCAGCAGCCGGGTGCCGATGAGCACAACACGTTGTCGACGCTGTCGGTGGTGTTCGCATTCGTGTTCGCCCCTGTGGGGGCTCTGCTCGGCCACCTCGGCCTGGCACAGGTGCGCCGCACCGGCGAGCGTGGGCGGGACCGTGCCATGGTCGGCCTGACGCTGTCGTATTCGTTCATTGCCCTGGCGGTGGTCGCCCTGGTGGTGTGGATCGCGGTGCGAGAACCACATGCGACGTCGACGACGGTTGCGGAGGACGTCCCCACGACGTCGTCGGCCGTGGCCAAGTCGACTTCGGCCACGGCAGCGCCGAAGCCTCCACCGCCGCCGCCACGGATCGAGGCGGCGGGGATGGCACCGCTGTTGCCCAGCGTCGACGAGATGCGAGCGATCACCGGCAACCAGGAACTGGTCGACAACCCGCCCGGCGACGCCCCTGAGATAGGTCTCCCGGACACCCAGACCTACGCTCCGGTCGAGTGTGCCGGTTCGTTCAGCGTCTTCACGCCGCGGCCGTACGAGAACAGCGGCTACCGGAAGCTCGCCTGGGCAGTTCAGGCGCAGAAACCGAAGGTGGACATGCAGGCGGTGGAAGGGGTGGCGATCTTCGACGACGCGGCCGCCGCGCAGCGGGCACTGGCCAATTACGTTCAGATCTGGCGTGAATGCAACGGCCGGACTCTTACCTGGGCGTTCACCAATGAAGGCCGGTCGGCGAACTTCACCCTCGGTGGCCCAGAGGACGGTGGCCCGGGAATCACGGGATTGCGCAGCGCAAACGAGGGACCCCAAGGAACGGTGTGGATGGTGCGGGCGATCGGCGCCAAAGCCAATGTTCTTGTGGACGTACAAATCCTGGGCATGGGATTGACGGACGAGGCCAACAGGGTCGTCCGGCAGATCTTCGATCGGATCCCGGGTTGACATGACATACGGAGGGGGGACCGGCGACCCGTTCGGCGGTGCGCCGTTCGGGCAGCCATACGGGCAGGCGCCATATGGCGGTCCGCCCATGGTTCCGGCGGCCCCGCCGCCGCCGAGCGCCGAGGTCAACACCTTCGCGACGCTCTCGGTGGTGTTCGCGTTCCTCTTCGCCCCGGCCGGGGCGGTGCTGGGTCATCTGGGACTGTCGCAGATCAAACGCACCGGCCAGCGGGGCCGCGACCGCGCGTTGATCGGCATCGTGCTGTCCTACACATTCATCGTGCTGCTGGTGGTGGGGCTGGTGGTCTGGGCGGCCTTGGTGCACAACGGATCCAAGGCGAACACGAGTGCCACCACGTCGTCCGCCAATGCCGTGCCGAAGGTAAGCGCAGCCCCCACCAGCACGGTGAAACCCGAGCCGACGGTGACATCTGCGGAACTGCGCGGGTTGTTGCCGAACCTCGAGGAGCTGCGCGTCATCATGAAGGCGCCCAACCTGACCGCCAGCCAAGTCCAGTTCGGCGTCATCGATCAGCATGGGGACGTGACGCCGGCCGAATGCACTGCGTCGCTTTATGGCATGGCGCCAGAGGGATATGCGGGCACCGACTACGTGAGCGCGTACGCGACATCGGCGGAAGAGACAACCGCCCATCTGGTCACCGGGCAGGGAGTGGTCGCCTTCGCTGACGCGAAGGCCGCTCAAGAGGCGTTCGCCCGTTACGTGGACAGGTGGCGCCAGTGCTCAGGCCGGGAGCTGACGGTACCGACCAAATCGAGTCCGATGGTGTTCAATTCGGGGCCGGTGGAAGACGTCGGTGGCGGAGTGACGACTCTGCTCAGCGTCAGCCCTGGATCCCCGGAGGTATTCACCTTCCGGGCTATCGCCGTCAAATCCAACGTGATGGTGGATACGCAGTTCCTCGCGTGGGAACAGCGTGACGATCACATCACCATCGCCCGCCGCATCCTCGATCGGATCCCGGGCTGACATGACCTTTGCAGGGGGGACGCCCGACCAGTTCGGGCAGCTGCCGTACGGTGGCCCGCCGATCTTTTCGGCGCCACCGCCGGCAGGTCGCGCAGATCTTGGAAGTGTCGAGAAGGTGCGCCGGGCAGGTCACCTTGAAGTTCAACGACGGGAGCCGCACGGTGCTCTATGAAATTGGCCCCACCACCCGCGCTACGCGTGATCCGTCGATCACGATCGTGAGCAGCACGATGGACGGATCATCGAAGTTCCTCCACGTCCGGGTGGTGGCGGCAAAGGCCAATGTGGTGGTCGACGCGCAGGTGTTCGGGGGGAACCTCGGTGACAGCGGTGAGAGTATCGCCGCCGAGATACTGTCGCGGATCCCCGCATGACCCACGGAGGATTTGGCGATCCGGGGGATCCGTTCGGCGGGTCCGGTGACCCGTTCGGCGGTACTCCGTTCGGGCAGTATCCGGGCGGGCAGCAACCCGGCGGACAGTTTCCGGGCGGGCAGCAACCCTTCGGCGGACCCCCGATCGTCTCGGCACCGCCGCCGGCGCCGCCGAACGCGCCGGTCAACACCTTCGCGACGCTGTCACTGGTGTTCGCTTTCGTATTCGCTCCGGTCGGGGCGGTGCTCGGCCACCTCGGACTGTCGCAGATCAAGCGGACCGGGCAACCAGGACGCAACCGCGCGTTGACCGGCGTGATCCTGTCCTACGTGGTGATCACCGTTGCCGTTGTGGCACTGGTGGTTTGGGCCGTGATCCCTGGTCCGGCGGAAACTCCGGTGGCACGTCCTGGTTCCACCGCCGTGTCCGCGCCCGGTACGACGTCCTCGCCCACCCCGACCACCACGCCGCCGCCGGCGGTGCCCGTCGTGACCGAAGCGCAGTTTCCGGGACTGCTGCCCAGCCTCGACGAGGTGAAGGCGGAGGTGAATCCGCTGAGCAGTACCTACGGTGCCACCGACATGACCACCTGGAATTCCCTCCCGCAAGACGCCTTCACTCCGGCGGGCTGTATGACCGCCATCGCCGCAGGGGCCGTTGATATGTACGAAAACAGTGGTGCGATAACAACATTGACCCGTTCGATCAACGGCCTGCCGGTCAAGACGATGATTCAGCTGGGCGCGATCGACGAACGGATCACGTTGTATCCCGATGCCGCGTCGGCCACCGCCCAAGCCGCGGCGATCGAGCAGCGGTGGAACGGATGCGTCGGCCAGGTCGACCACTTGGTGGGTGCCACCCAGCTGACTTCGAAGTATCAGATCGACCCGGTGACCAGAGCTGCGGTTGATCCCTCGATAGCGGTGCTGAGAGGCACGACCTTGGACGGGCCGCAGTTGCTTGTGAACACCCCGATTGTCCGGGCTGTTGCAGCCAAGAACAACGTGGTCGTCGACGTGGTGGTGGCGTTCGGTGCGGATCCCGGCCGCGACGCGGAGACGCTGGCCGCCAAGATTCTGTCGCGCATTCCGTGACATCTCATGAAAGACAGGAAGATTCCCGTATGAACCAAGGACCGAGCGACCCATTCCAGAGCGGTGGAGGTGGCTGGCCCGGTGGAGGCGGCCAGCCCGAACCGCCGCAGTCACCCTGGGTCCCGGCGAACCCCCAGCAGGGTTCGGCCCCACCGGCGTGGGGAGCCGGATCGCCTTCTGCCCCGCCGCCGTATCCGCCGCCGCCGCCTGTCGGTACGCAGTGGCAGGCCGGTCCGGCAGGTCCGTGGAACGCACCGCCCATGATGAACGGGCCGTACACCCCGCCGCCCAGCAACAAGACGCCGTGGATCATCGGAGGTGTGATCGGCACGGTGCTCCTGCTCTTGGTGGTGATCGTCGTGGTGGCGACCAACCTGACCGGCGGGGATGACACGACTGATCGGGCCGGCGCGACCAGCACCACCAGCGCGCGGGCATCGGGGTCCAAGACGACGTCACAGAGCCCGGCGACCACCTCGACATCGGCGGCGGCACCCGGTGCTGACGGCAAAGTGGAGGCATCCGAGTTGCAGGGTGTGCTGTTGTCCGTCGAGGAGATCGGCAAGCGGCTGAAGGCTCCGGGTCTGACTGCCGGACCTGTTGAAACTTCTCTGTCCACCGATCCGGTCACACCGCCGAATTGTGCGGGTGTGTGGGCTCCAGGTGCCGAATCAGCTTATGCTGGTACGGGTTACACGGACGTAGTTATCCAGATGGTGCAGGCTGGGCCGGCGGCCCAGGCGGTTCAGGCCGTGGTGCTGTTCCCTGACAACGCGACCGCGGAGGCTGCGTTCCAGAAACAGCTCAGCGGATGGCGTGGCTGCCGTCCCGGCCCGATCAACGCCACCTACGAGGGGCTGGGCGCCGACACGCTCAAACTCGGTGGCGTCGGATACGACGCGGCGGAACAGTTCATGAACTTGAGCATCTTCACCGATATCACCGGAGCCGCCGATGCCATCGGCTGCAGTCGCGGCTTGGCCCTGCGGGTGAATACGATCGTCGACGCTAGGGGATGCTCACGTGACAATCCGACGGCGGGGTTCAGCTTTGCTCGTGAAATCGGCGAAAAGATCACCGGCAAGCGCTGACTGGTCCAGGGAGGTTGTCCCGCATGGTTTCGGGGCAACCTGTGCCACAAGTGCAGGCCTCCGGGTGTGACCCCGGAGGCTCCCCGCCGGTCAGCCGAACCGGCCAACCTCCCTGGACATCGCGACTAGCTGGCCCGATTCAGCGTTCCCACCAATTGGTCGATCAAGCCAGGATCCGGTGCACCGGGATAGCCCTGCTCCAGCGAGACGACAAACAGCACCGACCCGGGTTGGCCGGGGACGGTGGTGGCCACCATCGAGTGCAATGCTGAAGTGCCGGTGCAGTTGTCTCCCTCGATCCCGGTCACGGTCGCCACGATCTGGACAGCAGGTGCCCCGCCCACCGTGAAGTTGCGGGGTGGGCTCAGGGAAACCGATGGCACCACACCATTTTTGGAGGTGTAGATGTCGGCGACCAGCTTCGCTTCTCCCTGCACTGCTTCATTGATATCGGGCGTGTTCTTCGCACCGGGAACGCCGGTGACCCCTCGGCTGCCCTTGGGACACTGCTCGTTGGGAATCGAGGTCGAACCGCTCATGGTGCGGATCGGGCAGTAGCCGAAAGGCCCGTCGGAGCAGGGCTTTTCCCAGCCCACCATGTCGGTGCAGGCATTGACTTCCCAGTTGCCGGGTACGGCATAGTTCAGGCCTCGCGGGCTGGCCACCGGATTCCACCCTGCGGGAGTCTGCGGTGTGGCAGTGGGGACACGTCCCTCGCACGCCGCCGGTGCCGCCGGGGGCGCCGCCGGTGCCGACGAGCTGCTGGAAGTGGTGGAGCTCGGTGCGGTGGTGGTACCGGTGGGCTCATCGGTCGCCGCGGCCGAGGTGGTGGTGGCAATGCCAGCGGTGTCGTTGCCGCGGGAGTTGAACCCCCACAGCGCCAGGCCGACCAGGAGAGTGATCGCAACGACTCCCGCGGCGGTGCCGACGATCAGCGGCGTGCGGCTCCGCTTGGGTGGTTGGTCGGCCGGAGGCGCTTCGCCGTAGCCGGACCATCCGGGGATCGGCTGGTAGTAACCGCCCGGGCTCGGCGTCTGCGGCGACTGATAGTTTTCGAACGGATCTCCCGGCGGTGGGTTCCATTGCGGTGGATAGGTCAAGACTGCCCCCTCTTCGACGGTGTCGGCTCCATGGCTGTGACCAGCTATCGGCTGGCAGGAGGCGGAGGGTCGACGTTATCGACGCCGGACTGATCGGGCACAGTCCCTCCTGACCCGGTGTGGTCGTTCACCGAATTATAAGTGACCTGATTCGGCCTTCCCGGCGCCAGATTTTCGGCTATCGGTGCGTGATGACGCCGGCTATCGGCGCAACAGTTCCAGCAGATAGTCGCCGTAGCCGGATTTGGGAAGTTGCTTGGCGCGGGCGGCCAGCTGATCGTCGTCGATGTAGCCGGCCCGCCACGCGATCTCCTCTGGCACACCGATTTTCAGGCCTTGGCGCCGCTCGATGGTGCGTACGTAGTCACTGGCGTCCAACAGCGAGTCGAACGTGCCGGTGTCCAGCCACGCGGTGCCGCGGGCCAGGACCTCGACCGTGAGTCGGCCCTGGCTCAGGTAGGTCTGGTTGATTCCGGTGATCTCGTATTCGCCGCGGGCCGATGGACGGAGCGATCGCGCGATCTCGATGACGTCGTTGTCGTAGAAGTACAGTCCCGGCACGGCGTACTGGGATTTGGGAACGGCGGGCTTCTCCTCCAGGGACAGTGCTGTCCCGTCCGGGCCGAACTCGATGACCCCGTAGGCCGTCGGGTTCGCCACCCAGTAGGCGAATATCGCTCCGCCGTCGACATCCTGGAAGCGCCGCAGGCTCGTGCCCAGTCCTGGGCCGTAGAAGAGGTTGTCGCCCAACACAAGTGCCACGGTGTCGGTGCCGATGTGCTCGGCACCGATGACGAATGCCTGGGCAAGGCCCTCGGGCTGCGGTTGGACGGCGTAGGTCAGGTTCACTCCGAAGGCAGAGCCGTCTCCGAGGAGGCGCTGGAAAGCCGGGGCGTCGACAGGCGTGGTGATCACCAGGATGTCGCGGATGCCGGCCATGATCAGGGTGGACAGCGGGTAGTAGATCAGCGGCTTGTCGTACACCGGTAGCAACTGCTTGCTGACGCCCATGGTGATCGGATGGAGTCGTGTGCCGGAGCCCCCGGCCAGAATGATTCCGCGCACGTTTCCTACACCCCGACGGCGTTCGCCGGCTTGTCATGGCCCAACACGCCCGTCACCATAGCGTGCCGACCCGCGCGGGTTCGGCGAAACGGCCGGCCTCAATGCAGCAGGTAGGACGCCATGGACAGCGAACCGTAGGTGTATCCGGTGACCAAGGTGTCCAGGTTGCGTGCGGAATCGGTTGCGGCACCGGCCAGGCCGGCGAAGTAGAGCAGCGGGATGAAGTGATCGGGGGTGGGAACCGCGTCCGCATGGTCCGGGTGCGCTTCGAGGGTGAGGATGTCGGCGGGGGAGTGGATGAGTTGTTCTCTGGCGGCCTCGTCAAACCGCTTGGCCCAGCTGTAGCCGTCCTGGGGTCGGGCGGGGTCCATGGCTGCGAGGTTGTGCACGATGTTGCCGCTGCCGACCACCAGCACGCCGCGTTCACGTAGCGGCGCCAGCTTCGCGCCGAGCTGCAGGTGATACTCGGACGTCTGATTGGCATTGATGGCCAGTTGCACAACGGGTATCGACGCGTCGGGAAAGGCGTGCACCAGCACCGACCAGGTGCCATGGTCGATGCCCCAGCTGTCCACGTCGGCCCCGACCCAGGTCGGGTGCACCGTATCGCCGACCTCTTCGGCGAACTCCGGCAGACCCGGCGCCGGGTACTGGATCGCGAACAGCTCGCGGGGAAATCCATAGAAGTCATGGATGGTGCGGGGACGGGGCATCGCGGTGACCGCGGTGGCATTGATGTACCAGTGCGCGCTCACCACCAGGATCGCCCGCGGTCGCGGCACTGACTGGCCGAAACTGCGCCAGGCCGCGGTGAATCGATTGGACTCGATCGCGTTCATCGGGCTGCCGTGACCGATGAACGCGGCGGGCATCAGTCCGGGTGCTGTCATACCCATGGAGAACCTCCTCCGGATGCCGCGGATTCCAGCTTAGGGCGCGGGGTTGTCCCAGCGGTCCAGGCAGACCAGCTCCTCGACCGGGCGACGGCGCACCGGTCCATGGGAACCTCGAGGCCAACCGATCACGACGTGGCCGGCCAGCATCCAGTCCTCGGGCACCCCGACGGCCTCGCGCAGCAGTTGTTCACCGCCGTACGAGGCCCAGCTGGTCAGGCAGGCACCGAGACCCTGGGCTCGCGCGGCAAGCAGGAAATTCTGCATGGCCGGAAAGATCGAGCCGCCGAGCAGCAGTTCCGAGGCCGTCGGAAAGCGCTGCTGCGTGAACAGCACCGAGGTGAACTCGCCTGCCCGGTCGTGCAATTCATAGGTGGCGCGATTGGTCCGGGCACGCCGGCTGGTGTCGTTCTCGGCGGGCCGGGTCATGCCGTAGACCGGTTCGATCACCGCCAGCGCCTGAGCGGCCGCCCTCGCCACCACTGCGCGCTGCTCGGCTGACCGCAGTACGACAAATCGCCAGGCCTGCGCATTCGCGCCCGAGGGAGCCCAGACCGCGGCCTGCAAGCAGCGGGTCAGCGTTGCGTCGTCGACCGGTTCGTCGGTGAACCGGCGGATCGTGCGCGACGTCGACATCACTTCCCACACGTCGTCGCTGGCACGGCTGGCAGAAGAGCTGGAAGATGACATGGCCCCCCTCAGATCGCGATTCGCCGGGATGTGCCGAACTTATGCGGTGGACGGCGTCGTCATGGCAGCGGGCCCGGGCTCACCATGTGGCGGTGACGGGGCCGCTGCTGCGGTAGCGTTGCCGGGTGTGCAGGCCAGCGAGGGTCTGACACCTCAGGAGTTCGCACTGTTCGAGCTGCCGGAGCAGGTCATGCGGAGCGATCCCGACGTGCCGTCCGGCGGGGATTTGGTGTTCTGATGCCCGATCTGTATCCCGTCGACGATCCGGACGACGCGGATCCGCGACTGGCGCCGCTGCTTGCGTGGCGCCAGCAGCTGGTCGACTCAGGCGCGGTGGCGGCACGCAGCTTCAAGGAGGCGCATCTGCGCCTCGTCCTGAGGTCCGGACGCACCGATGTCGAGCAGATCCGCGAGATGTTGCCGGGTTCGGTGGCCGAGCATGCCGAAGAGATGGCCCGGGTGCTGGCCGAGCTGGAAGCCGGGACCCCCACCGGTACTTCGGAAACTCCGTCGCCCTCTCAGGCCGGAGCCGCGGACGTGCACGCCATTTCGTTCCGTCACGGTGAATCCCGGCCCGATGTCGTGGAATTGAGCTGGCCGGACTATGAGGCCAACGGGGGCGTGGTGCTGTACCGGGTGGTCAGCGCCGAGGACCGGGCACCCAGGTCACCCGAGAACGCCGACCTCGTCGCGGCAACCCCGTTGTCGGCGGCAAGCGATGACCGGCCGTTGACCGGTCCGGTGCGCTACTACCAGGTGTGGGTGATCACCGGAACCTCGCGCGCGGATGCCCTGAGCACCCGGCCGGTGCTGCACGCCGCAGGGGTGTTGGTGGCCCCCGTCAGCGATGTGTCCGTCAACGAGGACACCGGCCTGGTCGTCGGGCAGTGGACGGCACCACCGGCGACCCGCGCCGTGCACGTCTACCGACTCCCGTTCGATGGGGCCGGCGACGTCGAGGACGACGAGGCGCGGTACCGGATCCTCACCGACAGCGACAACATGGCCGGGTTCGTCGACGCCGGTGCGGTGCGCGGCAAGCGGTACCGCTATCGCGTGCGGTGCGCGGTCGACGTCGACGGTGCGGTCATACTTTCGCAGCCGGTCGAGGCCGATGTCGAGGTGTCGGCTGTGCTGGCCGCGGTCACCGACATCGACGTCGACACCGCGTTCGACGGTGAATCGCTCGACGTGTCGTGGGCGGCGCCGGGGGCCGAGGTTGTCCTCTATCTCAGCCAGACCGGTCCGAGTGCCGGCGGTGTCTCCACCGAGCTGCCCGAGAATGCCCTCGAGCAGGTCGGGCTGACGCCGGACCTGCGGCTGCCGCATCGGGTTGTCGATCAACCGCAACCAGACGGCAGTCACCGCACCGTGATGACCGGGGTGCCCTGGCCGCAGGGCTGGAGCCGGGCCTGTGTCACCCCGGTGACGATCCTGGCCGGACGTGCCGTGTTGGGCCGCACCGTATCGGCGGTGCACACCGGCACGATCGGGGACATCGAGCTCGTCGAATACTGCAACAAGCAGGTGCTGACCTTCGATTGGCCGGACGGTGCGGCCGGCGTGGTGGTGACGCTGGCGCCCAAGGATCACGATCCCCGGACGGGTCTGACCGGCAGGACTTTCGAGATCTCGCTCGAGGAGTACGAGAAGTACGGCGGGCTACACCTGACCGGTGCGCTTCCGGTGGGTGGATGCTCTCTACATCTGGCGCCGGTGACGTTCTCGGGCGGGCGTCGAGTGACCGGGCCGGTGGCCAGTATCGAATACCCGGGCCGGTTGCGACTGCAGTACGCGGTCCGGATCGGCCGCGACGCAGGCGGATTCCCCACCACGGCCACCGTCGCCGTGCGTTCGGAGTACGACGTTCCGGGGTCGCCGTCATTCGTGTTGGTCAACAATCCTCAGCGGCTGCCGTTGAGTGCGCACGACGGTCAGCCGGTCGACGTGGCGCCGCTCAACGCGCAGGGGCAGCTCGCCGATCAGCCGTCCAAGCAGCTGCGCTGGACCGCACTGACCGCTTCCGGCGAGGGCGAACTCTGGGCCGCGAATGTCAGCGGCCTGCACGGGTGGATCCGGCTGTTCGTCAACATTTCCGACCCGATCCAATTGCGCACTGTCGCACTGCTGGACCCTCCGGTAGAGACTCTGCAGCTGACCGTGACGGTGCTATGACGACGCGGTACGGCCAGCTTGCCTACACGTCGTTCGATGCGGTCGGGACCGTCGGCGGTTGGCAGGTGAAACAAACCGGCGGTGACCTCACGCCCGCGGAGACCCAGGCGCTGATCTCAGGCGTCCGTACGATCTTCCGTCCGGTGGGCTCGGTGCCGGATTTCCCCACGCCGGAACAGCTCGAGCAGGGCCCGCGCCGGCTGGCCTACCGTCACCTCGGCGACGGTGCCGGCTTCTGGCACACCTGCCCGGCGGGGTCGGACAGTACGGGCCGTCCCGGCAACGTCTTCGCGCATGTGCTGTTGGATCGGGCGCCTGACACCCACCCGCGGTCGCGGGCCATCCAGTGGTGGCGGGCGCCGCACTGGCTGCAGCCCTACGGGCCGGCCGCGGTGGCTCGCGCGGAGTTGCCCGGCGAACTGCCCCAGTTGGGCAGCGCGGTGACGAAGGACAGCGTGGTGGCCTTTGCCCTGGACCCCACTGCCTGGCGACTGGCCACGCTGTTTGCGCTGCTCGACGCGGTGGCCGCGGCACTGGCCGGCGGCCCACCGGTGGTGCTGGGCGTGCATTCCCCGGATTCGGCGGCGCAGTGGATCGGCCTGGTGAGTTTTCTGATGTCGCCCGGTACCGCGGCAGGTCTGAGCTTTTCGACCTTTGATCGTGCCGAGCAGGTTGCGCCGCACAACGGCCAGGTGCTCAGCGCGGTACCGGTCGAGGATCTCGATGTGATCGAACCGGGCATGGTGGTGATCAGCGAATCCGAGCCGGTGTCGATGGGTGAGCTCGGTGGTGACCCACACTGCACCGCGGGCGGGCATCGCATCCGGGTGACCCGCTGGTCGGTGATGTCCCAGGTGGTGCTGCTCGATGCGGCGTCGGCGCGACGTGTGCTCGAGGAAATCGACGCGTTGTCCAGCCAGGTCCGCGACGACGGACTGCACCCCGCCTGGCCGATGGCGATGGCGGTGGCCGCTCGCCCGGAATTCGCCGACGCGCACGTTGAAGCGCATGAGGTGATCGGCGCACATTCGCCCTCGGGCGCGCTGGTGGGGTCCGAGGCGGCGCACATCATCGCCGACGTGTTCTCGGCCGTGGTAGGTGTCACGACGGCCGACGCCTGGCGGGCCGTGCACGAGTTGCCGGACGGGGCCGGCGCGGCGTTCGCCGACGCCACGTACGTTGCCCGGGCGATTGCTGATGACGCGTGGTTGACGCAAAACGGTCCAATCCCATTGGGGCCGAGAATGTTTCACGGGAAACCACTACCTTCGGTGTTGCGGAAGGCGATCGGGCCGGCCCTGGAGCGTAGCCAGGACCAGGGGCCCGCCCGGCTGCTGCGGGTCGTTGACCTGCTGTTGCGGGCCGGGGTCGCCGATGATCGGCTGCGGGCCGCGCTGACCGATGGTGTGCTGCCCGGCCTGGCAGATCCGGGGGTGCGGGCCCTGATCGGTGCCGCGGACCGGCTGTCGCTGGCGGCGTGGTTGCTGCACGAGGGCGACGCCGAGGGCAGCGCGATCGATGATGACGTACTGGACTGGCTGGCCGACGCGGCCCCTCTGCCCGAGCGCGACGAGCTCGCGGGGGCCCGGCCGTGGGATCCGGTGTGGATCCGTGCCGCACTGCGCGGACTGCGGTCGCAGCGGCGCGGGCCGCAACGCACGGGTGATCTCGGAGCACAGTTGTGGTGGCTGCGGACGACGGCGCCCGGGCACTTCACCGCCGTCGCCGCGGCGTCGGTCTGGGATCCAGCGGATCTGCTGCTGGCGATCGGTACCGAGCCGCTGCCCAGGATGGCCGCGCTGCGCACCCTGGTGGGGGCTGCGGACTCGGTTGCGCTGCACCTGTTGGCCGGCAAGGTGATCGAGGACAACGGCGACAACGTGGCGGTGGCCTGTGCAGCCGTACGACACATCGAGCCGCGGGAGTGGCTGCATCAGCGCTACCTGCACACACACCAGAGTTCCTATGTGCCGCTGTGGGATCAGGTGTTGGCCGGTCTGGAGCCGGGGTCTGTGCACCAGGATTTCTCGGTGCGGCTGCTGGCGTTCGCGTTGTTGGGCGTACTTTCCGGTCAGCCGTATCCGCAGGCCTGCAATGGGTTGGTCGCCGAAAATGCTTGCGGCACACAGGCGGTGGCCCGAGTGCTGCCGCTGGTCGAGGGCGGCCAGTTGGCGCCGGTGACGGTGGTGGCGATCGGCCTGTTGCGGACCGCGGTGGCCGAGGCCACCGCGCAAGTTCTCGACCCGGTGGATCAGCTGGCTGGGGTGCTGGCCGGACAGGTGGCGGCCACCATGTCCGGCGCCGACGCGGAATCCGTGGTGGTGTTGATGGCGCAGTTGTCGGGCGATTCCTCTGAGGGGACGATGCGCGGATACCGCAAAATGGTGAACAGGCTGCTGACGCGGCGGGGTGAGCAACCGTCGCTGGCGGAGCGACTGAGGGGGAGCCGGGGCTGACATGAGCAAATGCCCGCGGTGCTTCACCCCGCTGAGCCCGAACAACCACCTGTGGACGCTGCCGGCCCAGGCCGGCGGCACCCGCTACCGCGACGACGTCGCCTCCGCCTACGTGGGTGCACCCGCCGATTGCGGCCCGCTGTACACCTGGACCCGCGCGGCCGGCTATCACGGCCCGCCGCCGCCGCCGTCCGAGGCCAGCCGGGCGCTGCAGGGAGCGGCGGTGGAGATCTGCCCGGTCTGCCATTTCACGCTTCCCGAGGGCTTCCGGGAAGGGCACGCCATCTGCATCGCGCTGGCCGGTGCGCGTGCGACGGGCAAGAGCCTCTACATCGCCGTGCTGATCAAACAGCTGGAATTGTTGTGCGAGAAGTTCGGTGTCGTGTTGGAACCGGTCACCCGCGCCACCGCACAGAACTACGCCGCCAACTACGAGGGCCCGCTGTATGTTCAGCGCGGTCTGTTGCCGCCCACTCCGACGGTGCACACGCAGGCTCCGAATCAGCGTGAGCCACTGGTGTTCTCGGTCGGTGTGTGGCACGGGGTGCGCCGGTTCCTGGTGCTGCGTGATGTCGCAGGCGAAGACCTGGAGAACGGTGACCTGCGGGCGCCGCCCTTTCAGTTCTTCGCCCACGCCGACGCGGTGTTCTTCATGTTTGATCCGTTGCGGGTGAAGTCGATCCGCGACCAGTTGCAGGATCTGCTGCCGCCCCAGCCGTTCATCGGCGGGGAGCCGCGCTCGGTGCTGGGCAATCTGCTGTTGGCGGTCAACCCGGGCCAGCCCAAGCTGGCGGTGATCCTGTCCAAGTTCGACGTGCTGCGCGCGCTGCGCGACGTGCAGGGTTCGGAGTGGGCGTTGGTCATGTCCAACGGCGGAGCGGCGTTCCTGCGCGACACCTCCGACGGCGAACACTACGACGATGTGGACGGCCGGCTGCTGCACCAGGAGGTGCGCAGCCTGCTGGTGCGCTTGCACGGCGGAGCGATCGTGTCGACCGTGGAGAACCCGTCGGCCGGTGCGCGGTTGGCCAGCCGGTTCTTTGCGGTGTCGGCGCTGGGGCATCCGCCCACCGGAAACCGTCTGCACGCCAGGGGTATTGCGCCATTCCGGTGCGTGGACCCGGTGCGCTGGGTGACCTCGCAGTTCGGTGTGTTCTAACCGAACCGTCCGGTTGGCGACCGCGTCGGTGAGCGGTTGAGGACGCGTGGCTATGGTGAGCTGACCGAGCAGAGAGGTGACAGGTGGGCAAGAACGAGCGCACGAAGATCGTCATGAGCGACGACGAGATCGCCGAATTCGTCGAACGCAGCCGAACCGCGACGATGGCCACGGTGCTGTCGAGCGGCCGACCCCACCTGGTGGCCATGTGGTACGCGGTGCTCGACGGTGAGATCTGGTTCGAGACCAAGGCCAAGTCGCAGAAGGCGGTCAACCTGCGCCGCGACCCGACGATCACGGTGATGATCGAAGACGGCGACACCTACAACACGCTGCGCGGCGTGTCGATCGACGGCACCGCCGAGATCGTCGATGACCCGGAAACGATTCTGCGCGTGGGCATCAGCGTGTGGGAGCGCTACACCGGGCCCTACACCGAGGAGATGCGCCCGTTCGTCGACCAGATGATGAACAACCGCATCGCGGTACGGGTGGTGCCCACTCGGCAGCGCAGCTGGGACCACCGCAAGCTCGGGCTGCCCGAGATGCCGGTGGGCGGCAGCACCGCGCAATACTTGAACGTCTAGCCCGAAGGGCGCGGGCGCGGCTTGAGCCGGCCATTGGGCAAGGGCGGTGCGGGTAGCCGCGCGATGTGGCCTTCGTACCCCTGCACGTCGCCGAACCGTGCATCGTTGGCCTGCCACAGTTCTCGGTAGATGGCGATGTCGTCGTGGCTGCGGCCGACGAAGTTCCACCACATCACCAGCTCCTCGGTGAAGGGTGGCCCGCCCAGCAGGATTGCCCGGGCCGGGCCGTCGCCGCGGTTGGCCAACTGCAGTTGTGCGCGCCCCGGGGCCTGGTAGGCCAGATCGGCGATCGCCAGGGTGGTACCGCACACCTCGATCGCTCCCTGGTCGAGCAGCACCCCGTGTTCGAAGGCCGGGTCGACATCCAGCGTCAGCACCGCACCGGGAACCAGGTCGATCTGCGCGCCCAACAGTGGCGTGAAGGTGTGCACCGGCGACGATGAGTCGGCGAGCTCGCCGAGGAATACCCGGATGGTGGCGCCGCCGACGGTTTGTGGCGGCGGCGCGTAATGGGCGAAGTCGCGGTCGGTGTCGCGGGCGGCGTCGGGCAGCGCCACCCACAGCTGCACACCGTGAAGGATCGTGGTCTCCGGCGTCGAGACCTCCGAGTGGCAGATTCCGGCGCCCGCAGTCATCAGGCTGAGCTCGCCGGGACGCACCATGGCGTGCACTCCTGCGCTGTCGCGATGCTCGATCAGCCCGTCGAAAAGCCAGCTCACCGTTTGCAATCCGGTGTGCGGATGGGGCGGCACGTCCATGCCTCTGCCGGCGGTTCGGACGTCGTGCGGACCGTAGTGGTCGGCGAAACACCAGGTGCCGATCATGGACCGGTCCCGCTGCGGCAGGGTGCGACGGACGAGCATCGCGCGCGGGCCGCCCAGCGGTACCTCGCGCGGGTGCAGGACCCCGGTGAACTCCGAGTTGGCGCACGTGACTTCGGCAGGCGCCGTATCGGTATTGCTCATGAACCTCACGGTAACCGCGTTCAGCCGGGACCACGCGCGGTTAGCATGACCGGCATGACCGGGGGATTGACTGCCGAAGATGTTCGCGGCGCTGAGCTTTCGAAACCGCCGCTGGGTAAGCGGGGCTATGACAAGAAGTCGGTCGACGACTTCCTGGCGTTGGTGGCCCGCCGGCTCGACGGACGCGGACACCTCGATGCCGATGACGTCCGCAATATCGCGTTCCCCAAGCCGCCGCTGTTTCAGCGCGGCTACGACGAGGACGAAGTGGATGCTCTGCTCGATGCCGTGGTCGCCACGCTCGCGTAGGAGCCGAAGGAGAAGTTGGGGGACGGTGCCGTCACTGCGCCTCTCGGCGAGTGGTCGCTCGAAGCGACGGTTCTGGTGTGGGGCCCGGGGCAATGCCCGACACCGTCCCCGGGTGTAACGGCACACCCCGGGCCCCTATTCCTCCCCCAGTGGAAAACCTGTCCTTGCCCTGCCGTCCCCTCGAATCGGCAGGGCAAGGGCCAGACAAAAGTACTGGTGTTGCGCCGGCCGGCGGATCAGGCGGCTTCGTGGAAGACCAGGCCCAGCTTGCGCACGGGGTAGCCGTTGCGCTCGGCCAGCGATCGCAGCTGCTTCAGCGCGAAGCTGCGGCCCCGGCCCCCCTCGGGAACCGTGATGCCGGCCCAAAGTCCCTCAGCGCGGGGCAGTTCGCAGGCTTCGCGGGCACACAGCCACCGCCGCGGGCATTCCCGGCAGATGACCTTGGCCTGATCGTCGGGGGTGGAGGTCCACCGCTCCGGGTCACTGGTGCACACGCCGAGCGGGATGCCGTTGGCCATGAGTGCGTTCATGCTGCTGCTCCTGTTAGGACTTTTGTTGCGGTGTGTACCGCGTTGCGGGGAACGCTATAGCAAGAACCGTAGCGATGCAACAGTTTGATTGAAACCGCAGCGGTGCAACGCTACGGAAATTTGCATTGGTAACGATGGTGGATCACCAGGGGAAAGTCCGCTTGGATCTAAAACCGCACGTCAGAACGCCGATAGGTACCTGTATGTACCCGTAGCGGGAGATCGATTTGTCCGGTCAAGAAGCCGTAGCATCGGAGTTGTTTGCTGTGGATGCGAAAAACCCAAGGTGTAGCGGTGCTTCGGTCTGGGGTTAGGATTGACGGGTCCCGGCAACCGCTTCAGCACTTCGGCTGAGGCTGAGCACATTGGCGAGGAAACAGCCCCGTATGACCGACGCTGAGTACGACCTCGCCACCGGCGAGTTCGATGTCGGACTTATTCGCGCTGGTGCTGCAGCTGCGGCCAGGCGTCGCGAACTCGACATCAGCCAGCGCAGCCTCGCCGCCGACGGGATCATCAACGCCGGAGCCCTCATCGCGTTCGAGAAGGGCCGCAGCTGGCCCCGCGAGCGCACCCGGCTCAAGCTCGAAGAGGTGTTGCGCTGGCCGCCGGGCACCATCGCCCGGCTGCGCCAGGGCGGGCCGGTACCCGATCCGGCGATGCCGGCACCAGCACCCGTGGAACCGCCGACCGTCGTCACCACGCAACCGCGGTTGACGACCACGCCACCGGCCAGCGACGAGGTACCGCTGATCGCCCAGGCGGTCCTGACGGCGGTGAACACCCTGGAGTCGACGATCGCCACGCTGCCGGCCGTGGGAGAACCCGAGTTCACCCCGCGGGTGACGTCCGTGCTGGCCGATCTTCGTCAGCTCGAGGCGGTGGCCGCTCGAGCCGCGCGGCTCAGCATGGTGACTCCGGCACTGATCAAGGCGCTCAGCGCGGTGCGACGCCAGATCGACGAGCTGACCACGCTGGCCGCCACCGCGCCCGGAGCCACCCTCGGGCAGCGCCTGTATGCCGCCCGTCGGCAGGCGAACCTGACGATCGGTGAAACCGCAACGGCTGCAGGTGTTTCAGAGGACACCGTGGCCCGCGCCGAGGCGGAATACCCCGTCGACGCCCCCGCGGTCCATGCTCTTGAGGCACTGATCGGCGCGATGCGCTGATCAGCGGACCGGCTAGCGGTCCCGCCGATCGTCGTGGGTCGGGAAGTGCTCGGCCAGTGCCGCGGCGATCTCCAGGAACCGGCGCCGGGTCGGGGTCGACATCTCTCGCGGATCGACGACGCCGCCGGGACGCAGATGCCCGTCGAAAGGCACCTCGATCACTCGCTGACCCTGACCGGAGAACTGTCCGGCCAGGATGGTGCGCGTGCGTTTGTCGGCGTGGCCGTCGGAGTCGTTGAGCACCACGACCGTGCGCTGCAGCAGGTCTGTCATCTCGTGGGCGGCCAGCCAGTCCAGCGTCTGGCCGGCCGTGGCGGCGCCGTCCACCCATGGCGAGGACACCACGATCAAACCGTCGAGATCGCGCAACACTTCCTGGGTCACCGGCGAGTCCATGGTCGAACTGCAGTCCACCACCGAGATCGAGAAATGCCTGTCGAGTCGGGTGGTGGCCTCGCGATAGATGGCCGCGTCGAGCACCCGGCGGCGAGCCGGCGTGCCCTCGCCGGCCAGGACGAACAGCCCGGCGGCGTTGTTGCCGACGCGACTGCGCACATCGGCGAACGAATCCAGGTGTTTGTCGTTGGCGAGCTCCCAATACGAGCTCTGCGCCTGGGGGTCGACGCGGCTGCCGAGCTTGCCGAAGGACGTGTCGGCGTCGATGGCCACCACGCGATCGTCCTGGCGCAACTGGGCGAAGATCGATCCGACGCTGGCCGAGACGGTGGTCTTGCCCACCCCGCCCTTGCCCATCACCCCGACCTTGTAATGGCCGCGGAGGAGCCCCTTGATCTTGGCCTCCAACTCGGCCTGACGAAGGTCCTCGGGTGACGGGCCGGGGTTGACCAGCCCGAACGTCGCCCGATACACGAACAGTCGCCAGCCACTGCCCGGCGGCTGCCGCTTCGGCGGCACCAGGTCGTTGACCCGGATGCGGTCGGCGTAGGAGCCGGTAGGCAGTGGCGGCACGCCGGGTGCGCCACCCGGATCCGGCGCGAATCCGCCTTCGGTAGGCCAAGGTTGGCCGGGTGGTGGTCCGTAGGGCTGCTGCGGCGGGCCCCCGGGCCCGGGCGGACGCTGGGACGGAAGCTGCCAGCCCGGCGGGTGCTGGTCCCACGCATCGGGTCGGGCATCCGGATGGCCCATGTTGGGCGGAGCCTGGTTCGGCGGTGCTTGACGGACGTCGCGTGGCGGCGGGGGTGGTGCCGGCGGCGGGGGTGCCTGCTGCTGTGGCTGAGCGGGTGGTGCCTCCCGGAACGTGCTGCGGGCGCGCTCGGCGTCGGGGTCGGTCGGTACGCCCTGCGACGGCCCGGATTCGTTGGGCTCAGTGGTTTCCGCTGCCTTCGACGGCACGAAATTGACCGGAGCGCGTCCGGGGATCGACGGCGGCTCTGGCGGCTTGCGTCGGGTCGGACGGGTATCGGGTTCGAAATGAGATTCCTCCGGACCCGTCCAGCCGAGCTCTCTACGCAAGGTGTCGTCGGGGTCGGGCACGCCTGAATCTCCTCCGGAACGCAACACAAGGGAACTTTGACCGTGCTCAAGTATCGACCACAACCAGTCCGGCTTGCATGATCCGCCCACAATCGGCCCGAAGTTACGCTGCAGCAAATTCGGGTGGCAAACTCGGCGCGCGCCAAAAGCGAGGGGGAATCCGCGCCGGCAGGCATGGCGAAGTGCCCCGGTATCGCCACACCCCACACCCCGCGCAGGGACGGTCCGCACCCGGTTGGACACCTCGGGGAAAATGCTTTCCCAACTGCAATAAACCATGGTCCGAGGGGGTTCCGGGGCCGCTTGTTCGGCGCCGTCGGAGGGCTGAAATTGGTGCGCTGACCGGGTCAGATGCGCTGGTAATCTCTGTTCCGGCGAAGGGGATACGGGGCATGGGACTGCTGGGCGATATTGCCGAGTTCGGCAAAGGCGTGATCGAGAACAATCTGAAGTGGACCGAGCGCGCCGCCAAGGTCGGGGAGTTCATCGCCCGCAACACCGTGGGTGCCGAACTCGAGCAGGTCGCCAAGTTCGGCGGCCAAATCGTCGCCCTCAGCCAGAACGCCGCCAACTTTTTCGGATCGCGGATCGGCCGGCGCCTGATCAGATCGGCCCGGTCGCCCATCCTGGCCGCCGGTCAGCAGACCATCGCGTCGATGAAGAAGAGCACCGGAGTCGGCGATCCGGAAGACGGACAACGCTTCGGTACCGGGGCCGACAAGATGGACGCGGTCGGGCAGGTGCTCGTGTCGGCATTCCCGGATGACAGTTGGAACAGCGGTGGCGCCAGCGCCTACGCCGGCCGCAACGCCGAGCAGGTCGGCCGGGTCCAGACCATGCTCGGGTTGGACACCATGGTCGCCGGGGTACTGTCCGCCGAAGCCGGCCAGATCGCGGTCACCAGGGACAGTCTTGACGGGCATTCTGACTGGCTGGGCGCGATGAGCCTGCTCACCACGAGCGCGGGCATCATTCCGGGTTTCGGTCCGGCGGCCCAAATGTCGGCCGAATTCGCGATGGTGGCCAAGGCCGTTGGCGACTCGAGCGGCGATCTGAAGGCCCTGTGTGGGCATATCGACCAGAACGCAGCCGTATTGCGCAGCGCAGCAGCGCAATACGAGGCCCTGGCGGGTGGCGCCGCCCCTGTCGGCGCGGAGTCCGTGCCCGCGGCCGGCGACCCCGAGGCGTCCGCCGCGCCGGAAGATGCCTGCCCCGGTGCATCGGAAGGTCCCTGGGTCGCGGCTCCCGCTGGCTCCACATCCGGTGAAGGAGGAGACGCCCCGGGCGGTGGCGGCGGTGGCGCACCCACGAGCTTGTCGGGGCCGATGTCAGCTCCCTCGATGCCGTCGAACATGCCGGCCACGGGGGCCGCGCCGTCCGCAGCTGCGCCGTCGGCACCCGCGGCCTCCGATGCCGCCGGCGTGCTCGGCGGAATTCTGGGCTCACTGATGGGCCCGCTGAGCGGAATCCTGGGCGGCGTGTTGCAGGCGGCCACCCAGGCAGGGACACAGGCGGCCCAGATGGCCGGGCAGGCGGGTGGCACAGGCGCTGACGACGCCCAGCTCGGGAAGGCGTCGGGAGGTGCGGGCTTCGACGTTGATGACAAAGATGACGAAGACCGCGAGAAGGACGCCGAGGACGAGAAGGCGGACGAGAAGGACGGCGAGGACAGGGGGGACGGGCCCGACGAGGGACAGGCAGGAGGCCCGTCTGACGCGGATTCTGCGGGTGGACCGGCTGATCCGCTGGACGCCGGGCGGGATGACAAGCCTGCCAAGACACTGCCGCCTGACCTGGAACCCGTGGCTGCCGGCGGCGGCGTGGCGGGTCCGGCTCCGGTGCATGTCGGGGTGGATTTCGAGCAGGGCCAGCTGCACATGGCAGCGGCGGCTACATTAGATCGCGGTGTACCCGGATCTGCGGCCGTGATCGACAGGTAAGAATCCGGGGACAGGGATCGAGGGGAATTTCATGGCGGGTGATTTGCGGGTTGCCACCGCGCATTTGTATGAGCTGTCGGCCAAACAAGGCCAGGCCGCGACCAGTCTGACTATCGCTACCGGGGTGGTCGATGGTGTCGACGCCTCGGTGCGGGTCACGCATGGGCCGATTTCGTCGTCGACGGCCACGGCCGTCGTGGCCGCGCTCAATGCGCGCCGAGCTGCCGGAACCGGTATGGCCAGTGTGTCGCGGAACCTCGGGGAAAAACTCACCCGCGCAGCGGGTGGGTATGACCGGACGGATTCGACGATGGGCGACGCCATCTGTGGAACTGCTCGGTAGCGGCGGAGCGGACTCATGACCAATCCGTACAGCGCTGACGCGAATACGCAGGCGATCGACGATGTCGTCGGGGTCGAACTGACCATCGACGGGATCCTGGTGGTCGCCGACAAGCTGGGACTGACCGATTTCCCGCCGTCGATGGGAATCCGGCTGAACATTCCGCAACCCGACCTGCGCAAGACTGTGTGGGAACAGGTCGAGCGGGATCTCACGGCCCAGGGTGTGCTGGATGTCTTCGGCACCCCACACCCGGAGGTGGCCGCCATGCTCGACACCTTGAGCCGGCCCGACCGCACACTGGAGGGGCGCTGGTGGCGCCGCGATGTGGGCGGAAAGATGATCCGGTTCGTGGTGTGCCGCAAGGGCGGTCGGCATGTGGTCGCCGCCCGCGACAACGACATGCTGGTGCTGCAGCGGGTGGCCGCGCAGGTGGGTCTGGCCGGCATGGTGATGACGGTGCTCGGAGAAGGCATGCCTGCCAGTGTCGAGCCCTTGACCGGTGTCGCGGCGACGCTGGCCAATTGCCGGACCGCCGACGAGCTGACCGGTTACGGGATTCCGCCGACCTCGGCGCGGGTGTACGCGAACATCATCTCCGAACCCGAGAGCTGGGTGGAACTCGTGGTGTCCGAGCGGAATCCGGGCGGCACCACTGCTCAGGTCGACGTGGCCGCAGGTGTGCTCGATTCCAAGCAGGGGCGCATCGTGTCCATCCCGCGCAAGGTGAACGGGGAGCTCTACGGCAGTTTCCTGACCGGAACCAAGGACAACCTGCAGCGGGCCCTGGAAGGGTTGATCGAGTTCCTGCCGTCGGGTTCATGGTTCGACAAGTCCGAACCGGATAGCTCCTACCTGCACTGAGAGAGGCCGCAACGGTGGGTGACTTTCCGCCACATCATCCGGACGACGATGACCACGACTATGACAACCGCTCGGTGCCGGAATTCTCGTACCCGGAAGAGGATTCGGACGCCGCGGGTCTGGATGCGCTCGGGACGTACGACGGCGACGGAGTTGTTTTTGGCGCTGCCATATCTGGCGGCGCAGAATCTGACGCTTTCGTCGACGAGGACGAGAATCTTGCAGTTCCACTGTTCATCGTCACCAATCCGCCCGAATCCGTCACGGTGACGGCGTTCATGGACGGCAGGGTGCATCGGATCGAATTGGCTCCCAAAATCACCAACCTGACCGAACGGGATCTTGCCGAGGAGATCCTGGTGATCGCGGGCCTGGCAGCTCAACAGGCCAAGTCCGCCCAGTACGCGTTCATGCTCGCGGGAATGCGCGAGCTTGGGCACGACGACGCGGCGACCCGCGACTTTCTGACTCGCGACCTGGATCTGCTCACCCCCGAGCAAGCCGATGATGCTCGGGCCCAGGTCTTTTCGACTCGCTATGGAGGCGATCATGGTTGACCACCTCGCTGGGATGTTCGGCTCGGCCGTCGGGATGCTGAGCGGTTCTCCGGCGCGTTCACTCGAGATATTCACCGAGATCACCAATTACGACGAATCCGCGTGTGACGCATGGGTGGGCCGGATCCGCTGCGGTGACACCGACCGGGTGACGTTGTTCCGGGCCTGGTATTCACGCTCGAACTTCGGTCAGTTGGCCGGCTCGGCCGAGATCTCGATGAACGGTGTCGGCGCGCGGATCCCGATCGGCGGCATCTACGGGAAGGACATCTCCTACCCGATCAACTCGCCGCTGGCGATCACCTTGGGTTTCGCGGTGCAGGAGGCGTCCGAGGGCAACTACGCCGACGCCATGGAGGCGTTGGAAGATGCCCCGGCCGGCGGGTCCGAGCATCTGGTGTCCTGGGTCAAGGCAGTGATCTACGGTGCGGCGCAACGCTGGACCGATGTGATCGACCAGGTGCGCGGTGCCGAGCAATGGCCGGACAGTTTCCTGGCGGCCGCTGCAGGTGTGGCCCATGGCGTGGCGGCGGCCAATCTCGGGCTGTTCACCGAGGCAGACCGCCGCCTCACCGCCGCGGACGGTACGCCGGCAGCGGCCGCCTGTTCACGTGCCATCGCCTGGTTCCTGGCGATGGCCCGGCGCGCCCAGGGCAACGAAGAGTCGGCGCAGGTTCTCCTGGAATGGCTGCAGGCGAACTTCCCTGAGCCCAAAGTCACTGCGGCGCTGCGTGATCCGGCGTATCGACTGGAGACCACCACCGCTGAGAAGATCGCGGCCCGTACCGATCCGTGGGATCCGTCCAGCGTGGTGGCCGATACCTCGGGGCGCGACAAGCTGCTGGCCGAGGCGCAGGCCGAACTGGACAAGCAGATCGGCCTGAGCCGGGTCAAGGAGCAGATCGAGGCCTACCGGGCGGCGACCCAGATGGCCCGGATCCGTGCCGCGCGCGGCATGAAGGTGGCCCAGACCTCCAAGCACATGATCTTCGCGGGTCCGCCCGGTACGGGTAAGACCACGATCGCGCGGGTGGTGGCCAACATCCTGGCCGGCCTCGGGGTCATCGCCGAGCCCAAGCTGATCGAAACCTCGCGTAAGGATTTCGTCGCGGAGTACGAAGGCCAGTCGGCGGTGAAGACGGCCAAGACGATCGATCGCGCCCTTGGTGGCGTGCTGTTCATCGACGAGGCCTACACCCTGGTGCAGGAGCGCGACGGCCGTGCCGACCCGTTCGGTACCGAGGCGCTGGACACCCTGCTGGCCCGGATGGAGAACGACCGCGACCGTCTGGTGGTCATCATCGCCGGTTACAGCAACGACATCGACCGTTTGTTGGAGGCCAACGACGGTCTGCGTTCCCGGTTCGCCACCCGTATCGAGTTCGACTCGTACTCCCCCGACGACATTGTCGAGATCGCCAAAGTCATTGCCAAGTCCAATGATTCGTGGCTCGATGATGACGCCTGCAAGCGGGTCAACGAGGCGGCCGCGTTGTTGAGTCAGCGCACGCTCAACAACAAGCCGGCGCTCGACATCGCCGGTAACGGTCGCTACGCACGGCAGCTGGTGGAAGCCGGTGAGCAGAACCGCGACATGCGGCTGTCCCGGTCGCTGGACTTCGAGAGTCTGGGTGTCGAGCAGCTCAGTGAGATCAACGGAGAAGACATGTCGGCGGCGATCGCGGCGGTGCACAGCCGCCTGAATATCGGCGAATAGGCGATGGCAGGCTTCCGGCTCACCACCAAGGTTCAGGTCAGCGGCTGGCGTTTTCTGCTGCGCCGGGTCGAGCACGCGATCGTGCGCCGGGACACCCGGATGTTCGACGATCCGCTGCAGTTCTACAGCCGTGCGGTGTTCGCCGGGATCGTGGTCTCGGTGCTGATCTGCCTGGGCGCGGCCATGCTGGCGTATTTCAAGCCACTGGGCAAGCAGGGCAGCGACCAGCTGCTGGTGGATCGCACCACCAATCAGCTCTACGTGATGTTGCCCGGCAGCAACATGCTGCGGCCGGTGTACAACCTGACCTCGGCCCGGTTGGCGCTCGGCAATTCGGGCACTCCCGCTGCGGTGAAGTCCGAAGAGCTCAACCGGTTGCCCAAGGGGCAGCCGATCGGCATCCCCGGTGCGCCGTATGCCACCCCGACGGGTGCGCCCGCATCGCGCTGGACGCTGTGCGACACCGTGGCCAAGCCGGACAGCTCGGCACCCAAGGTGGAGTCCTCGATCCTGATCCGGTCGCTGGCAACGGATGTCGCGGTCGGCCCGATGCGACCGAACCAGGGCATGCTGGTGTCGTTCGAGGGTGGCAACTGGCTGGTCACCGCGGAAGGCCGGCACAGCATCGACCTGGGCGACCGGGCGGTGAGTTCCGCGGTGGGTATCCCCGTCACCGCGAAGGCCAGCCCGGTCTCGGAGGGGCTGTTCAACGCAATGGCCAACATGGGCCCGTGGCAGCTGCCGGCGATTCCGGCCGCTGGTGCCCCGAATACCGTTGGGCTGCCGGAGAATTTGGTGATCGGGTCGGTGTTCCAGACGGCCACCGAATCCGATCCCCAGCACTATGTGGTGTTGCCGGACGGGGTGGCCCGGGTGAATCCCACGACCGCTGCGGCCCTGCGCGCCACCAACTCCTACGGACTCTTGCAGCCGCCGTCGGTGGAGGCCAGTGCGGTCGCCAAGATCGCGGAGCAGGTGTATGCCTCGCCGTTGCCGGACAAGCCGCTCGAGGTGCTGTTGCGTCAGGACTCGCCGGTGCTGTGCTGGGCCTGGCAGCGCGAGCCGGGCGATCAGGCACCGAAGACCACCGTCATCGCCGGCCGCCGGCTGCCGCTCCCGTCGTCGGCGGTCGGCACCGGGATCGACCAGATCGGCGGCGACGCAACGGTGTACATCGAGGGCGGCCAGTTCGTGCGGCTGCAGTCGCCGGATCCGCGGGTGGGCGAGAGCCTCTACTACATCGACCCGCAAGGGGTGCGGTACGGCATCGCCAATGACGATGCCGCCAAGAATCTGGGCTTGTCCGGTTCGGTGAACGCACCGTGGCAGGTCGTCGGGCTGCTGGTGGAGGGCCCGGTGCTGTCGAAGGACGCGGCGCTGCTTGAGCACGACACGCTGCCTGCCGACCCACATCCGCGCAAAGTCGAAAGCAAGCAGGGCTCATGACCACCAAGAAGTTCACCCCGACGATCAAGCGGGGGCCGCGGCTCACCCCGGGCGAGATCAACGTCGCCGCGCCGGATGACCTCGGGATCGAGATCCCGCCATCGGGAATGCAGAAGGCCATGCCCTGGGTCATGGGCGGCTGCATGCTCGGCATGATCGCGATCATGATCTTCACGGGCGTGCGTCAGCTGTCGCCCTACATGCTGATGATGCCGTTGATGATGATCATGGGCACCGTCGGTGTGATGGGCGGCGGTGGTGCCGGCGGCAAGAAGGTCCCCGAGATCAACGCCGACCGCAAGGAATACCTGCGGTACCTGGCCGGGCTGCGTACCCGGGTGACGTCGTCGGCATCGGCGCAGGTGGCCTTCTTCGGTTACCACGCACCGCATCCCGACGATCTGCTCTCGATCATCGGCACGCACCGGCAGTGGTCCCGTCAGGCCAACTCGGACTTCTACGCCGCCACCCGGATCGGCATCGGTGCCGAGATCGCGGTGGACCGGTTGCTCAAGCCGAACACCAGTGGCGAGCTTGCCGGTCCGCAGGGCGCTCCGCAGCCGCACCTGGAGCCGGTCAGCCATATGTGGGTGACCAAGTTCCTGCGCACTCACGGCCTGATCCAGGATTGCCCGAAACTTGTTCAGCTGCGGACATTTCCGACCATCGCCGTGGGTGGCGACATCGATGGCGCCTCGGCGTTGCTGACCGCGATGATCTGTCATCTGGCGGTGTTCCATCCGCCAGACCTGCTGCAGATCCGGGTGCTCACCGACAATCCAGAAGATCCGAACTGGTCCTGGCTCAAGTGGTTGCCGCACGTTCAGCACCAGACGGATACCGACGCGGCCGGGCCCACCCGCCTCGTCTACACCCGCCCCGACGGCCTGAGCGATCTGACCGCGCGCGGCCCGCACAGCGCGGACGCCGCGCCCGGCGGCCCGTATGTGATCGTGGTGGATCTGACCGGTGGCAAGGCCGGGTTCCCGGTCGACGGCCGGGCCGGGGTCACTGTGCTGACCCTGGGTAATCACCGCGGCTCGGCTTACCGGCTGCGGGTCGACGCCGACGGGACAGCCGACGACAAGCTTCCGAACCAGAACTACCGCGAGGTGACGCGGGTCGTCGACCGGATGACCCCGGCGCAGGCCGGCCGAGTCGCCCGCAAACTGGCCGGCTGGTCGATCACCGGGACGATCATCGACAAGAACGTCCGGGTGCAGAAGAAGGTCTCCAAGGAATGGCATCACCTGGTGGGTGCCAAGTCGGTGGAGGAGGTGACTCCGGCGCGTTGGCGGATGTTCACCGACACCGACCGGGACCGGCTCAAGATCCCGTTCGGCCACGAACTCAAGTCCGGCGAGGTGATGAAGCTGGACATCAAGGAGGGCGCCGAGTTCGGTGCCGGCCCGCACGGCATGCTGATCGGTACCACCGGCTCGGGTAAGTCGGAGTTCCTCCGGACCATGATCCTGTCGCTGGTGGCCACCCACCACCCAGATCAGATCAACCTGCTGCTCACCGACTTCAAGGGCGGTTCGACCTTCCTGGGTATGGAGAAGCTGCCGCACACCGCGGCCGTCGTCACCAACATGGAAGAGGAAGCCGAACTCGTCGGACGTATGGGCGAGGTGCTCACCGGTGAGCTCGACCGGCGTCAGCAGATCCTGCGTCAGGCCGGTATGCAGGTGGGTGCCGCGGGTGCGCTCTCGGGTGTGGCCGAGTACGAGAAGCACCGCGAGCGTGGTGCGGACCTGCCACCGTTGCCGACGCTGTTCGTGGTGGTCGACGAGTTCGCCGAGCTTCTACAGAACCATCCGGACTTCATCCAGCTGTTCGACCGGATCTGCCGTGTGGGTCGCTCGCTGCGCGTGCACCTGCTGCTGGCCACCCAGTCGCTGAACACTGGCGGTGTCCGGATCGACAAGCTCGAGCCGAACCTGACCTACCGAATCGCGTTGCGTACCACCAGTTCCTCGGAGTCGAAGGCGGTGATCGGTACTCCGGAGGCCCAGTACATCACCAACAAGGAGAGCGGCGTCGGGTTCCTGCGAGTGGGCATGGAAGACCCGGTGAAGTTCAGCACCCTCTACACCGGCGCCAACTATGTGCCCGAGGTGGAGGACTCCGTGGACGGCGAGGCCAGACCGCGGGAGAAGCGGCAGACCCGGGTGCGGATTCATCAGTTCACGACGACCCCGATTTTTGATACGGCGGTGAGTTAGCGATGAGTACAGACGCCGAACCCAGGGTGTTGCGTGAGGTGGTCCTCGGGCAGCTGGGCACTGGTGAGAGCCGCGCCTACAAGATGTGGCTGCCGCCACTGACGGATCCGACGCCGGTCAACGAACTGATCGAGCGGGACCACCAGCGGCAGCCGCTGCGCTTCGCGTTGGGAATCATGGACGAGCCGCGCCGGCACCGGCAGGACATCTGGGGCGTCGACGTGTCGGCGGCCGGCGGCAACATCGCGATCGGTGGCGCACCGCAGACGGGGAAGTCGACCTTCCTGCAGACTCTGATGCTCTCGGCCGCGGCCACCCACACACCGCGGCAGGTGCAGTTCTACTGCATCGACCTCGGCGGTGGTGGCTTGATGTACATGGAGGAGCTGCCGCATGTGGGCGGCGTGGCCACCCGTGCCGAGCCGGACCGGGTCAACCGGGTGGTGGCCGAGGTCAAAGCGGTACTGAGGGCCCGTGAGCAGGTCTTCAAGCAGTACCGCGTGGGGTCCATCTCGTCCTACCGCGAGATGCGGGAGGACCCGAACAATCCGGCTGCCCAAGATCCGTTCGGTGACGTTTTCCTGGTGATCGACGGCTGGCCGGCTTTCGTGGCCGAGTTCCCCGATCTGGAACCGACCGTGCAGGATCTTGCCGGCCAGGGTCTGGCGTACGGCGTGCACGTCATCATCTCCACACCGCGCTGGACCGAGCTCAAGTCACGTGTGCGCGACTACCTGGGCACCAAGGTGGAATTCCGCCTCGGCGACGTCAATGAGACCCAGATCGACCGGATCACGCGGGATATCCCGGCCAACCGGCCGGGCCGGGCCGTCTCTCTCGAGAAACACCATCTGATGATCGGAGTCCCCCGGCTGGACGGCGTCCACAGCGCCGCCAACATCGTCGATGCGATCTCGGCCGGCGTACAGGAAGTGGCCTCGCGCTACACCGACCAGGCACCGCAGGTTCGGGTGCTCCCAGAGAAGATCTACCTCCATCAGCTGGATCCGAACCCGCCGGGAGCCGATGCCGATTACCGCACCCGTTGGCAGGTGCCGCTGGGCGTGCGCGAGTCCGACCTCACGGTTGCGTACAACCAGATGAACATGACGCCGCATCAGCTGATCTTCGGTGCCCCGAAGTCGGGCAAGACCACGATCGCCCAGGCCGTGGCCAAGGCGATCTGCAGCCGGAACAGTCCCGACCAGGTGCGGTTCATGCTGGCTGACTACCGGTCCGGGCTGCTCGACGCGGTGCCCGAATCGCATCTGCTCGCTGCCGGTGCGATCAACCGCAACAGCGCCTCGCTGGAGGAGTCGATCAAGGCGCTGGCGGTCAACCTGAAGAAGCGGTTGCCACCGCCGGACCTGACCACCGCGCAGCTGCGGGCCCGGTCGTGGTGGACCGGTCCGGACATCGTGTTGCTGGTCGACGACTGGCACATGATCGTCGCGGCTGCGGGCATGCTGTCGCCGATGGCGCCGCTGGGCCCGCTACTGCCCGCGGCCGCCGATATCGGCCTGCACATCATCGTGACGTGCCAGATGAGCCAGGCGCACCGGGCCACGATGGACAAGTTCGTGGGCGCTGCTTATGGCGCCGGTTCGCCGACCTTGTTCCTCTCCGGCGAGAAGAACGACTTCCCGTCGCGGGAGATCATCGTCAAGAAAAGGCCGCCTGGCCAGGCATTTATGGTCGGGCCCGATGGCAAGGAAGTCATTCAGGCGGCCTACGTCGATCCACCCGCGGAATAAGTGTTCTCAGCACCCCAATAGGGCGGTTAGTATTTATCCAACGCACTCAGCAACGCTGGCGGCGGCCCGCCAGCAAAGGGATCGGGGGACAGATTCCTTGGCGACTTGGCAAACTTCATGCCAGGTCGATCTTGAGTGCTTGTCCCTGGTTATTTGCAATCGAAACAGGGGAGCAAGCAAATGGAACCGTTGATGCACAACCCGGGCGCCGAAGGTGTTGCGGCACAGGTGATCGCAAACGCAGCCCGTGGTTTGGCCGGTGGCACCACCGCCACTGCCGCCGTCACCGCGCTGGTTCCGGCCGGCGCTGACGAGGTCTCGGCGATCGCCGCCATGGCCTTCGCCAGCGAGGGTGTCGAGGCTCTGGCGGCGAACTCGTTCGCCCAGGAGGAGCTGACCCGGGCGGGCGCCGCGTACCAGGAGATCGCGGGCATTTACAACGCGGTCGACGCCGCCCAGGCGACCACGCTTTAGCAGGCACGATTCGTCGAAGTTAGGGTCATCCAGTAATGGTTGCGGTACCGCCCGTCCCACCGACCTGGTTCGCGTTGCCTCCAGAGGTCAACACAGCACGCTTGATGGTCGGTGCCGGCCCGGCACCGATGCTCCAGGCGGCCACCGGTTGGGAGGGCCTGGCAATCCTGCTGGAGACTCAGGCAGACGAACTCGCCGGGGCGCTGAGCACCCTGACGTCGGTGTGGAGCGGCGGGGCGAGCGAGCGAGCTGTCTCCGCAACCATGCCGATGATCATGTGGCTGCGGACGATGGCATTGCAGGCGCAGAAACGGGCCTTGCAGGCCGGTGCGCAGGCAAGCTCGTACACGTTGGCCCTGGCGACAACTCCGCCGATTCCCGAGATCGAGCAGAACCACGTCACGAACGCAGTCCTGAACGCCACCAACTTCCTCGGTATCAACACGATGCCGATCGGCCTCAACGAGATGGACTACTTCGTCCGGATGTGGAACCAGGCCGCCGACGCGATGGAGGCGTACCACGCCGAAACCACCATGAACCTGCTGTTCGAGCCGATCATGCCGATGACACCCATCGTGCTGCCCGGGATCGGCGAGACGACCGCGGCAGCGGCGCTGGCGTCGACGGCACCGCGGACTGCCATGGGCATGATGCGCAACGCCATGATCGAGGGCCTCGGCGCACTGGCCACCGTCGAATCGGTGGGTTTGGTTGGCGGCAACGCTGCCGCGCAGGCCAACCATGCCGAGCAGCGGGCGGTCGGTGCGGCGGGCAAGGCCGAGAACGCCGGGCAGCAGGAGAAGGACCCGACTGAGAAGAACCCCATGCAGCAGGGCATGCAGATGGTCATGCAGATGGGGCAGCAGGCTGGGCAGATCGCGGGGCAGATCCCGCAGATGCTCCAGAGCCCGATGCAGGCGATGACGCAACCGCTGCAGCAGGTGACGCAGATGGTGAGTCAGTTCTCCAGCATGGGGGGCAGTGACCGGGGTATGCAGGTCGGGCTGATGGGGGCGATGCCGTTCTCGAACCATCCGCTGGCCGGAGGCGCGGGCCCGAGTTCGGGTGCCGGTCTGGTGCGCGCGGCGTCACTGCCGGGTGCGCTCGGATCTCCGCCGCGTACCGCGCTGTTGTCCAGCATGCTCGGTATCAGCGGGGAGGCCAAACCGGCCGTGTCCGCTGCCGCCGCGGGCGCAGCGGGTCCGATGGCACCGGTCGGCAGCGGTGCCGGCGGAGGTGGTGGTGCACCGGTGCACGCCGCCAAGAACAACGAAGAGAAGAGCGGCGAAACCAAAGACGGATTGGTCGCGCCGACCGCTCTCACATACGACCAAACGGAAGACGCAGACGACGATTGGTAGTCGTCCACGACAAGACTTTCCGGCCACCCGGCCGGAGGACTCGCCAAAACTTTTCTGGTGAGGACAAGGAAAAATAAGGGGAATCCAACATGGCACAGATGAATACAGATGCCGCCGTCCTCGCCAAGGAGGCTGCCAACTTCGAGCGCATCTCCGGTGAGCTGAAGAGCGTCATCGCTCAGGTCGAGTCGACCGGTGGCTCTCTGGCGACGCAGATGCAGGGCCAGGCCGGCACCGCCGCTCAGCAGGCACTGATCCGGTTCCACGAGGCTGCTGACAAGCAGATCCAGGAGCTGAACGACATCTCCAACAACATCCACACCTCGGGTACGCAGTACACCAGCACCGACGACGATCAGGCCGGAAACCTGGCCTCGTCGATGAACATCTGACCTAGCTGACCTCAAGAAACGGAGACAAGACATGACAGAACAGGTTTGGAATTTCGCCGGTATCGAAGGCGGAGCCAGTGAGATCCAGGGTGCCGTCGGCACCACCGCCGGCCTCCTGGACGAGGGCAAGGGTTCGCTCGCCTCGCTCGCCTCGGCGTGGGGTGGCTCGGGTTCGGAGGCCTACCAGGCCGTTCAGACCCGTTGGGACAGCACCGCCAACGAGCTGAACTCGGCTCTGCAGAACCTCGCCCAGACGATCAGCGAGGCTGGACAGACCATGTCCCAGACCGAGTCCGGCGTCGCGGGAATGTTTGCCTAGCAACGGGCAGCAACACGCATGCGTTTGGTGGGCGGGTGCTCGGTCTATCTGGTGATGGCCGAACCCGCCCACCGCTTGTGCTTGGGTGTAAAGATCTAATCATCTGTATTTGACAAATTGAGGGGTCCCCATGTCGGCCGACTATGACCGGCTCTTCCACTCGTCTGAACCGGGTAAACCGGTCGACGATGCCACCGCAATCGTGGACAGAGATGCCATTCTGAAGGCCGCCGCGGCCGCGCCGCCACCGCCGGTCCCGGTTGGGGAAACCAGTTCCACGGACGTTCCCGTGGCCCCCACGGGGGCAACCCAAACTCAAGCGGCCGCGCAGCCGCGGCATGCGGATACCACTCCGCAGATGCCTGCGCCGATGCCGCCGCCGCCGGCGAGCGCGCCGCAGTGGCCGCAGAACTCGATGCTGCGGGCCCCCCAGCAGCAGCAGTTCGGCCAGGGCGCACGTCACGAGCAGGCCCGCACCCTGCCCGGCCCGGCTCCACGCGTCGCGCCCGGCCCGGCGCCGTCACAGTTCGCTGACCTCGATCCCGAGGTCAGCGGCCAGTGGCGGGCAGGTCAGGCGATCCCGTCCCCGGCTGCGCCCGGCCCCACCTCGGCGGCCTCGATGGGCAACCACCGTGCCATCGACGCGCTGTCGCATGTCGGGGTGAAAACCGGTGTGAAGATGCCGTCCCAGCGTGGATGGCGGCACTGGCTGTATCTCACGACGCGGATCAATCTCGGTCTGTCGCCCGATGAGATCTATGAACTTGAATTGCACGGCCGAATTCGGCGCAATGCCCGTGACTCGTACCAGATCGGCGTGTTCGGTTTGAAGGGCGGCGTCGGCAAGACCGCGGTGACCGTTGCACTCGGGTCGGCGATGGCCAAGGTTCGCGGCGACCGCATCCTGGCGATCGACGCCGACCCCGACGGCGGCAATCTGGCCGACCGGGCCGGACGGCAGTCCGCGGCGACGATCAACGATCTGCTGGCCGACCAGGAACTGTCGCGTTACAACGACATTCGCGCCTACACGAGCATGAACGGGTCCAACCTCGAAGTGCTGTCCTCCGAGGACTACAGCGGCGCGCAGCGCGAATTCAACGACGACGACTGGAAGGGCGCCACCTCCGTGGTGTCGCGCTACTACAATCTGGTTCTCGCCGACTGCGGCGCCGGCCTTTTCCAGAAGGCCTCCCGCGGTGTGTTGTCCACCGTGTCCGGCATGGTCATCGTGGCCAGCGCCTCGATCGACGGCGCCCGCCAGGCCGCCATCACGATGGACTGGCTGCGCCAGAACGGATATCAGGATCTGCTCGGCCGGTCCTGCGTCGTCATCAACCACGTCAACCCGGGTAAGCCCAACGTCGACATCGAGGACCTGGTGCAGCAGTTCGAGCGCCACGTACCCCCGGGTCGTGTCATCGTGCTGCCGTACGACAAACACATCGCCGCCGGCACCGAGATTCAACTCGAGTTGCTCAGCGACACGTTCCAGCGCCGCATCACCGAGCTGGCCGCTGCCCTGTCCGACGATTTCGACAGGCTTGAACGCCGTTGACCGCGACCGCAGCAACCGCTGATTCATCGACCTCGGCGCCGAACAAGCCGTCCACCACCAGGGTCACGATCCTCACCGGCAAACGGATGACCGATCTGGTGCTGCCGGCAAGTGCGGCGATCGAGACCTATATCGACGAAACCGTCAGTGTGCTGGGCGATTTGCTCGAGGACACGCCGAAGGACACCCTCGCGGGTTTCGACTTCTCCGAGCAGGGCATGTGGGCGTTCGCCCGCCCGGGTGCGCCGCCGTTGAAGGCCGACGAATCGCTGGATGATGCCGGAGTGGTCGACGGTTCGTTGCTGACGCTCGTTTCGGTCAGCCGCACCGAGCGGTACCGCCCGCTGGTCGAGGACGTGATCGACGCGATCGCCGTGCTCGACGAATCACCGGTGTTCGACCGCACTGCATTGAATCGCTTTGTCGGCGTGGCGATCCCGGTGGTGGCCACGGCAATCACCGCGATGTCGTTGGTGTCCTCGAGTGGCGCCGGCCAGGGCTGGTGGTGGGCGGTGGCGCTGGGGTTGTTCGGCCTGGGCCTGCTCGGCGGAAGCTTCGCTGCCCAGAGCCGTTACGAGAACCTGGATCTGGCCGAGAGCCTGCTACTGGGCGCGACGATCGTGTTGGGCGGTGCCGCAGCGCTGGCCGTGCCGTTGCCCTACGACGCGGATTCCCTTGGTGCGCCACAACTCGCCGGTGCAGGCGCGGTGGTGCTGTTGGTGACGTTGGCAACCCGCGGTGGGCCGCGTCGTCGCGCTGACGTGGCTTCATTCGTCGCCATCTTGGCGATCGCGATCACCGGCGCCGCGATCACGGTCGGGTACGGCGGAGCGAGCTGGGTGCCCGCCGGTGCCATCGCGTTCGGATTGATCGTGGTGACCAACGCCGCCAAACTCACTGTCGCCGTTGCCCGTATCGCCCTGCCGCCGATCCCGGCGCCCGGTGAGTCGGTGTCCAACGACGAGCTGCTCGACCCGGTCGTCACGCCGGACGAGGTCGACGACGCCTCGCCCACATGGAAGGCGATCATCGCTTCGGTGCCGGAATCGGCCGCACGCCTGCAAGAGCGCAGCCAGCTGACCAGCCAGCTGTTGATCGGTTTCCTGTCGGCTGGTTCCCTGGTGCTGTCGGTGGGTGCCATTGCGGTTGTGGTGCAGGGGCATTTCTTCGTACACAGCATGATCGTGGCCGCACTGGTGGCCGTGATCTGTGGCTTCCGGTCGCGGCTGTATGCCGAGCGGTGGTGCTCCTGGGCACTGCTCGCGGCGGCAATCGCCGTGCCCACGGGTGTGATGGTGCGCCTGTGCCTGTGGAATCCGGGTAACGCCTGGTTGGTGCTGGCGGTATACACGGCGGTGGGTCTGGTCGCAGTGATCGCGGTGGGGGCCACCGATAGTGGGCGTCGGGTGTCACCGGTGACCAAGCGAATTCTGGAGCTGACCGACGGAGCCGCGATCGCCGCGGTGATTCCACTGCTGCTGTGGATCGCCGGCGTGTACGACCTGCTGCGAAACCTGCGCTTGCACTGAGGCTTACACTCGCGGGGGACCGAATCGGGTGACGGATTTCGGGTCGACCCCGGTGCGCTGACCAGTGCCGAAACTGTTTATGGCACTGCGGCGTCGGAGGTGTCCGTACGCAAAGTGGACCTCCGCTCTACTCGGCTGCCAGTGGCGTGGCGGGGTTGTGGACGGCTGAGGCCATTCGTGCCGCGCCCGCTGCGGTGGTCGAGCAGTCGGGCACCATCGCCAAGGGTGTGACCACCATCGGCCTGGATCTGGCGGCGGCAGCTATGAAATATCGCGGCGCTGAAACTGGGGCTGCTGTGGTTGTCAAAAAGGTGCGCTGAACTCCGTGCGTGGTGCTAGCGGAACCAGCGCACAACCCAAGTTGACGATTCAGATTGTGACAAATCTCTATGGCGTTTAGCTGTAAAATAGTCATCAATCTGGATGGGGGATAGAAATGGGTTTCTTCGATGTCGTTGACACAATCGTTGATACGGTCGGTGACACGGCAGGAAAACTGAAAAATGGGGCGAAGGTGGTGGAGGTCATCGCCAAGAAAGGCAAGCTTCTTGACGTTGCCGACTTCGCCAAATCTTTTGGTAAATGGGTCTCTCCGCTAAAGATTGCGCCAACGCCTGTGTTGAAGGCTGGTCAGAAGATTGTTGTCGGCATGCGCTGGACGACTGGGGACGGAGATCCCATTCTCGGTACCCGGTTTGTTGCAGGATCGCAAGCATTTAGGGAATTAGAGCCGAAATTCGACGCCGCGCGTCCAGGTGATACCTGGTCAGGTGGTGACGCACCGAAAGCGTATGAGCGCAGGCTTGAAAAGCAATTGAATCACGTTGCGATCATGCGAGATGCCGACAGTAGGGTTGCGGAGGTTATGAGTCGAGAAGCCGACGAAATTAACGAAGTTCGCCGAATTCTTGACGGATTGCACAACGAATTGGCTGAGGTTGGCGAATACACTAGGTTTCTTGGTGTCGGTCAAATTGGAAAAACACTGCAGCTTTCGATCGAAACTGCTGCAGTGGCTCAGGTTCTGACGGAAGCGACCAAGAAGATCTGGGCAATGCACGACAACGCCAATGCCAACGCTGCCGCGGTGAGGGAGGCTCTGCAGTCGTATGAAGGCGTATCTAGAGAATCAACCCCCCAAGATTCATTTGGCGACTTTGATCCACACCGTTAAGCCGACCGTAAGGAGAGCTCTGTGAGTACCGAACCAGATGTGAATATTTCGGGGTCAACCATGAAGGGATTAGCCTCGATGCAGGACCATTTGTCGCAGGGCGTCGAGTCTGCAGTACTTCGCGTGCAGTTCGCAGGAGTTGAGATGGAGAAGACGCATGGTGTCATCTGCGCGGTAACAAATGATGCAGTCAAGGCGGCGGAGGCTGAGCGGTCAACGGCGGGAACCAACATGCAGGCGGTCTGCACTGAGCTTGCTCAGAAACTGCGGCATGGTGCGGGGGTCTTTGATGGGACCGACGATGCGGAGAAAGCCAAACTTGATCGGCAGGTTCCGCCCCGATGAGGTCCGTTGAGGGCCGGAATCAGAGGCGAAACCTATGACAGACGGCACGTGGGCTTCGTGGGGAGACGAGATTGATGGCACTTCCAACTCGGTCTGGGGCGAGGATGAAGGTTCTGGCTCGGATTTGGATGGATTGCCAGAGTATGTTCCGGCGGTAGCTGCTGACCGTGACGACAATGCGCAGTTCGAGCAATTCGAGAATGGCGCTGGCGATGCAGAAGAAGATCCGGGACTTACGACATTTACGAATCCGCCAGGCTCCGTATCGGTGACCGTGAACTACGACGGAAGGGTTCATCGCATTGATCTCAGTCCTGAGACCTCCCGTATGTCTGAGCAACAATTGGCAGACGAGATTCGAGTTAGTGCAGATATTGCTGGGCAACAGGCTAGGGCGGAAGTACGTGAGTTCGCTGTCGAGGTAGCCCGATTGACGGGCCTCGATCCTGTATCTATGGGCGAGAGCTTGGGCAAGATAGGTATGCCGTCTCAGGCAGAGTACGAAGCGACAAAGTCGCATGTATTTGCGACGCGGTATTACGGTGGTTCCGATTGATCATGCGTTCGAAGTTGACTTTGTGAGTTCGGCGGAGAGTGACGGTAGATGAGTACACCACCTGGGTGGTATCCGCCACCGGAGGGGCAGCAGGGTTTGCCTTACGGCTTCGGCCCCAGCGGGACTGAACCGATCAGTGCTGTTGCGTCCGGGGGGAATCGTCGGGGCGCAGGGCTGTCGAAACGGGCTTGGCTCGTCGTTTCGGCGTCAATTCTCGTTCTGGTTGTGGTCATCGGCGTTGCGACGTCGGTGCTTATGCACCGCGGACCGCGGCTCTCCGCTGACGATGCTGCCGCGAATACTCCAGCCGCTGCAGCGCCACAATCCGTGTTGCTTCCCGAGTTGACGCTTGCAGCGGGAGCGAAACTGGTAAATGAGATACCCGGGCATTTGGAGCAATGGGATTCCCCCACGGAGTACACCGTGACGGTCGAGACGCTGCGGACGCAACTGCCTATCGGCCGACCCTACGACGGTTTGGCGTGGTGCCGTGAGTACACTCGGCCAACTGAAATTGATGGTAAGAGGTATGACATAACTATGTGGACCTGGGGGACACGGGCGGACTTGGTTTCGGTGAGTATGAATCCGGCTCCGTGGGACAAGAGCCACACCGAGGTCATGCTCAGCCGCGAGCCCAACGAGGCGGGATGCGTTAGGTAGCGGTCCTTCCTGCGGAACGCGAGACGGTGGCCGCCACGGATGCGAGCCTCTTTGGCCCCCGTTTGTCGCGGCCACCGCTAAGTGCCGACCGACCGACGCCAATGTGCCCACGGCTCGGCGCAGACTTCGTTGGGATCGTTGTCGTCCAAAGGGATTAGCCCCTAGGGGGTTTGGCCCGCCGAGTTGTTGTTCTTATTCGCTCGGATGCGGCCGTTACGATGACGAAAGGACCCGCTGCGGGCGGCGGTAGCGTGGTGGACTACGGCAGTTACATAGTCGAAAACGTGCAGGGAAATTGAATACGGCGAAACCACCGTCGCGGCGCCGCCACATTCGTGTCGTCTGTGTCGTCGTGGCGGTACTGGCTTGCATCGTAACTGGGTCATCCGATGTGAGCAGCGGGCTTCGACGGCGTTCGATCGGCTTCCGGACTGGCCGTACCCTGCGACTGCCCTTTTGGTGGCCGCAGAGCAGGCGCGCCAAACGACCGTTTTGATCACCTCGGTAGAAGGCCTCGCCGGCGGCGATTACCGGCGACCGCTTCGAGGCGCCACCATTTGCCGCGGCTTCGGCCAGCGGAGTCCCCGCATAGTCAAGCGGACTCCCATCAGGTCCCTTGAACTGCACGGAGAGGAACGCCCACCCGCTCACGACCTTGAAGGTCTGTACCGCAAACTGAGCGGGCTTACCGAGTTGGCCATCGAGGTCGGTGGACGCCTTCAGAATTGCCTGTCCCTCAGGCGAATTCTGATTGACGTCATGCAACTGCATGGTCACCAAATCCCAACCCCGCTTTGATTTTGACCGTACCAGCCCGACGTATTGGTGCCATTTCGCCGGTGTGGACCGACTGGACCCAGCAGTATTCCGCACCGGCCGAGTTGTTGAGCTGAGGCGTCAGGCGGGCAGATCTAAGTAGCCCGACTCTTCCTAGAACGCTCGAGCGGACGGGAACTAGTGCTGCTTCGGCGACGTGGTGTGCGACCCGGATCAAGAAGGGCTGCGCCGGCGGAAAATTTCCGCGCTTTCGGTGTGTGACAACGGGTTACGCTGGCTGGCCGAGGAATTCTGCAGTCGAGCAGAATCGGGGTACGACTTCGAGGGAGATCACCAGAATGAACATCACGTCAAACGTGCGTGTAGGTGTTGCAGCGGTGGCGGTGGTTGCTGCTGGACTGCTTGGCGCGTGTTCGGCCAGCGTGGAGGTTGGAAAGACTGCCGCAATCTCCAAAGAGCAATTGGCCAAGTTGGTCAAGGAGAAGCTGGAAGCCCAGGTGGGTGAGAAGGCGGATTCGGTGACCTGCGACGGGGACCTTGAGGCCAAAGTGGGGGCAACGCAGACATGTCTGCTGACAGCTGGCGGCTCGAAGTTGGGCGTGAATGTCAACGCCACATCGGTTGACGGCGACAACGTCAAGTTCGATGTCAAGGTGGACGACCAACCTAGGTCCTGAGCAGCACATGGGATTTGGGGACTTTCTCGGCAGCGGAAGTTGCGAGCCGGAACCTGACGTCGCTGCCTTGTCAACCAGATGAAGAATCCGGTGCGAGACACCGTGACCGCATGTTGATGGACGTACCGAGGCTTGCTGTACCCGCAATGTGTCAGGCGGGGGTTCCATGGAGGCGCCGCTGAGCGGCTGAGCCGACGACCAGAGGTGATTCGCAGACGGCTTTGACCAAGACTCGTGGTGGCTGATGCCAATGCCCGGTCGGCGGAGTTCGACTCGAAGTTCGAGCCATCGATCCCGAGCGGTGGTGGGGCGACGGATGCACAAGGTCAGTTCGGACAGATGATGTATATGCCGACGGAGATGGCCCAACAGCTGAGCTCGATTCCGGCGTCGAGCATGCTGGGAGTGCGGCAGATCGCTGGCAGGGTGCCCGACTCGGCCAAGACAGTGTGGGCGCGACGACTCTGGCACTGGCCCTGTCGCTTCGGAGTCTGAACTAACCCTCGTGGACTCCAGGCGGCATCGGCCCAAATTTTGCGCGTTGGGGGTCGCTGCGGCTCAGGTAGTCTTTTGCTGAGCTATTTGGTGGAGGGGACCACACTATGGGCGTGTCTGGGCTGGTGAGCCGGGGTTCGCGCGCTGCGGGGAAGTTTGTCGAGTTGACTGACCGAGTGTCGTCACCAGGAGACCGCAACATCAGTGCTGAACTTCGCTCGAAGTCGACGCGTGACGTGTACGCCGCCTCGGTTGTTACTTGCGCGACTCGCGTCTCCTCGTTGTCGGTGATGGCGATCGCTGGCTGTGGGAACGCCCGCGGTCTATGGGGTGTGGATGCGGTTGGTGTACCGGGCGATTGGGGATGCCGATGGGTGAACTGAAGGTCAATACAGTCGAGGTGCGGAATCATGGCGCATCGATGGAATCCAGTGCCGCCGCCATTCCCGCGCCACCGGACCGATTTACGGCACAGGGCACTGATCCGATGTCGGAAGCGTTGGCCACTCGGACGCAGGAGGTCGAGGCGCCGTTCATTGATGGTGTCGGCCAAACCAAGGCTGACGCACAGGCCACGGCACGGAATATTCAGGCGGCTGCGGACAAGTATGAGCAGTCCGATCAAGACATCGCCGGGAAGGTCCAGGCGACGGGACTGGGCGATGCTGCGGGCGCAGCCGGCGGATCCGGTGGCGGCGGTGGAGCGGAGGGACTGCAGCAGCTGCAGCAGATGATGCAGATGCCGATGCAGATGGCGCAGATGGCCGCCCAGGTTCCGATGCAATTGGCCCAGATGGCCGGCCAGATACCCCAGGCGGTGATGCAGGGTGTGCAGCAGATCGGTCAGATGACGGGGGGGATGGGTCAAGGCGCTGATGGCGCGGCCGGCAAGCCCGGCGGCGGGCCTGCGGGCTCCGGACAGCCTGTCACCGGCAAAGCCGACCAGCGTGACGAGCGCGAGAAACCCCACGCCGAACGTGACGGAGAAGCTGAGGCGTCGGAGGGCGCTGCAGCAGAGTCCGCGCCCACCGAACGGGCCCCGGTGTCTGCACCGGCTACTGCGCAACCCGCCCCTGCGCCTGGTACCTCGGCGCCGGAAGCGGCGACGCCGCCGGTCGCGACGGGGCCGCGACGGGCACCGTCTGATCCTGCGATTGTGTTGTAACCGTATCCATCACTGAGTCGAAGGTGTGCCAATGAGTTTGCCTCCCCCGCCGGGTTCGTTTGGGCAGCACCCGCCTACGGGTGGTGGCGGTCAGCCTGGCGGTGCGCCGCAACCGTGGCAGCAGCAACCCAGCGGTCCGGCCGGCCCGCCGCCTGGTGGGCCTCCGCCGTGGGGTCCTCAACAGCAGTGGGCGGCTGGCCCTCCGCCACCGCCCAGCGGCGGCGGGAAAACCAAATGGATCCTCGGTGGGCTCGCTGTGGCGCTGGCGATCGCACTCGCCGTCGTCATTACCGTGTTAGTCGTCAAGCCCGACAGCGGTGGGAATGGTCGGTCGAATGCTGGGGCAGACGGCTCCAAATCCGAATTTGCGAGCGCCAATGACACCGGACCGGTCAACATCATTACCGAAGACCCGACGTGTGACGCTTGGGGACGGGTTTATCAGGACTACCTTTCGGTTACAAAGGCTTCAGGCTGGGCCCAACGGGACTCTGCGATCCCCGCGACTGCGTGGACCGCCGAGCAACGTGCGACATACGAAGCCATGGGGAAGGCACGCACGGATGCGGCGAATCAGGCAGAGACCTTGGCAAAACAGACGCCTCATAGAGTGATACGCGAACTTTATACGCAATTCATCGCTTATTCGCGGCTGGCTGTGGCCTCAATACCGAATTACGTCAGTACAGATAACAATCTTTCGGGGGCAACCGATTCCGTGGCGTCTGCGCTGGCGAATATATGCTCGGCAATTCACGTAAACGTAGCGCAGACTCTTGCACCCCTTGTTGCGGCACCTGGCTCGCCGTCCGAAGTGTGGTCGCCTGGTGACAGCTCTGTCGGGAAGCCGTTCCTTGCGCTGGGGAATTCCAGTTGCTCAGAATGGGGCCCCCTTATGGAGAAGTTTGATGATACGACGGCAGAATGGCGGGCCATCGACGCAAAAACTCCCGCCGGTGACTGGACGCCTGAACAACGAGCCGTGAATGATAGTGCGGCAGCCGTGATGTCGACGAACGCAGATGATATCGAACGGTTGGGCAGAGATAGTGGGAATCCGGTTTTCGAAGACATTGCCGTCCTGGCGGCGCAATACCGTCGAGCATTTGTGCTGGCGATTCCCAACTACAGACCTGTAGATAACTTTATGTCGCAGTCCGCAGTATATCTATCGGCAACTATCACGTGGGGCTGTAAGGCCGCGTCATGATGGGTATCGAAAATCACAAGAAGCCTTCCGGCGAGCACATTGACGAGATGGTTGGGCCGGGCGCTTGGCCAGAGACGGATGAGTCGGTGTTTACCGATCGCAGTACGCAGTTGGGCGGCATTCGTAAAGATCTGACTGGCGCCAAGGAGGGTTGGGAGTCCGGTCAGTCTTACCTCAAGAGCGAAAACAACTGGGCAGGCGTCTCAGCGACCGCGGCCAACGCCAAGGTCGACACCCACACGAAGGCTATGGAAGCACACGAGCAGCAACTCACGACGGCCACTGGGTGGTGTGGAGAAGCTGTTGGGCTAATTGGCAGGGTTAAGGAAGCGGTCGTCGGCACTGTTAACACGGCGGTTGAGGTAATTAACGACACCATTTCCGAAGCCAAAGGAAAGAATACAGACGACGCTGTCAGCAAAATTAGAGGCCAAGCATACGAGGCTAATAAAACCATTGTTCAGTGGGGCGCCGATACTGTTTCGGGCAAGGATGGGGTTTCTACTGAGCCGCCAAAGTATGGCAAGGAACACTTCAAGGATAAGAAAGAGGAGGATAAGCCTGGCGAAGCAGATCCTCTATCGCTATTCACAAAAGCCGGCCAAACTACGCCCGGGCAGGCGGTGGATGCTGTGCCCGGGCCTCTCGATACGAGTGACGTAACGGACTTTGTCAAGGCCGATCAAACTAAACCTGGACACGTTGCGGACGCTGTGCAAGGGGTCCCGGACGCAAATGACGCGGACAGCGGCGGAGGCGATTTTGTCAAAGCTGATCAGACTGCGCCTGGCCAATCGCTGGATACGAACGTGGCTCCGCCGATCATTCAAGGTCTACCCACGGCGACCACACCTCCTACCCTCGGCAAGACTCCACCCACACCACCACCATCCCCCGTGACCTCTACACCCACTCCTCCATCGCCATCAGGTGGAGCTCCCAATTTGTCCGGTGGGGGCACCGGAGGCACCGGTGCATCAGGTGCCCCTAGCCCGTTGAGCGGTGGCTTAGGTGGTAGTGGCGCTGAGCAAGCCGCGAGCGCGTCGCAGGCATTGGGCCAAGCACCAGTCGGTGGGGCACCGACGGATCCGTTGCAGGCCTTCTCGAAGGGGTTTGCGGATTCGGCGGGGACACCGGTTCATGCCGCTTCTACTGGCGCACCGCCTTTGGCGCCGGCCCCCACGGTTCCGGCGAGCGATGCGATGGCACCGGCGAGTACTCATTCGGCGCCAGCCTCACTGAGTGGTGCGCAGGCGCCCGTGGCTCCGGTGCAGGGGCCGCCGGCGGGCGGCTCGATGGGCATGGGCGGCGGAGTGCCGTCGATGCCGCTTGGACCTCCGCCGACGGCGCCGCCCGCCGCGCCAGTGGCACCACTGCCCGCAGCCGCACCGCCCCCGGCTCAGCCAACCAATATCGCTGGTGGCGCTCAGGTGGCGCCGATTCCCGTGTCCGCGGCACGGGCCGAGCGTGACGCTGCCCAGAATGCGGCGAAGCGGTCAGGTTCGGATCCGTTGGTGTTGGCGCGCAGGATTGCCGCTGCGCTCAATGCCCCCGATATGGTCAATTCCGCTGATTACAAGTTCTTCTGGGTCACTGCCGTCACCGTTGACGGCAGCATCGTGGTGGCCAATAACTACGGGTTGGCCTATATCCCTGAGAAGGTGCGGTTGCCCGATCAGGTGAAGATGGCTTCGGCGGATGAGTCGATGTCGCCAGCGGAGCGTGCGAGTTGCGTAACTCAGCCGGTCGCGGCACTGCACCGTTGGGCCCACCACCACGGCACAGAGTTGCGAGCAGTGATCGCGACCGAGGACCAGCTCAAGAACTCAGATGCTGGTGTGCACCATGAAGTGCTGGCCCCCGAGGACATCCCTCCGAGTGGCACGATGATTGGTCGCGATCGTCTGCAGGTGATCGCTCCGCAGGCGGGGTCCCAACTGATGCGGATCAGCGATGGCGATCTGGTGAACGTGCTGCCACCGGCACCGGTTGATACTGCGCAACCGGAGGATCGACGGACCAGGTTGTGGTACAAGGTTTGGGAACCTTTGATGAGCCGATCCGCCAAGAAGAATGAGCAACATCTGCAGGCACTTTTGGAGTACGCCGTGCATGCTCAGGAACAAGCGATTTATGCCGCCCACACTGCGACACAGGCCGAAGATCAACGCCGGTCTGTTAGTGACTTCGTGTATTGGCAGCACGTTGGACAACTGATTGCTGACGCCTTCCTCGAGCAGGAATCAGCGACGGGTGACCAGGATCCGGGACAACCAACGGGGTGACCCGAGAAAGATTTTGCGGGTTTTGCACCTTCGTTGGGCCCTTAGGATTGGCTCCTGAACATCGGTGGCGCGTGTCGGGCACCTAAGCAGATCGCTCGGGGGGCGAGGTTGCTGAGCATTTCGGCGGTGGTCAAGGCTGGCCTCGCCGGTGCAGAGAGGATGAATTGAAATGGGTGTACCTGGGTCGGGCGATGGATTGCAGTACACGACGGAGGGGCTGGAGAGCACAGCCGGCGAATACGAAACGCCTCTGCCCCCGTCGCCGCCGGATCGGCCGGCAGAGCCGGATGGATTGCTAATCACCAGCAAGCTGACGGGCCAACTGAGGGCGTCTAGCGTAAGACTGGCGTCGACCCTTAAGGCTGGGGAGCGAGAGGGAGTCCGGATTGGGGGCGCTCTGCGAGCTGCTGCGGGTGCCTACAAGACGATCCAAGAACAGAAGACGGCAGCGCTGAACAGCCAGATGAGCGACGGTGCTGCACCGCCCCAGGTCGAGACGGCAATTCCTAACCGGAAGTTGATTCTCGATTCATTGCCGATCAAGGGCGAGGTCTTTCTGAAGGAGGGGGCCAAGGACGATGACAATTGGGACATAATCGCGGAGAAAATACATCAGGGTCACGATCCTCAGGCGGGCTCACTTAAGTGGTTTAGAGATGAGTGGGATAAGTACGTTCCTGTCGTGGCGATGCACGGCGATATCTTCGCGAAAACTGTCCAGGGTTGGCATGGTCCCGCTGCGGAAGCGTGCGACGCCACCGCGAAAAGCTTGACCACTTGGTGGAAAGAAATGAGCGCTGAATGCGGAAAGCTGAGCCACGAGGCGACAACATTCGTTGACGCGCATGACAAGCTTGTCGCAGAGCATCCCACAATGGCGGACGTAAACCTTTTCCGCCAAAAGGACCGGGAAAATAGCTGGAAGGATGCGAAAACCCGTGGCGACGAATGGGACAGGCTGCAGACGGCATCCAACGATGCATTAGACCACTACGCGAATGTATATCTGTCGGAGATTGCGCCGCGTTATCCCCCAGCGATCGGCAAGGATCTTCCGGCGGTATGCGACGGTGAGGCACCCGTGGCGGTCCCAGGCACCGGCACGCCCGGAGGCCCCGGTGGAAGCCCTGGTGGAAGCCCTGGCGGTGCTCCCGGGATGCCCGAAGCGCCCAAGATGCCCGATATGCCGTCGATGTCGCCGGCCAGTGCTGATCCGTCGGCCGGTCAGGGGTCGGGTGGTGGTTCTCCCAGCGGTGGCGGCTCACCGAGCGGTGGCTCTCCGTCGGGTGGTGGCGCACCTTCCGGGGGAATGCCGAGTGGCCTTCCGAAGGGAACTGAGGGTATGCCGGAGATGCCCGGCGTCGGGGAACCCAGCCTGAAGCCCGCCAGTGCGGGCGGCGGTGGCGGTATGGGCGGTGGCGGCGGCGGTATGCCGTCGATGCCGCTGGGCCCCGCCGTCGGAGCGGACTCGGTGGCGCCATCTCCCGCGGCCGCACGTGGCGGCGGCGGAGTCCCCGGCACACCGGGCGGTGCCGGCGCGGGCGGTATGGGCGGCGGTATGGGTGGCATGGGCGGTGGCCATGGTCAGGGCCAGGGCAAGGAGAAGCGCCGCAACCCCAACCTGTCCGAGGACGAGGACCTCTACAAGGAAGACCGCGCGTACACCGAGGCGGTTATTGGCCGTCGTGCGCGCCCGGATGCGAAGGACACCAAGAAGTAGCCGCAGGGTAGGGCGCTACATTTCTGCCCTGCGGTCGATGATTTCGGCTTAGGCGGGGGTTCGGGGGTTACCCGCGAACCCCCGCCGCTGCATGCGTGGGTGAGGCGGCTCTTTTTGTTTTCTTTGCAGAGCGGGCGCGTTGCTGCCGGGGATAGGTGTCGAGGCCTCCCGAAGATGGAGGCCCTGCAACTTCGGCGGCAAATGTATGCACCAATGGGTGTGCGCGGCACATGTGGACGGTGGCCGCGTCCCAATGAGCAATGGGCTTCGGATCCGGCGCCGTTCACGCGTGCGAACAACGAGTCATGTTGACCGCTAGGTGATTTGGTGTTGGTCAGCAAGTGTCGCCCGGGTGCTCTTGGCTGCGATGACAGGGCGTAGTCGTCCTCGAGACATCGGAGCGCTAGCGGCGGGCGGCTTGCCATCCGTCGTGGGTGGGTTCGATGATGAACGCTGCCCGAGTTGGCGACTATCCCACTGCGATGGCGCGGCGTTTGATGCCCTTGGTGAGTCGTTCGATCGGATTGTCCGACCAGTTCCTCTGCCACGGGCCGGCGAGAATGCGGCGAACGCAGGGAAGCTGACTGCCGCGGGCGTTTGACCGCCACCGCGGTGTGCAGGTTGCGTATGAAATCCACCCAACACGCCGTCGCGAGCATTGGCGAATCCTTGGGTCACAGCAGCTTTGGGCCCGGCTAGGACGTCGGACTTGGCCACATACGCCTCAAACAGGCCACGCGCTTTCAACATGCCAAAACTTGCGCAGAACTCATGAGACTTGCCGTCGTTGATGGCGGTGTCCAGCACTGCGCGGGTCACGCCGATGGATACCCCAGTGGGCGCCGGTGCAGGAAACACGGCGTGCGCCGATGTAGCCCTTGCACAAGGTGGACGGCAGCTCGGTGTGGGCCAGGCCGCAGGTTTCGATCGGCCGGATATTCGCGCTCGCCGAAACCTAGACGAAGGCAGCGGTCAACGCGGGTGCATCTGGCCGTCGAGGTTGCTCTGTTCGTGATGGTCGGTGCGTCGGTAATCGGCAGCGCCGATGTCGAGCGCCTCGGCGAGCTCACTGGAGACCTTGTTCATCGCCTTTGTGGCGGCCGTTCGCGATGCTTGCGCTGCACCGAGCGCCGCGGTGGCTACAGAACATACCAAGCCGTGGGTCACGAAGACTGCCATCGGCGCGCCGTCGGTCACCGCGTCGGCGGCACTGAAGTCGCCAGCAGCGGCCCGTTGTGTCCCGCCGCGCTGATTCAGATCTTCTGCGAGAACGTTCAGATCGTCGGGCACGCCGATCTCCCTTCGTTGTACTCAGAGGTATGCCGGAGAACGTTGTTGTTTATCACGCTAACGGCACGCTCCGGGCCAGTCCCCGGCTTGGGCAGCAACCTCGTCGTAGGTGGCGCCGGCGCGTCGAATCAACGTGGCATTGCGGGCGGAGTTATCGATGAGGTCGAGATACCTCCACTCGGCGGGCGGCAACGTACCGGCGACTGCTGCCGTTTGAAATACCAGCGAGGCGGCTTGGCCCCAACCGGGAACCGCATTCAGTGCGATGGCCGGGATGATAGACAGACCCAGAACTGTCTGGCAGCGATCGAGCATCTTGCGAGTGACGTCATTTTGCTCTGCCTCGCTCTTGATGGCGTTCTGGATCGCCTCGTCGGCTTTCTTCAGTCGATCGACTCGCGAACTATGTTCACGGTTGCGCGCGTCATACGCGTTGGCGGCATCGCCTTCCCAGCTTGCAGGGCGGGCTGATGATTCGAGCTTGTTCTTTGCATCGCCGAACTTCGCGGCACCTTGGCTGAACTGATCACCTGTATTGGGGTCGCCGAATCCGCACGTATTGGACATCGCCATCATGGCGAACAGGCCTGCCTGGATGATCGGAGTGGCCATTGCCTCAGCAGCGCGGGCGTTGCCCAGTGCCTTTGCAATACCTTCGCCTGCTGGCTGGAGAAAACCGACCGCGTCATTGCCGTATCCGGCCATGGCCCAGCCGACATGCCGGTCGTCTTTTTGGAGACCCTCACTGCGGTCATACATACCGTAGCCCCAGTTGCCCCAAGAATAGGCGTCAACAAATCCCACGCTTCGTGCTCTCTCTCCTGTAGTTGATTACGAGCATAAGCACTGACTGGGGGCCTGCAGGACACCAAAATGTTCTAGCGCACCAGCATTTGGGTCCGGTGGAGGCGCACACCTAGATCGGTGTGGAGTTGGGATCCAGTTGGACCTGGCGTAGCCGCTCAAGTGCACGGTCATCGGTGAGCTCGGAGCGACTGTCGGGGTTGAGCCAGTAGAACCGCAGGAACTTCAGCAGGGCCGCTCCGTTGGGGGAGTACAGCGACGACTCTTTGATCATCTTGAAATCGCCGTCCGCCATTACCATGACCAGCGGACTCTTTGCCGGCACACTGTCGGGTGCTCGATCTACGATGTCGACCACCTGTGACCACTTACCGCTGTTCGTTGAGAACGCCTCGACGAACGTGAAGCCGTCAGCTGTCAGCCGGACAAAACCGATGCCCCCGCGCTTGACCGTCAGGACTAGGGCGGCGGCGAACACCAACGCCGGCCCGATAAAGGCCATGGCGAACATCGGGCCAATGTCGGGAGGCAGGGGAATGAAAAGTCTATTCATCGCCCCGAGCACACCGGCGGAGCCGAGGGCGAGCACACCGGCAATGACACCGATGAACAACAGAATGTCGACGCGCTTGTCAACACGGATCGTGGTCCCCTGAGCATCGCATGTGCCCCGTGCGATGGCGGTAGGCATAATCTGCCAGACGCGTGCAGGAGCGAGCCAGAATATGGTGGCCCCAACGGCTATCAACGCGGTCAGATAATCACCCTGGAACAGGGCAAATCCGGCCCAGGCTGCGCACGCCACGGCGCAGATGCCCAGGATCGCCATCGAAAATACTCTCAGTCCACTCACGTACTCTCCGTCCATTTGATTGGATCAGCGTCGGCCCGTTGGCGAACTTCGGCAGGCGATAGGTCACGGTGCGGTGGTCGGCGGTTTTGATGCCGGTCTGGCGCGCACGCGAATCGAGCGGTGCTGGTCGGCTCGATGATGCGCGCCAATACGAAATCCCGGAACGCACCTCAGCCCCGTGGCATACCGTCCTCAGTCAACTCTGCGACCATCGCATCGAGCCGTTCCCGGTCGGCCTCGATTGACGAGGTGGCTGCGGCTGTTGCCTTTTGAATCGCTTCGTTGAGTCGCTGCTCAACGGTTTGGGCGCCCAGTCGCAGCAGTCCATCTTTGATGTACACGTCGATCAGATGATGATGCCCGTTGAGCGTGACTTCGACGCTCTCGGCTTCGTCTGCCGCAGTGAACGTTTCGGTGTTCATCTTGTGTAGCTGGTCGTCCATGAGTGACTGCAGCTGTTGCGCTTGACGCAGGACCGCAGCGACCTGTGGATGCATCTCGTCCGTCATAGTTCCTCCCGACCTTTCTGGGACCCCTCTCCCAGGAAGCTTGATGTCATTGCTCCAGCGCCATCTGGTAGCGGCTCTCTTCACGCGGATTGATCAACGTGATGGGCAGCTGCCGGTGTCGCGGTGTGTCAATGAAGTTGGGCCGCATGATCACTCGGCCGACGCCTTGATGCGGACCAAGGTAGGTCGTGGCGTTCGGCCACGCGACGCGCGGGACCCGCCCGACGCGGCCGTTGATCATCGTGGCGAATTCGCGGAACTGCGGCCCGAGGGTCACCACCGCGCCGGATGCGGCGGAGCGGATGACGAACTGGGTGAACAGCCGGGCGTCCCCGAGGTTGATGCTGACGTCGACGTTGTCGAACGGCATGTACACCGGGTAGCGGTCCGAGGTCTCGCCGACGAGCACGCCGGCAGAGCCGATCGGCAGGTCGTAGTGCTTGTCGGTGACCGGCGTGAGGCCCTGAAGGGCCGCCCGCTGCCCGCCGTAGAGGCAGGAAAACCCTCGCGGCGTAGTCGGATTGGACAACGTCGTCAACAACACCGTCGACGTCGGAGCCGCCCCGGGACGAATCCGTACGCACGTCGTGGTGTGATCGGCGCGGGCCGACCACCAGACGTCCGGACCGCCGGGCGCGTTGTACGCCGCGGTGAAGGTACTACGGCCCTTGATCAGCGACCAGGTTTCCTTCTCGAAACTGATCTCGGTGGCCTTGTCGTAATCGTCGAAACTGCGCGAGCACCGCGCGTCGATTCCGTTGCTGGCCAACTGATCCGCGATGCGGGTGGCTGACGCCACCAGGTACCGGGCCAACCCGGACACCCCGCTGTCGCGGCGCTGGGCCGAGCGCCGGGTCTTCTCCGGGTCGGCACGCAGCACGATCCAGGTGCGCCGGTTCGCCGGCGCCGGGTACGGGCCCACCACCTGCTCGTAAAGCGCCACCAGGCTGGCCGGTGCGGTCTTGCCGACGCGGTAGCCGGCCGACACGACATCGGCCTCCAGGTCGGGGCAGTGCGCCCGTAGCAGCTTTTCGACCAGTTTGGTGCTGACGGTGTCGTCAGAGACGGCATCGCCGTTGACGATCACCGTCGGCGTGAAAGGCCTTGGTATCAACTCGATTACCGCGACCAGGTAGTCGCCCTGCCAGCGCACGGCGACGTGATCGCCCGGCATGACGGTGGCCCCGACGGCAGGCTCCGAGGGCACATCGGGGGTGCTGCGGTGGCGCCGCCGCCACGAGAAGAGCGCTCTGACCCAGCCGGTGAGCCGGTATCCGCGGATCGTGAGCACCGAGAAGATCGCGATCAGCACCGACAGCGTGATTCCCAGCCACAGCAGCTTGAAGTGCAGGCACACCGCGATGCAGGCCGGGATCAGCGTGGCCGCCCAGATGGCGTGCCCCGTGGTGAATCGGAAACCGAAATGCCGCCGCAGGAAGTTCACGGGCGCCGCCGCAACGCGCGTCGGGTCATCGCAGCGATCCCGAGGATCAGTGCCAGCGCGACGCCCGCGACCACCACACCGGTGATCGGGCCGCGATCTGGCGGCGGGATGTACACCGGCGGTGGAACTTCCTTGACGCGGAACGGCGCCTTGGCCGGACCCTCGGGAACCTCCCATGTCAGGGCGGCCACCGGATCGACCACGCCGGCACCGACGTAGTTGTCGACCCCGCCGCCGGGATGGCGGGCGGTGGCGGTGATCCGATTGATGACCTGGGCCGGGGTCAGATCCGGGAAGCGCTGCTTGACCAGCGCTGCCAGACCGGAGACGAACGCGGCCGAGAACGACGTGCCGTTGAGCGGCACCGGGCCGTCCTCACCGGGGGTGGCATTGATCGGCTGGCCCTCATAGCCCAGCGCGGTGAGATTCTCGCCGGGGGCGGCCGCGCCCAACCACGGACCCGACATCGAGAAATTGCTCGGCTGGCCGTTCTGGCCGACGCTGCCGACGGTGAGCACCAGCGGGTCGTACCAGGCCGGGCTGACGATCGTCTGAACGCCCTTCCAACCACGCGCATCGGCGGGGACCGACGGATCCGGCGCCAGGTTCTGGGTGCAGTCCTGGCCGGTGTTGCCGGCGGCGACGACGATCACCGCGCCCTTGACGTTCACCGCGTAGTTGATGGCCGCGCCCAGGCTGCTCTCGTCGATCCGGCGGGTCACCTTGTAGCAGGCGGCCTCACTGATGTTGATCACTTGCGCGCCGAGGTTGGCCGCGTGGACCACCGAACGGGCCAGGCTGCGAATCGAGCCCGCGGTCTGGGTGGAGTTCGGGTCGTTGGGATCCTGGCGCGAACCCTTGGGCTGGAACGCCACTGACGTCTGACGCAGCGAAATCAGTCGCGCATCGGGGGCCACACCGACGAATCCGTCAGTCGGGGACGGGCGTCCGGCGATGATCGATGCGGTCAGGGTCCCGTGGGCATCACAGTCGGACATCCCGTTGCCTGCGGCGTCGACGAAGTCGCCACCTGGCTCGGCCGGAACCCGGGGCGACCCGTTGACCCCGGTGTCGATGACCGCGACAGTTACGCCGGCGCCAGTTGCGAACTTCTGCGCCTCGGCCAGCTTCAGGTAGTCGGCCGCCCACGGCTTGTCGGCGAAGTTCGAATTCGGCATGACCGTCGGCGCCGCACAGATCTTGCGCTGTTCCGTCGGCTGATCGGGACCGGTTTCATCAGGTGGAAGGGCCGCGGCGTCGATCGCGGGTGGATCGATCGCAAACGCCGGAGGCGCACTGAATAGGGCCAACAAAACTGCCAGCAGCATCACGGCTAAGCGCTGCACGCCTCACACTCCCCCAATGATATCGGACATGTCTGCAGTGTGCTGATGCACTTTCAGCAAACAAAATCCGGCCCGTTCAGAAACGCATCGTCTCACGTCAAGCCGTCCGGCTAATCGCACGCAGGCAATCATAAGGGTGCCCAGGTGAGGGTGATGACGCTTTGTGTCCGCGGTGAGTGTTGCACGCGGCAAGGCGGGCGCGTTCGGGCAGGCCGATAGCGCCATTTGCGGCGCCGCGGACAACATCGGGGTCGACCGATGGAATGCGATGGGATATCACTGACGCATGACGCCTCACGGTTCGGACGACTGGGACGACGACAGCAACGACAACGGTCTCGACGCTCTCGACTTTGGCACCCCGGTGTTCGACGATGGATCGGGACTCGACGCTCTGCCCGACGACGCGGCAGGCGATGTGAACCCTGGCAACGATTACGGCGACCTCGACGCGGTCTATGACTACTCCGGCCGCGAAGTCGAGGAAGTGGAGGACGACGGCTTCGGTGCCATCGATGGCGAGGGTGAGCCCGAAGACCAGGAGCAGATTCCGGTGGTGCAGATAACCAACCCGCCGGGCACAGTGACTGTTACTGCCTACCTCAGCGGTTCGGTTGCCCAGCTGGACCTGGATCCAAAGGTGACGAAGCTGACCGAGGCGCAGCTGGCCGACGAGATCCGGTTCGTGGCCGGGGTGGCCGCCAAGCGTGCGACAGCGGTATTGCATGTCGGCACAGTGAATATGTTCGTCGAGCAGGGCATGGACTTTCGTGAAGCTCGGGACTTCGTTGGGACAAATATGCCGTTTTCTACCCCGGAACAGGCTGGCGAGGCTGAACTCGCACTCATCGCCCGCCACGCCGAGCGGTAGGCCTTACGCGTCCAAATCCTGTTCGACCAACCCCGCCACAGTGGCCAACGCGTCAGTGTCGTCGGATTCCACGGTCACCTGAGCTCCCTTGGCGGCACCCAGCGTCATGATCATCAGGGCCGAACCGGCGTCGACGGGCTCGCCACCATCCATCGACAGGGTGACCGGGACTCCGGCGTTGACCACAGCCTCGGCGATGATCGCTGCGGGGCGGGCGTGCAGGCCGATGGCGGAACCGACGGTGACAGTCTTGCTGGGCATTGTTTCTCCTTAGGGTTGTGACTTAAGTGGTGGCCAGCGCCGGGGTTTCCGGTGTGGTGACAGCTGGTTTGGCGAATTGCTTGGCCATGATGACGGCCAGGGCGGCGATGACGGTGCCAGCGGCCAGGGCGACCAGGAACCACAGCAGGTTGCCGATCGCGAAGAACACGAAGATGCCGCCGTGCGGTGCCTTCAGCGTGACGTCGAACGCCATGATCAGCCCGCCGGTGACGGCGCCGCCGAGCATCATCGACGGAATCACCCGCAGCGGGTCCGCCGCGGCGAACGGGATGGCACCTTCGGAGATGAAGGATGCTCCGAGAAGCCATGCAGCACGGCCATTCTCGCGCTCAGGTTCAGTGAACAGCCCCGGTCGCAGGGTCGAGGCCAACGCCATCGCGAGCGGCGGCACCATGCCGGCGGCCATCACCGCGGCCATGATGCGGAGAGTGGCGGGGTCGGCGACATTGAGGCCCGCGGTGGCGAATGCATATGCCGCCTTGTTGACCGGGCCGCCGAGGTCGAAGCACATCATCAACCCGAGAATCACCCCGAGCACCACGACCGAGGTTCCGGTCATGCCGCTGAGCCAATTGGTCAGGCCGGTGGTCAGCGCGGCCAACGGCCGCCCGAGCAGCAGGAACATCAGCAGACCGACGATGAGCGACGCACCGAGCGGGATCACCACCACGGGCATCAGCCCCCGGAACCACTGCGGCACCTTGAAGGAACTGATCCACTGTGCGGCGAACCCTGCGATCAAACCGCCGACGATGCCGCCGATGAACCCGCCGCCGACGAAGACGGCCACGGCTCCCGCGGTGAAACCCGGTGCGATACCGGGCCGGTCGGCGATCGCGAAGGAGATGTAACCGGCCAGGGCAGGCACCAGGAACATGAAGGCCAGCCCGCCGAGCGTGAACAACACCGCCCCGAGATACTGCGTCAGCCCACCCGGCGGCAGGTCTGCCAGCGTGTTGGTGACGGCGATGTGGTGGCCCAGCGAGTTCATCCCGTAGGCCAGTGGTTCCGCGCCATCAGGGGTATTGCCGATGTCGTATCCGGCGAACAGGAAGCCCAGCGCGATGAGTAGACCACCGGCCGCGACGAACGGGATCATGTAGCTCACGCCGGTGAGCAGGATCTGGCGGGTACGGGTACCCCAGCCCACGTCGCCCGACGCGGCCGGAGCGGCCTCGTCAACAGATCCGGTCACCCGCGGGGCATTGGGATTGCCTGCGGCACTGACGGCTTCGGAGATCATGGCGTCGGGCTCGTTGATGGCGCGTTTGACGCCGGAGGCGATGACGGGCTTGCCCGCGAAGCGTTGCTTGTCCTTGACGCCGACGTCTGTGGCGAAGATGACGGCATTCGCCGCGGCGATGGTGGCCGCGGACACGGGCGTGCTGCCGGAAGACCCTTGAGTTTCGACGGTCAACTCCACCCCGGCGGTCTCGGCGGCCTGCTTGAGTGCATCGGCCGCCATGTAGGTGTGCGCAATACCGGTGGGGCAGGCCGTGATCGCGACGATCGACACCGCTTTGACCGGCTCAGCGGCGGGTTCAGCAACCGGGACAGGCGCAGGGACGGCAGGCGCCGGGTTCACCACATCGTCGACGAGCGTCACCACCTCAGGGACGCTCCCGGCGTCCCGCAGCGACGCCACGAAATCCTTGCGGACCAGCGCCCGGGCCAGGCTGGACAGCAGCTTCATGTGTTCGGCCCCACCGGATTCCGGAGCGGCGATCAGGAACACGAGATCGGCCGGACCGTCGGGGGCGCCGAAGTCGACCTTAGGGGAGAGTCGGGCGAAGCCGATTGTGGGCGTATCGACGTAGGGGGAGCGGCAGTGTGGAATCGCGATGCCGCCGGGTAGTCCGGTGGCGGATTGGGCCTCGCGGGCCATCGCCGCGCCTACCAGGCCTTCGGTGTCGCTGGTGCGGCCCGCCTCGGCGAGTGCGCCGACCAGACGCGCGATGACCGCTTCCTTGTCACTGCCCGCGTCGACATCGAGCAGGACCAGCCCGGGGGTGATGATCGGTTGATTCATAGCGACACCTTCATGGGGTGGGTACGGACTGCGTCGAGGTCGAGTTGGTCGGGGCCGGGGAGGGCCGATCCGGGCAGCGCGGCGGCGGCACTGCCGTAGGCGACCGCCATCTGTAGTCGCTGCGGGGCTTCGACACCGGCGACGACGGCGCGTAGATAACCCGCCAAGGAAGAATCCCCTGCACCGACGGTGCTGCGGGGCACGATCGGCGGCGGCGTCGCGAGCCAGGCGCCCGACCCATCGACCAGCACCGCGCCGGCGGCACCGAGCGTGGCCAGCACGGCGCCGACACCTCGCCCGACGAGTGCACGAGAAGCGGCCACCACCGGCGACATATCGCCCTGGGCTGCAGCACTTTCCAATTCCGCCGCCGGCACTCCCGCCAGATCGGCCAGCTCTTCGGCATTGGGCTTGATCAGATCCGGCGCGGCCGCCTCGAATCCGGCGGCCAGCGCGGCCAGCGGTGCCTCGGAGGTATCGACGGCCACCCTGCAGTCGAGCGGTGCCAGCAGCGAGACCACCTGCGCGTACCAGTCGAGCGGTATCTCGGGCGGCAGCGATCCGGACAGCACCACCCACGACGCACCCTGCGCCTTGGCCAGTACGCAGCGGGTCAACGCCCCGAGTGCGTCAGCGTCCACAACAGCGCCACGTTCGTTGAGTTTGGTTGTGGTGCCGTCGGATTCGGTGATCGCCAGGTTGGTGCGGACAGGCTCTGCGATCGGAACATTGGTGAACGGCACACCAAGCGTCAGCAGAGCACCGAGAAGAGGATCAGAGTCGCCCGCGGGCAACACGGCCTCGGCGGCGACGCCGGCCAAGGTCAACGCACGGGCCACGTTGATGCCCTTGCCGCCCGGTTCGACGGTGACGGAATCGACGCGCTGCACCGCTCCGCGGATCAACGGCGATCCCACGGTGACGGTGCGGTCCAGGCTGGGGTTCGGGGTGACGGTGATGATCACGCGATCACCACCTCGACGCCGTGCCCGGTGAGCAGCGCGCGGTCGGCGTCGGAGATCTCGGCGTCGGTGATCAGGGTGTCGACGCTGTCGATGGGGGCGAAGCTGACGAAGTCCTCTTGACCGACTTTTGACGAGTCCGCGACGACCACGACGTAATTCGCGGCCTGCACCATGGCCCGCTTCACCGCTGCTTCCTCGGTGTCGGGGGTCGACAGTCCGTGCCGCACGCTGATGGCGTTGGTGCCGATGAACCCGACGTCCACCCGCAGGGTTTCGAGTACGCGCAGTACGTGCTCGCCGACGGCGGCCTGGGTGAGCCCGCGGACCCGTCCGCCGAGCAACTGCAGGGTGACGGTCGGCACCGTGGCGAGGAGGCCGGCGATCGGGACCGAGTTGGTCACCACGGTGAGTTCCCGATCCGCCGGTAGTTGGGAGGCGACGCGGGCGGTGGTCGTCCCCGCGTCCAGCAGCACGCTGGCACCGGTGAGGGGGAAGAAGTCGACAGCGGCCGCGGCGATGGCATCTTTCTGCGCGGCGCGGGTGGTGTCGCGTTCACCGACCCCGGCTTCGACGAGATGCAGCATCTGGGCCGGTACCGCCCCGCCGTGGACGCGGCGCACGACGCCGGCTTTGTCGAGCACGGCCAGATCGCGGCGGACGGTCTCGGTGGTGACGTCGTATGTCTGCGCCAGTTCGGCGACTGAGGCGCGGCCCCTGCTCATGACCAGCGCGGCGATGGCCTGCTGGCGCTCCTCGGCGTACATGAGCCTCCGTTTGTGTGGGTTCAAGCGCGATCAAATGTTGATATGTGTTGTTTTACGCTTGACTGTGTTGACTTGTCAACGCTTTCTTGTAATCTGTCTCACATGGGCACTACATCGTCGGTGGCATCACCCACCGTCTTCCGTGGGGTTCCGGTGGTCCCGGGTGTGCGGTACGCACCTGTGATCCGGGTCAGCAGGCTTCCGGAGATTCAGGTTCCTGCCGGCGACGTCGATGAGGCGGACCGGCCGGCCGAGGCTGAGCGTTTCGCCGCCGCGGCGACGGAGGTCGCGACCCGGCTGCGAGACCGGGCCGCGCATGCCACGGGCGCCGCCTCAGAAGTTCTCGCGGCCACCGCGACGCTGGCCCAGGACCGGGCCTGGCTGGGGGCTGCCGACAAACGGATCGCCGCCGGGGCGCCCGCGGTCCGTGCCGTGACCGAGGCCGTCGACCAGTTCGTGGACCTGTTCACGCAGATCGGCGGGCTGATGGCCGAACGCGTCACCGATCTGCGCGATATCCGCGACCGGGTGATCGCCGAACTGTCCGGACTGCCGGAACCTGGTGTGCCGCTGCCGGATATCCCATCCATCCTGTGCGCTGAGGACCTGGCGCCGGCCGACACCGCGGGGCTGGACCCGCAGCTGGTGGTCGGGCTGGCCACTACGCTCGGCGGGCCGACCAGTCACACCGCGATCATCGCCCGTCAGCTGGGGATTCCGTGCGTCGTGGCGGTGAGCGGGCTCGATTCCGTCACCGCCGGTGCCATGGTCCTGCTTGACGGCACCGCGGGCACCCTGACCACTGACCCGGACCCATCCATTGCCGCCGAAGCGGTGGCCGCCGCTCAACGCGATGCCCAGGCGGTCCGGGAGTGGACCGGTCCCGGTGCGACGGCAGACGGTCACGCCGTCGCGATCCTGGCCAACGTGCAGGATGGCGCGGCCGCAAGGGCGGCGCGGGAAACCCCTGCCGAAGGCGTCGGGCTGTTCCGCACCGAGCTGTGCTTCCTGAACCGGGACACCGAGCCGACCGTGGCGGAACAGGCCAAGATCTACGGGGAGGTCCTGGAGGCCTTCGCCGGGCAGAAAGTCGTGGTCCGTACGCTCGATGCGGGCTCGGACAAGCCCCTGAAGTTCGCCGGGCACCCCGAAGAGGCGAACCCTGCACTCGGCGTGCGTGGTATCCGGATCGCCGAGGGCAATCCCGGCCTGCTGGAGCACCAGCTCGAGGCGGTGGCCGCCGCCGCCAAGGCGACCGGCCAGCAGCCGTGGGTGATGGCGCCCATGATCGCCACTGCGGCCGAGGCGAAAAGCTTTGCCGCCAAAGTGCGTTCGCATGGGCTCAGCCCCGGCGTGATGATCGAGGTGCCCGCCGCGGCACTGTTGGCCGACAAGATTCTCGAGCACGTCGAGTTTCTGTCGATCGGCACCAACGACCTCGCGCAGTACACGATGGCGGCCGACCGGATGTCGGCCGACCTGGCCGCCCTCACGGATCCGTGGCAGCCCGCGGTGCTGGCCCTCGTGGGGTTGGCCGCGCGGGCGGGAGCGGTGGCGGGCAAGCCGGTCGGAGTGTGCGGTGAGGCCGCGGCGGACCCATTGTTGGCCGCCGTCCTGGTGGGGCTCGGGGTGACGTCGTTGTCGATGGCGCCGGCGGCGATCGCCGCGGTGGGCGCGCGGATCGCGCAGGTGACGTTGCAACAGTGTCGCTCCGCGGCCGAGGCGGTCCTGGACACCGAGTCGGCTGCCGAGGCCCGCGAGGCCGCCCTGGCGGCCCTCGCCTGACCAGGGGAAAGATTCCTGAGGAATAATCGGACCGCAGTCCGGTTATACCTGGCATCAGACTACAAATTGGAGGTAGGAGATGCCAGCCATCACCGCAGACACCTTGACCCTGCCCCGCATCGCGGCAGCTCAGGCGTCGGACACCGAACGCCCGGTCCGCTCCATCACGACCGGCCCGCGCGGATTCGAAGGCGAGGGATTCCCCGTCGTGCGTGCGTTCGGTGGAGTCAGCGCCGCAGACCTCGACCCGTTCGTCCACATGGACCAGATGGGTGAGGTGGAATACCAGCCCGGCGAGCCCCGGGGCACCGATTGGCACCCGCACCGCGGGTTCGAAACCGTCACCTACATGATCGACGGCCGTTTCGCCCACCAGGATTCACACGGCGGTGGCGGCCTGATCACCGACGGCGCCACCCAGTGGATGACCGCCGGATCGGGCATCCTGCACATCGAGACCCCGCCGGCCGAACTGGTCGAGAACGGCGGCACGTTCCACGGCATCCAGCTGTGGGTGAACCTGCCCAAGAAGGACAAGTTCGCGACCCCGCGCTACCAGGCCATCGAGGGTCCCGACGCCAAGCTGCTGTCCTCTCAGGACGGCGGATCCTTGGTCCGGATCATCGCCGGTGAGATCGACGGTGCTCAGGGACCGGGTGCGACACACACCCCGATCACCCTGGCGCACGCCACGATCGAACCGGGTGCGCAGCTCAACCTGCCGTGGAACCGTGATTTCAACGCGCTGGTGTACGTGCTGAGCGGACGCGGCAGCGTCGGCCCGGTCGGCCACCCGATCCATCAGGGCCAGCTCGCGGTACTGGGCCCCGGCGACCGGATCACGGTGTCGGCCGAGGGAACCCAGGACTCGAACCGGCCCGCGATGGAAGTTCTGCTGCTGGGCGGTCAGCCGATCCGGGAACCGGTCTTCCACTACGGCCCCTTCGTGATGAACTCGAAGTCCGAGCTCATCCAGGCGCTGGAGGACTACCAGGCGGGCAAGTTCGGCCAGATCCCGCCGAATGCCCTGATGCCCCACCGGCCTTTGAGCTGACGGGCTAACCCACCGACTCGGCGGGCTGCGGGTACAACAGCTCCAGCTCGCCGAGATGCGCTGCAGCCGCCACCAGCGGCAGGGCCGCCGAAACGGCAAGATCCGTTCCGGCGGCCTCGGCGCGTAACGACACCACGAAACTCTCCCCGATCGGCACCAGCACCGCGGTGGCGTCGGCGCCGGTGAGCCGGGCGCAGATGGCCGCGGCGTGCTCCTCGATCACTTCGCGGGTGCGTGGGTAGACGCCGAGCGGCGGCGGCACGACGTCGGCGATCAGCTCGGCCGCGGCCCGCACCCGGTTGGCCCGGTTGGCTGCGCGCACCACCGGAGCGCGTTGGTCGCTGGGCCCACCGTTCTCCGAAAGGTATTGGCGGACAGCATCATCAAGGGTCCGGGAGGCCGAAAGCGCGTCGTGTCCCAGGGCGACGACGCGGTCGGTGGCCTGTTCGGAGGCGCCCCGGGTCACGCGAAGAACGGCGTACTTCAGGAACTGCGCACCCGCCGCGCGGGCCTGGTCGATCGCCTTCGACACCGACGCCGTCGCGCCCCGTGGCCACAACAGCAGCGACACCACGATCCCGACCATCGCGCCGACGACGACGTCCTCGACCCGGACCAGCCCCACGCGCCAGCCCGTCGGCACGATCAGGTTGAAGTTGATCAGCACCATCATGGTGAACGCCGCCTGCCCGGCGATGAACGATCCGACCTCGGGCACGTAGGCGGACCCGAATGCCACGAGGGGCAACAGGATCCACAACACCACGGGGTCCACCCCGACGAACTCGATGAGCACCGCGCCCAGCACGAATCCGATCGCGGTGCCGGCCACGGCCCGCAGCACCCGCGTCCCGGTGGTCAGTGCGCTGCTGCGCAGTACCGACATCGCGCCCAGCACCACCCAGAATCCGTGTTGGACCGGGAACACGTGCGTGACGGCCACCGCCACGGCCAGTCCCAACCCGGTGCGCAGACTGTTGCGCAGCACCACCGCCCGCGTGGCCACCAGGCCCTTGGCGATGGCCGCGACCGCGACAGCCTCGGGCATCACCCAGTCGGCGGCGCCGGTCTCGGGCAGCCGCCGGCCCAACACCCGGGCCCACACCGGGCGCGCGTCGGCCAGCGCGGCATTGCCGATCACCCGCCCCGTGACCGCGATGGTGGCCGAGATGGTGCGCCGGATCAGCAGGCCGCGGCCGAGTTCGACGGCGGCCGCGTCGTCGGCGGTACCCAGGATCTGCGTGATGTCGTCGCGGTAACTGCCCTGGGCCACGGTGCGTTGCTCGCCCAGTGCCGCGCGCAGATCGATTCCGCGCGCGGCACGTTCGGCCCGATCATGGATCCGCAGCAGCGCGGCGCTGTCTCGCAGCACCCGCACCGCCGGGTCGCGCATCGCGCCGAGCAATTCCCCGGTGTCATCGGTGACCTGGTCGCAGATCCAGCCGAGGTCGTCGACGACGCGCACCAGCGCCCGGCTGCCCGCGCTGAGGGCGACGGGCCGGTAGTCCGCGCCGAGGAAGCTTTCGTACAGCTTGTTCATCGCGCGGGTGACGTCGCGGGCCGAGGCCTGGCCCTCGAGCCGGTCGGCCAGCAGCCGGCATACCCGCGCCGAGTAGCGGCGCAGCTCGTCGTGATGCTTCGGCCGGAACAGGAACAGCGCGGCAGGCACGCAGATCACGAGCGCGATCAGCCAGCCCAGCAGCCGGTCGGGTATCGGGCCGACGGGCGTGCACAGCGGCAGGACGAACAGCAGCAACGTGGCGCGCTGCCCGGCGGCGACGATCTCGCTGAGCACCCCGGAGAACGACACCACCATGCCGACGACGAACATCGCCGCCACGCTCAGCCACGGATACGGAGCCAGCACGGTGCCAAGCACGATCAACACCACGCCGTTGACGGCCAGGCCGCCGTAGGCGAGCGCCCGGGCGGGCCGGTTGCCGGGGAAATCGGCGGTGATGAGCAGGGACACCGCGCCGAAGATCGCGAACAGCGGAGTCTGGGAGTCGCCGCCGACGGCGAAGCCGACCGCAGCCGCGATGGGCAGGACGATGGCGGCCCGCAGGGCGCGGCGTAGCGCGTCGAATTCGGGGTCCCGGGCGCGTAGCGCGTCGCGCAGGCGGTCAGCTGCCCGGTGCCAGATCTCGGCCGGGGTCAGCATGATCGCCGATGTTAGACCGGTTGGTCCGAACCGGCGGCCGGAGTGAACCGGCCCGATTCCAGCGCGTCGCGCATCTGGCCGGTGATCCACTGCAGGGCATCGGTGTCGCGCGGCAGGGTGCTCTGTTCGAAGCCGACGATCAGGTACAGGCTCCACGCCGCGAAGTACCGGGCGTTGCGCTCGTCGCCGATGAGCTCGAGCGCCGACTCGTAGATGATGTCGAAGCGCAACTGGTCCACCACGGCCTGCACGGTGTAGACCTCGGGGTCCAGCGAGCTCCATACCCGGATGGCGGCCTCGGCGCCGTGGGGCAGGGCCAGCGCCTCGCCGATCATGGTCTCGATGCGGTGGTGCGGATCGTGGTCGGCGCGCAGCGCCTCGACCACCCGCAGGGTGCGGGCCTCACGCCAGTGCGCGATGAGTTCCTTCGTGTAGGACGCCCAGTTGGGGAAGTAGTGATAGAAGGACCCGGTTGTGACGCCCAGCCGGTTGCACACCTCGGCGAGTTTGAGCCCGCCGTACCCGAGATCGGACAACACATCCAGACCGGTCTCGAAGTACGACTCCCGTGAAACAACCCCCGACATAACGGACCACGCTAGTTCGTCGGCCAATTTCGGGCGCGGTGGGGCTTTGCTGGTCAGCCGCATATAACGCACACCAACATGACGGCATCGGGGCTCTCAGGTGACGTGTGGCACAATTTGATCGTGGCCCACACAGCGAGCCGAGGACCGGGACGTCCTCCCGCAGCAAAGGCGGCGGAGACCCGTGAACGCATCGTGCGTGCTGCCCGTGAAGTTTTTAGCGAACTTGGCTACGACGCAGCTACGTTTCAGGCGATAGCGATTCGCGCCGATCTCACCCGGCCGGCAATCAATCATTATTTCAGCAGCAAACGTGTCCTGTACCGCGATGTGGTCGAGCAGACCAATGCGAAGGTGATCGCCGCGGGCATTGCCAAAGCCCGGGACGCCACCACTCTGCTGAACCGGATTTCGGCGTTCTTTGCCGCGGCGATGGATGCGGAATCGACTGACCGGTCGGCAGCCGCGTTTCTGGTCACCTCGGTCCTGGAGGCCCAGCGCCATCCCGAACTGATTTCCGAGGAGCACGACGCGCTGCGCAGCTCGCGGGAGTTCGTCAAGTGGGCGGTCGACGAGGCCATCCAGGGCGGTGAGTTGAGCACCGACACCGACATCCCGGCGATCGTGGAGATGCTGGTCGCGGTGATGTGGGGCATGGGCTTTTATGCCGGTTACGTGGGGCATCGCGACGACGTGGCCGTCATCGTGGACAAGTTCGAACTCTTGATGGCGAACAAGCTCTGGCAACTGCGCGACTGACGCATCGGCACCGTGAGGTGCCCCACATAGCCGTATAGCTCGGCTAAGTTCTTCGGTAGCATTGTCTGGCAAATGACTGATCTGAGCGATGTGCGGCCGGGTCGGGCCGAGGGCGACAGTTGGGACGTCACCGAGAGCGTCGGGGCCACCGCGCTGGCAGTGGCCGCCGCCCGTGCTGCCGAGACCGTACAACCCGATCCTTTGATTCGTGACGAGTTCGCCTTTCTGCTGGCGGCGGCGGCCGGTCCCGCGTGGGCGCAGTTGGCCGGTAGCGAACCGCACTGGATCGGCGACAATCCGGAGGCCCACCGCATCCACGTCATGGCCCGCAACTACCAGGCCGTGCGTACCCACTACTTCGACGACTACTTCACCGAGGTCACCCACGACGGCATCCGCCAGGTCGTCATCCTGGCCGCAGGACTGGACTCGCGCGCGTTCCGGCTCGACTGGCCGGCCGGCACCACGGTGTATGAGATCGACCAGCCCAAGGTGCTGGAGTACAAGTCAGCAACACTGGAGGCGCACGGGGCCGTCGCCCGGGCACAACACGTCCCGGTGCCGGTCGACCTCCGCGACGACTGGCCCGCAGCCCTGATCGACGCCGGATTCGACGCGGAGCAGCCGACCGCGTGGCTGGCCGAGGGTCTGCTGCCGTACCTGCCCGGCGAGGCCCAGGACCGGCTGTTCGAACTCGTCGGCGCCCACAGCGCACCCGGCAGCCGCCTGGCGGTCGAGGATTTCGCCATGGACCCGGCCCGTTACACCCCGGAGAAGCGCGCCGCGCGCCGGGCCCGGGGCGAGCACATGCGGACCTCGCTGGGGCTGGATATCGACGCTGACGCGCTGATGTACACCGATGACGAGCGGGCCGACGCCGCCGAATGGCTTGCGGCACACGGCTGGGATGTGGACGCGGTGAACAGCGCCGACGAGATGGCCCGGTTGGGCCGGCCGGTCCGCGCCGACGAACTGGCTGAACTCGGCTTGGACAGCGCGCTGTTGCGCGCCCGACTGGATGGAGAATCCCGATGAGCTCACTGCGCAGCCACGACGACACCTGGGACATCGCCACCAGCGTGGGCTCGACGGCCGTCATGGTCGCCGCCGCCCGGGCCGGGGAGACCGGCCGGGAGAACCCGCTGATCCGCGATCCGTACGCGGCGATCCTGGTCGCCGGTGCCGGAACCGGCGTGTGGGAGTCACTGTTGGACGGCGACCTCGTCGAGAAGATCGGTGCTGTCGATACCGAGGCCGCCGCGGTCTTCGAGCACATGGGCAGTTATCAGGCGGTGCGCACCCATTTCTTCGACGCCTTCTTCGCCGATGCCGTCGACGCGGGTATCCGTCAGATCGTCATCCTGGCGTCGGGCCTGGACTCCCGCGCCTATCGGCTGGAGTGGCCGGCCGGCACCACGGTGTTCGAGATCGACCAGCCCAAGGTGCTGGAGTACAAGTCGGCGACATTGGCCGAGCATGGCGTCGAGCCCGCCGCGCAGCGTCGCGAAGTGCCCGTCGATCTACGCTTCGACTGGCCGACGGCCTTGCGGGAAGCGGGTTTTGACGCGCAGCAGCCGACCGCGTGGTTGGCCGAGGGCCTGTTGATGTATCTGCCTGCCGATGCCCAGGATCGTCTCTTCGATCTCGTCACCGAACTGTCGGCGCCGGGTAGTCGGATCGCGGCCGAGACCGCGGGCGTGACGGCTCGTGAACGACGCGAGGAGATGCGGGAGCGCTTCGAGCGGTTCGCGGCCACGTTCAACATGCAGCATGCGCTCGATGTCCAGGAATTGATGTACGACGACCCGCAGCGGGCCGATGTCGAGCAGTGGCTTGCCGAGCACGGCTGGCGTTCGGCCGGGGTGCACTCCCTCGACGAGATGCGCCGCCTGGGCCGCTATGTCGAAACGATCCACCGTGACCCGGCCGGCTTCTCGACGTTCGTCACAGCCGAAAAGCTCTGATCCCGACCTCTGACACAACGAAAGGGGCGCCCCGATTATGGGGCGCCCCTTCCTTTTTCGTTGTCGATCAGCGGTTGGGCATCGCGTTGGTGCGAGTCACGTTGGTGTGCTTGACCGTGGTGTCAACCTGAGGAGCGGTCGCCTTCTGGTGCATCTGGTGCACCCAGAGGTGGTGGTCGACTCCGGCGGAGGCGGGTGATGCCAGGCCCAGAAGGGCGGCGGCCAATCCGCTGACGAGCACTGCGGGAATTCCGAACTTCTTCATTTATTTCTATCCTTTTTGGGAACACATTCCGCGTAATTCCAACCGGCGGACCTCGGGGTTTATTCCTGTTAAACCCTGCCGGACCCCGTGACAGTGGTCACTGGACCCACCGGTTCATCGGGACTTGTCCGCGTGTCTCGTCTGCGATCCCGGCGACGCCTCAGTGGCTCTGGTGCACGGTGGTGTCGACGTGCGGCACGGTCACGTGCGGGCCGATCTGATCCAGCCAACCGTGGTGGGACACATCGGCGGAAGCCGGGCCGGCCAGGCCCAGGACGGCGGCGGCCAGACCACTGGCGATGACTGCGGTGAATCCGAACTTCTTCATTTCCTCTGCCTCTTCTCGATTCTCTTTCTTGACTGGTTCAACTAAAGCCGGGCGCGGTTGATTTCCGGATCCGCGACGTTGGCGGCAATTGACCCCTCGATGGCAGAAACATGTCGGCCCGGCCCCGATTGAGTGCTAGCCGACCCGGTTAACCGGCAGTTATCCGCCCGCCGTATACAGGAGGGGAGCTGAGCCGTTTCGCGGCCCGTTACCGAGGAGGAATCCCCATGCCAGGAGTGCAGGACCGTGTTGTCGTCGTCACCGGAGCCGGTGGTGGTCTGGGCCGTGAATACGCCCTGACGCTGGCCCGCGAGGGCGCCAGCGTCGTCGTCAACGACCTGGGCGGCGCCCGCGACGGCACCGGCGCCGGCCACAACATGGCCGACGAGGTTGTCAACGAGATCAAGGCCGCCGGCGGGCGCGCCGTCGCCAACTACGACAGCGTCGCCGAGTCCGAGGGCGCCGAGAACATCATCAAGACCGCGATCGACGAGTTCGGCAAGGTCGACGGCGTCGTCTCCAACGCCGGCATCCTGCGTGACGGCACCTTCCACAAGATGACGTTCGAGCAGTGGGACGCGGTGCTCAAGGTGCACCTCTACGGCGGCTACAACGTCATCCGTGCGGCGTGGCCGCACTTCCGGGAGCAGAGCTTCGGCCGTGTCGTCGTCGCCACCTCCACCAGCGGTCTGTTCGGCAACTTCGGTCAGGCCAACTACGGTGCCGCCAAGCTCGGCCTGGTCGGTCTGATCAACACGCTGGCCCAGGAAGGCGCCAAGTACAACATCAAGACCAACGCGGTCGCCCCGATCGCCGCCACCCGCATGACCCAGGACATCCTGCCGCCCGAGGTGTTCGAGAAACTCACCCCCGAGTACGTCGCCCCGGTGGTGGCCTACCTGATGACCGAGGAACTGCCCGACACCGACTCGGTGTTCATCGTCGGCGGTGGCAAGGTGCAGCGCACCGCACTGTTCCAGAACGACGGCATCACCTTCACCGACGTGCCCTCCGTCGATGACATCGCTGCCAAGTGGGGCGAGATCACCGATCTTTCCGCCGCTCAGCAAGCCAGCTTCAAGCTGGGCTAGGACTGGTGAAAGCGCTTGTAGCGCAGGCACTTACCGGTACATCCGGGCTGGCGTACGTCGACGTCGATGATCTGGCCGGTAATCCCGCATATGCGGGCACCGTCATCATCGACGTCGGCGCCGCCGGCGTCTGCTTCCCCGATCTGCTGTTGCTGCGCGGTGAGTACCAGCTGCGGCTGGAACCGCCGTTCACGCCCGGCATGGAGGTGGCCGGAACGGTGCGCTCGGCACCCGAGGGCTCCGGGTTCACCCCGGGACAGCGGGTTTCGGCGTTCTCGATGATCGGCGGGTACGCCGAGCAGGTCGCGGCGGTACCGGCCAACGTGATCCCCACCGCCGACGGTCTCGATGACGGTGAAGCGGCATCGCTGCTGGGCAACTACTACACGATGCAGTTCGCGCTGGCCCGTCGCGGCGGGCTGGTTCCGGGGGAGACCGTCCTGGTCCTCGGCTCGGCGGGCGGCATCGGTGCCGCATCGATCCAATTGGCCAAAGCCATGGGCGCCAAGGTCATTGCGATGGTGCACCGGTCCGGGGCCGAGGAGTTCGTGTCGTCGCTCGGCGCCGACGTGGTGTTGCCGCTGGCCGATGGCTGGCGCGAGGCCGTGATGGAAGCCACCGACGGCCAGGGCGTCGACCTCGTCGTCGACCCGATCGGCGGCGACGCCTTCGACGACGCGATCCGGGTGCTGGCCCCAGAAGGTCGGCTGCTCGTCATCGGTTTCGCCGCGGGCGGCGGGATCCCGACGGTCAAGGTGAACCGGCTGTTGCTGCGCAACGTCAGCGTGGTCGGTGTCGGCTGGGGAGAGTTCGTGCGCCGCCACCCGGCCGCCCAGGCGCAGGTCGGAGCCGAGCTGACGAAGTTGGTGGCCGCCGGGTTGCGTCCGCCGCCACCGGTGCGGTTCCCGTTGTCCGAGGGTGCGGCTGCCCTCGATGCGCTGGCCAACGGTTCGGTACGCGGGAAGCTCGTCCTGGAGCCATGATGCGAGCTCTGGCCTTCGATGTGTTCGGGACCGTCGTGGATTGGCGGTCCAGCATCATCGGTGAGCTGGAAGCCTTCGGCGAAAGCCGTGGGCTGCAACGGGATTGGCCGGCCTTCGCCGATAAATGGCGGGCCGGCTATGCCCCGGCGATGGACCGGGTGCGCCGCGGTGAGCTGCCGTGGACCAGGATCGACGATCTGCATCGCGCGATCCTGGTCGACCTGCTCGGCGCCGCGGGCATCCGGGCCGGGGACGCCGAGATCGACCATCTCAACCGGGCCTGGCACCGCCTGGCTCCGTGGCCGGACTCGGTGGTCGGGCTGACCCGGCTCAAGCAGCGCTACCTCATCACGACGTTGTCGAACGGCAACGTCTCACTGCTCACCAACATGGCCAAACATGCCGGGCTGCCATGGGATTGCGTGATCTCAGCCGAGCTGTTCCGGCATTACAAGCCGGACCCGGAGGCCTATCAGGGCTGCGCCCAGCTGCTCGACATCGCGCCCGAGGAGCTGACGCTCGTTGCGGCCCATCCCTCCGACCTGCGGGCCGCCCGCGCGGCCGGGCTCGGGACCGCGTACGTGGCCCGGCCCCTGGAGTACGGGCCGGACCGGGCTCCGCACGACGTCGCGTCCGACGACTTCGACATCGTCGCGACGGATTTTGTCGACCTTGCCGACCAACTCGGTGCGTAGCGTAGAGGTGTGGACACCGCATCGAGTGGGGCATTGCGCAAGGCGCTGGATCTCCTGATCGATCCACCGGCCGAGCCGGACGTCAGCAAGGGGTATCTCGATCTGCTGGGGGACGGGAGCGACGCCCCCAAAAATGCGGGATTCATCCAGAAGATGTGGGCGTCACCGGTCGGGTCGATGCTCTATGACGGTGTCCAGGGGATCGGGCGCAAGGTGCTGACGGCGTGGCAGGAGCCCACCGAATGGCTCGACATCCCGCCCGGCGGGGTCGCGCTCGATGTCGGCAGCGGTCCGGGGAACGTGACGGCCGCGCTGGCACGGGCGGCCGGGCTGGACGGGTACGCGCTCGGTGTGGATATCTCGGAGCCCATGCTGGCGCGTGCGGTCGCGGCCGAAGCGGGCCGGCAGGTCGGTTTCCTGCGCGCCGACGCTCAGAAGCTCCCGTTCCGGGATGGCGTCTTCGATGCGGTGACCTCGATTGCGGTGCTGCAGTTGATCCCCGACGCCGAGGCCGCACTGGCGGAGATGGTGCGGGTGCTGCGCCCCGGCGGGCGCATGGCGATCATGGTGCCCACGGCGACGACCCGGGGGCCCGCGCGGCTGCTGTCGAAGGGCGGTGCCCGCTTCTTCGCCGAAGATGAGCTCGCCGATCGGTTCGAGGGGCTCGGCCTGGAGCGGGTACGTTCCAAGACCATGGGCACCATGCAGTGGGTGCGCGGGCAGAAACCGTGAGCACACTCGGAATTGTTCTTGTCGCACTTGTAATCGCTGTCGGACTTATCGGCATCGTGCTGCCCGTGCTGCCTGGCGGCGGGTTTCTGGTGTTCGCCGCGATCGCGGTGTGGGCCGTCGTCGAACACACCACGGCGTCGTGGGTGACGCTCGGCGTGGCGGCCGTGTTCTTCGTGACGGCCGAGGTGATCAAGTACGCGTGGCCGGTCCGGCGGATGCGGGCCGCCGAGGTGGGGATGTGGAGCCTGGTGGCCGGTGGGGTCCTCGGCCTGATCGGCTTCTTCGTCATCCCGGTGATCGGGTTGGTGATCGGCTTCGTCGCGGGTGTGTACCTGGCGGAGTTGGCCGCACGTCGTGACTACCGGCGGGCCTGGACGTCAACTGTGCACGCGCTCAAGGGAGTTGCGCTGTCGGTCGGTGTCGAGCTGACCGGAGCCCTCCTGGCGACCATCACGTGGGTGGCGGGTCTGGTGATCGCGTCGTGACGCAGTGGAACCTGGGCCCCGACTCGGGCGAACTGCTGCTGCGTACCGGCGTGACGGGGAGTGCGTCGCGGATGGGCCATCGGTTGACGATCGCGATGCGCTCCTGGCACGCGACCGTGGAATGGGATGGCGAGGAGCCGGCGGCGGTGGAGGTGACCGTCGACCTCGATTCCCTGGACGTGTTGAGGGGTGAGGGCGGCATGACTCCGTTGTCTGGTGCCGAGAAGGTGCTGATCCGATCCAATGCGCTGAAGACGTTGCGCGCGAAGCGATTCCCCCTGGCGATCTTTCGATCCACCGAGATCGTCCACGAAGCCGACACTTATCGGATCGTCGGGACCCTTGAGATCTCCGGTGACAACGCCCACCAGGCTGTCGATGTCCGGGTTGACGCGGACGGCGACTCCTGGCGCATCTCCGGTCAGGCCAACGTGCGGCACAGCGACTTCGGCATCAAGCAGTACTCGATGCTGATGGGCGCGATGAAGGTGGCCGACGAGGTGCGCGTCACGTTTGCTGCCACCGTGGCACGTGGCGCCGCGTAGTCCGGCGGAAGCTGCTGCGTCCCGGTCTGGCAAGTTCCTGTCAGGTTTGCCCAACCCAGGTGTAGAGCGCGGGCTGAGGGGGTAGTTGTTGATTCGGTGAACGTGAGGAGTCCGAATCATGAACATCGTCTCAGGCGCCGTCCAGGTGGTAAGCCGGACCGCTGACGCCGCCACCGCGGCTGCTGGAGCCGTAGGCGGCGCAGCCGTCAGTGGAGTGGTCGGGGGAATCAAAGGGGTTGGCGCCGGTATTCGAAGTGGGGTGAGCCAGGGCAGCAGATCGCCTGCCGCGGCCGCACTCACGCTGGCCGCGGTGGGGGCGGCAGGCCTCGTCGAATGGCCGGTGCTGTTGACCGTCGGCGGGGCGACGCTGGTCGTACACGAGCTCAATCGACGCGCAGGGAACGGCCGGGCCGGGGCAGCGCCCCGCGCGGAATCGGCGCCCAAGCGTTCCTCGGCGCCCAAGTCGTCGTCGACGACCAAGCCTTCTTCGGCAACCAGCGCAGCCAAAGCCGCGGGTCGCCGCTCGACGGCTCGACGTCCTGGGGCGGCGACCCGCTCTAAGTGATCACCGCGATCGGCCGGATCATCAACGGCGCAGCCGCCCTGGCTGCGGCACCTTTTGTGCAGCCGGTGCAGACGGTTCTCGCGGCGGCAGTGGAATTGGTCGGTGGTGCCCCCGCCCGCCGGTGTTGGCGCGGCACCGACCGGTGCTGGATCGAGGTGCGCGGGCTGCAGACCGAGGGCGGCCGGCGGATCGGGGCCGTGGTGTTGCGCGAACTCCGCGCCCGGCCCGAGGTGCGCTCGGCACAACTGAACTATCCGCTGTCGCGCGTGGTCGTCGAGCTCGACGACATCGACCCGGACGGGATCGACCTGCCCCGGCTGTGTGGCATCGTGGCCGACGCTGAATCCGCGGTGGGGACCCCAACGTCAGGACCGCGGCCCAACGACCTGCCGGGCGACGGAATTCTGCTGGTCCTCAAAGGCGTCGCCGCGGCGGCGAGCGGTATCGGCATCGGTGCCGCGGTATTGGGCCGCACGCTGATGCTGCCGAGGTTGCCGGACGGCGTGATGGCGGCTATCAGCGCCGTCGACTACCAGCCGAAGGTGCGGGCGGTGATCGAAGCCCGACTCGGCCAGCAGGGCGCCGACACTGTCCTGAGCATCGGTGCCGCCACCGTGTATGCGCTCACCCAGGCTCCCGCGGCGGTCACCGTGGAATTCCTCCGGCACCTCTCCCAGCTCGCCGAGGCGGTCGCCGCTGCCGACGCCTGGCAGGCAGTCGAGCCGCGGCTGGCGGCGCACGCCGACTGTCGCACGGTGGTACCCGTGAGGCCACGTCCGTGCCCGCTGCCCGACGGGGTGGTGGAGCGGTATGCCGAACGTTGCGGTCGGGCGCAGGCGGCAGCCGCTGCCGCGGTGGGCGTACTGACGCGAGATCTCGGCGCCGCCGCCACCGCTACCGTCGTGACCGCGCCCAAGGCGGCGCGCAATTCTCGTGAGGCTTTCGCCAGCACGCTCGGTCGTGGCCTGGCCGACCGTGGAGACTTGGTTCCGTTGCGGTCCAATGCATTACGCACCCTCGACCGAGTCGACGCCGTGGTGGTCGACCCCCGGGTGCTGACCACCGAAGAGCTGCGGGTGGGGCAATTCCGCGATGTCGCCCAATCCGATCGTGCCGCGGTGTGGCAGTGGGCCCAGGACCAGCTGCAGGCGGGTCAGCTCTCCGCCGGTTGGCACCCGGTGGCACCGGCCTTCGCCGGAGCCGTGCGGAACGGCAGGGCCCGGGGGCGGGTGCTGGTGTGCCACAGTCACGACCCGCGCGCCCACGGTGTGCTGGCCGAGGTCCGTCGCGCAGGCGCGCAGGCGGTATCCCTGGATCTCGACGAACTCGGTGACCTGCGTTCGTCGTTCGACGATCTGCACCAGGCCGACACCGACATCGATTCGGCTCTGGCGCGTGCGGTCGACACCCTGCAGCGCGACGGTCGCACCGTGGCCGTGCTGTCGGTGGACGCGGCCCGCGCGCTGTGTGCCGCGGATTTCTCGGTCGGGTTGCTGAGCCGGCACTCCGGCACCCCGTGGCAGGCCGACGTCCTGGCCGCCGATCTCTCCGGGGTGTGGCGTCTGCTGCATGCCATGCCCGCCGCGCGTCGGGCCAGCGAGCGTGGTGTCGAACTCGCTACCGGAGGGACGCTGCTCGGTGCGCTCCTGATGGTGCCCGGCGTTCGCGGCCGGGGTCCCGGACCGGTGACCGTGGGTGCCGCGGCAGGCCTGGTCAATGGATTCTGGCTGGCACGCAGAATCATGCAGGCTGCCGAACCCAAGGCGGAATCCGTCGAAGACTGGCACGCGATGACGCCAGGGCAGGTGCTCGGTCGAGTCGCCGAAGATGCTGGCTCACTGGGCGATTCGCGCGGGGGTGAGTCTCAAGAGGCGCGAGGGCACCGGAGTGCCGTACCTCGGCAGCTGGTCGAACTCGTCGCGGCCCTGCGCGCGGAGCTCTCCGATCCTCTGACCCCGGTGCTTGCCATCGGCTCGGCCGCCAGCGCCATGCTCGGTTCACCGGTCGACGCGATTCTGGTCGGGTCGGTGCTGACCGGCAACGCCATGCTGGCGGCCACCCAGCAAGTGCGGGCCGAGCGGCTGCTGAGCCGGCTGTTGGCGGTTCAGGATCCGCCCGCTCGCCGAGTTGTCGGTGACCGTGATCGCGACGGCTACGAGAGTGTGGCGGCAACGCTGCTGCGGCGCGGAGACGTCATCGAGGTGCGTCCAGGGGAAGTGGTGCCGGCCGACGCCCGGATCCTCGAGGCGATCGATGCCGAGGTCGATGAAGCCTCGCTCACCGGCGAATCGCTGCCGGTGCCCAAAGAGGTCGAGGCCACTCCCGGCGCCGTCCTCGCCGAGCGTTACTGCATGCTTTATGCGACGACGACATTGGTGGCCGGAACCGTGGTCGCCGTGGTGACCGAGGTGGGCGATGCCACCCAGGCTCGGCGTGCTGCCGATATCGGGCACGGCGCCGGTCCGTCGGTCGGCCTGCAGACGCAGCTCCGCGAGCTCACCAACCGGGCCCTGCCCTTCAGCATTGCCGGTGGCGCACTGGTCAGCGGGCTGGGCCTGCTGCGCATGCAGCCGCTGCGAAATGCGGTGGCCAGCGGTGTGGCGGTCGCGGTGGCTGCTGTGCCCGAGGGGCTGCCATTGGTGGCGACCTTGGCTCAGCAGGCATCGGCGCGACGGCTGACTCGCGCCGGGGCGTTGGTCCGCAGTCCGCGGTCCGTGGAGGCGCTCGGCCGGGTGGACGTGGTGTGTTTCGACAAGACCGGCACGCTCAGTGAGAACCGTCTTCGGGTTTCCCAAGTACGGACGGTGGGTGGCGCGGCTTCTGAACAGCACGTGCTCGATTGCGCCGCTGCGGCCACCCCGCCGAAGAACGGCGACCGCTACGAACACGCGACCGACGCGGCCGTGGCCGAGGCGGCTACTCGTCTGGCGCCCAACAGGATCGGCACATATCTGGCGTTCCGCTCCGGCCGAAAATTCTCGGCCGTGCTGCTCGGAGGCCAGCTGGCTGTCAAAGGCGCACCCGAGGTGGTGCTGGCCGCCTGCGGTGAACTGGACCCCGCCGTCGGGCGCACGGTCGACGAGATGGCGCGAAGAGGACTCAGGGTGCTCGCGGTGGCCCAACGCACGCTGACCCCGTCGCAGGCCGAACGGGGCCGAGCCGATGCCGACCAGCTGGCTGCGCTGTGTGCCCGGCGTTTGCGGTTCGTCGGCTTGGTGGGATTGTCCGACACGCCCCGGGCTGAAGCGGCCCAGGTGTTGGCATCGTTACGGGAGAGCAAGATCGGCGTGCGACTGATCACCGGGGATCACCCGGTCACGGCGAACGCGATCGCCGCGGAATTGGGCCTTTCGGTCACCGCGGATCAGGTCATCAGCGGTGAGGAATGGGTGGCGATGCCACGGCGCAGCCAGGAACGCGCCGTGCGGGAACGCCGGGTCTTTGCCCGGATGTCGCCGGAGCACAAGGTGCAGATCGTGCAGACGCTGGAACGCACCGGCCAGGTTTGTGCCATGGTCGGCGACGGGGCCAACGACGCCGCAGCCATCCGGGCCGCCACCGTGGGTATCGGGGTGGCCGGGCGCGGCAGCGACCCGGCCAATAGTTCGGCCGACGTGCTGCTTCTCGACGGGCAGATCGGTTCCCTGATCGATGCGCTGGATGAGGGCCGCCTGCTGTGGCGCCGGGTTCAGGCTGCGGTGGCGGTACTGCTCGGCGGCAATGCGGGCGAAGTGGTGTTCTCGATCATCGGCAGCGCCCTCACCGGCCGGTCGCCGCTCAACACCCGGCAACTGCTGCTGGTGAACATGATGACCGATGCGCTGCCGGCCGCCGCGCTGGCGGTCAGTTCCACCACCCGATCGACGCCGGGCGCCGGCCACGGGCCCGACCGGACCGAGTTGTGGCGAACGGTAGCGATACGGGGTGCGGCGACGGCGGGCGCGGCCACCGGGGCCTGGTTGTCGGCGGGCTTCCCGCTGGCACCCCGGCGCGCCTCCACGGTCGGGCTGGTGGCACTGGTGTCCACCCAGCTGGCCCAGACCCTGATCGACTCGCACAGCCCCCTGGTGATCGCCACCGCGGCCGGCTCCCTGGTGTCACTGGGGGCGGCGATCAGCACACCCGGGGTCAGCGAGTTGTTGGGCTGCACCCCGCTGGACCCACTCGGATGGGCGCAGGCGCTCACCGCGGCGGGGGTGGCCACCGGCATCGCCGCGGTCGCGCCCCGGCTGGTGTCGAGGTTCACCCCGCTGTGGCAGGAGCCGCCTCAGTCGTCGATGTCGAGCACCCCGCAGCGCCACAGCACCGCATACAGCTCGCGCAATGGAACGGCCAAGACCCGGGAAACGGCGTCGGTCAACGGATCGGCGGGCGCACCGGAACCTGATGTACTCACGCCTCTCACGCTGCGAAGTCGACAAGTCGAGATGTCGAAGTCGACGTGACCGAAAGGTGACCAATGACAGAAAATTCGAAATCGGCAAAAGGACACCGTGCCGCGGTGCGCACCGTGCGCGATGCCCACGGATTCACGATGACGTTGCCGGTGGTGGGCCGGGTCAAGGTGCCTCACCCTGAGCAATTGGCCTACTACGGCGCGCTGGGGATACTGGCGGCGGTCGAGATCATCGACTGGCCGGTCGCGGTGCTGCTCGGCGCCGGGCACATGCTGATGCACAACGAGCACAACCGAATCGCCGAGCAGCTGGGCGAAGCGCTCGAGGAGGTGTGACCGGCCTAACCGAGAAGGTTTGACCGCAGCGCGGCGACCTCCTGCGCCGATACCGCGGCCGCCTCGAGGAAACCTCCCACCGAGCCGTACGCCTCGTCGAGCTTGCGCCATGCCGCGTCGAGGTACTCCTCGCGCACACCGAGCACCTCGTCGGTCAACCGTGCCTCGGCAAAGGTGATCACCTCGGGCGTGCCCTCGGACTTGGCGCGCACATTCTCCAGGATCCGTTCCCGCAGCGGCGCAATCGCGTCGTTGCTGCGCAGGAAGTCCGCGATCACCAGGTCGTGGTCGACACCGGCGGCGTGCAGCACCGTGGCGACCGTGAATCCGGTCCGGTCCTTGCCGGCGAAGCAGTGCGCGATCACCGGACGCTCCTGGCTCAGCAGGGAGATCACCTGGCGCACAGCGAGATGCGCGCCGGGCAGGGTGGGAAACTCCTCGTACACCTCGGTCATGTAGCGCTTGGCCGATTCGCTGACGTCCTCGTCGCCGGGTGACTCGGACATCACCCGCTGGAACGTCGACTCGTGCGGCGCTTCCTGATTCGACGAATCGTCGGGGTGGAACGGCAGCAGGTGGATCGACACGCCGTCGGGCACCTGGCCCGGTCCGTGCCGTTGCACCTCCCGGCCCGAACGCAGATCGGCCACATCGGTGATGCCGATCCGGCGGAACTCCTCACGGCCGACGTCGGACAGCCGGCTCAACTCACTGGAGCGGTACAGCAGTCCGGGCCGGGTTCCGGTGATCTCGGCGACGTCCCGAAAATTCCACGCCCCCGACAGTTCTCCGAGTTGGGCGGTCACTGCGCAGTCACCGCCGCTGCTGCCAGAGGTGACTTCTCCCGGCCCAGCTCGGCTCGGGCGATGGTCCGCATGTGGACCTCGTCGGGACCGTCGAACAGTCGCATGGCGCGGTGCCACGAGTACAGCCGGGCCAGCGGGAAGTCGTCGCTGACCCCGGCCGCGCCGTGCACCTGAATGGCTCGGTCGATGACATCGCAGGCGATCTGCGGGGCCACCGACTTGATCTGGGAGACCAGCACGTGGGCAGCCTTGTTGCCTTCCTGGTCGATCATCCAGGCAGCCTTCTCGCACAGCAGCCGGGCCTGGTCGATCTCATTGCGGGACTTGGCAATCGACTCGCGCACCACACCCTGTTCGGCCAACGGCTTGCCGAACGCGACGCGCTTCTGCACGCGGTCGACCATCAAGGCCAGGGCACGCTCGGCGGCACCGAGCGCGCGCATGCAGTGATGGATCCGGCCCGGGCCCAGCCGGGCCTGGGCGATCGCGAAACCGCTGCCCTCCTCATGGAGCAGGTTCTCGGCCGGCACCCGCACGTTGTCGAACACGATCTCGCAGTGCCCGTGCTGGTCCTGCCAGCCGAACACCGGCAGCGAGCGCTGGATGTCCACCCCGGGGGTGTCGACGGGCACCAGGATCATCGACTGCTGGGCATGCGAGGCGGCGTCGGGATTGGTGCGGCCCATCACGATCAGGATCTTGCAGCGCGGATCGGCCGCCCCGGTGATCCACCACTTGCGGCCGTTGATCACATAGTCCGCACCGTCGCGCAGCATCGTGGTCTCGATGTTGCGGGCATCCGAGGACGCCACGGCGGGTTCGGTCATCGCGAACGCGCTGCGGATCTCACCGGCCAGCAGCGGATCCAGCCACTGCTTGCGCTGTGCCTCGTCGGCGAACAGGTGCAGGGTCTCCATGTTCCCGGTGTCCGGGGCCGCACAGTTGAGCGCCTCGGGGGCGATCTCCAGGCTCCACCCGGACAGTTCGGCCAGCGGCGCGTACTCCAGGTTGGTCAGGCCGGACTCCGAGGGCAGGAAGAGATTCCACAGCCCGGCAGCCTTCGCCTTGACCTTGAGCTCCTCGACCACCGGCGGCACCGTGTGATCTCCTGCGCCCTTCTCGTCGCGATAGGCGTGGTACGAGGCTTCGGCGGGCAGAACGTGCTCCACCATGAAGTCGGTCAACCGGGAGTGGTAATCAGCCGCTTTGGCCGACATCGCGAAGTCCATGCCAGCCACGATAGCCACATGGTTAGACAGGTAGAAAGGTGGCATGACCGAGACCCGCCCGCCTTTCCCGCCCTTCACTCTGGAAACAGCCCTGCAGAAGGTTCAGGCCGCCGAGGACGCCTGGAACACCCGCGACCCGCAGCGGGTCAGCCTGGCCTATACGCCGGACTCGCAGTGGCGCAATCGCGACCTGCACATCGTCGGACGCGAACAGATCGTGGAGTTTCTGACCGCCAAATGGGAGCGGGAGCTGGACTACGTTCTGCGCAAGAGCCTGTGGGGGTTCCGGGAGAACCGGATGGCGGTGCGGTTCCAGTACGAATGGCACGACGCGCAGGGCCAGTGGTACCGCAGCTACGGAAATGAACTGTGGCAGTTCACCCCGGAGGGCCTGATGGCCCGCCGCGAGGCCAGCATCAACGACGTCCTCATCGAGGAGTCGCAGCGGCGTTACTTCGGTTTGCGCCCTGAGTCGGAGTACGGCCGGGACATCGAGCTCTGGTAGTTGCGCGGCTCGCCGGGGTGGTGGCCGCCGAGCGTGCAGGCCAACACCCCGGCCAGCACTGCCAGACCCATTACAGTGCCGGCCACGGCCGGCCACCCCGCGGCGTCGAACGCCAGCCCGCCGACCCAGCCGATCAAGCTGGAGCCGGCGTAGTAGAAGAGGTTGTACAGCGAGGACGCCTGCGCCTTGCCGTCACCGGCGGCCGCGCCGACCCAGCCCGAGGCGATCGCATGCGCGCCGAAGAACCCGGCGGTGGCGATCACCAGCCCGATCAGCACCACGATCACGTTGCCGGCCAGGGTGATCGCGACGCCGGCGATCATCGTGGCGATCGAGCCGATCAGCACGGTCTTGCGGCCGAACCGGGTGGCCTCGGCGCCGGCCCGGGCCGAGGCCCAGGTCCCCGAGAGGTAAGCCAGGAACACCAGGCTGACCACGGTCTGCGGCAGGTGAAACGGTGCGGCCATCAGCCGGAACCCGAGGAAGTTGTACATCGCCACGAACCCGCCCATCAGCAGGAAGCCCTGGCTGTAGAGCACCAGTTGACGAGGTGAGCGCAGGTTCTCGGCCAGTCGCCGGGCCAGGTTGCGGCTGCGGGTCGGGGTGAAGCCGCGCGCGGGCGGGGCGAGTTTGACGAATGCGAACGCCGACAGGCCGCACAGCACCGCGACCACCAGCACGCCGACGCGCCACCCGGCGAACTCGGCGATGGGCCCGGTGACCAGGCGGCCGGCCAGTCCGCCGATCGTGGTGCCCGCGACGTAGGTGCCTGCCGCGCGGGCGGCATGTCCGGCCTCGATCTCCTCGGTGAGGTAGGCGATGGCCACCGCGGGCACCCCGCCCAGCATCAGCCCTTCGAGAAGCCGGCCGGACAGCAGGAGCGGCGCACTCGGGGCCAACGGCACGATGAGCCCGAGAACGGTTGCCGCACTGATGGATATCGTCATCGCCTGGACCCGGCCGATCCGGTCGGCCAGGGCGGACCACGGGATCACGCCCAGCGCCAGGCCGACCGTGGCGGCCGAGATGGTCAACGCGGCGTGGGCGGCGCCGGTGCCCATATCGCGGGCGATCAGCGGGAGGACGGCCTGGGGCGAGTACAGCTGCGCGAAGGTGGCGACCCCGGCGCAGAACAATGCGGCCAGCAGGCGCCGGTACTCGTTCGAGCCACGTGAATGCCCCTGCCAGTCAACGGAGGTCAGGGAGGTGGACACTCAGTCGACGGTAGGGCGCCCGCAAAGATGTGTCCAATGCATGAGACTAGTCAATGTCATGCACGTCATGCATGACGAATTCGGCCAACCGGGCCGCGGCCGGCGGCAGTTCGCGGTCCGCGTTCCAGGTCAGGCCGATCTGGCGTTTGGCGGAACTCTCCGACAGGGGTATGTACGCGGCGCCCGGCTCGGCCCGTTCAGGCCGCGGCACCGGCACGACGGCCACCCCGAATCCCGCCGCCACCAGCCCTTCTATGGTCGGGATCTCCATGGCCTCGAACACCACGGGCGGCGAGATCCCGGCCTCGGCCCACAGCTCATCGGTGAGCTGGCGCAACCCGAAGTCCGGCGCCAGCGCCACGAAGGGTTCGGCGCCGGCGTCGGCCAGCCGGATCCGGGACCGCCGGGCGAAACGATGCTCACGCGGCACAGCCAGGCACAACCGCTCCATGTGCAGCCCGCGCCAGCGGAAACCCTCCGGGCGTGGTGAGGTGATCGCCAGGTCGGCCTCGCCATTGGCCAGGCGTTCGACGATCTGGTGGGCCGCACCCTGGAACAGCTCGAAGCGCACCAACGGAGCCTCGGCGCGGAACCGTCGCAGCAGATCGGGCACGAACCAGCCGGCCTGCGAATGCAGGAACGCCAGCCGCACCGTTCCGGTATCGGGATCGCGCGACTCCGCGATTCGCTCAGTGGCCGTACGGATTTCGCTGATGCTGCGACGTGCGTGCTCCAACAGGATGCGACCGTAGGCATTGAGCCGAAGCCGTCGATTGACCCGATCGAACAGCGGCACCCCCACCTGCTCCTCGATCCGGGCCAGCGCGCGTGACAAGGTGGGCTGGCTGATGCCGAGTTCGGCTGCGGCGTCGGTGACATGCTCGGTCTCGGCAAGCACCACGAACCACTGCAGCTCGTCCAGATGCATACCGCCGACTCTAAACGCGCTGATCACCGACCCGCGCTGTGCCATGCTGTGGCGCATGGCCGAAAAGGTGCGGGTGGTGGTGGGCGACGACCACCCGATGTTCCGCGAAGGCGTGGTGCGCGCCTTGATCTCCAGCGGCGAGATCGACGTGGTGGCCGAGGCCGACAACGGCGCCGACGCACTGGAATTGATCAGAACCCATCAGCCACAGGTGGCCCTGCTGGACTACCGGATGCCGCAGCTCGACGGGGCCCAGGTGGCCGCCGCGGTGAGCCGCGACGAGCTGCCCACCCGGGTGTTGCTGGTCTCCGCGCACGATGAGTCGGCCATCGTCTACACCGCGCTGCAGCAGGGGGCGGCCGGGTTCCTGTCCAAGGAGTCCACCCGCAGTGAGCTGGTGAACGCCGTGTTGTCGTGTGCCAAAGGCCGTGACGTGCTCGACCCGAACCTGGCGGCCGGGCTGGCCGGCGAGATCCGTCGTCGCAACGAACCCGATGTCCCGGTGCTCAGCCCGCGTGAACGCGAGGTGCTCGACCTGATTGCCAAGGGCCGCTCCATCCCGGCAATGGCCAAGGAGCTGTTCCTCGCCCCGTCGACGGTGAAGACCCACGTGCAACGTCTGTACGAGAAACTCGGTGTGAGCGACCGGGGCGCGGCGGTCGCGGAGGCGATGCGCCGCCGGCTGCTGGACTGACATGGCCAGCGGGCGCGTCGTCGAGTTCTTCACCACTCAACCGGTCCGGGTCTCGGCGCTGCTGCGGCTGCCGCTGATCGGCCTGATCGTGGTGCTGGTCTCGGTATGGGATGTCGACCACTGGCTACCGGTCCTGTACGCGGTGATCCTGAGCGTGTACACCGCCGTGGCAGTGCTGTGGCTGGTGGTGGTGTTCCGCGGGCCCATGCCGCCGTGGGCCGAGTGGGCCTCCACCGCGGTCGACGTGCTGGTGCTCGTCGCCCTCTGCGCGGTGTCGGGCGGTGCTACCGCGGCGCTGCTGCCGGTGTTCTTCCTGTTGCCCATTTCCGTTGCGTTCCAGGATCGTCCGTGGCTGACCGCGCTGCTCGGTGGCTGCACCGCACTGGGCTACCTGGCGGTGTGGATCCTGTATTCCGAACGTGACGACAACGTCGGTCTGCCCGACATCGTCTATATGCACGTGGGATTTCTGGCCTGGCTGGCGGTCGCGTCGGCGGCGTTGTCTTTCGTGCTGGCGCGGCGTTCGGCGCGGGTGCGGACGCTGATGGAGGTACGGCGCCAGCTGGTATCGGAGTCCACCCGGGCCGATGACCTGCGCAATGCCGAACTGGCCGAACATCTTCACGACGGGCCGCTGCAGATCCTGATGGCCGCACGCCTGGAGCTCGACGAGATCCGCGAACGCATCCCTGACCCTGGGCTGGACCGGGTCCACGCCGCCCTGCAGGAGACGGCGGTCGGCCTGCGCTCCACGGTGACCGCGTTGCATCCCCAGGTTCTGGCGCAGCTGGGGCTCACCCCGGCGGTGCGGGAACTGTTGCGCCAGTACGAGACCCGGCCGGATATCACGGTGCGGGCGGACCTGGAGGACGTCGGGCACCCCGAAGGTCAGGCCCTGCTGTACCGCGCCGCCCGCGAGTTGCTGGGCAACATCAACAAACATGCCGGCGCGAGCACGATTTCGGTCGGCCTCTACCGGTCGGGCGATCGTGTCGTGCTCACCGTGGCCGACGACGGCAAGGGATTCGATCCGTCGACGGTGGCCCAATCGGTCGCCGAGGGGCACATCGGGTTGGCCTCGCTGCAGGTACGAATCGAGGCCATGGGCGGCTCGATGGCGATCAGTTCGGAAGCCGGATACGGCACCCAGGTCCGGGTCACGCTGTAGCCGCGGCTATTTGACGCAGGGAATGCCGGAGACCTTCATCTGGCTCAGGTCGGTCGGAGCCGCGGACTTGGTGCCGGACGCGGTCGCGGCCACCGTGGTCACCGGCGTACTGGCGGTGGTTTCCTCCGCCGCCTCGTCGGACGAGCCCCACGTCGAATCCGACTCAGACTCCGAGGAACTCGCCGAGGACGAGTCGTCCGATCCGGTCATGTAGTCCTCACCGGGAAAATCGGTACCCAGCGTCAGCTGTACCGTCCCGGCGGTCACCTCGGAGGACGGGGTGGCGATCACTTTCAGCTCGTCGGCCAGCGACTGGGCGGCGGCCTCGGCGCCGGTCCCGTAGTCGATGGTGGTGACGGCGGCCAGAGATTCCGCATCGCCGATCTGACCGGGGGTGAATCCATTTGCGGAGAAAGTGGTCTCGAGCTGTGCGGCCAGTCCGGAGTAGGTGGAGGCGTTGACGACGTCGAGCACCGCGCCGTGGCCTTCGAGTACGTGCGCCGGTGCTGCGGGGGCGTCGGTGGTGCCCCCAGGTTGGGCGACCAGGTCACGCACGATGGCCCGGATGGCGTGGATGTCGACGATGTTGATGTCCTCACCCAGCGAGTTCTGGCCGAACTCCTTGATGGGCAGGGTGTAGAGGGTGGGCGGCGCACCGGTCAGTGCCGACGCCCGACTGGCGAATTTGGCCAGATCGAACCCGGAATCCAGCGCGACGTTCTGCTTCGTGACGTTGAGGAGATCGCGCAGCATCGTGGGACTCGAGAGGGCGCCGCTCTTGCCCAGGGCCGATACGAGTGCGGCGATGAAAGCCTGCTGGCGTCGGGTGCGGTCGAGGTCGGTGAAGTTCTCGTCATTGATGTCGCGGCGCTGACGCACGAAGGCCATCGCCTGCGCGGCGTCGATCTGCTGCACGCCCCTTCGGAAGTCGGCGCCGGAGTACGGATCCGCGGTGTCGGCGTTGAGGCACACCGTGATCGGCGCCACAGCCTTGGCGATCTGGAAGAACGCGCCGAGGGTGACCTCCACGAAATGGTCGATCGGGATTCCGAGCAGATTGCGTACGGTGGCGATCTGGGCCCGGCGCCCGGCCTCACGGGCCTGCTGCTCATTCGCCGACGGATCTTCGGACGAGGACTCCAGCGACTCCATCTCGCGCTGATAGGCCCAACCGTAGGCCTGCTTGACCTTGCCCTTGCACGGGTCGACGTCGCAGCCGGCCAACTCGACGTAGTCGTCGCGGGGGATGGAGAACGCGGTCGGCGGGCCGCCGTTGCCGGGCAGGTGCACCACGATCAGCACGTTGGCGTTGTAGCCGCCGACGGTCTCGTCACCGGCGTGCAGTGCCTCGTAGACGTCCTGCGGCAGCGGGTTGCCGTGCTGATCCAGCCTGCTGTCCAGCCCCATGATCAGGATGTTCTCGGTGTCCCCGGAAGAGACGGGGCCGCCTTCCAGCGCGTTGGACGTGGTGATGCCGTCCAGCGCGCCGTGGTACGACACCCAGCCGGCACCGGTTCCGGCCAGCACCGTTGCCGCTATCAGGCCGACGGCCACCCGACGGGCAGCCCGCACGCCGCGGCGCGGCATACGGTGCCGGGGGGCGCTGGCGGAGTGGGCGGGTGCGTTCATGGCACCTGCCATTATGGGGCCGTTCGCTGAGACTCCGTTCACCGGGGAAAACGGCTGGTGGACATCGGCGCCTCGGCATTAGCGTGCGGAGCATGAAATTGCGCATCGCCGTGGGCGTGCTCGTGCTGGCCGTGGTGGCGTTGCTGCTGAACGAACTGGTCGTGACCAGAACGCATCGCCAGGCCGAGCCTTTCGCCGGCGGACATGTGCTGGAGCTCGACGGCCCCGATCTCAACGTGCGGGAGTACGGGCCACCGGGGGAGCGCGCGGTGGTGTTGCTGCACGGGTATTCGGCTTCCATCGAGTGGTGGGAACGGGTGGCCCCGCAATTGGCCCGCGATCAGCGGGTGATCGCCATCGATCTGGTCGGCCATGGCGGCTCGGAGGCACCCAGCGCCGCCACTGCGTATCGCTCGGCCGAGCAGGCCAAGGCGGTTCACAATGCGCTGGTGCAGCTCGGCGTCCAGCATGCGGTGCTGATCGGGCATTCGATGGGTGGCGCGGTTTCGGCCGAACTGGCCCGGCAGTATCCGGATCAGGTGGAGCGCGTGGTGGTGTCCGATACCCCTGCGGCTGACGATCTGGTCGCCATGCCGCTGCTCGGAAAGATGGTGTGCTGGCCGGTGATCGGCCCGGCGCTGGACCGATTCCGGACAGTCGATGCCATCACCGAGAGCTCCCTGCAGACCGGATTCGCCGCGGACTACCCGGTGCCGGACTTCGCGTACCGCTCGTTGAAGCGCCTCACCTACGCCGGGGTGTGCGACTCCACAGAGGGACCGCACCCGGTGGTGGAAACGCTTGCCGCACTGCACAAGCCGGTGCTGGTGCTATGGGGCGACCAGGACGTGCTGACCCCGACGGCTCCCAACGTCGAGCGTTACACCGCGGCCGGGCTGACGCCGGTGGTGATCAAAGGTTCCGGACACAGTCCGATGGTCGAACAGCCAGATCAGTTCCTGGCTACGGTGACGGAGTTCCTCAAGAGCCCAGTCCCCGCGAGATGACCAGGCGCTGAATCTGGTTGGTGCCCTCGAAGATCTGGGTGATCTTGGCTTCGCGCATGTACCGCTCGACCCGGAAATCGCGGGTGTAGCCGACACCGCCGAACACCTGCACGGCATCGGTGGTGACCTTCATGGCGGCGTCGGTGGCGATCAGCTTGGCGACGCTGGCCTGGGTGGAGTAGGGCAATCCGAGGTCGCGACGCCGCGCCGCATCCAGATAGGTGGCCCGCGCGCTGACCACTGCGGCTGCCATGTCGGCCAGCAGGAACCCGAGGCCCTGGTGGTCGATGATCTTGCGGCCGAAGGTGGTTCGCTCATTGGCGTACCGGACGGCCTCGTCCAGGGCGGCCTGGGCGATACCGACCGCGACGGCGGCGATGCCGAGCCGGCCGGAGTCCAGCGCGGAGAAGGCGATCGAAAGACCTTGTCCCTCTTCCCCGATCAGCCGGTCGGCGTCGATGCGGGCATTGTCGTAGAACGCCGAGGTGGTGGGCACCGCGTGCAGACCCATCTTCTCCTCGGGTTTGCCGAAGCTCAGCCCCTCGAGATCGGCGGGGACCAGGAAGCAGGAGATGCCCTTGCTGCCCTCACCGGTGCGGGCGAACAGGGTGTAGAAATCGGCCTTCCCGCCGTGGGTGATCCACGCCTTGGAGCCGTTGAGTACGTAGGCGTCGCCGTCCCGGGTTGCCTTACAGCTCAATGCGGCGGCGTCGGAGCCGGCCTGCGGTTCGGACAGGCTGTAGGCACCGATCTGCTCGCCGGAGAGCATGCCGGGTAGCCAGCGCTTCTTCTGCTCCTCGCTGCCGTAGGCCAGCAGCGGGTGCGAGGACAGGCTGTGCACGCTGACCGCGACGCCGACGGCAGCCCAGCGCGCGGCGATCTCCTCGAGGACCTGCAGGTAGACCTCGTACGGCTGGCCTCCGCCACCCCACTGTTCGGGCTGGGGCAGGCTCAGGAGCCCCGCCGCGCCGAGTTGGGCGAAGACGCCCTCGGGGTAGGTCTCGGCTTTCTCGTGCTCGTCGACGATCGGATCGAGCACCTTGTCAGCGACATCGCGGGTCAGTGCGATGAGCTCACGAGCTTCGTCAGAGGGCAGGAGGCGGTCAACCGGCATAGTTGCACATCCTAGTTTCTCCGCGGGCCGGGGCGACGAGCCCGGATTCGGTCCGGTTAAAGCCAGCGGAAAATCCCGTCGTATGTGGAGAACAGTCCGCTGCCTGCCCACAATGACAGCGCCAAGTTGGAAACGCCGGACTTCCGCCACACCTCTTGTCCCGTTGTCCCGTCAATCGCCACAACTTCGTCGTTGTGTTCGGTGTAGGTGCCGAACAGCATGCGTTGACCGTCGGACCCGAGGAACTTGAAGTACGTGCCCATGCTGAGCTCCGTCGGTGCCTCCACAAACGGGTTGTCACTGTCGGTCTCACACGTCTGGACCTTCACACGCACGACACTGTCATCACGCAGGATGATGAAACACGTGGTTCCGTTGCCGTATGCCGCGATGCTGCGGGTTCCGTTCTGACCAACGTGCCGGGTCCACAAGGCGCGGCCGGATGCCGGGTCGAAGGCACGCAGGTCGCCGCTGGCCTCGTTGTAGGCCAATGGGTAGTAGAGGCCCGATGATCCGGAGGTTTGCAGATTCAGGCCGACCGACCAGCGGTGACCGTTGGTTCCGAACCCTTCGACAAACGTGAAGCCCTCACTCGGAACGGATGCGGTGTTGGTACCCCCGAAATCATAGAAATCGAACGTCTGTCCGTCTGACAACGCAAACCCCGATGCGAAAGCAGCGCTTCCGAGTGCGCTCGCACCTTGGAGGATTGGGTTTCCGGTGTTGGCATCGAGAACTCGGCCGTCTAGGGCTACGACGATGCCCTGATCGCCGTAAACTGCCACATTCTGGTGACCGGTCGACCTCGGATCCACTTGCTTGTCGGGGGTACGCCAACCCACCGAGCCGTCCGCTCGGTAGCCCACCACCTCATCTTCGAGCACGACGACGAACCCGTCGCCGGCGCTGTACATACCTCGGATCTCTCCCCAGTAGGTCCCGGGCACCTTCGTGCTGTTCTTCTCGGCGCCCGTTGCTGTGTCGAAAAACACGAGCCCAATGCCTGTGTCAGTGGATTGGACACCGTCACTGAAGGCACACCCGATGGTCGTGGCCGCCCGGTCAATCACGCATTTCGAGAACATGTAGTTGAGGCTGCTGCCCGCCAGGCTGGCCGGCATCACCGGCTTCGGCCAGCGCGGCTGGCCATTCCCGGCATCTACTGCGAGCACACCTCGGCCTTGTTGGTTGTCAACACTGACCACGAGGGTGTAGGCATCGCCGCCCAAAATGTGGTTGGAGACGCTGTCCGGGCGATAGTTCCAGCGTGGTTTGTCGAGTGGCTTTTCGAGCGAGGGCACCAGTTGATCGCGTGGTGGTCGCAGTGCACCCAACGGCGGCACGGACGTCGGCAGCGGCGACGCCGTGGCCGGGCTGGTTGCGTCACGGGTATTCAGATGCCACAGCAACGCTCCGGTGCCCACTGCCGTGACGACCACGGCAGCCACCACTGTGATCACCAGCCACCGCTTGTTGCGGCGCGGCGGCTCCGGCGTGGGAGCGCCCTGCCCGTATCCCGCCTGAATCACCGGAGGCTGCCAGCCACCTGCCCCGAACGGACTGGGGGCCGACGGTGGCAGGCCTGCGTGCTGGAACGGGTCGGGGTTCGCCGGCGTAGGCATTCCCTGGAACGGGTCCGGGGCCGAAAACGGTCCGGACGGCGGCGGAAATCCCGCGGGCGGGTAGGTCATTGAACCCCTCCATCAATCACCAGGCCAGCAATCTCAATCACCCTATAAGAGGGTGATCGCGGGCCCGCGACCCAATTTGCGGGAGAAGAAGTCGGTGGTGCGCACGTTCGACACAGTGCCCCCCGAGGGACATTGCCGAGGGCGGGAGGCGGTCAGCGCATCCGCGCGATGATCTGAATCTCGACCAGCGCACCCGGCACGGCCAGCTCGGTGACGCCGACCGCGGTCCAGGCCGGGTACGGCGCGGGCACGAACTCGTCTTTGACCTCGCCGAATACCTGCACGTGTTGTTGCAGGCCGACGTGGTAGCTGGTGATGTCGGTGACGTCGGCGAAGGTCAGCCCGGCCTCGGCGAGCAGCCCGCGCAGGTTCTCGAAGGCCTGGGTGAACTGTGCCCGGGGCTCCTCGGCAACGCTCATGTCGGGGTGGATCCCGATCATCCCCGAACAGCGCAGGTGATCGCCGTCGATGACCGCGGGCGCGAAGTGGTGGGCGTCGCACATCGGCTGCATCCACTGCGGGACAACTATTTTCATGCTTGGCTCCTGGTTCAGCGCAGCTTAGCCGCACCTTGTCCCGCGAGCAGACACAAAACTGCCCCTTCTCCGAGGAAAAGGGGCAGTTCTGTGTCTGCTCGCCGGAGAAATCCGGCGGAAGAAACTAGACGTGCTCCGCCACGGGCAGCGCCGCGAGGATGTCGTTCACGCGGTCGCGGGCGTCGCCGAACAGCATCTGGGTGTTCTCCCGGAAGAACAGCGGGTTCTGCACACCGGCGTAGCCCGAGGCCATGGACCGCTTGAACACGATGACGTGGTCGGCGTTCCACACCGTGAGCACCGGCATGCCGGCGATCGGGCTGCTCGGATCCTCGGCCGCGGCCGGGTTCACCGTGTCGTTGGCGCCGATCACGAGCACGACGGAGGTGCCGTCGAAGTCGTCGTTGATCTCGTCCATCTCGAGCACGATGTCGTAGGGCACCTTGGCCTCGGCCAGCAGCACGTTCATGTGACCGGGCAGGCGGCCGGCGACCGGGTGGATGCCGAAGCGGACGTTGACGCCGCGCTCACGCAGCTTGCGGGTCAGGTCGGCGACACCGTACTGGGCCTGGGCCACGGCCATGCCGTAGCCGGGCGTGATGATGACCGAGTCTGCTTGGGCCAGCAGGTCGGCCGCACCCTCGGCGTTGATCTCGCGGTGCTCGCCGTAGTCCTTGTCCTCGGCGGGCCCGGCCTCGATGCCGAAACCGCCGGCGATCACGGAGATGAACGACCGGTTCATCGCCTTGCACATGATGTAGGACAGGTACGCACCGGAGGAGCCGACGAGCGCGCCGGTGATGATCAGCAGATCGTTGGACAGCAGGAAGCCGGAGGCGGCCGCGGCCCAACCGGAGTAGCTGTTGAGCATCGAGACCACGACGGGCATGTCGCCGCCGCCGATCGAGGCCACCAGGTGCCAGCCCAGCAGCAGCGCGAGGACGGTGACGGCGACCAGCAGCCACAGGTTCGGGGAGATGACGAACCACACGGTCAGTGCGACGAACAGCACGAGCGAGCCGACGTTGAGGAAGTTCTTGCCCGGCAGCATCAGCGGCGCGGACTTCATGCGGGCCGACAGCTTGAGGTTAGCCACGATCGAACCGGTGAACGTGACGGCACCGATGAAGACACCGATGAACACCTCGGCCGAGTGGATGCCGAGCATTTTCTCGCCGACGAGCTTCACGGCTTCGTTGCCGCCGAGGTCGTTCTCGACGTGCAGGTAGCCGTTCCAGCCGACCAGGACGGCGGCCAGACCGACGAAGCTGTGCAGCAGCGCGATCAGCTCGGGCATGCCGGTCATCTCGACGACCTTGGCTCGCCACAGGCCGATCGCGGCGCCGACGAGCATGGCGCCGACCAGCAGGGCCAGGCCCAGTGGCTCGATCTCGCGGTTCCAGGCCAGCGCGATGGTGGCGATCAGGGCGACCGCCATGCCGACCATGCCGAAGGTGTTTCCGGCCCGCGACGTCTCATGCTTGGAGAGGCCGGCCAGAGCGAGGATGAACAGCAGGGCAGCGACGACGTAGGCCGCGTTCGCCACGTTGGTGATGGTTTCTGCGTTGAACATGAATCCGTTCCAAAGGTTTCTGAGGTTCGCAGGCTCTAGCTGCGGGAGAACATGGCCAGCATGCGGCGGGTCACCGCGAAGCCACCGAAGACGTTGATGCTGGCGAGCAGAATCGCGACGCCGGCCAGGGCAGTGATCGGGGTGTTGTGATGCCCGATCTGCAGCAGGGCACCCACCACGATGATTCCGGAGATCGCGTTGGTCACCGACATCAGCGGGGTGTGCAGCGCGTGGTGCACGTTGCCGATGACGTAGTAGCCGATCACGATCGCCAGCGCGAACACCGTCAGGTGGACCTGAAGCGCTGCCGGCGAGGCCGCGATCAGGGCGAACACGGCGGCCGCCGCGGCGAAGGTGACGCCGAGCCTGCGCCCGGTCGACATCGGCCGCTTCTCCGGCTTGACCACCGGAGCGGCGGCGGGTTGCGCGGCCGGCGCGGCGGAGACCTGCACCGGCGGCGGGGGCCAGGTGGTCTCGCCGTCGCGCACCACGGTCATCGAGCGCTGCACCACGTCGTCCCAGTCGAGGACGACCTTGCCGTCCTTCTCCGGGGTCAGCAGCTTGAGCAGGTTGACCAGGTTGGTGCCGTACAGCTGGGAGGCCTGGGCGGGCAGGCGGCCGGCCAGATCGGTGTAGCCGATGATCGTCACGCCGTTGTCGGTGACGATCGCCTGGTCCTTGACGGTGCCCTCGACGTTGCCGCCGTTGGCCGCGGCCATGTCGACGATGACGCTGCCCGACTTCATCGAGGCGACCATCTCGGCGGTGATGATGCGCGGCGCGGGCCTACCCGGGATCAGCGCGGTCGTGACGATGATGTCGACGTCCTTGCACTGCTCGGCGTACAGCTGCGCCTCGCGGGCCTTGTAGTCGTCGTCCATCTCTTTGGCGTAGCCGGTGGCGGAGACTTCGGCCTGCTCGTTCGCGACGGACAGGTACTCGCCGCCCAGCGAGGCGACCTGATCGGCGACCTCGGGGCGCGGGTCGGTGGCCCGCACGATGGCGCCCAGGCTGCCTGCGGCACCGATCGCGGCCAGGCCGGCGACACCGGCACCCACCACGAGCACCTTGGCCGGGGGCACTTTGCCCGCCGCGGTCACCTGGCCGGTGAAGAACCGGCCGAAGCTATGGGCGGCCTCGACCACGGCGCGGTAGCCGGCGATGTTGGCCATCGAGGACAGCACGTCCAGGGACTGGGCCCGCGAAATACGCGGCACCGCGTCCATGGCCAGCACCGTGATGGGCCGAGTGGACAGCTTCTCGACGAGCTCGGGCTTGAGCCCGGGTGAGATCAAGCTCACCAGCGTCGCTCCATCGCGCAGCTTGCCGATCTCGGCATCATCGGGCGCGTTGACCTTGAGCACCACGTCGGCGTCCCACGGCGTGCCGATCTCGGCACCGGCCTCTACGTAGGCGGCGTCGGAGAAGCTCGAGGCAGCACCGGCGTCGCTTTCTACGACTACCTCGTACCCGAGCTTGATAATCTGTCCGACAGTCTGCGGCGTGGCGGCGACGCGCGTTTCCCCTGGTAGGGACTCGCGCGGGATCCCGATGAGCATCGACTCCGCTCCGTTTCTTTCTGGTAGGCCTCTTCGTTCAGCCTGGAAGAGTGTCGCATTTGTGTTCAGATAACGCCCATGCCCCTTTTGGGGGATGTGATCAAAGGCCCAGCTCGGGTTACAGCCAGTCCCGGCGTTTGAACATCACATACAACAGGATGACCAACGCAACAATCAAAATGCTGCTGGCGATGAAGCCGACGACGGTGTTGATTCCCGGGTATATGACGTTCTGGCCGTAGAACCCCGTGATGGCCGTCGGTACCGCGATGATGGCGGCCCAGCCGCTGAGTTTCTTCATCACCGTGTTGAGCCGCGCGTCCTGCAGGGACAGGTTGGTCTCGAACACCGTGGTGACCATGTCGCGCAGGGATTCGGTCCACTCCGAAGCCCGGAGCACATGGTCGTAGAGGTCGGCATAAAGTGGATCGAGCGCGGGTTCCGTTGACGAGTCGAGCCTGCGGTGCTGGATCGTGCTGACCACCTCGCGCATGGGCAGCACCACCCGGCGTAGTTCGACGAGATCCTTGCGCAGCTGGAACGTGCGCCGTTGCAGGCCGCGACGCGGACCGCCGTCGGCGAACAACTCGTCCTCAAGCCCTTCGATGGCATCATCGAGCGCCTCGACGGCCTCGAAGTGCCCGTCGACCACGACGTCGAGCAGCGCGTGGACCAGCGACCCGACGCCGTACCGCTGGCCGCCGAGGTCGTCGAAGCGCCGCGACACCTTGCTGATGTCGAACTCGGTGGTCTCACCGTTGAAGCTGGGCAGCCGGACGGTGATCAGGCCGCGCGGCAGGACGAATGCCGAGATGCGATGTTTGACCAACAGCGATGTGTCGGGCGCCGCGTCCGCCTCCGGCTCCCGGGTGTCGACCGCGTACACCGTGAAAAACGTATGGGTCTGGTACACAGACGTTTTCGTGCGTTCCTTGGGTGCGACGGCGTCCTCGACCGCCCACATGTTGAGCCCGAGCTCGGTGGCCAGTTCACGAAGTGCCTCGTGATCGGGGTCGTAGATGTCGGCCCACAGCAGGGTGTCCTCGTCGGTCAGGCACTCCGAGATGTCCGAGAACTTGAAGCCGTCGTCGACCGGCTGTCCGGCGCGCCAGACCCGTCCCTGCACCTGCCTCACGACGCGGTCACCATCGGCAGCAGGTAGGTGCGCACGTAGTCGCGGGTGTCTTCCAGGCTGGTCAGTTTGATGCCGGTGTGCGGAGTGACGATGAACGACAACGTAAGTCGGGTGTGCAACTCCGCGACGGTACGGATGTGGCGTTCCTGTGCCGGGGTGGTTTCGGACGTCCCGTACAGGTCGGTGCGCAACTGTGCGGCCGAGTGCTCGGTGGCGAAATCGATGATGGCCCCGGCATCGAGGGTGAGGCTGGGCAGGATCGTCTCGGGTTCGGTGCGCAGGAGCTTCTTGAGCAGGGCGTGGTCCCGCAGGAAGGTCACCGTGAAGACGGTGCCGTAGACCATGCGGTCTTCCAGGGTTTCGGCGTGGGCCCGGGCCTGCGCGCTGCCCTCGAGGTAGCGGCGCGCCTCGGACAGCACGAGGGCATCGATGAGGGCGTCTTTGGTGGGAAACCGCCGGTAGAGCGTGGCACGGCCGACACCGCTGCGGCGGGCCACATCCTCCATCGTGGTGCGCCGGATTCCGACGAGTTCGGCTTGTTCGAGCGTTGCGGACAAGATTCGGGTGCTGATCGGGTCGGGCTCGCGCACGCGGGCCAGCACCGCGGGATCCGGTTCGGCGAGGCGTCGCACGAAGTCCGCCGTTCGCGTGGAAGTCACGGAATCCCTCCTTGCTCGTGCGTCCCGACGGCTGTAGCGTAACCAACGAGACTGGCGAGACAATAAACATATCTATGTCTCACACGTCTCATCATAGTTGTCCGAGTCGAAGAGAGGGAGTTCATGAGCATCGGATTGTGGACCCGTTGGCTGGCGCTGCACGCCGTGCCGAAGACGTTCATGTCGTTTCAGGCCCGGGTGGGCAATCCGATGGGCGCGCTCATCTCCAGCCACGGCAAGGGCATCGACTCCTATCCGCTGATGGAGGAGATCAGGCGCCGCGGGCCCCTGGTGAAGACGCCATTTGTCTGGGTGACCGTCGATCACGCCGTCAGCCGGCAGATCCTGCGGGACAAGCGGTTCGGTGTCACCCCGCCCACCGGAATGGGGATGCCGAAACCGGTCCAGCAGCTCTTGGACCGGACCGATCCGAAGGTGGCCAATCCTGTCGAGCCGCCGGCGATGGTCATCGTCGACCCGCCGGACCACACGCGGTACCGGCAGCTGGTGGCTCGGAGCTTCACGCCACGCGCGATCGACAAGCTCGACGACCGCGTGGCCGAGGTGACCACGGAACTCGTCGACCGGCTGGCAGGCACGCCTCGACCCGATCTGATCGCCGATTTCGCTGCCGCTCTTCCGGTCGCCATGATCGCCGAGATCCTGGGCCTGTCCGGCGAAAACCATGCGAAACTGCTCGAGTGGGGTCACGACGGGTCGCCACTGCTAGATATCGGGATCCCCTGGCGGACCTACCGGCGCGGCCTCGACGGGCTGCGTGGTCTCGACAGCTTCCTCGCCGGCCATTTCGACCGGGTCCGGGCTGGAACGGCGGAGGACAACCCGTTCACCAAAATGGCCGCCGACCACACGCTGAACGACCACGAACTCGCCGCCAACGCAGCGCTTCTCATCGGTGCCGGATTCGAAACCACCGTCAACCTCATCGGCAACGGGATCGTGCTGTTGCAGCAGCACCCCGACCAGTTCGCTCTGCTACGCGACGACCCGGACCTGTGGCCCACCGCGGTGGAAGAGATCCTGCGCATCGAAAGCCCGGTTCAGATGACTGCGCGCACTGCGAAGTGCGACGTCGAGATCGCCGGGCAGCGGCTGCGGGCCGGAACCGTGGTTGTGGTGCTGTTGGGTGGTGCCAACCGCGATCCGCGGGTGTTCAGTGAGCCGGCACGCTTCGACATCACCCGCCCCAACGCCCGCGAACACCTGGCCTTCGCCTCGGGTATCCACGCCTGCCTCGGCGCGGCGTTGGCCCGCATCGAGGGTGCCACCGCACTGCGGGCGCTGTTCGAGGCGTATCCCGACCTGCGGCTGACCGAGACTCCCCGCCTGCGTGGGCTGGTCAATCTGCACGGCTATGTGACGCTGCCGGCCATGCTGGGGACCCGGCGGACTGAGGCGGCCGGCCTGGTCTGCTGAGCTCGGTACTCTCGGTGGGGACCTGCCAGATCTTGAACGCGAGGCCCACACTCCCCATGACGGATTCCCCACTCGACGGACTGATGGCGCGCGTCGGCGGTGTCAGCGGCATGGTCTATTCGGCGCTGCCGGTGACGGTGTACGCGACGGTCTCGGCGTTGTCGGGGCGCGTCGCGGCGATCATCGCCGCTCTGGTGACGGCGGCCGTCGTGTTCGGCTGGCAACTGTTGCGCCGCGAATCCGTCAGGCCCGCGCTGTGGGGATTCGTCGGTGTTGCGGGTTGCGGGCTGCTGGCCCTGGTGACCGGCCAGGCCAAAGACTTCTACCTGCCCGGTATCTGGATGTCCTTGGCCTCGGCCATCGTGATGACCGCCTCGATCCTCGTCAGGCGCCCGCTCGTCGGGGTGATCTGGGCCTGGGCCACCGGCCGCGACAGCACCTGGCGCCAGGTCCCCGGGGTGCGGCTGGTGTTCAACATCGTCACCGCGGTCCTGGCGGCGGTGTCCTGGTCGCGGTTCCTGGTGCAGAACTACCTCTACGACACCGGTCAGGACGGACTGCTCGCGGTGGCACGCCTGGCCATGGGCTGGCCGTTGTTCGTCGTCACCACCACACTGGTTCTGCTCAGCGCCCGCTACGCGATCCGGGCGCTGTCGCGCTCGGCGACCTGACCGGTGTCCATCGTCAGCCGTTGCCGGGAATCAACCCGTATTCGGCCAGGAGCTCACCCACCTCGTTGTCGGTGACCTTGCCGATCACCCGTTTGCGAATGATCTCTGGGATGGGCAGATCCACCTCCTTGCCGTCGCGCAGATGCACCGTTCCGGAGATCAGCTTGCGGACGTCGTAGGTGGAGTTGAACACCTCCGGTACCCCGCGCTCGACACCTAGCAGCTGGTAGGCGGCCTCCATGCCGGTGCGCACCGAGTACTCGGTGGTGAAGATGCAGTCCCGAGTGGTCTCGGCGAACTGGCCGATGAAGGCGAAGTTCACCGCGTCTTGCGGGACGACAGCCGGGCGGTCGCCGGCCTGGCGTGGCATGAAGAACGCCGTCACGTAGGGCATCATCGACGGCACCGTCTTGGCGCCGGTGGCGGCCAGTTCGGGAATGTCGGCTTCCGGCACACCGAGGTGGTACAGCCATTCCTGGGTTATCTCCTCGCCGGTGCACTCACTCATCGGCTTCTTGACGTAGTCGCCCGGGGTGTCGACGAACAGTGCGTAGACCCACGCCACGATCTGGTCTTTGGGCTGTTTCTTGAAGTGTGGCTGGCGGTTGACCGTCCAGCTCATCAGCCACTTGGAGTCGCGGGCGGTGACGATGCCACCGGTAACCACCTTGCCGGCGAACGGATCCCGCTTGCAGATCTTCTGGATGTACTCGGGGATGCGAGGGTCGAGCGTGGTGACGGTGGCCGATTCCCACTTGGTTTCCGGGATGTGGCTGCCGAACACGTCGGGACGTCCGAACGACGGGTCCTTGGCGGCGATGCGGCGCCACAGGTCCCAGGCCGGCGCGGGCCCGGTGTTGAGCTTGGCCGGGGTGTGGTGATCACCGTTGTCGGAGTTCTCGGTCAGCGAGCCGATGGTGGTCAGCACCAGGTCGTCCGGGCCGAGGTCGACCCCGCCCGGCTGACCGTCCTTGATCCAGTGAATCCTGGTGGCCTGCTTGCGGTCCGGGGTGATGTCGAAGTCGATGTCGGTGACCTCGGTATCGAAGTGGAAGGTCACCCCCTGATCCAGGAGCCACTTGTGCATCGGCAGCACGAGCGACTCGTACTGGTTGTACTTGGTGAACTTCAGCGCCGACAGGTCGGGCAGACCCTTGATGTGGTGGATGAACCGGTGGATGTAGAGCTTCATCTCCAGCGCGCTGTGCCACTCCTCGAACGCGAACATCGTGCGCCAGTACAGCCAGAAGTTGCTCTCCAGGAAGTCTTTACCGAAGACCTCGTTGATGCGCTTGTTCTCCATCTCTTCGCGCGTCGCGAGGAACACCTTGACGATGTCCTTCTGCGCCTTGGCGTTGAGGGCGAATTTGTTGTCGGTGTGGGCGTCCTGGCCGCGGTTCTCGGTGGCCCGGCACAGGCTGGAATTGGGATCGTCCTTGTTGAGCCAGTAGAACTCGTCGAGCACGCTGGCTCCCTCGATCTCGAGCGAGGGGATGGTCCGGAACAGGTCCCACAGACATTCCATGTGGTCTTCCATCTCGCGGCCACCGCGGATCACGAAGCCCTTCTCGGGTTCCTTGATCCCGTCGAGGGCGCCGCCGGGCAGCGCCAATCGCTCCAGGACGGTGATCTTGTTGCCCGGGAGCTGACCGTCACGGATCATGAACACCGCCGACGACATCGACGCCAGGCCGGCTCCGACCAACCAGGCCGTCTTGTCTTCTACGCCCTCGGGTTTGCGGGGACGTGCAAATGCTTCGTAATTGCCACTGCTGTAATACATCTCGCCCACTTTCTCCTCAGTTGTACTTGTAGAAGCCCTCGCCGGTGGCGAGACCCAACTTGCCTTTGTCGATGTAGTTCTCTTTGAGCCAGGCCGCGAGCTTCTGCGCTTCGGCGTCCCCGTTGACCATGATGTTGTAGGGCGTGGTCAGGCCGATGATGTCGTAGATCTGGAACGGGCCGACGGGTGCGCCGGTGGCGATCCGCCAGGTGTCGTCGACCGCGCTCGGATCGGCGTAGCCGCCGGCGGCGAGCTCGGCGGCCGCGTTGAGGAACGGCACCAGGAGTGAGTTGAGTACGTAGCCGGCCTTCTCCTTGTGCAGTTCGATGGGCACCATGCCGATGGCCTTGGCGAACTCGACCACCGCGGCGAACACAGCCGGGTCGGTGTCGGTGGTCCCCATGATCTCGGCGGTGTTGAACTGCCACACGCGGTTTGCGAAGTGCAGCGCCAGAAACTTGTCGGGCCTCCCGGTGGAGTCCTTGAGGTCACTGGGCAGCAGTGTCGAGGAATTGGTGGCGAAGATCGTCTTGGCCGGCGCGAGTTCACCGAGCTTCTGGTAGGTCTCCCGCTTGAGATCGAGGATCTCGGGAATCGCCTCGATGACCAGATCGGCGTCAGCCACGGCCGCGGCCAGATCGGAGGTCAGCGTGAGCCGGCTCAACGCATCCTGGGCCTTGCCGTCACGGGCATCGGGTACCTCGTTGGCGTAGGTTTCGGCCAGCTTCTCGAAGCGGTCCTTGGCCGTCTCGAGAACCTTGTCGTTGATGTCGTACGTCGTGACGGTGAAGCCCTTGAACGCGGACTGGAACGCGATCTGGGAACCGAGCACTCCGGTTCCGAGCACGGTCACCGTCTTGATCGAGTCGGTCACGATGTTTCTCCTTCTCGTGGTGTTGTGGATGCCAGGAACCCCAGCACGATCTGGTTGATCTGCTGGAGCAGTTCGTGAGCACCGTCGGCGCCCCACTTCACGCCGGTCGACGGCTGGACCACCAACAGATGCAGGGCCGCGAAGACGCTTCTGGCGGCGCGGTCGGCGTTGGCCTGCAACTCGCTGTCGGTGTCGGGATCCGCTGCACGACAGTGCGTCAGGCGGGCGGCGATCGCGTCTTCGAGCCTCTTGACGTGTGCGAGGCCTTCGGCGCGGAAACGCTCGGTGGGGGAGCCGAACAGTAATTCGCGTTGGTATGCCGTCGCGTTGTCCGGCTGACGTGCGGCTTCGGTGATGACGGGCGCCACCATCGCGAACACGGCTGCGCTCGGATCGTCGATGTCGGCCGCGTCGCGCATGCCGGTCTCGATCGCCTGCCGGAACTGGTCGTTGTAGACCATCAGCAGGAGTTCGGCTTTCGATGACGCGTACCTGAACAAGGTGCCCGCGGCGACGTCGGCGGCGTCGGCGATCTGGGCCACGGTGACGGCCTCGAATCCGTGTGCTTCGAAGAGTGTGCTCGCCGCGGCGAAGATCCGCTGCTGTTTGTCGTGCATGTTGCGCGTCCGACGGCCGGTCATGATCACCTCACTAATGAGTGCGCTCATTAATGAACGTACTCATTAGTCGCGCGCCGTGTCAACCCGGGTGGCTAATAAACTCATCTCGATTTCAGACCTTCACCGCGGACGCGCTCGCCGGTAGCAATACCCGGGTGAACGGAATGCTGCCTGGTTGCTGTTGTTGCTGAAGCCAATCGCCACCCCTGCCTTCAGCAACAGAAAGCTGCCCCACAGTGTCTGTGTTCGTCGATATCGTCCCCGGCGAGGCCGAAGCCGGCCCGCCACGTCCCGTTGCGCCGTCGAACCGCTGGCGCACCCTGCTGACCAGGTCCGCGCTGCCGCTGCTGTCGGTCGTGGTGTTCTTCGCGGTGTGGCAGGCCGTCGCCTGGGCGGGCATCTGGAATCAGACATTCGTGCCCTATCCGTCGACGGTCTGGCGCGCGTTCATCGACGTCTCCACCACGCATGACGGGGCCCGCGGCTACGCGGGGTATCTGCTCTACGAGCACCTGTACATGACGCTGCGCCGCGTGCTGGCCGGTGTCGTCATCGGCGTGGTCGTCGGCGTCGCGCTCGGTCTGCTGATGGGCTCGGTCGGCTGGCTGCGCAGCGTGCTCGAACCCTGGCTGACGTTCCTGCGCGCCCTGCCGCCGCTGGCCTACTTCTTCCTGCTCGTGATCTGGCTCGGCATCGACGAGGCGCCCAAGATCACGCTGCTCGCGCTGGCCGCGCTGCCGCCGGCCGCGGTGGCCACCACCGCGGCGGTCGTGGCCGCACCCGTCGGGCTGCAGGAGGCGGCCCGGGCCCTGGGGGCAAGCCGGGCGCAGGTCATCCGCGACGTCGTGGTGCCCTCGGCGCTGCCGGAGACGTTCACCGGAATCCGGCTGGCCGTGGGCATGGCGTACTCGTCGGTGGTGGCCGCCGAACTGTTCAACGGCATCCCCGGAATCGGCGGATTGGTCAAGGACGCAAGCAATTACAACAACACACCGGTCGTGCTGGTGGGGATCTTCGCCATCGGGATCTCCGGCCTGGTGATCGACGGAGGTTTGCGCGCCGTGGAGCGGCGCGCTGTTCCCTGGAGAGGAAAAATATGAGAATCAAGGCGCTGTTCGCCGCGTCGGTGGCAGTGGCCGCCGCGACGTTCGGGCTCTCGGCCTGCGCGGTCGACCACTCCGGGGGAAGCTCCGAGAAGCCCACCATTCGCCTTGGCTACCAGTCCTTTCCGAGTGGGGACCTGATCGTCAAGAACAACAAGTGGCTCGAAGAGGCGCTGCCCGACTACAACATCAAGTGGACCAAGTTCGACTCCGGTGCCGATGTGAACACCGCGTTCATCGCCAAGGAACTGGATTTCGGTGCGCTGGGCTCCAGCCCGGTGGCCCGCGGATTGTCGGCCCCGCTGAACATTCCGTACAAGGTGGCGTTCGTGCTCGACGTCGCCGGTGACAACGAGGCTCTGGTGGCCCGTGACGGCGCCGGCGTCAACTCGATCGCCGACCTGCGGGGCAAGCGGGTCGCCACCCCGTTCGCGTCCACCGCGCATTACAGCCTGCTGGCCGCTCTGGCGCAGAACGGGCTGTCTCCCAGTGATGTTCAGCTGATCGACCTGCAGCCGCAGGCCATCCTTGCGGCCTGGGAGCGGGGCGACATCGCCGCGGCCTACAGCTGGCTGCCCACGCTGGACCAGCTGCGCAAGACCGGGAAGGATCTGATCACCAGCCGGCAGTTGGCCAAGGACGGCAAGCCCACGCTGGATCTGGCGGCCGTGTCCGACGAGTTCTCCATCGCTCACCCGGAAGTCGTCGACATCTGGCGCCAGCAGCAGGCGCGCGCGCTGAACGTCATCAAGAACGACCCGCAGGCCGCGGCCAAGGCGATCGCGGCCGAGGTCGGTCTGAGTCCGGAAGATGTTGCCGGACAACTCAAGCAGGGCGTCTACCTGACCCCGGCCCAGGTGGCCTCCCCCGAGTGGCTGGGTAGTGACGGCGCACCGGGCAACATCGCCGCCAACCTGCAGAGCGCGTCGCAGTTCCTGGCCGATCAGAAGCAGATCCCCGAGGCCGCGCCGATACAGCACTTCAAGGACGCCATCTACACGAAGGGGTTGCCGGATGTCATCGTCAAGCAGTGATGCCTCCGGTGCCCTGTTGATCAAGAACGTCGCGCACCGCTATGGGCGCGGTTCGGAGGAGGTGACCGCGCTCGGCCCGGTGGATCTCGACGTCGAGCCCGGCTCGTTCCTGGTCCTGGTGGGGGCGTCGGGGTGCGGCAAGAGCACACTGCTGCGCCTGATCGCCGGTTTCGAGACCCCGTCGGAGGGCGAGGTCGAGGTGTCCGGTTCCCGTCCGACGCCCGGGGTCACCTCGGGCGTGGTGTTCCAGCAGCCGCGGCTGTTCCCGTGGCGCACCGTCGGCGGCAATGTGGACCTGGCCCTCAAGTACGCCAACGTGCCTCGTGAGCGGCGCGCCGAGCGGCGCGAGGAACTGTTGGAGCGCGTGGGCCTGGAAGGCACCGCCAAGCGCAGGATCTGGGAGATCAGCGGCGGACAACAGCAGCGCGTCGCGATCGCCCGGGCGCTGGCCGCCGAGACCCCGTTGTTCCTGTTGGACGAGCCGTTCGCGGCGCTGGATGCGCTGACCCGCGAGCGCTTGCAGGAGGATGTCCGTCAGGTGAGCGCGGAGTCCGGCCGCACAACGGTTTTCGTGACGCACAGCGCCGACGAGGCCGCGTTCCTTGGCTCCCGCATCGTGGTGTTGACCCGGCGGCCGGGGAAGATTGCCCTGGACCTGCCGGTGGAACTGCCGCGCACCGGCGTCGACGCTCACGAACTGCGACGGTCGCCGGAATACCTCAAGTTGCGGACCGATGTGAGTGAGGCCGTGAAGCTCGCCGCGGCGTAGCCGCGAGCGGCGCGCCGGGGTTTTCTACGTGCTCGCAATGTGGCTTGGAGCCGGATCATCCGTTGACCGCGGTGCGTCAGCCCGGTGTCGCGTCAGCGCGATTGCAGGCACCGCGGCGAGCGTGAAGAGCACCCCGGCCATGAGAACGTAGAGGTGAACGCCAGTGGCCGTGCTCACGGGGGCGCCGTCGGCGAAGGTGCCGGGTATCTGCGTGGCTTTGAGAACCTCGCCTCCGGCGACATTGACGACGACCGATCCGAGGGCCAGCACGACGGACACCAGGCCGGCGATGGTCCCTTGCCGCTCGGGCGGTACGAGATCGGTCGCCAGGTTGTACCCGGAGGCGCCGATCGCTCCCGCCGCGATACCGAGCATGGCTCCGCAGGCGATCGACAGCGGGAGCACTGATACACCCGCCAGCATCGCGAAGGTCGTCACCGCGCCGACGGCGATGCCCCCGAGGAGCGGCAGCGCGGGTCCGAACCGGCCCGCGATCCAGCCCGAGCAGATGCCGCCGATCACGATGCCGACATTGGGGGCGGCGAGCAGCACTGCGACTGCTTCTCCGTGGCCCAGCCCGTAGCCCAGCCCCGCCTCGGGAGGCATCTGGGCGATGATGCCGGTCAGTTGCAGCATGCTCCGGAATGAGCCTGCCGCCAGAACCAGGGCCAGCAGTGTCAGCAGGATGGGGCGGCTAAGGGCCCGGATGTCGATGATAGGTTCGTCGTTCCGCAGCGCGAAGAACGCCCAACCGGCCAACGCGGCGGCACCGGCCACCAGCAACGCGATCATGCTCCCGCAAAGCCAGCCGAATTCTCTCCCGAGGCTGATATAGGCGAGCACCCCGCCGAGACCGCAGCCGAGCAGCAGTGCACCGCCCACGTCGATCCGGCCGGGACTGCGGAACGGCGACTCCGGGACGATGAGACGCACACAGAGCGCCGCCACCGCGGCGAGCAGCGCCGCCGCAATGAACACACTGCGGTAGCCGAACAGGTCGATGACCGGTTTCATCAGGAACGGTTCGAGGATTCCGACGATCGACGAACCGGACGTCACGAGCCCGACCACGGCCATCGCCACCCGCGGGGTGCAGATCTGGCGCGCGAGGGCCACCGTGAGGAAGACGGCGGCGAAGGCGGCGCCCTGGAGCATGCGGCCCGCCAGGAAAATCCAGAGGTCGGGGGCAGCGAGGCAGACCAACGCTCCAGCGCAGGCAAGCAGCAGCGTGCCGATGAGCACCCGGCGCTTGCCGAAGATGTCGGAACTCTTCGCCAGCAGCGGTGACCAGATGGCCCCGGCCAGCATCGCACTGGCGTTCAGCCACGCGGCCTGATCGGTGTCGAAATGATCGAGCAACTGGGGCAGTACCATCATCGGCGAACCGATGGCCATGTCGGCGAGGACGTTGGCGAGGATCAGGACGGCGACCCAGAGGATGAGTCGCCTGCTCCACGTGTCGGTCACTGATGCCCGCTGCTCTGCAGACGCGTGTTACGGGCGGCGATCTCGTCCCAGGTGGCTGGCAGCAGGTGGTCGCGACCACGGTCGACGATCGCCTGGGCGAAGGTGACGTGGGGACGCTGCCGGGCCTCGTACCGTTCGAACGCGGCGGTGAGGTCGGCGGTGTGAGCATCGCCGCACGAGCCCAGCTCCTCGGCGAGAATGTGGGCACCGGTGAGGGCGAGTGAGGTGCCCCGGCCGGAAAGGAAGGCCGGGCAGTACCCCGCGTCCCCGATGAGGGCGACGCGTCCGGAGTGCCAGGACGGCAGATGGATCTGGCTCGCGGCGTCGAAGAAGAACTTGGGGTCGGCGCGGGCCGCGTCGAGCAGCTGGGGGATCTTCCACGAGCTGTGGTCCGCGAATGTGTCGAAGAGGATCCGTTTCTGGGCTTCCAGGTCGCGGTGGTCGTAGTCGAGTGGTTCCGATCGGAACTGGAAGACCGCGACAGTTTTGTCCTTGTACCGGAAGATGCCTGCCAGCCGGTCGGGGACGTTGTAAATCGAATTGGCGTGCTCAGACCACACGTCGCCGGGAAGGTTTGCGAGGGCGAAGTAGACACCGAGGTGGCGTAGGTGGTCCTGTTCGGGCCCGAACACGAGACCACGGACCGCGGAGTGCTGGCCGTCGGCACCGAGCACTAGGTCGTACCGTCCGGTGTGGCCCGACTCGAAACGGACGCGTACGTCGCCGCCGTCGTCGGTCAGCGTATGGATCGAGTCGCCGAAACGGATCGTCACGGCGTCCGGCAGCGCGTCGGCGAGGATGCGCACGAGGTCTTCGCGCAGGATCTCGATGTCGTCGGAACCGCTGTCCGCCAACGGGACCCGGGCTACCGGTGCACCGTCAGCGTCGACGAACTGGCTCGACTCGGACATTTGGAGCCGAAGCGCGCGGATTCTCTCGAGCAGTTCCATCCTGTCCACGGTCTCGATCGCCTCGCCGCGGATGTCGACGGGTGTGCCTTCGAGCCGGAAGTGGTCGGCGTACTCGACGACGGTGACGTCGTGGCCGCGCGTGCCGAGTTCGAGGGCGCCCGTGAGCCCGGCGATACCGGCGCCCGAGATGAGGACGTGCATGGTGTTCCCCTCTTTAAAGCGACTATTTGGCGCTTTAAAGAACACTAGCTACGTCCGGCTTGCACCGCAACGCCCGACCTGGCGACAATCTGCATCGAGCGCAGACCGGAGGTGAGCACGGGGATGGCCGACGGCACTGCGAATCAGCACTCCGCACGTCGGCCCGGTGGCCGCAACGCGCGGGTGCGCGCGCAGATCCTCGGGGCGACGGCCGAACTCGTCGCGCGTGACGGCATCGCAGGCTTCCGCTACGAGGAGGTGGCCGAGCTCGCCGGCGTGCACAAGGCCAGCGTCTACCGCAACTGGCCCGACCGCGAGGAACTGGTTGCCGAGGCCCTGCTGCAGTACGCCGAGGACCTCGCATCCATCGCCGACACCGGTGACATCCGCCGTGACCTCGTGGACTACCTGGTGGCCCTCGCCAGTGGCCTGGACACACCGTTCGGCCAGGCACTCGAACTGGCCATCCAGCCCACCCACGACAACTCCGCCGTCCGGCAGGCGGTGGCCCGGGTCCTCGAGCAGCGCGGAGCCGCCACGCAACGGCGGGTGGATCTCGCCGTCGACCGTGGTGAACTGCCACCGGTCGACAGCGCTTTCCTCGGCGAGATGATCGCCGGGCCGGTGCGCCTCATCGTCAACCGCGGCGTGCGCCCGTTCACCCGTACCGACGCCGAACGCATCGTCGACGTGGTCCTTGCCGGCATCCGGGCCACCGCACCGCAAGCCTGAACGCGGACCCCCATCGAAGTGGGAATGCTGTTGCTCCAGAAGGCATCTCAGCGGTTGACCAGCAACACGCCAAGATTACGTGAGGGCTACGGGCGCTCCGATGCGCCGGTGGTCACCGGGTTCGACGACACCTTCGACGCCCTGGCCGAACTGGTAGCGCGCGGCCAGCCGCGGGATGAGGTCGCGGAACCGGGTCGGCGGTTGCGTTGACGGCGTACTTCAACGTTGCGGCCATACGGGCGCATGCGACGGAGAACGGCGTGAGCTGGGAACTGGATGTGTTTAGATCGGACGGAGCCGCACACCGCACGTTGGTGTTCGATGGCTACCTGCGGAAACCGCATGAAGGCGCGCCGGTATCACCGGCGCGCCAGGACTGCGAAGACTGACGAACAGTCCTGATTACACCGGGGGATAGGCCGGTGGCGGATACACGCCACGAAGACCCCAGGCCAGCCACGGAAAGAAGAAGTCGCTCTCGTCGCTGAGGTCGTAGTCAGGATTCGGATCCATTCCCGCAGTCTAGACGTACTACGCAAGGCCGGAACAGAGATTGCCTACACTGTTCAACCATCTAGTTGATTGATTTCCCGGGCAAGGTCCCGGCGATGCTGATAGTGAGTGTGCTATGTCATCCGATGCAGAGGGCGGCCGGGGCCGCGGAGGCGCGGCTGCCAACGGGACGTCCCGCCGAGATGAGCTGCTGACTGTCGCGGCCAAACTGTTCGCCGCCCGCGGCTATCACGGCACCAGGATGGACGATGTCGCCGAGGCTGTCGGCCTGAACAAGGCCACGGTCTACCACTACTACTCGAGCAAGTCGCTGATCCTCTACGACATCTACAAGAGCACCGCGGACTTCACCGTCGAGGCCCTGCACGACGACCCGACCGCCTCGGCGCGGGAGACCATCTACAACTTCACCCGGCGATTGCTGGTCGGCATCGCCAACGACCTGGAGCGCGCGGCCGTGTACTTCCAGGAAGGCCCCTACATCGCGGAATGGTTCACCGAGGAGCAGGTGGCCTACATTCGGCGTGCTGAGACCCAGGTCTACGAGCATGTCCGCGACGTGATCGACCGCGGCATCGCCAGCGGAGAGTTCTACGACTGCGATTCGCATGTCCTGGCCCTCGGCTACATCGGGATGACGCTGGGCTCCTACCGCTGGCTGCGACCCCACGGCAGGCGCACCGCCAAGGAGATCGCCGTCGAGTTCAGCACGGCGCTGTTGCGGGGGCTGATCCGCGACGAGGTGATCCGCAACGAATCCCCGCTCGGTGTCGAGATCGACGAGAAGGCTTAGAACACGACAGCGCAGACTGATGGACATGACTGATCTGTTCCGACTGGACGGCAAGGTCGCCGTTGTCACCGGAGGCGGCCGAGGCATCGGCCTGATGATGGCCCGTGGCCTGCTGCAGGCGGGGGCGTCGGTGTACGTCTCGAGCCGCAAGGAGGCCGAGCTGGCCGCGGCGGTGGACGCGTTGTCCCCTCTCGGCCGGATCTCCGCGGTGCCTGCCGACCTCGGGACCGCCGAAGGGGTCGCGGCGCTCACCGCGGCCGTGACGGGGCGCGAGGATGCGATCCACGCACTGTTCAACAACGCGGGCGCGGCCTGGGGCGCACCGTACGAGGAGTTCCCGGAGTCCGGGTTCGACAAGGTCTACGACGTCAACGTCAAAGGCGTGTTCCTACTGACCCGCGCTCTCACGCCGCTGCTGAATTCCGCTGCCACCGAAGAGGATCCGGCGCGGGTGATCAACACAGGCAGCATCGACGGCATCGTCGCGCCCGGAAAGGGGCGGGACAACTTCTCGTACAGCGCCAGCAAGGCCGCCGTGCACATGCTGACCCGCCACCTCGCCGGTGAACTGGCCCCACGCATCCTGGTCAACGCGATTGCGCCGGGCCTGTTCGAATCCCGGATGACCAAGGAGATGCTGCGCGGCGGATCCGAGGCCGTCGGGTCGGCCCTGCCGCTCGGCCGGATCGGGCAACCCGACGACATCGCCGGCATCTCGGTGTTCCTGGCCAGCCGGGCCAGCGCGTACATCACCGGCGCAGTCATCCCGGTCGACGGCGGCGTGAGCACGATCCGATGAAGTCGACCATCATGTCGCGGCGCGACCTGGACTTCCTGCTCTACGAGTGGCTGGACGTCGAGAGGCTCACCACGCTGGACCGATTCACCGAACACTCCCGCGAAACCTTCGACGGCGTGCTGGATCTGTGCGAGCAACTCGCGACCCGCTACTTCGCGCCGCACAACAAGCTCAGCGATGCCAACGAGCCGACGTTTGACGGGCAGACCGTCACGCTGATCCCTGACGTGAAAGAAGCGTGGGACGCCTTCGCGGCGGCCGATCTGCTCGCCATGGGGATGGACGCGGAGATCGGCGGCGCGCAGCTGCCGGCCACGGTGGCGCAGGCCGCATTCGCGTGGATCTCCGCGGCGAACGTGTCGACCTCGGGCTATCTGATGCTGACCATCGCGAACGCCAACCTGCTGGCCCGGTTCGGCTCGGCCGAGCAGATCGAGACGTTCGTCAAACCCATGCTGGCGGGCCGGTTCTCGGGCACCATGGCGTTGTCGGAGACCCAGGCCGGGTCGTCACTGGCCGACATCACCACGCGTGCCGAACCGCAGCCCGACGGCAGCTACCGGCTGTTCGGTTCGAAGATGTGGATCTCCGGCGCCGAGCATGAGCTCACCGAGAACATCGTCAACCTGGTGCTGGCCAAGATTCCCGGTGGCCCGGCCGGCACGAAGGGCATCTCGCTGTTCGTCGTGCCGAAGTTCCTGGCCGACGGCACCCGCAACGGCGTGGCCATCTCGGGGCTCAATCACAAGATGGGGCAGCGCGGTATCACCAACACCGTGCTCAACTTCGACGGCGCGGTCGGCTACCTCGTCGGCGAGCCGCACCGCGGCATCGTCTACATGTTCCACATGATGAACGAGGCCCGCCTGGGCGTCGGGATGGGCGCGGTCGCGCTCGGCTACACCGGCTATCTCAAGTCGGTGCAGTACGCGCGCGAGCGCCCGCAGGGCAGGCCGTTGGGTGTCAGGGACCCGTCGACCCCGCAGGTGCCCATCATCGAGCATGCCGACGTCAAGCGAATGCTGTTGGCGCAGAAGGCCTATGTCGAAGGCGGGCTGGCGCTCGCGCTGTACTGCGCCAAGCTCGTGGACACCGGTGACACCGCGGTGCTCGACATTCTCACCCCGATCGCCAAGAGCTGGCCGTCGCAGTGGTGTGTGGAGGCCAACAGCCTGGCGATCCAGGTGCACGGCGGTTACGGGTACACCCGCGAGTACGACGTCGAGCAGCACTACCGCGACAACCGGCTCAACCCGATCCATGAGGGCACCCACGGTATCCAGAGCCTGGACCTGTTGGGCCGCAAGGTGACCCAGAACGGCGGGGCCGGCCTGGCGGCACTCGGGGAGCGGATCGCGGTGACCGTCTCGCAGGCCACGGGTGTGGCGCCTGAGCTGGCCGCTCAGCTGGACGCGGCCTGGCAGCGGCTGGTCGCGGTCACCGGCGCGATGTTCGCCTCCGGTGATGTCGAGGCCGCGATGGCCAACAGTGCGGTGTACCTGGAGGCGTTCGGGCACATCGTGGTGGCGTGGATCTGGCTGGAGCAGTACCTGGCCGCCGAAGGACGTACGGGCGACTTCTATGACGGCAAGCGGCAGGCCGCCCGCTATTTCTTCCGCTACGAATTACCCAGGACCGCACCGCAGTTGGACCTGCTGGAGAGCCTGGACCGCACCACACTGGAGATGCGCGACAACTGGTTCTAACCGAACTCGATGATCTGGCGCACGGCCCGCCCCTCGGCCAGCTCGTCCATGCCGGTGTTGATCTGATCGAGGGTGATGGTCGAGGACACCAGCTGCTCGACGGGCAGCCGCCCGGCCCGCCAGAGTTCGACGAACCGGGGGATGTCGCGGGCCGGTACCGCCGAGCCCAGGTAGCTCCCGATCAGTGACCGGCCCTCGGCCACGAAGCCCAACGGCGACACCGAGATTCGGGCGTCCGGACGGGGCAGGCCGACGGTGATGGTGCGCCCGCCCGGCCCGGTGAGCGCGATCGACGTTTCCAACGCGGCGGGGTGGCCCGCGGCTTCGATCACGACGTCGGCCTTGAGGTCGGCGGCCTGCTCGGGGGTGTAGGTCTCGTGCACACCGAGTTCACGGGCTCGGGCCAGCTTGTCGGGCAGCTGGTCCACACCGATGACACGGACGTCGTCGTGCGCGAGCGCGGTCAGGGCCGCGGCCATGCCGACGCCGCCCAGGCCGACCACTGCCACGGTCTGGCCGGGCCGCGGCGTGCCCACGTTGAGCACCGCGCCGCCGCCGGTGAGTACCGCACAGCCCAGTAGCGACGCGACCGTGGCGGGGACATCACCCGGAACGGGCACCACCGAGCGACGGTCGACGACGGCGTAGGTGGCGAATCCGGACACCCCGAGGTGATGGAACACGGGTTGGCCGTCGCGGGTCAGCCGGATGTCGCCGTTCATCAACGTGCCCGCGCCGTTGGCGGCCGATCCGGGGCCGCACGGTGTCAGGCCGGCGGTGGCACACGCCGGGCACTCGCCGCAGCGCGGCAGGAACGTCATCACCACCCGTTGTCCCACCGGCAGATCGGTGTCACCCGCTTCCACGATTCCGGCAGCCTCATGCCCCAACAGCATCGGGACCGGGCGTACCCGGTTGCCGTCGACGACAGACAGATCGGAGTGGCACAGCCCCGCGGCCTCGATGCGCACCAGCAGCTCGCCGGGGCCCGGTTCGGCGAGCTCAAGGTCGCTCACCCGGATCGGTCGGGACTCTGCGTACGGGCGGGAGAGGCCGATGTGCTCGAGAACGGCTCCGCGGATCTTCATACGCACCAGCCTGTCACCTGCTGTCAGACTTCAGCCATGACCGAAGCTGCCGACCTGACCCGCGAGGATTTTCCGCTGCACTGGCCGGTGCTGACCCGATGGACCGACAACGACATGTTCGGCCACCTCAACAACGCGGTGTATTACGAACTGTTCGACACGGCGATCAACGGCTGGATCAACACCAATTGCGATGTCGATCCGGTCACCGCGCCCTGGCTCGGTGTGGTCGCCGAGTCCGGGTGCCGCTACTTCGCGGAGTTGAAATTCCCCGACCCGTTGGTGGTCGGCCTGGCGGTGGCCCGGTTGGGCAACAGCAGCGTCACCTACCGGCTCGGATTGTTCGAGCCGGACGGGCCGGTGGCGGCGGTCGGCCACTGGGTGCATGTCTACGTGGACCGGACCACGCGCCGCCCCGTACCGATTCCCGACGTGATCCGCGATCTGCTGCAGTCGATATCATCGCCGGATGCCACTCGTGAGCAAGACCGTCGAGGTTGATGCCCCTGCCGACAAGATCATGGCGATCGTCGGTGATTTCGAGGCCTATCCGCAGTGGAACCCCGAGATCAAGGGTTGCTGGATCCTGGCCCGCTACGACGACGGCCGGCCCAGCCAGCTGCGTATGGACGTCGAGATCCAGGGTCAATCCGGCACCTTCATCAACGCGGTCTACTACCCCGCCGAGAACCAGATCTACACCGTGCTGCAGCAGGGCGACCACTTCACCAAGCAGGAGCAGCGGTTCTCGGTCGTGCCCCTCGGGCCGGACAGCACGCTGCTCCAGGTTGACCTCGAGGTCGAGGTCAAGCTGCCGATCCCGGCCATGATGGTCAAGAAGCTCATCGGCGACACCCTGGACCACCTGGCCAACGCCCTCATCACCAGGGTGCAGCAGCTGTCGGCTTAGGCCGAGCGGTCGGCTGCAGCACCTGCATGGTCAGTACGTAGCGGAGGTTGGTGCCCGCAGCACGAGTTTGTCCGTCATGGGGTCGCGGTGCCAACGCGGTCCGGCAAGTCACACGGGCCACAGATTTCGGACGGATATCCGATGTGCCCGGCTACGAGCGACAATCCAGCGACAATCGCCACATTGGCACTACGGGTCACGCAAGACCCATTGTCGCTGGCCGTTCCCGCCTGACCAGTACCGCTGGCCCCGTCAGCCTCACCCGTCTCGTGCCCGACTATCAGCGACTTTGTCGCTGGCAGGTGGGCAACCTGAAATCTGTTGCCCACGAGGCTGGTGAGGTCCGGAGTGACGAGAGTGTTGATTGCACCTGTGAACAGCGGTGCTGACGATATTTATGAGGCGATTGTCGCTCGATTGTCGCGCGTAGCCGGCCAGCTCGGCACACTGGCGGGACGGCGGTGCTGATGTGAACAGTGGGACTGCCCCGACGTGTCAGTCCCACATCCCGATGTCGTTCAGCCGGGCGATGAGCCGTTCGGAAGCGTCGGTGAACTGGTTTGCGTTGAGCTCCACCGCGGCAGTCGCATCCCGCCGGCGCAGCGCGTCGATCAGCAACCGGTGGTTCTCCACGGCCTCGGTGCCCCACTTCGGATCGGTCGAATAGATGAGGGCAGGCAGGTACCGCGCGACGTGCAGCAGGAACCAGGCCAGCTTGATCCGGCCGCTGGCGTGGTTGAACGCCCGGTGGAAGGCGAACTCGGCGGACGAGATCGCGACGGGATCGTGAGCTTCGACCGCGGTCGCGAGTTCGGCGTTCAGCTGTTCCAGCTCATCGATCTGGGCCGCGGTGATGCGGGTCGTGGCGGTGGCCGCGAGCTCCCGCGCGATGGTGGCCTGCAGCCAGAAGATGTCTTCGACGTCGGCGCGGGTCAGGGGCACCACGACGTGGCCGCGGTTGGGCTCCAACTGCACCATGCCCTCGCCGCGCAGCGTGCGCAGCGCCTCGCGTACCGGGGTGATGCTCACCCCGAGAGCCGCGGCGGTTTCGTCGAGCCGGATGAATGTCCCGGGCCGCAGCACACCAGTCATGATCTCGGCCCGCAGTTGGGCGGCAACCTCGTCGGAAAGTTGCTCGCGCCGTCCCCCGCGACGACGTTGCACGGCCGCTCTGGCAGGTGCGTTCACGCGAATCCGGTCGCCTTTCTGGTGGGCTTGTCGCCGAGGCGCCGAGGCCATAGTGTGACCGGGGCAACCCCATGTTTGATCAAATATAAAATTCGTGCAACTCGATACCGATGGAGTGCAGATCCGTTGACTGCCGAGCCGTTCCCCACTGAGCAGCCATACCTGGCCCGTCGTCAGAACTGGGCCAATCAACTGACCCGGCATGCCCTGATGCGGCCCGACAAGACCGCCCTGCGGTACCTGGGGCACACCACCACGTGGCGCGAGCTCGACCACCGGGTGACCAGGCTGGCCGGCGCCCTGAGCCGGCGAGGGGTCGGCTTCGGCGACCGGGTGCTGATCCTGATGCTGAACCGGCCCGAGTTCATCGAGGCGATGCTGGCGGCCAACAAGCTCGGCGCCATCGCGGTGCCGGTGAACTTCCGGATGACCCCACCCGAGGTGGCCTTCCTGGTCAGCGACTGCGAGGCCCGCGTCATCGTCACCGAGCCCGTCCTCGCCGGAGTCGCCACGGCGGTACGCGATCTCGATGCCACGCTGTCGACGGTCATCGTGGCCGACGCACCTACCGAGGACGGCGTCCTCGGCTATGAGGACCTGATCGCCGAAGACGGCGACCCCGCGCAACCGGTCGACATCCCCAGCGACGCCCCCGCACTGATCATGTACACCTCGGGAACCACCGGCCGGCCCAAGGGCGCGGTGCTGACCCACGCCAACCTCGTCGGGCAGGGCATGACCAACCTGTTCACCAGTGGCGTCGACATCAACAATGACGTCGGCTTCATCGGCGTCCCGCTGTTCCACATCGCCGGCGTCGCCGGAAACGTGAATACGGGTCTGACGCTCGGCCTGCCCACGGTGATCTATCCGCTCGGCGCGTTCGACCCGGGTGCGTTGCTCGACGTGCTGGCGGCCGAGAAGGTCACCGCGATCTTCCTGGTGCCCGCACAGTGGCAGGCGGTGTGCGCCGAGCAGAAAGCCAATCCACGCGATCTTTGCCTGCGAGCCCTGTCATGGGGTGCGGCACCGGCTTCGGACACCTTGCTCCGGGCAATGGCCGAGACGTTCCCGGGTAGCCAGATCCTCGCCGCATTCGGTCAGACGGAAATGTCGCCGGTCACCTGCATGTTGTTGGCAGACGACGCAATTCGCAAGCTCGGTTCGGTCGGTCAGGTGATCCCCACCGTCTCCGCCCGCATCGTGGACGAGAACATGAACGACGTCCCGGTCGGCGAGGTCGGCGAGATCGTTTACCGCGCCCCAACTTTGATGGCGGGCTACTGGAACAACCCCAAGGCCACCGCCGAGGCGTTCGCCGGTGGTTGGTTCCACTCCGGTGATCTCGTTCGGCAGGACGAGGAGGGCTACATCTGGGTTGTCGACCGCAAGAAGGACATGATCATCTCCGGCGGCGAGAACATCTACTGCGCCGAGGTGGAAAACGTCCTCGCCGGGCACCCCGCCATCACCGAGGTCGCGGTGATCGGCCGCCATGACGAGAAATGGGGCGAGGTTCCGGTTGCGGTGGTTGCCCTGACCCGAGGCGACGTCCTGAATCTCGGAGATCTCGACGGCTTCCTCACTGAACGCCTGGCGCGCTACAAACACCCGAAGGCGCTCGAAATCGTCGATGCCCTGCCCCGCAATCCCTCGGGCAAGGTGCTCAAGACCGAACTTCGGGAACGCTTCGGCTCACCGGTCAACGCCCAGTAGGGTTGACGTTTGCGAAAGTAACTCAGCGTCAACGGTTTCTGCAGGTCGCACCGAAAGTTTGCTGTCCCTGCACGCCCTTGCTAACGGTTGATGACACAATCCACCCGATGCAGTGCACGGCCCGGTTTTTATCGGGTACAGTCCGGTGGTCTCAATTACTACTCGCGAGTAGGGAGAGACGGATCACACAAGCTGACAGGCGACGAGGAGGGGGCGTGCGACACGTCCAGGGGGCGCAACGGTGACGGCGCCCGCCGACGGGCTCGTCGGCTACGTACGTGGTCAACTGGAGAAGCCGCTGGCTATGGTCGGTGGCTTCTTCAAGATGACTGTGCTCACTGGAAAGGCCTTTCTCACACGGCCTTTCCAGTGGAAAGAGTTCGTGTTGCAGAGCTGGTTCCTGATCCGGGTGGCATTCCTGCCCACGCTCGCGGTCTCGATCCCACTGACCGTGCTCATCATCTTCACGCTCAACATCCTGTTGGCGGAGTTCGGTGCCGCCGATGTGTCGGGCGCGGGCGCAGCCCTCGGCGCGGTCACGCAGCTCGGTCCTCTGGTCACGGTGCTCGTGGTGGCCGGCGCCGGGTCGACGGCGATTTGCGCGGACCTGGGTGCCCGCACCGTGCGTGAGGAGATCGACGCGCTCGAGGTACTGGGTATCGACCCGATCGAACGCCTGGTCGTTCCCCGCGTGGTCGCCTCCACCTTTGTGGCCTTCATGCTCAACGGCGCGGTGATCACCATCGGTCTGGTTGGCGGCTTCTTCTTCGGCGTCTATGTCCAGAACGTCTCCGCCGGTGCCTACGTGTCCACGCTGACCCTGCTGACCGGATTCCCCGAGGTGATGATCTCGGTCATCAAGGCCACGTTGTTCGGTCTGATCGCCGGACTCGTCGGCTGCTACCGCGGCCTGACGGTGGCCGGTGGCTCCAAGGGCGTCGGCACCGCGGTGAACGAGACCCTGGTGTTGTGCGTGGTGGCATTGTTCGCAGTCAACGTCGTGCTCACCACCATCGGTGTGCGGTTCGGAACAGGGCATTGACATGAGTACAGCAACAGTCCTTCGCTCCCGGTTCCCTCGAGCGTTCTCGCGCACCTCAGACATCGCGGGCACTCCGGCCCGGTTCCTCGACAGCATGGGCCACGTCGCGTGGTTCGTGATCCAGGCCATCGGCTCCATCCCGCACGCGTTCCGGCACTACCGTCGTGAAGCTCTACGACTCGTCGCCGAGATCGGAATGGGTACCGGCGCGATGGCCGTCATCGGCGGCACCGTGGCCATCATCGGTTTCGTCACGCTGTCGGCAGGCTCCCTGATCGCCATCCAGGGCTTCGCGTCCCTGGGCAATATCGGCGTCGAGGCCTTCACCGGCTTCTTCGCCGCCCTGGCAAACATCCGCGTCGTTGCCCCGGTCGTCACCGGTCAGGCCCTGGCCTCCACGGTCGGTGCCGGCGCCACCGCCGAACTCGGCGCCATGCGCATCAGCGAAGAGATCGACGCGCTGGAAGTCATGGGGATCAGGTCGATTTCGTATCTGGTGTCCACCCGCCTCATCGCCGGATCGATCGTCATCATCCCGTTGTACGCCGGGGCGGTCCTGCTGTCCTTCCTGTCCGCACAGTTCGTCACGACGGTCTTCTACTCGCAGTCGGTGGGTACGTATGAGCACTACTTCCATACGTTCCTGCGCGTCGACGACGTGATGTGGTCCTTCCTCCAGGTCATCGTCATGTCCATCGTTGTCATGTTGAACCACTGCTACTTCGGCTACTACGCCAGTGGCGGTGCCGTCGGTGTGGGTGAGGCAGTAGGGAGGTCGATGCGAACCTCGTTGATCGCAATCGTGTTGGTGGTCCTGTTGGCATCGTTGGCGCTCTACGGCACCGACCCCAACTTCAACCTCACGGTGTAGCGGCATGACGACGCCTCAAACTCCTCTGAACAAGCCCAAGATCCCGCCGTACAAGCTGGCCGGATTGGTGCTTGCGCTCGTCACCACCATGGTCCTCGCGCTGACGTGGATGCAGTTCCGCGGGACGTTCGAGAAGAAGACGCAGCTGACGGTGTTGTCCGGACGGGCCGGCCTGTCGATGGACCCGGGCTCGAAGGTCACCTTCAACGGCGTGCCGATCGGCCGGCTGGCTTCCGTCGATGTCGTCACCGTCGACGACAACCCGGAAGCCAAGCTGACGCTGGACGTCAAGCCTCAGTACCTGAAGCTGATCCCGGACAACGTGACCGCCGAGCTGCGGGCCACGACGGTGTTCGGCAACAAGTACATCTCGTTCCTGTCGCCGAAGAATCCCTCGGCAAACCGGTTGACGCCCGGAACACCGATCCGCGCCCAAGGCGTGACGACGGAGTTCAACACCCTGTTCGAGACGATCACGTCGATCTCCGAGCAGATCGACCCGATCAAGCTGAACCAGACATTGACGGCCACCGCACAAGCGCTCGACGGCCTGGGTGACAAGTTCGGCCAGTCGATCGTGAACGGCAACGAGATCCTGTCGGACCTCAACCCGCGCATGCCCCAGATCCGCCGCGACATCGCGGGTCTGGCCGACCTCGGCGAGGTTTACGCGAATGCCGGTCCCGATCTGTTCGACGGCCTGACCAACGCCGTCACCACCGCGCGCACGCTCAACGAACAGCGCGGAAACCTGGACCAGGCACTGGTGGCCGCAGTCGGATTCGGCAACACCGGCGGCGACATCTTCGAGCGCGGCGGCCCGTATCTGGTCCGCGGCGCCCAGGACCTGCTGCCGAGTTCGGCTCTGCTCGACAAGTACAGCCCGGCGTTGTTCTGCACGATCCGCAACTACCACGACGCGGGCCCGAAGCTCGCCGGCGCGCTCGGCGGTAACGGCTACTCACTGCAGACCCAGTCGTTGGTGATCGGCGTGGGCAACCCGTACGTCTATCCCGACAACCTGCCGCGGATCAACGCCAAGGGCGGGCCCGAGGGACGGCCCGGCTGCTGGCAGCCGATCACCAAGGACCTGTGGCCCATGCCGTACCTGGTGATGGATACCGGTGCATCGATCGCGCCTTACAACCACCTCGAGATGGGGCAACCTCTCGTGACCGAGTACGTGTGGGGCCGCCAAGTGGGGGAGAACACGATCAACCCATGAGCATCAAGGGCACGATTATCAAGCTCGGCATCTTCTCACTGGTGCTGCTCACCTTCACTGCGATCATCTTCGTGGTCTTCGGTCAGATCCGGTTCAACCGGACCTCCGAGTACTCGGCGATCTTCAAGAACGTCAGCGGTCTGCGCACCGGGCAGTTCGTCCGGGCGTCCGGTGTCGAGGTCGGCAAGGTCTCGGGCGTCAAGCTGATCAACGGTGGCCAGCAGGCCGAGGTCACGTTCAACGTCGAGAAGTCGCTGCCGTTGTTCGACCAGACCACGGCCGCGATCCGGTACCAGGACCTGATCGGTAACCGCTACCTCGAGCTCAAGCGCGGCGAGAGCGACACGAAGATCGCGCCGGGCAGCACCATTCCGCTGGAACGCACCGAGCCCGCGCTCGACCTCGACGCACTCGTCGGCGGCTTCCGTCCGCTGTTCCAGTCGTTGAGCCCGGAGAAGGTCAACACCATCTCCAAGTCGATCATCACGATCTTCCAGGGGCAGGGCGGCACCATCAACGACATCCTGGACCAGACGGCACAGCTCACCCAGAGCATCGCCGACCGTGACCAGGCCATCGGTGAGGTGATCAAGAACCTCAACATCGTCCTGGACACCACGGTCGCGCATCAGCAGCAGTTCGACGACACCCTCAAGAACTTCGAGACACTGATCACCAGCCTGAAGAACCGCGCCGATCCGATCGGATCCTCGGTGGCCAACATCAGCAACGCGGCCGGCTCGCTGGCAGATCTGCTGTCCGACAACCGTCCGCTGCTCAAGGACACGCTCGGCTACCTCGAGGTCATCCAGCAGCCGCTGATCGACCAGAAGCAGCAGCTCAACGACATCCTGGTGCAGTTCCCGGAAGCGTTGAAGATCATCGGCCGTGCCGGTGGCATCTACGGTGACTTCTTCAACTTCTATGCCTGCGATCTCTCGTTGAAGCTCAACGGGTTGCAGCCAGGTGGCCCTGTCCGAACCGTCAAACTCAGTTCACAGCCGTCGGGTAGGTGCACGCCGAGATGAGGACACTGCAAGGTTCCGATCGCTTCCGCAAAGGCCTCATGGGCGTTGCGGTGGTGGCACTGGTCATCGGCGTCGGCTCGACGCTGACGAGCGTGCCGATGCTGTTCGCGGTCCCCACGTACTACGGCCAGTTCTCCGACACCGGTGGCCTGAGCCTGGGTGACAAGGTGCGCATCGCCGGTATGGATGTCGGCACGGTCAAGAGCATGGACATCAACGGCGACAAGGTCGAGATCGGCTACACCCTGGGTGGGAAGACGATCGGTACCGAGAGCCGCGCGGCGATCCGTACCGACACGATCCTGGGTCGGAAGAACATCGAGATCCAGCCGCGCGGCAGCCAGACGCTGCCCCCGCGCGGGATGTTGCCACTGGGTCAGACGACGACGCCGTATCAGATCTACGACGCGTTCCTGGATGTCACGCGCAACGCGTCGGGCTGGGACACCACGTCGGTCAAGGAATCGCTGAACGTGTTGTCGGAGACGGTCGATCAGACCTCGCCGCACCTGAGCGCCGCGCTGGACGGCGTGGCCAAGTTCTCCGAGACCATCGGCAAGCGCGATGAGGACGTCAAGAAGCTGCTGGCCAACGCCAACAAGATCGCCACGGTGCTCGGTGACCGCAGCACGCAGGTCAACCAGCTGTTGGTGAACGCCCAGACCCTGCTGGCCGCGGTCAACGAGCGCGGCCAGGCCGTCAGCATGCTGCTGGAGCGGGTGTCGTCGGTGTCGCGTCAGGTCGAGGGCCTGATCAACGACAATCCGAACCTCAACCACGTGCTGGAGCAGCTGCGCACGGTCAGCGACCTGCTCGTCGAGCGCAAGCAGGACCTGGCCGACACCCTCACTGTCGCAGGCAAGTTCATCACCTCACTCGCCGAGGCCCTGGCCTCCGGCCCGTACTTCAAGGTGATGCTGGTCAACCTGATCCCGCCGCAGATCCTGCAGCCGTTCGTCGATTCCGCGTTCAAGAAGCGCGGTATCGATCCCGAGGAGTTCTGGCGTAACGCCGGCCTGCCGTCGGCCCGGTTCCCCGATCCGAACGGCAAGCGCTTCGAGAACGGCGCCCCGCCGCCGGCCCCGATTCCGCTGGAAGGCACCCCGGAGCACCCGGGACCCGCCGTCCCACCCGGATCGCCGTGCTCGTACACGCCGACCGCGGCCGGGATCCCGTCCCCGGGCAACCCGATGCCGTGCGCAGGGGCAACCGTTGGGCCCTACGGTGACAACCCGTACGGACCCAACTACAGTCCGCCGGATCTGGCGACCTCGGCGCCGAATCCTGACGGCATCGCGCATTCGCCGGGTGTGCCCAGCGCGGCCATCCCGGGCGACATGCCGCCGGATCAGCCGGGTGCCCCGGTCGAGCTGGCCCCCGGTCCGCCCGGAGCCCGCACCGTTCCGATCGCACCGTTGCCGGTGGCGCCGGGCCCCATCCCGGGTTACGCACCGCACCCGGGCCCGTTGAACGCACCCCCGGCGCCGCCGGGACCGGGTCCCGACGCAGGGCCGGTGGGGACACCGCCGCTGCCGGGTAATCCGCCGTTCCTTCCGCCCGGGTCGCAGGGATAGGCCGCCGCTATGTCAACAGTTTTCAACGTTCGAAACATCAAGTTGCCCAAGGCTTCCCGGGCATCCATCATCGTCGGTGCGCTGGCGGTGGTGGCTGCCCTGGTGCTGGGTTACTTCGGCATGAACCTGTACAAGAAGATGACCAACACCACGGTCACCGCGTACTTCCCCGAGGTGCTCGCGCTGTACCCCGGTGACAAGGTCCTCATCATGGGCGTCAAGGTCGGTGCGATCGACAGCATCGAGACCGACGGCGACAAGATGAAGGTCGTCTTCCACGTCAACAACAAGTACAAGGTGCCCGAGAACGTCACGGCGTCTGTGCTGAACCCGAGCCTGGTGGCCTCGCGCGTCATCCAGCTGTCCCCGCCGTACACGGGTGGGCCACGGTTGCAGAACAACGCGGTGATCCCGATCGAGAACACCCAGATCCCGGTCGAGTACGACGAGCTGCGCAACCAGATCACCCGCCTGCTCGACGAGCTGGGCCCGACCGCCGAACAGCCCAAGGGCCCGTTCGGCGACATCATCGAGTCCTTCGCCGACGGCTTCCAGGGCAAGGGTGAACAGCTCAACCGCACCCTCAACGGGTTGTCGGAGGCGCTGACGACGCTCAACCAGGGTCGCGGCGACTTCTTCCAGGTGGTCAAGAGCCTGGCGTTGTTCGTCAATGCCCTGCACAAGAGCGATCAGCAGTTCGTGGCGCTCAACAAGGATCTGGCGCAGTTCACCAACTCGTTCACCAACACCGATCAGGAGTTGGCAACGGCGCTGCAGGATCTCAACCGGGTGCTCAAGACCACTCGTGAGTTCCTCGACAAGAACGGCGGGGTGCTCGCGCACGACGTCAACAACTTGTCGGAGGCGACGACGGCGATCCTGCAGCCGGAACCGCGCAACGGTCTGGAGACGGGTCTGCACTCGTACCCGAACCTCGCCGCCAACGTGCTCAACATCGTCTCGCCCAACCAGGGTGGCATCGTGAGCTTGCCGGTTCTGCCGGGCCTGACCAACTTCTCCAACCCGCTGCAGTTCATCTGCAGTTCGATTCAGGCGGGCAGCCGGTTGGGGTATCAGGATTCGGCCGAGTTGTGTGCGCAGTACCTGGCACCGATCCTGGACGCGATCAAGTTCAACTACCTGCCGTTCGGCCAGAACCTGGCCAACACCGCGATGACGCTGCCCAAGCAGATCTCCTACTCGGATCCGCGCCTGCAGCCGCCGGGTGGGTACAAGGACACCACCGTGCCGGGTATCTGGTCGCGTGACACCTTGTTCTCGCACGGCAACCACGAGCCGGGCTGGACTGTGGCGCCGGGTATGCAGGGTGTGCAGGTGCAGCCGGCCACGCAGCAGATGCTGACGCCGGAGTCGTTGTCCGAGTTGATGGGTGGCCCGGACATCGCGGCCCCGCCGGCCCCGCCGGCGTTCGGGGCTCCTCCGGGAGGCAACCTGCCCGGACCGCCGAACTCGTACGACGAGCGCAACCCGCTGCCGCCGCCGTGGTACCCGCAGCCCGGACCGCCGCCGGTGCCTGCGCCGGGTGTGATCCCGGGTGACCCGATGTCGGCTCCCGCACCGGCCGCTCCGGCACCTGGCCCGGCTCCCGCCGGACCCGCGTTGCCTGCCGAGGCTGGAGGCCAGGGCTGATGACGACAAAGACAGGGCTCATGAGGACACGCAACTGGGGCCGCGTCGGCCGACGCGTCGCGGTGTTGTCGGCGTCCGCGCTGATCCTCACCTCGTGTGGGCAGTGGCGCGGGGTGGCCAACGTGCCACTGCCGGGTGGGCCGGGCACCGAGTCCGGCCGCACCACGCTGTACGTGCAGATGCCGGAGACGTTGGCGCTCAACGCCAACAGCCGGGTGCGGGTGCGCGACGTGTTCGTCGGCCGGGTCCGCAAGATCGAGCTGATCAACTGGGTGCCCACGTTGACGGTCGACCTTGAGCCGGGCATCGAGCTGCCGAAGAACACCCTGGCCAAGATCGGCCAGACCAGCTTGCTGGGTTCGCAGCACGTCGAGCTCAATCCGCCGGACAAGGACGCGTCCAAGGAGATGCTGCGCAGCGGGGACACGATTCCGCTGGCGCAGTCGTCGGCCTATCCGACGATCGAGCGGACGCTGGCCGGTATCTCGGGCATCCTGACCGGCGGTGGCATCCCGAACATCGAGACCATCCAGACCGAGGTGTTCAACATCCTCAACGGTCGCGCCGATCAGATCCGCGACTTCCTGGGCCGGCTCGACACGTTCACCGACCAGCTCAACCAGCAGCGCAACGACATCACCCGGGCGATCGATTCGACCAACCGGCTGTTGAACATCGTTGCGGCGCGCAATGACACGTTGGACCGGGTGCTGACCGAGTTCCCGCCGCTGATCCAGCATTTCGCCGATACACGCGACTTGTTCGCCGATGCGGTGACCTCGTTGGGCCGGTTGTCCAAGGCTGCCGACGACACGTTGTCGAACAGCAACGCGAATCTGCACACCAACCTGCAGAATCTGCAGCGGCCGCTCAAGCAGCTGGCACGCTCGGCCCCGTACCTGGTGGAAGCGCTCAAGCTGATCCTCACGGTGCCGTTCAACATCGAGAACATCCCGAAGGCGGTGCGCGGCGACTACATCAACGTGTCGCTGACGATCGACCTGACGTTGAGCTCGGTGGACAACGCGTTCCTGTCCGGCACCGGTGTCTCGGGCATGCTCCGGGCGCTGGAGCAGGCGTGGGGCCGCGATCCGGCGACGATGATCCCGGACGTCCGGTTCACGCCGAACCCGCACGATGCACCTGGTGGCCCGCTTGTGGAAAGGGGGGAGTGAGACATGGTGCTGACCCGCTTCATCAAGATGCAGCTCGTTCTGTTCACTGTGCTGACCGTGATAGCTCTGGTCGTGCTGGCGCTCGTGTACCTACGGTTGCCGACTTGGGCCGGGATCGGGATGTACAAGCTGAACGCCAACCTCCCGAACTCGGGCGGTTTGTACGCCACGGCCAACGTCACCTATCGCGGTACGACGATCGGCAAGGTGACCTCCGTCGAGCCCACCGAGCAGGGCGCCCGGGTCGAGATGAACATCTACGACCAGTACCGGATCCCGCTGGACGCCAGTGCCAACGTGCACTCGGTGTCGGCGGTCGGTGAGCAGTTCATCGACCTGGTGTCCGAGGGCGGCAGCACCGGGAAGTACTTCCGTGACGGCGACACCATCGAGAAGGGCTCGGTGCCCGCCGAGGTGGGACCGTCGCTCGACGCCGCTCAGCGGGGTCTGGCGGCGTTGCCCAAGGAGAAGATCGCAACCCTGCTCGACGAGACGGCCACGGCCGTCGGTGGGCTCGGGCCGTCACTGCAGCGACTGGTCGATTCCACCCAGGCGATCGCGAGTGATTTCAAGGACAACATCGGTCCTGTCAACGACATCGTCGAGAACTCCGGGCCGATCATCGACAGCCAGGTGAATTCGGGCGACGCGATCTCGCGGTGGGCGAAGAACCTGAACACGCTGGCGGCTCAGAGCGCTCAGAACGACGCTGCGTTGCGGAGTGGCATCCAGCAGGCGGCGCCGACGGCCGATCAGCTGAACTCGGTGTTCGGCGATGTCCGGGAGTCGTTGCCGCAGACGCTGGCGAACCTGGAAATCGTCATCGACATGCTCAAGCGGTACAACAAGAACGTCGAGCAGGTGTTGGTGGCGTTGCCCCAGGGTGGCGCGGTTGCCCAGACTGCGACGATCTTCGCGCCCAAGGGCCTGCTGCACTTCGGTCTCGGCATCAACGTGCCGCCACCGTGCCTGACCGGGTTCCTGCCCGCGTCGGAGTGGCGTTCACCTGCGGATACGTCGACGGCGCCGCTGCCGTCGGGCCTGTACTGCAAGATCCCCAAGGACGCGAACAATGCGGTGCGCGGTGCGCGTAACTACCCGTGTGCCGACGTGCCCGGCAAGCGGGCCGCCTCGCCGGCCGAGTGCCACAGCGATGCGCCCTACCAGCCGTTGGGCACCAACCCGTGGTACGGCGACCCGAATCAGATCCGCAACTGCCCGGCCCCGGCCGCGCGCTGCGATCAGCCCGTCGATCCGGGCCGGGTCATCCCCGCGCCTTCGGTGAATAATGGGTTGAACCCGTTGCCGGCAAGTCAGCTCCCACCACCGGAATCAACGGCGCCACGCAGCGACCCGCTGACCGCGCCGCGGGGTGGCAATGTGAGTTGTAGTGGACAGCAGCCGAACCCCTGCATCTACACTCCGGCAGCAGGTTCGACCGCCACCTATAGTCCGTCCAGCGGCGAGGTGGTCGGTCCCGGCGGTGTGAAGTACTCCGTCACCAACTCGAATAAACCAGGAGATGACGGATGGAAGGAGATGCTGGCACCAGCCAGCTGAACCTCGCCGACCAGCAGGACCCCCACACCACCGAACCGCAAGCGGAGGCCGTCACCGAGATCGCTGATCCGATCTCGGCCACGGACGCCGAGGAGGGCACGTCACGGCCATCTCGTCTGGGACGGGGTTGGATGGCGGCGATCCTCGCCGGGCTACTTGTCCTGGCGGCGGCCGTCGGCGTCGGCGGCTACCTGGCGTTGCGGGCACATCAGGACAGTGAACGCATCGCCAGCGACGAGGCCGAGGCCCTGGCCGCGGCCAAGGACTGCGTGACGGCAACCCAGGCGCCCGATACCCAGGCGATGATCGCGGCCCAGACCAAGATCATCGAATGCGCGACCGGTGACTTCGGGGCCCAGGCCGGCCTTTACAGCGGCATGCTGCTCGATGCCTACCAGGCTGCCAACGTGCAGGTGAAGGTCTCGGACCTGCGGGCGGCGGTGGAGAAGCACAACGACGACGGGTCGATGGACCTGTTGGTCGCGGTGCGTGTGTTGGTCACCAACACCGAGAAGTCCGATGAAGAGCAGGGCTACCGGCTGCGGGTGAAGATGGCGCGCGCCGAGGACGGTAACTACAAAGTCGCCCGGCTCGACCAGGTCACGTCGTGACCACTGTGCTGGACAACGCCGAAACGATCTCCGCTGGGGGGATCGGGACGGACCAGACCCGGTTGGCGTCGTGGCCGGCTCGGGCCGGCGCGTTCGCGATCGATGTGCTCGCGCCTGCCGGGTTGGTCGCCACGGTGACTCTGGTTGCTCAGGGCACGGCGTTGGGCACGTGGCTGTGGTGGGCGGTGTACGCGGGCGGATTGGTCCTGCTGGTCGCCGTTTCGAGCGTGAATCGCATCCTGTTGCCGGCGTTGACGGGTTGGAGTCCGGGCCGGTCGGTGTTCGGTATTCGGGTGGTGTCGCCGGCCGGTGATGCCGGTCTGGGGCGGCTGCTGCTGCGCGACCTGGCCCATCTGCTGGACACCGCGGCGGTGTTCCTGGGTTGGCTGTGGCCGCTGTGGGATTCGCGGAACCGGACCTTCGCCGATCTGCTGACCCGCACCGAGGTGCGTCGCGTCGATCGGCCTGAGTCTGACGTCCGGCGTCGCGCCGGCGCGATGTTGCTGACGCTCGCGCTGCTCAGCGGAATCGCGGGCGGGCTGGGATATGTGGTGGTGTACCGGCAGGATCGGGCAGTGGACGAGGCCCGCACGCAGATCGCCGACCAGGGCCCGCGGATCGTCGAGCAGCTGCTGAGCTACGGGGTGGATTCCGTCGACGCGGATTTCACCAAGGCGCAGTCGCTGGCCACGGACAACTACCGGCCGCAGTTGGTCGCCCAGCAGGACGCGGTGCGCAAGGCCGGTCCGACGACGAATGACTACTCGGCCGTGAGCAGCGCGGTGCTGCCCGGCGTTACCAAGGACGCGGCCACGATGCTGCTGGCGCTGCAGGGCCAGCGCGGCACCAATCCGCAGGAGCTGAAGTTCATCACAGCTACGGTGCGGGTGGAATTCCTGAAGTCAGACGACCACTGGCTCGTCGATAGCCTGACGGTGCTCAAACGGCCGGTTCTGAGCGGGGGCGCACAGTGAGCCCGCGTCGTCGGATCGAGCCCGACGAGCGCGACTACTTCGCCGTCGAGCCCAAGGAGCCCAAGGAACCGATCCGTTGGGGCCTGCCGATCGTCGGGATGATCTCGGCCCTGATCATCGCCGCGGCCATCACGGGCAGCGCATTGATTCTGGTCCGGCACGAATCGGATCGCCGTGCGGAGATCAAGACCGCGGGCGCGCTGGACTACGTGCGTGAGTTCATGACGGTGTACACGACGGTGGATCCGTTCCACGCCAACGACTATGCCGACCGCATCGCGTCCCAGGCGACCGGCGATTTCCGAAAGATGTTCCAGGAGAAGCAGAACGAGATCGTCGTTCAGGTGGCGCGGGCCGAGCCGACCGAGGGCTCGGTAGTCGATGCCGGCATCGCGCGATGGAACGACGACGGTAGTGCCGACGTTCTGGTCGCTACGAAGGTCAACACCCGGACCCCTGACGGGAAGTCCGTGATCGAAAGCGGCAGCCGTTGGATTGCGACGACGATTTGGGAAGGACAGCAGTGGAAGATCAGCCAGCTGATTCAGGTGATCTGACCACCGGCGAGCCTGACAAGCCGCGCCGCAGACTGCGTTTCGGGCGGCGTAGCCGTACCGAACCGGTGGTTGAGGAATCGGTCGAGTCGCCCGCCGACTCGGCGGCCGACGAAGCCGGCGACGCTCCGGAGCGGCGTACCCCCACGGGCAAGGCGGCTCGCAAGGCGGCCGTCGAGCCCGAAGGTGACGTCGAACCTGAAGCGGACGCAGAGCCCGCGTCAGACGCCGAGCCGGAACCGACGGCTGAACCGGCACCCGACGCTGAGGCCACACCAGATGCCGACGCCGGGCCGGACGCTGACACCGAAGCTGAGGTCGACACCGAGGCCGAACCGGGCGAGGCTGAGCCGGATGAGGATGTGGTCCTCGTTCCACACCGCGAGGCCGGCAAGCGGCTGACGTACCTCGCCGTCGGTGCGGCGGCGGTGTTCGTGGCGGCGGGGGCATTCGGGGGTGCGATGTTGCAGCCGTACCTGGCCGACCGGGCATTGGTGGCGACCAAACTTCAAGTGGCGCGGACCTCGGCCGAGGCGATCACCACGTTGTGGACCTACAACCCGGACGACATCGAGACCCTGCCGGATCGGGCTGCGAAGTACCTGTCGGGCGACTTCGCGAACCAGTACCGGAAGTTGATCGATTCCCTCGTGCCGACGAACAAGCAGGCGCAGGTCACCAACAACACCGAGGTGTTGGGCACCGCGGTGGAGACCATCGGTCGCGATGAGGCCACTGCGATCGTCTACACCAATACGGTGTCGACGAGCCCGGTGACCAAGAATGTTCCGTCGCTGCGGTACATGTCGTATCGGCTGATATTGCAGCGCACCGACGGGGATTGGCTGATCACTCAGATGCCGGCGTTGACCCAATTGGACCTGTCTCCGCAGCTGTAGCGGCGAGGATGTAGGTATGGCCATCGCCTCACCGGTGACGCAGCGGTCGACCGTTGTGGCACTGCTGTTGTTGACGAGCGCCACCGGGATCGTCGACGCAGTCAGTGTGTTGGTTCTGGGCCATGTGTTCGTCGCCAACATGACCGGCAACGTGATCTTCCTCGGATTCTGGTTCGTACCGCACTCAGGCGTCGACGTGACCGGGGCCCTGGTGGCATTCCTCGGGTTCGTACTGGGCACCGTGGTGGGTGGGCGGCTCCGCCGCCATCTCGACAGCCACGTCCGGAACTGGCTGGCCACCGCATTGGGTGTGGAAGTCGTTCTGCTGACCGTGCTTTCGATTCTCACGGGATCGGGGGTGCTGGACTATCAGGACAACCGCAAGTTCATCCTGATCGTTCTCGCGATGACCTTCGGCATTCAGAACGCGACCGCGCGCCAGTTCGGCATCCAGGAGTTGAGCACCACGGTGCTGACGCAGACGATTGTCGGCATCGGGTTCGACAGCAGGCTGGCGGGGGGCACCGGGGACCGCGAGAAGTTGCGTTACGGCGTGGTGCTGACGATGTGCGGCGGTGCGATCCTGGGGGCGACGGTGTCGCGGTTCACTGTTGCGCCGGTGATCGCGCTGGCGGCCTTGGTGGTGGCGGTCAGTGCGTTGATCTTCAAGTTCGGGCCGGCTCCCGGGCCGGCGCCTGCGGAGAGTGCTCGCTGATCCACGCCGCACCCTCGTCGGCAGCGTGAAGCAGGGCGGTGAATTCACCGAAATAGTCGGCTACCGCGCCGACCACGGGCAGCATGCCGAGATAGCGGTAAAGCTTTTGTGGGTGAGGTCTTTTCGTGAACTCGTCGCTGACCGCCCGTAACGTGCCGGCGAACCCCCAGACCTTCTCGGGCAGAGATCGCGACGCGTCGGGCGCGTCCTCCGAGGAGTCGGCCACGGTGTCGGGGAGTTGACGGTCGCACAGGACAGCACCGAGCAGCTGCACCTGATCCTCGTAGTCGGTGACGCCGTCCTCGCGGGCCACCGCGCACAACAAGATGGCCTGGTTGGTGAAACCCAGAAAGTCCTGAACGCCGAGCCGATCGGCGAACACCCCGAATGCCCCCGGAAAGGCGACGACGATGGTGGTCACCGCCCCGACGCGATGCACCCACCATTTCACGTGGCCGTCTTGATCCATCTCGGCCCAGGCCTTGGTACCCGGCAGCTCAGCGATGTTGAGCAAAGCGGCTGCGATGTCGAGGGACTTGCCGACCGCGCCCTGGCCAGGCTCCTCGCGATGGGTACGTCGCCTCAGCCCCAGGGGATCGAAACGGCTGAACACATCGAGTACCGGATTGATCACGGACACCGCATGATCGAGCGCGCCCGCGACGTCAGCGTCCGAGAGGCGAGTGAAAGGCAACAGGCTTATCCCCACCGCAGCTATCTTGCCGGATGGATACCGAAAGGCGCACAGCCCGGGGGATTACGTCGTGGATCAGGCGTGGCGGAGGTTATCCAGAAAGGCGCTGAGAAGGCGGTCAGCGACGTGAAGGACAACGTCACGTAGGCCGGTGATTCGGTGAAGCCGCCAAGAGGGACACCAATAAAGACGCCGCCCGACGGCTGGCCGGCCTGGTGCACCGAGCGCCGGAAACTACGATTGACCCGTGACTTCGGCAAGGCGTGGGCGCGGTAGGCCCGCCGGACCTGGCGTCGACGTCGAGCAGCGGCGCTCGGATCTGCTCGACGCCGCCGAGCGTGCGATCCGCACCCATGGTCCCGACGTGGGCATCGCCGAGGTGGCGAAAGAGGCCGGCTTCGTACGCTCGGCCGTCTATGCGGTGTTCCCGAATCGGGCGGCTATCCTGTCGGCTCTCGGTGAGCGTCAGGCCCACCGGCTGTTGGTCGAGATCACCAGGCGCGCAGCCGGTTCGGCCGACCTGCGGCAGCGTATGTCGTTGTTCTTCGATGTTATCTGCGGCTGGATGCAGGACGATCCGAACCTCTACCGGGCATTGGGTATCCACGCCGCCGGTGGTCATGAGATGCCCGGAATCTTCGACGAACTCGCCGCCGCGGTCGAGGCGATGCTGGCGGCGTCCATGGCGGCCGGTGGTGCCGATACCGCGGCGGCCGCGCCGTGGGCCCGGGCCATCGTCGGGTCGGCGATGGTCAGCGCGCAATGGTGGCTCCGGGACTCGTCGATGCCCCGGGCTGAGCTCGTCGAGCACCTGACGACGCTGTGCTGGGACGGTGGCTCGGCTCTGCCGTTCAGCCCCTTCGATGTTTCGGCTATTGACAGCGGAGCGCCATAAAAGACACGATGTCTTTTATGGCTGCTCCCGCCTCACCTCAGGTCGACGGTCCCTCGCGATACTGGGAGGACGTCCCCGGCGAATATGACCTGACGCTGACCGAGATCACCGGCACGATCCCGCAGGGATTGACGGGCACGCTCTACCGCAACGGATCGGGCCGCTGGAACATCGGCGCGTCACGGGTGGACAGCCTGTTCGACGCCGACGGCATGGTGGTCGCCTTCGCGATCGACGGTAACGGAGTGCGGTTCAAGAACCGCTTCGTCCGCACCGAGCACTATCTGACCACTACCGCGGCCGGCCGGATGGTGAAACGAGGATTCGCTCACCAGCGACCAGGAGGTATGCGGGCCAACGCATTTCGGCTCCCAGCCAATACCGCCAACACCAACGTGATGATCGGCCAGGACCGATTGCTCGCCCTGTGGGAGGGCGGTCGGCCGCATGGCATGGATCTCGACACACTCAACACCATCGGAATGTGCAGTCTCGACGGCGTGCTCAAGGGCCCGATCGGGGCCTACTCGGCGCACTACACCTACGATGCGACGACGGACTCCCGAGTCAACTTCGGGTTCGAGCCGTACTTCCCCCGCCTCGATCTGCGGCACATCCGCAGTGCGCCGAGCCGGGACGAGAAGATCAGGCGGCTGCGGGAACTCGCCGGTGAGGCTGTTCCCCGGGTCCGGCTGCGCCTGTACGAGGCCGACAGTAGCGGCGTCACCCGGTACCTACGTGCGGTGCCGCTGCCGGGCATGGGGCTTATCCATGACATGGCGCTGACCCCGCGTTACGCCGTCTTCATGCTTTCGCCGCTGCGGATCAACCCATGGGCCGCGCTGGGGCGGCAAACCTATTGGGATGCCATGCAGTTCAAGCAGGACGAGCCGTCATACTTCATCCTCGCCCCGCGCGACGGCGGCCGGGTCCGGACGATCGAAACCGATCCGTTCTACATGTGGCATTACGCCAACGCCTACGAGGACGGCGCCGACGTGGTGGTGGAACTACCCCGCTTCGCGCCCGAATCTTTTGGCGGAATGCACGCCTGGGGAGCCGACAGCCGCAGCGACATGTCCCGGCTGTACGAGGACGTTCCGGCCGAGCATGTACCGGATACCGTGCGGCTCACCCGCTTCCGCATCACACCGGACGCCCGGGTCCTGGTTGAACCGCTGGCCCAGATGGGCTGCGAATTCCCGCAGATCGATCAGCGCCGCTCGACTCAACCGCACTCGGTGACTTATGTGACCGTCCCCAATGACGGGGAGGGCGGCGGGGAGGGGATCGGCCGCTTCAACCACACCGACGGCAGCGTGCAGACCTACTGCCCGCCCGGCCACAAGCTCGTCGAGCCGATCTTCGTGCCGCGCCCGGACAGCACCGCCGAAGGCGATGGATGGGTGCTGACCGTGGGCTACGACGAGACGCAGCATCGCAGCCGCCTCATGGTGTTCGACGCCCCGCGGATCGATGCCGGACCGATCGCCGAGGCGTGGCTGCCGTTCCACCTGCCGATGAGCTACCACGGCGCATTCACCGATCGGGTTGCAGCACTCTGACCCGCACTCCGATCCAGTTGGGCGCCAACGTACATTCGGCCAGTCGGGTCGGCGCGGCGAGTGGGGTGGCTCACGCCGTGCCAGCCGTCGTGGATTGCGTTACAAAGCAGTAGTCAAACCGGCCGGTGACACCTACTGTGACCTCCGCCCGCCAAAGCGGATCCGTGACCGTGCGAAGTTTGCCGTCCGTGATACTTGGCGAGCCGCGTGCTGCACCGCGGCAAGAGCTTTGAGGCTATCCGTTTGCGAGTCCTTCTCTCGAAAGTCTGTTGTTGCGAACGATATCTGGCATTGCTCGGGCTGTCCGCATGCCTTGTCGTGGATGGAATTTGAACTGACCCTGCTCACTGAGCGGAGTCTGTGCAATTGCCATATCTTCTCTGTGACAAGAGTCCACTCCGTCTCGGGAGGCCCGCACGTATGGTCGTTCGCCCGCACATCTCCGTCGGCATTTCGTTGGTGACCGCCAGCGCAATCGCTGCGGCACCGGCGATTTCGCCACCGTTGACACCGCACGACCAATGGGTGGTGGCCCAGGCGGGCCAGCGGATCTCGTCCGAAAATGTCGATCTCGTGGCCCTCAGCCAGCCCTTGGTGGTGGAGCCGGCAAGCCTGCTGCGGGGCGTGGCCCTGGTCGATCGGGTCTCCGGCGGCACCGCGCCGGTGGTGCCGTTGGCTGCGGTCCAGCCCGACGGCGGTGCAGCGGAGCAGACGGACCGGACCGCGCTGGTTGTCGACGAACCCGCCGATTTTTTCGGCGGCCTGCTCAACGCGTACCTCAACGGCGGCTCGTCCGCGGTAACCGCGTACGTCGCGCTCGCGGTCAGCGACCAGGTGTTCGGCCCGGACTCGGTGCCGTCGGTGTTGTTGGGTGCCTACGTCAAACAAGGCGTCATCGGGGTCGTGGGCGCGGTCGCGCTTCTGATCAGCGATGAGGTCAACGGTCCCGATTCGGAGCAGTCGCAGTCGATCGCCGATTTCCTCGATGGCGGCGTCAACAAGACCATCGGGAAGGCTTTCCTGGCCTTCAGCAACGAGAAGTTCGGTGAAGGATCGTTCGCATCCGGGCTCACCTCGTCGTTCTTCTTCGGGTATCCGGATGGCGAGGAAGGTGCGCCCACCGGACTTGGGGGAGTGACCCGCTTCGTCTTTGCGAGCCTGGTCGAGGCGATCAATGAATCGATCAACGGGCCGGCTGTGTCGACGACCGGTGCGGTGTCGCTGGTTTCGCAGAAGTCGACGGTGGCGCCGTCCGTCGAGGGAAGCACGGACAAGGTCGGGGTGTCCGTGACGAACTTGGTGGCCGACATCAAACCCGCCGCCGGCGCCGTAGAGCGCAAGACTGTCAGCGCGGCTGTCGAGGAGAACGCGCCCACTGAGGTTGCCGGCGCGACTCCTGAAGCCGCCTCGGCAATCGCGAAGGTGCGCGAGGCACTCGAGAAGACGCCGAAGGGCGAGGCGGATTCAACGGAAGCCACCGGCGCCGAAGCCGAGGCTACTCCCAAGTCGGCGGCAGAGGCTGAAACCAAGGCTGATCCCAAGCCGGAGGTCAAGGCCGAGGCCAAGACTGAAACGAAGGCCGAGACCAAGGCCGAGACCAAGGCCGAAGTCAAGACTGACAGCACGACTGAGGCCAAGGCGGAAACCAAGCCCGACGCCAAGGACACCACCACCGGGCCGAAGAAGGAATCGAGCTCGAGTGCTTCGACGAGCAAGAAGCACACCGCCACAGGCAGGAGCAACACGGAGTCCCGGTCGAATGACCGTAAGCCCTCTGCTTCTGATTCCGGGTCTGCTGATACGGATGGCAGTTCGAAGAAGGAATCCAAGAGCGATTCCTGAAAGCCGTTGAGCGTTCCCGGCGGCCGGCTGGGCAACGGAAGGTAACTAGTTGGGCGCCAACGCAATCTCGGTCAGGCGGGCCATCACCGGCGACAGCAGTTGCGCGTACTCGGCGGTGATGTGGTTGTCGTCGCGGAAAACCAGGGTGTTGCCGACGATCACCGGGCAGCGTTGGTCGGTGCAGAAGTACTGGTCCAGCCGCGCGTACTGCCCACCGCCGGCCCGCACAGCCGCGGACTCGGCGGCAATTCCGGTGTCATTCACGGCGATCGACCGGTCGGGCGCGCAGGCCGAGGCGTCGTCCATGTGTGCCGACAAGCAGGTCGGCACCGTCGTATGCGGGTCGGGTACGGGGCCGAGCACCAGCACCCGCGCTCCGGTTCCACGCAACTGCGACACCAGTCGCGTCAACCCGTCCAGCCAGGTCGGGTCGTAGCTGACGAATCCGAAATCGGCACCGTAGCGGCGCACCATGTCCAGCACGATCAGAGCCGGGCGTTCCTTGGCCACCCGGGTCAGCACGTCGGCTCGCCACTGCTTGCATTCGGTGAACTCGCGGTCGAGGTAGGGGCTGAGGATCGGGAGCTTCATCGGCGGGCAGGTGACTTTCGCAAATGTATCCAGCCGCCAATGCTGTTGCTGTGCGACGGTTTCCAGGGCTGGAAGCCACATGCCCGCGTGCGAATCGCCGATCAGGGCGACTTTGGTGGCCGAGTTGGTGTCGCCGGACGCGCAGTCGGGTAAAGCGACCGCCATCCAGGACAGGACACAACCGTTGACGAATGCCTCGGGTTTGGTGATGTTGCCCAGCGGCGGCGAGAGATTCGACGGCACCGCGCGCAGATCGGCCGAGGCGGCGACGGCCGCCTGTATCCGCTGTTCGGGCGTCAGCGTCGGAGCTGCCGCGCGGGATGGTCCGACCAGAGCGACCGGGACTGCGGCCTGCCCGGTTCCCGTCGGCACCGGACGCACTGCCAACAGCGCCAGCCCCGCACAGACGGCTACCCCGGTGGCTGTCGCGCCGACGGCCAGGCTGCGCCATGACGATCCTCGCAGCGCCGCGGCGAACCGGGCCGGGTTCTCGACCAGGTGCAGGGTCAGGATGGCCAGGCCCAGCGACATCACCATCATCGCCACCCGGCCCGCCAATCCGAGACCGTGGCCGAACAGCGCGGGCGCCAACAGCAATACCGGCCAGTGCCACAGGTACCACGAGTACGACAACCGGCCGATGCCGCGCATCACCGGTTTCGACAGCAGCCGTCCCACCCCGAGATCAGGTATCGCACAACCCGCCCCGATCACCAGTGCGGTCCCCATCACCGGGAGCACCGCCGCGGACCCGGGGTAGGGAGTGGCCGTGCCGAGCTGGGTGCAGGTGGCCAGGATCAGTGCCAGACCACCCCAGCCGACCAGTGCCGCACAGACCGGCGGCAAGCTGCGCCAGTGCGCCGCGGTCAACGCGATCAGCCCACCGGCGGCCAGCTCCCAGGCGCGGGTCGGCAGGGAGAAGAACGCCCACGGCGGCATCGTCTGGGTCCAGGAAAGCGAGACCATCAGCGAGGCACCGGCCACCACCGCCAACACACACGCGTACGGGAGGGCGGAACGGGTGCCGCGGCCGCTACGAGTCAGCAGCCAGGCAGTGCCGAGGATCAGCGCCGGCCACAACAGATAGGACTGTTCCTCTACGCCCAGCGACCAGTAGTGCTGCAGCGGAGACGCCGCCGTCTCAGCCTGCAGATAGTCCGTGCCCTCCGCCGCGAAGCGGTAGTTCCCGACATACAGGGCACTGGCGATCGCGTCGGCCAGCACCGAGCGGGCCTGCAGCGGTGGGAGCAGGAGAGTGGCCGCTATCGATGTCGCGACCAGGACCAGTGCGGCGGCCGGGAGCAGTCGTCGGGCCCGCCCGGCATAGAACTGCGCCATTCGCACCGTCCCGGTGCCCGAGGCCTCGCGCCACAACATCCCGGTGATCAGGAATCCCGACACGACGAAGAACACGTCGACGCCGATGAATCCGCCGCCGAACCCGGGCACCCCGGCGTGAAACAGCACCACGGCGAGCACGGCAACCGCCCGCAACCCTTCGATATCGGGACGAAATTGCCTGTTCGACAGGGATTTTCGCCCGCTCGCGGGGCTTCCGCGGCGGGGCGTGGGCTCCGCGAGGGTCGTCACTCTGTTCACTCGAGTAACGATCGTCGCACGACTGGCGCCGTTGGCCCTGGATTTGCGCCGCCTGTTGCTAGCCTCGTGCCGATGGGACGATCACGCATTGCGGCGCTGGCAGTGCTGTGCGGCCTGCTTTCGGGCTGTTGCGCCCCGACTCAACCCACGTCATCTCCGGCGGCGCCGCCGGTATCCGCACCGGCATCACCGACGAAGTCGGCGGCAGCGGACGGCAGGTGCGACCTGAGCGGTCTTCCGCCTGAAGCGGGCAAGACCGTGGAGCTCATCCAATCCGGTGGACCGTTTCCCTACCCGCGCAACGACGGCGTCGTCTTCGGAAACTACGAAGGCCGGTTGCCCAAGCATGAGCGCGGCTACTACCACGAGTACACGGTCCCGACGCCCGGCAACAAGAACCGGGGCAAGAGGCGCATCGTCACCGGCGGCGCGCCACAGAACGACCCGCCCGAGTACTACTACACCGGCGACCACTACGAATCCTTCTGCCTGATCGGAGGCATGTGAAGACGTATCGGATCGATGGGACCAAGGTGGCCTCCAAGGCGGACTTCTTCACCGAGATCGGCCGGGCGGTCAACGGCGACGGCGGCTACTTCGGCTCGAATCTGGACGCGCTGGCCGACTGCCTGCGCGGGGGCTTCGGCACTCCGGAGGACCGCAAGTTCCGGTTCGCCATGACGTCCTACCGGAACATCAAAAAGGCGCTCGGGCAAGACACCTGGAGCACCGTGCTGTCGATCTTCGCCGCCGAAGGCGTCGACCTGTGGCTCGAGAACTGACCGTGACGCGGCCCAGCAAATCTGGTGGGTAGCCGCTTACGCGCGTCCCACGGGGGCAACACCGCTTCTGCCGCGGGTTGGCAACCACGTTCGGCGGCAACGGTGTTGACCGTGGCCACGCAACCCATGGAAAGTGGTTACGCTGGCGTTCTGCGTGCCATTTGGCGCGGGGCATCAGGCAAGAACGGGCGGGAGCAACGCGCGAGTGACCGAGGAGCTGTCGACCGAGGCGACGTGGCTGATGGCCCGCACCGAGGGATCCGCACGCTTGTGGCAAACGCAAACCTCGGACATGGCCGCCGCTCTTCCGTACTTTCGAGCGACGATGACCCACTTTGTCGCACTCCACGGCGGCACGCTGTCGACGGGGCGACCTGCCTGCGATGGTTTCACAGCCACCTTCGATCGTGCGTCTGACGCGGTGTCCTGCGCGCTGTACCTGCAGTTGACGCCGTTGGATCCGTTTGATCTGTGTATCGGCGTGCACAGCGCACGCACCGGCACCAAGCGTTTGCGCGACATCGCCCACGGCGGGCAGACCTTGATCTCGGGCACGACGGCGACATCGGTGGCCGGTGATCTTCCCTCCGGCGCGACACTGAAATACCTTGGCCGCCAACGCATGGGAGAAACCGAACCGCAGGAACGGCTTCTGCAGCTATGTCACCCGGGATTGCGTAAGTACCTGCAGCCCTTGCGGATGCCGAACGCTGTTCTCGCCGAAATCCTGATGAACTAGCCGGCCGCTCAGTTGAAGGCGAGCCAGCTGGGTAGGGCCCGCTCGCGTGAATCGCACAGCACCTGGCGGGTGTCACAGTTCCCGCGCGGGGATCCGGCGCCGCTCCACATGCCGCCGGAATCGCGGCGCAACACGATCGCCGACGAGCCGCCACCGTCGAGCAGCAATGCGTTGTCCGCGCCCAGGCCGCGGAACAGGTCCTGGATGTTGTCCGGCGTGTAGCTGCCGCCCTGGAACACGAACAGCTGATCTGCGGCCCGGTTGTAGCCGACGGCGGTACGCGCCGCGCTGGGGCCCGGGTCATTGAGCTGACCGGTGTCACCGGGGGCCAGCAGCCCGATGCCGGCCACCGCGACGAACCGGGCGTTCTGATCCAGCAGCCGCTGGATCACCGGGGAGGCCGAGTCATAGTCGTCGGGCCCCTTCGGCATCACGACGTACGGTGCGCCGCCCATCGGAAGGATCATGGTGGCCAGCGCCGCCCAGCGCTCGTCGCCGCCGGACAGGCCCTGCTTGCCGGCATAGGCCAGGGTGCCGGTGACCGCGGTGTTGGCCCGGCCCTGCCCGCGGGTGTTGTCCACGTAGGCGCCCAACGGTGACGAGCACTTGGTGTCCCGCCACGAGCCGCCCTTCTGCCCGCGCACGTCGAAGAAGTTGGCATTGACCGCGATGGTCGGTTGCCCGAGGACCTGCCAGGCGGCAAGGGGCGCATAGGTTTCCGACGCCTGCCAGAGTCCTTCACTGGTACGTGCACCGGGGGTGCGCTCACACCGGGACTGATAGCCCTGATGGCTGTCGACGAGCAGGCGCGGGTTGAGCCGACTGGAGGCGTTCTTCATGGCCATCAGGTGGCCGCCGTTGTTCAGCGTGTAGGCGCGGCCGTCGGCGGACAGGAACGGCGCGGCGAACTGGCCGCCGAAGTTGTAGACGAGGTATGCGCCCTTGGTGTTGGCGATCGCGCCGAGCAGCAGTGCCCGGGCGTCCTCGGCACGTGCGACGGGGGAGCCGGTGGTGGCTAGTGCCGCGCACACGGCAACGGCGGACGCAGTGGCGACCGCACGCTGGAGGAGTTTTGCCAGGCCTGGCACGAACTACACAATAACCACACAGGAAACTCTGTCAACATACGTAACAGCCTGGTCACGGCGGGGTCAAGGGGTGATCGCGCCTGGGTGATCGGAGTTTGCTGGTTCGGCGGCCTCGGGTTTGCGCATCGCGGCCGGTCGCAAATGCGCGGGCAGCGCCCGCAGGCCCGCCGCGCACAGTGCCGTCACGGCAATCGCACCCGCGGTGGTCGCCCACACCGGGGCCGCTGGGAACGCGCCCTCCAGCAGCATCGCGACACCGAAGATGACGAACAGCGCCGCGGCACCCAGCTGGATCACGCGCTCGGGCAGGTGCTTGCCGGCGATCGCCCCGACCACGATGGCCAGTGCGTCGGCGGCCACCATGCCGATGGTGGAACCGATCCAGACCCCCACCCAGTCGTTGTCGGCCGCCAGCGTGATGGTCGCGAGCATCGTCTTGTCGCCGAGTTCGGCGAGCAGGAAGGCTGAGGTGACCGTGAAGAACGCCGGGGCGGTCGAGCGCTGGGCCTTGGTCGCCTCATCGTCGGACAGCTTGTCGCCGCGCAGGGTCCACAACCCGAAGAACACGAACGCCACCCCGGCGAGGATGCCGAGCAGGTGCGTCGGCAGCGCGGCGCCGAGGTAGTGGCCGACCGCGACAGAGATCAGGTGAACTGCGGTGGTGGCCGCGGTGATGCCGATGAGCACCACCCACCAGCGGTAGCGCAGCGCAAAGGTCATGGCCATCAACTGCGACTTGTCGCCGAGCTCGGCGACGAAGATGACAGCGAAACTCAAGAGCAGAGCAGCAAGCACTCAACAACTCCTCGGTCGTTGGCTGCCGTTGGGGGCTGAGTAGATGCCTCCGGCCGGCAACCCAAAATGCGGTCTACGGCCGAAGGTCTCGCCCACCGGTCAGTGACCGGTTCGGATAACCGGGCCGTTTCTGCATCGCTGCGCGGCCAGTATGTCGAATATCCGATTGGGGGCTACTCCCCTTCGCTGTCACCCACCATACGCACTCCGGACGGGACGATGCAAACCGTCCCGTCCGAAAGTGCTTATTCGACAATAAGTTTGGGGGTCAACACCGGAAAGTTCGGGTGCCCTGACAATGTTGGTTCAGGCACCCACATATTCGGCGAGGTGCTCACCGGTCAGCGTGGCACGCTCGGTGACCAGATCCGCCGGGGTGCCCTCGAAGACGACGCGCCCGCCGTCGTGCCCGGCGCCCGGACCCAGGTCGATGATCCAATCGGCATGCGCCATGACCGCCTGATGATGCTCGATCACGATCACCGACTTCCCCGAGTCCACCAGCCGGTCCAGCAGGCCGAGCAACTGCTCGACGTCGGCGAGGTGCAGACCCGTGGTCGGCTCGTCGAGGATGTAGGTGTCACCTTTGTCCCCCATCTGCGCGGCCAGCTTGAGCCGTTGCCGCTCGCCACCGGACAGGGTGGTCAGCGGCTGCCCGAGCGTGAGGTAGCCCAGGCCCACGTCTGCCATCCGGGACAGGATCTTCTGTGCCGCAGGCACTTTGGCGTCGCCCTCGGAGAAGTACTGCTCCGCCTCGCTGACCGGCATGGCCAGGACTTCGGCGATGTCGCGTCCGCCGAGGGTGTACTGCAGCACCGAGGCGCCGAACCGCTTGCCCTCACATTCCTCGCAGGTGGTCTCGACGGTGGCCATCACCCCGAGGTCGGTATAGATCACCCCGGCGCCATTGCATGTCGGGCAGGCACCTTCGGAGTTGGAACTGAACAGCGCCGGTTTGACGTCGTTGGCCTTGGCGAAGGCCTTACGGATCGGGTCGAGCAGCCCGGTGTAGGTGGCCGGGTTGCTGCGACGCGAGCCCCGGATCGCGCTCTGATCGACCACCACGACGCCGTCGCGGCCGGCCACCGAGCCGTCGATCAACGAACTCTTGCCCGAACCCGCGACCCCGGTGATCACCACCAGCGCACCGAGCGGGATGTCGACGTCCACGTCCCGCAGGTTGTGAGTGTCGGCACCGCGGATCTGCAACGCGCCGTTGGCTTCCCGCACCTCGTTCTTCAGCGCCGCGCGGTATCCCAGATGGCGTCCGGTGACGGTGTCGCCGGCCCGAAGATCCGCCACGCTGCCCTCGAAGACCACCTCGCCCCCGGCCGAGCCTGCGCCCGGTCCCAGGTCCACGACATGGTCGGCGATCGAGATCGTCTCCGGCTTGTGCTCGACGACCAGCACGGTATTGCCCTTGTCCCGCAAGGCCAGCAGCAGGTTGTTCATCCGGGCGATGTCGTGCGGGTGCAGGCCGATGGTCGGCTCGTCGAACACGTAGGTGACGTCGGTGAGAGACGACCCCAGATGACGGATCATCTTGACGCGCTGGGCTTCTCCGCCGGACAGGGTGCCCGCGGGGCGGTCCAGTGACAGATAGCCCAACCCGATCTCGACGAACGAATCCAGCGTGTGCTGCAACGCCGCCAGCAGGGGGCTAACGGATTTGTCCTTCACCGTGCCCAGCCAGGCGGCCAGATCGGTGATCTGCATCGCGCACACCTCGGCGATGTTGACACCCTCGATCTTCACCGAGCGCGCGGTCACCGACAGCCGGGTGCCGGCACATTCCGGGCAGGTGGTGAACGTGACCGCGCGCTCGACGAACGCCCGGATGTGCGGCTGCATCGCCTCGACGTCCTTGGCCAGGAACGACTTCTGGATCTGGGGGATCAGCCCGAGATAGGTCAGGTTGACCCCGTCGACCTTGAGCTTGGTCGCCTCCTTGTGCAGCAGCGCATCGAGTTCCTTCTTGGTGAACTCGCTGATCGGCTTGTCCGGATCGAAGAATCCGCAGCCCCGGAAGATCCGGCCGTACCAGCCGTCCATGCTGAACCCGGGGATGGTCAACGCGCCCTCGTTCAGCGACTTGGTGTCGTCATACAGCGCGGTCAGGTCGATGTCGTTGACCGCGCCGCGACCCTCGCACCGCGGGCACATCCCGCCGACGATGTTGAAGTCACGCCGCTCCTTGACCGTGCGGCCACCCTTCTCCAGCGTCACCGCCCCCGCTCCGCTGATCGAGGCCACGTTGAACGAAAACGCTTGCGGCGAACCGATATGCGGAGTGCCCAGCCGGCTGAACAGGATGCGCAGCATCGCCCCGGTGTCGGTGGCGGTGCCGACCGTGGAGCGCGGGTCGGCGCCCATCCGCTGCTGGTCGACGATGATCGCGGTGGTCAGCCCGTCGAGAACGTCGACCTCGGGGCGGGCCAGGTTCGGCATGAAGCCCTGCACGAATGCGCTGTAGGTCTCGTTGATCAACCGCTGTGATTCGGCGGCGATCGTGTCGAACACCAGCGAGCTCTTGCCCGACCCCGAGACGCCGGTGAACACTGTCAACCGGCGCTTGGGCAACTCGATGTCGACGTCTTTGAGGTTGTTCTCGCGGGCACCGGTGACCCGGATCAGATCGTGACTGTCGGCGGGATGGGTCTCGGTGCTCATCGGTTAGGGCAACTCCTGGATACGGACCATGTTTCCGGCGGGATCGCGAAGCGCGCAGTCGCGCACACCGTATGGCTGCTCAGTGGGTTCCTGGACCACCTCGACGTCTCCGGCCTGCACCTTTTCAAAGGTGCCGTCGAGATCTTTGGTGGCGAGCAGGAGCGTTCCGAAAGTGCCCTTGGCCATCATCTCGGTGATGGTGCGACGCTCGTCGTCGGTGAGGCCGGGGGTGGCGGTTGGCGGGTACAGGACGATGGAGGTGTCGGGCTGGTTCGGTGGACCGACCGTGATCCAACGCATCTTGTCCTTGCCGACGTCGAGACGGACCTCGAAGCCGAGGACGTCGCGATAGAAGGCGAGGGACTCGTCCGGGTCGTCGAGCGGCAGCATGCTTGAGTGAATGGTGAGTTCCATGTTTTTCACGCTAGGTGGAGGCGGGTCGCGGGCGCTTCTCGATTCCTGATCGGTTTGGTGACCTGTTTCTCCATGCACGACGGCAGGCCGTCGGTCACCGACGCGGTCTGTTCGCGGTAGCGGCTGGGCGGCATCCCGACGAGTTCGGTGAACCGGGTGCTGAACGTGCCGAGCGAGGAACAGCCGACGGCGAAGCAGACTTCGGTGACCGACAGGTTGCCGCGGCGCAGCAGTGCCATCGCGCGCTCGATACGGCGGGTCATCAGGTACGAATACGGCGACTCGCCGTAGGCGATCTTGAACTGTCTGCTGAGGTGTCCGGCCGACATATTCACCCCGCGGGCAAGCGCTTCGACGTTCAGCGGCTGCGCGTACTCGCGGTCGATGCGGTCCCGCACCCGGCGCAGCAGCTTGAGATCGCCTAGCTGTTGGTCGGCCACAACCGCGATCGTACGTCTAGGGTCCGGTGCTGACCGGATGCCCGGCGAGCCGCCATTCGACCATCCCGTCGTTGAGGCGGATGGCACGGCGGCCGTCGGCAGTCAGGGTCCGCACGGCGTCGTGCGCGTACCCGCAGTATTCACCGCGGCAGTAGACGACGATGTCGGCGTCGGTGGGCAGTTCGGTGATGCGCTCGGCGAGTTCGTCCACCGGTATCGAGACCGCGCCCGGGATGTGGCCGGCGAGAAACTCCTCGTCGGGCCGGACATCGAGCACCACCACACGCGCATCGCCGGTGTGGTCGTTGAGTCGCGACCACAATTCGTCACGCTCGATGCCCGTACCCACGGGCTCGCCGAGGTAAGCGTCGCGGGCGGCACCGACTTCGGACCTGCGACGGTCGGCAACCGTGCGCAACAAAACCAGGAGCTGTGCGACATCGTCGCCGGCGAGGCGGTAGTAGACCTTGACACCTTCTCGACGGGTTTCGACGAAGCCAGTCTGTTTGAGCACCTGCAGGTGCGACGAGGCGGTGGTCAGGTTCAGACCTGCCGCGCGGGCGAGCGCCTCGACGCTGCGTTCGCCCTGGCTCAGCAAGTCGAGAAGCTCGAGCCGGCTGGCATGGGAGAGTGCCTTCCCGCTGGCGGCGAACTCTTCGTACAGACGTGTTTTCGCTGGTGAGCGATCCATGTCTTGCATTATTCCATAATTACATGGAATAACGTACAGTCGTGACATGAGTTCCACCGATGCCGACAATCGCCGAACCCGTGGCATCGAGCTCGGCCTGCGGGAGAACTGGCTGCAATTCGCCCTTCTGGTCGTCGTCAACGTTTGCGTCGGTGCCCTGGTGGGTCTGGAACGCACCACGGTTCCGTTGATCGGATCCGAAACCTTCGGCCTGACAAACGATTTGACCGTCTTCTCGTTCATCATCGCGTTCGGGGTGACCAAGGCGCTGACCAATCTGGCGGCCGGAGCGCTCACCGCACGGTTTCGCCGCAAGCACCTGCTGTTGGCGGGGTGGGCAATCGGCGTGCCGGTTCCGTTCATGCTGGCCTGGGGTCCGTCATGGGGCTGGATCGTGGCCGCCAACGTGCTCCTGGGCCTCAATCAGGGCCTGGCCTGGTCCATGACGGTCAACATGAAGATCGATCTGGTGGGCCCCGAGCGGCGGGGACTGGCCACCGGCCTGAACGAGGCCGCCGGTTATGTGGCGGTGGGTGCCACCGCGCTGCTGACCGGATACCTCGCCACCGCGTACGGGCTCCGCCCAGCCCCCGAGCTCATCGGCGTGGTGTTCGTCGTCGCCGGGCTCGGGCTGTCGCTGGCGGTACGGGACACGGCGGCGCACGTGGCCCTCGAACTCGAGCGCCACCCACATCCGGCGCCCGCTGCAGACGGCGGGTTGCGCACGATCTTCGCCCGCACCAGCTGGGGTGACCGCAGCCTGCGGGGCGCCAGCCAGGCCGGGCTGATCAACAATCTCAACGACGGCCTCACCTGGGGCGTGTTCCCACTGTTGTTCACCGATCACGGACTCGGCCTAGCCGCCATCGGGCTGATCAAGGGCCTCTACCCGCTGTTGTGGGGGCTCGGCCAGATCCCCACCGGCCATCTCGCCGACCGGATCGGCCGAAAACCTCTGGTGGTCGCCGGAATGCTGGTCCAGGCGGGTGGATTCGGGTTGGCTCTGGCGCTGCTGAACTGGCCGCTGTTGGCCGGTGTCACCTCGGCGGTCGCCCTCGGGATCGGCACGGCCATGGTCTACCCGGCGCTGATCGCCGTGGTCTCCGATCACGCGCACCCGAGCTGGCGGCCCAATGCGCTTGGTACCTACCGGTTCTGGCGCGATGCGGGCTACGCCGTCGGCGCACTGGTCGCCGGTGCGATGGGCAACTGGCTGGGGCTGGAGTCCGCAGTCGTCGCAGCCGGGGTGCTGACAGCGGTCTCAGGCCTTCTTGCGGCCCGGTGGATCACCGATCGCCCGCGATCCGGAGCTGACGACTAAGCCGCCGGGGTCAGCCGATACACCGCGCCGGCGTAGTCGTCGGTGATGTACACCGCGCCGTCCGGACCTGTAATCGCGGCTACCGGGCGGCCCCAGCGGGCGCCGTCGTCACCCTGGAATCCGCCTACCAGGGTCTGCTGCGGGCCCAATGTGCCGTTGTGCCAACCAAAGAACGACACCTCGGGGGCCTGTGGGGACCGCCGGTTCCATGAGCCGTGCACCCCGACCAATGCACCGGGACCATAGCCGGAGAGTTCGGCGAAACTCATCCCCAGCGGGGCCGAATGCGCGGCCAACGTCTGCTCGACCGGTGCCAGCGCCGCGCAATCCAGCTTGCTGCCGTCGGCGTTGGTCTCCACGTCCCGGACGAACCCGGCGGGCGGTGTACCGTCGGGATTGCAGTAGGGCCAACCCAATTCGCGCCCTGAGGTCACCTTGGCCACCGTCTCCGGCGGGTGGTCGTCCACATAGTCCTGCCGCACCCGGCCCTGCGGATCGGGCACGTTGTCGCGGTTGTTCACCGCCGTCCACAGCGAGCCGTCCGGGGCAAAGGCCAGGCCCGTGCCGTTGCGCACCCCGGTGGCGAACGGTGCCGCCGGCCCGCCGCCCGGCGGCACCCGCATGATGGTGGCCCGCGGCGGCGTGGCGCTGCGGTCATCGGCAGAGGCGTTGCCCGTCGAGCCGATCGAAAAGTACACCGCCCCATCGGATCCCACGACCACACTCTTGAGTGCGTGGGAATAGGCGCCACGCAGTTCAGGGCTCTTGGCGTCCGGCAGGTCACCCGCGATGGTGCGGCGCTTGACGGCCCGGCCGTCGACGTAGTCGAAGGCGTCGATCCGATTGCTCTCGGCCACATACAGTGTCGTCCCGGCGAAGAAGAGTCCGTGTGGCTGCTCCAGCCCGTCGAGCAGGGTGCGCTGGTCAGGGCGCACCGTCAGCACCTGCCCCGTGTCCGGCACCGACACCAGCAACGCGCCGTCCGGGGCGAATGCGGCCATCCTGGCCTTGGGCACGCGGGCGATCACCTCGATGGTCCACCCGGCGGGGATCAGGGCCTGGCGCGGTTCGTCGAGCGGGCCCTGCGCGAGTTCCTCAGACACCTGTAGGGGCGTAGGCACCAGCCCGGCGGGCGGTGCGCTGGATGACGATGCCGGCGCGGGTTCGGGGCTCGTTCCGCACGCGGCCAGGGTGACCGCGGCGATCAGTGCGATCGCGCTACGTGCCGCCCAGACCCGCATTCATCTCCCAGACCAGGATCTCGGCTTCAGTGTCAGCTGTGACCCGTCCGCCCGTATCGGTGAGCCGGGCGGCGTCACCCTCGGCGAGCGGCCCGGATCCGTCGAGCATGACCGACCCGCGCGCGACGAACACGTGGACGTAGCGGGCCTGCGGCAGCTCGGCCGAATCGCCGGGCTGCAGGCGGGCGCCGTACAGCGTGGCATTGCGGTTGTGCAGGGTGACGGCCGCGTCGAGGGCGCCGGAGGCGATCGGTGTCAGCGTGTTGGACAGCTCGATCTCCTGCTGCTGATAGCTCGGCGTCACTCCGGCGGTATCGGGGAGCACCCACATCTGTACGAAATGCACGGGCTCACTGGCAGATCCGTTCTTCTCGGAATGCTGCACACCGGTGCCGGCCGACATCCGCTGGGCCAGGCCCGGGTAGATCACCCCGGAGTTGCCCATCGAATCCTCGTGCGCCAACTGCCCCGACAGCACCCACGTGACGATCTCCATGTCCCGGTGCGGGTGAGTGTCAAAGCCGGCGCCGGGCGCGACGATGTCGTCGTTGTTCACCAGCAACAGCCCGTGGTGGGTGTTGGCCGGGTCGTAGTAGTCGGCGAATGAGAACGAGTGCCGCGAATTCAGCCAGTCGGTCGTGCTGGCGCCGCGATCGTCCGCGCGCCGGATATCGACCCTGGACGTCCCCGAAGCCATGGCGCCAGCCTACCGACGGCCCGCGTTGACCAACCGGTGGAACGGCTGATGCCGGGGCCTAGTCTGTTGGGCGTGGAACTCAACGGAGCAAGCGCCATCGTCACCGGTGGCGCATCAGGTATCGGCGCGGCGACTGCCCGCCAGTTGGCTGCCAAGGGAGCCCGCGTCATCGTGGCTGACCTGCAGGCGGACAAGGGCGAGGCCCTCGCCAAGGAGATCGGCGGCATCTTCGTCACCGTCGACGTCACCAACACCGATCAGATCATCGATGCGGTCAAGACCGCCGCGGACCTCGGCCCGCTGCGCGCCCTGGTGAACTCGGCCGGCGTCGGTTGGGCCCAGCGCACCATCGGCAAGGACGGCGAGTTCTCCTCGGCGCACGATCTCGGCCTGTACAAGAAGGTGCTCGACATCAACCTGGTCGGCACCTTCGACTGCATCCGCATCGCAGCCACCCAGATGAGCAAGAACGAACTCACCGACACCGGCGAGCGCGGTGCCATCGTCAACATGACCAGCGTCGCGGCCTTCGACGGCCAGATCGGCCAGGCGGCCTACTCGTCCTCCAAGGGCGGCGTGGTCGGCCTGACCCTGCCGGTGGCCCGCGACCTGTCCGCTGTGGGCATCCGCGTCAACACCGTGGCGCCCGGCCTGATCGACACCCCGATCTACGGCGAGGGTGAGGCCTCCGAGGCATTCAAGGCCAAGCTCGGTGAGTCGGTGCTGTTCCCGCACCGCCTCGGCAAGCCCGATGAGCTGGCCTCCATGGTCGTCGAGCTGCTGACCAACTCGTACATGAACGCCGAGGTCGTCCGCGTCGACGGCGGCATCCGGATGCCACCCAAGTAACTCTCGCGACCAGACACAGAACTGCCCCTTTCCGCCAGGAAAAGGGGCAGTTTTGCGTCTGGTCGGCAGAATCGTCCTGTGGTCGACACCTGGTGGGGCGACGCCCTGATCGGCCTCGCCGCCGCCCTGCTGCTGAGCTGGCTGGTGCTGGTCGTCGCGTTGCTCGTCATGCGGCCCCGCGGAAACCTGCTCAAAGAGGCGCTGCGGATACTTCCCGACCTGCTGCGGCTGATCCCACGGTTGGCCGGCGACAAGACGTTGCCTCGCGGCGTGCGCGTCCGGCTGGCGTTGTTGGTCGTCTATCTGGCGCTGCCGATCGATCTGATCCCCGACTTCATTCCCGTGCTCGGCTACGCCGACGACGCCATCATCGTGACCGTGGTGCTACGCAGCGTCGTGCACCACGCCGGGCTGGACGCCGTCCGGGCGCGCTGGCCCGGTACCGACGACGGGTTCGATGTCCTGGCGCGGCTGACGGGGCTGTCCCGCTGAATAGCAAAAACCCCCTTTTCCACGCTGAAAAGGGGGTTTTCGCCGCTGCTTGTGCTTCAGATCGTTACCAGTCAGACTCGTCGAACTTGATGACACCGCGAATGTTGTTGCCGTCCAACATGTCCTGGTAGCCCTGGTTGATGTCTTCGAGTTTGTAGGTCCGCGTGACCATGTCGTCGATGTTGAGCAGGCCCGACTTGTACAGCGCGGTGAGCCGAGGCGTTTCGACGTGCGAGTTGCCGCCGCCGAAGATGTTGCCCTTCAACGTCTTCTGCAACATGGTGAACAGGAACAGGTTGAGCTTGACGTCGGCGTCCATCATCGAACCCATGCCCGTCACCACGCAGGTGCCGGTCTTGGCGGTGAGGATCATCGCCTCTTCGATGTACTCGCCCTTCATCTCGCCGACGGCGATGATGACCTTGTCCGCCATCAGGCCCCAGGTCGTGTCGATGACCGGCGCGATCGCCTCGGCCATCGACGGGTAGACGTGGGTGGCGCCGAACTTGATGGCCTGCTCGCGCTTCCACTCGTTCGGATCGATCGCGATGACGTGCTTGGCGCCTGAGATCACCGCACCCTGCAGGGCGCTCATGCCGATGCCGCCGACGCCGACGATGATGACGGTCTCGCCGGGCTTGACGTCGGCGACGTTGGTGGCCGAACCGAAGCCCGTGGGCACCGCGCAGCCCATGATGGCCGCGGTCTCGAACGGGATGTCCTTGTCGATCTTGACGACGGAATCCTTGTGGACGGTCATGTACGGCGCGAAGGTGCCGAGCAGGTTCATCGGCGACACGTCATGGCCGCCTGCGGTGATGCGGCTGGTGCCGTCGGCGATCGCCTTGCCGCCCAGCAGGACCGCACCGCGGTCACACAGCGAGCGGAAGCCCTTCAGACACGGCGGGCATTCACCACAGGCCGGGATGAAGGCGAGGATGACGTGGTCGCCTTCCTCGATGCCGGTGACGTTCTTGCCGACCTTGGTGACGACGCCGGCGCCCTCATGGCCGCCGAGCGCGGGCAGCGCCATCGGGGTGGCGCCGGTGGTCAGGTGGTAGTCCGAGTGGCACATGCCCGCGGCATGCATCCGGATCTGTACTTCATCGGCGACGGGGTCGCCTAGGTCGATCTCGTCGACCTTGAATGGCGAGTTGAGTTCCCACAGCAGGGCGCCTTTGGTCTTCATGGAAGGCGATAATAGAACAGGTTGCAGTACCACTGAGTAACTGGCCTTTGACCTGTGACGATTCAAGCTTGATTTCGTCGTCGGACGGCGCGCTCTGGCACACGTGGGTTCGCCACGGCGAATGGCCGGTTATTGCACGGATCTTCGACGGGCGCGTGGCGTAAGTGGCCACTCGGCGATGAAAACCAAGACCGACGCGGGTCTACCCCACCATGACCGAGATCAACGCAAGCATCGTCCCGAATCTGTGGTTCGACCGGGAGGCCGAGCAGGCCGCGCAGCACTACATCGCCGCGTTCGGCGGCAACGGCCGGGTGGTGAACACCATCGCCTCGCACCCCGATTCACCGTCCCCGCAGGACGTGCCGGTGGTGGTCGAGTTCGAGTTGTCCGGGCAACGCTTCGTCGGCATCAACGGCGGCCCGCAGTTCACCTTCAACGAGGCCGTCTCACTGGAGGTGCGCGTCACTGGCCAGGAGGAGCTCGACCAGCTCTGGGCTGCGCTGGTGGAGGGTGGCGAGGAACTGCCCTGCGGTTGGCTCAAGGACAAGTACGGGCTGGCCTGGCAGATCACCCCGACCGAGTACTACGACCTGTTGGGCAAGGGAGACCCGGCGGCCGACTCCCGGCTGATGTCCGCTGTGCTGAGCACCGTCGGCAAGTTCGACATCGCGGCGTTGCAGGCGGCCCACAGCGGTTCGTAGCTTCTCAGTGGCCAGTTGTCACACGCTGAGACCGATTTGACGCGCAATAACTGGCCGCTCGTGGGATATCCCCAGAGCGGCATTGATCCACAGCAGGTGTGCCACCCCGCCGGGCTCGGCGGGCGTGTGTCGGACCGCGCGGCGACCGTAGCCGCATGGACCACCCCTTTCTCGGAACAGAGGCGTTGGCTGCAGGGACAGTGACCCGGCGCGGGCTGGCGAGTCGCTATGAGGCTGTTTACCGCGATGTCTATCTCGTCAAGGATGCCGAGATGACGGCGGCGAAGCGCGCAGTGGCCGCGTGGCTGTGGTCTGGGCGCCAAGCGACGTTGACGGGCCTCTCGGCGTCGGCGGTGTATGGCACGCAGTGGATCGACCCGGCAGCACCTGCCGAGCTCTACCGCCGCAATGGAAAGCCGACCACGGGGATCCTCGTTCACCGCGACGAGTTGCATGCCGACGAGACCCGCCTGTTCACAGGTCTCCCGGTGACAACGCCCGCACGTACAGCTTTCGATCTGGGGCGACGCTCAGGCAGGGACGAGGCTGTCATCCAGCTGGACGCCCTCTCGCAGGCGACCCGCTTGTGCGCGGCCGATCTTGCGCCACTCCTCGAGCGGCATCCGGGGGTTCGAGGGCTGGTTCAACTCCGCGAGGTCCTCAACCTGATGGATGGAGGTGCGGAATCGCCACCGGAAACCCGCACTCGCCTGGTGCTCATCGACGCAGGACTGCCGAAGCCACAGACGCAGATCGTGGTGCGCGGAAACTTTGGCGCCAGGCAGTCTGCGCGAATTGATATGGGCTACACCCAGTTCAAGGTCGGAGTCGAATATGAGGGCGCCCAGCACTGGACCGATCCTCGGGTGCGGGCCAACGACATCGACCGCTACGCCGAGCTCGCCGCGCAGGGTTGGCTGATCATCAGGGTCGGAGCTGATCTGCTGAATCGCCGACCGCAGGTGATCGTGGCTCGGGTTTGCGCGGCATTGCGGGCCCGCGGCGCCGGGTGGCCAGTTATTGCACGGATTTCAGACGATCGTGTGGCGTAACTGGCCACTCAACGCCCAGGGCGGCCTACGAGTCAGAGTGAGGCCGGCAGCCCGAATTTCTCGAACAGCGACTGCTCCATGAAGGCCACCACATGTGAGATCCCTTCGGGACGTACCTCGAGGACATGCAGTTGGAACGCCTCGTGCCGGCCCGTCTCGCGGTTGAGCATGTACATCGCCGCGGCGGGCTGGCCGTTGGCGCTCGTCGCGATGAACCGCATGTCCCCGGGTTCCTCGGCCGGGCATTTGTACCGGGACAGGTCGCCGATGGCCTGCGGCCCCTGGTACCAGGTGTCGAACGGCGGCATCTCCCAGACGGCCTCGGCCGTGAACAGCTCGACCAGCTTGTCGATGTCGTAGGCCTCGAACGCGGCCATGTAGTTGCGCAGCAGGTTCTGGGCGTGTGGGGAGTCCGGCGGGTCGATCTCGTCGTCCTGGCTGGGGCCCACAGCGTCGAGTTGGGCCCTGGCCCGCTGCAACAGGCTGTTGACCGCGGCTGTGGAAGTGCCGATGGCTCCGGCGACTTCCGCGGCCTTCCACTGCAGTACCTCACGCATCACCAGCACCGCGCGTTGGCGCGCTGACAGATGCTGCAGCGCTGCGACGAACGCGAGCCGCACCGCATCACGGGTCCCGACGATCGTGCTGGGATCCGCCGGGTCGTCGCTGGAATCCGGCAGCGGCTGCAGCCACGGGATCTCGTGATGTTCGGAGATCTCGTCGGTGGGCGACGAACTCGGATTGCCCAGCCCCGACGGCAGCGGGCGGCGTTGCCGGCCCTCCAACGCCGTCAGACACGTGTTGGTGGCGATGCGGTACAACCAGGTGCGCACCGAGGACTTGCCCTCGAAACCGCCGTAGGCCTTCCAGGCGCGCAGGTAGGTTTCCTGCACCAGGTCCTCGGCATCGTGCAGTGAGCCCGTCATCCGGTAGCAGTGCGCCAACAGCTCACGGCGGTAGCGCTGGGCGTCGGCCAGGAACGCATCGGCCGGGCTGTCGTCGTCTAGGCGGTGAGCGAGGACCGTCACATTCGCGAGCTTACGCAGCACCCCCGACAACTTCGATCGAATACTCTCGCCAGGGTGACCAGCACGCGCAGTGAACAGACCTTCGACGGCGTCGGCGGGGTCCGCATCGTCTACGACGTATGGACGCCCGACATCGCGCCGAGAGGCGTGGTCGTCCTCTCTCATGGCCTGGGCGAACACGCCGGGCGGTACCACCACGTCGCGCAGCGGTTCGGGCAGGCAGGGCTGGTCGTCTACGCCCTGGACCACCGCGGTCACGGCCGTTCCGGCGGCAAGCGGGTGTACCTGCGCGACATGTCCGAGTACGTCGGAGACTTCCACACGCTGGTCGGCATCGCCGCCGCCGAGTACCCGCAGCTCCCGCTCCTCGTGCTGGGGCACAGCATGGGTGGCGCCATCGTGTTCAGTTACGGCGTCGAATATCCCGATGAATACACCGCGATGGTGCTGTCCGGGCCCGCGGTGGCCGCGCAGGCAGCGGTGTCGTCGGCTCTGGCGGCCGTGGCCAAGGTGCTCGGCAAGATCGCCCCCGGGCTGCCCGTGGAGAATCTCGACGCCAACGCGGTGTCCCGCGATCCCGAGGTGGTGGCGGCCTACAAGGCCGATCCGTTGGTGTGGCACGGGAAGGTCCCCGCGGGCATCGCCCGGGCGCTGATGATCGTGGGCGAGACGATGCCGCAGCGAGCCTCGGCCCTGACCGCGCCGCTGCTGGTGGTGCACGGCGAGAAGGACCGCCTGGTGTCCGCCGACGGCAGCCGCCACCTCGTGGAATGTGTGGGATCGCCGGACGTGCACCTGAAGGTGTACCCGGGCCTGTTCCACGAGGTGTTCAACGAGCCCGAGAAGGAGCTTGTTCTCGACGACGTGACGACCTGGATCGAGACGCACCTGTGAGAAAGGCTGTGGCGGTACTACTTTCAGTGCTGCTGGTGGCCGGCTGCGGTTCGAGGGAAGCGTCGGACGAAGGCCGGCAACCGGCGTGGACCGACACCGACATCACGTTCGACGCCGACGGTCTCACGATCCACGGGACCTACCGCCACCGGGAGGCCAAGGGCCCGGCCGCACTCCTGATCTCCGAGAGCGGGCCCACCGACCGCAACGGCGACAACAAGGTCGTCGGACCCGTCGGCAACATGCGTCAGCTCGCAGAAACGTTGTCGGACAAGGGTGTTGCCAGCCTGCGCTACGACAAGATCGGCACCGGTGCCACCAAGCTAGGCCCCTACGAGAAGAAACCCACCGAGGTGGTCAGCGGCGTGTACACCAGCGGGGCGGCCGCCGCGCTGCGCTTCCTGGCCGGCCGGCCCGATACCGACGCGGCCGAGTTGTCGATCTACGCGGTGGGCGAAGGTGCCATCCATGCCATGACCCTGGCCAGTGCCGGCGATCCGAAGGTTCACTCGCTGGCGCTGTTTCAGCCGCTGTCCGGCCGCTACCTGGACATCATCACCAATCGTGTGCGTTCCGGCGCCACCCCCGAGGTGCTGACGGCCTGGCTGGGCGCCGTGGACGAGATCCGCACTAAGGGGACCGTGCCCGCGAATCTCCCCGAGGGCCTGAGCGCGATCGTCAACAAGGACAACCTCAACGCCATCATCGAGGCCGACAAGATCGACCCGCTGAAGCTGGCCGCTGCGCTGCCCGACGGCATGCCTGTGCTGCTCACCTGCTCGGACTCCGACTCCCAGGCCAGCTGCGAGATCGAGCGCCCGCTGATCGACGCGCTCAAGCACACCGCGCTCACGCTCGTCGAGCTCAAGGGCGTCAACCACGTACTGCGCGACGATCCCACCGACAGCATCGCCAACTACGGCAAGCCTGGATCGTTGTCACCGCAGGTGGTGGACGCGGTCGGCAAGTTTGTCGGTGCAGATGGCTAGGTTTGTCGCGTGAGCGACGACAAGATGTTGGCGCGGATCGCAGCACTGTTGCGTCAGGCTGAAGGCACCGACAACACCCATGAGGCCGAAGCGTTCATGGCGGCGGCTCAACGGCTGGCCACGGCGACATCCATCGACCTGGCACTGGCCCGGTCCCACTCGGCCGAACGCACCAAGGCGCAGATGCCCGTGCAACGCACCATCACCATCGGGGAGGCCGGCACCAAGGGTCTGCGCACGTATGTGCAGCTGTTCGTGGTGATCGGCATGGCCAACGATGTGAAGTGCGACGTCGCGTCCAACTCGACGTTCGTCTACGCCTACGGGTTCGCCGAGGACATCGACGCCACCCACGCGCTCTACACCAGCCTGGTGCTCCAGATGGTGAAGGCGTCCCACGGCTACATCTCCTCGGGTGCGCACCGCCCGACGCCGACCATCACCGCCCGGCTCAACTTCCAGTTGGCGTTCGGAGCCCGCATCGGGCAGCGGTTGTCGGAAGCCAAAGAGGAGGCCCAGCAGGAGGCCGACCGCAATGACCGCCCCGGAACGGCAATCGCGTTGCGGAACAAGGATGTCGAGCTGAAGAGCTTCTACCGATCGGCGTCCCAGGCCCGCGGAACCTGGCGCGCGACGAATGCGTCGGCCGGGTACTCGTCGGCGGCGCGCCGGGCCGGGGACCGTGCCGGTCGCCACGCCCGTCTCGGGGGGAGCCAGGAGATCTCCGGCGCGCGCGGCGCCCTGGAGCAGTGAGCGCGCGCGACACCCAGCGGGCCCGCGTCTATGCCGCGGAGCAGTTCGTGCGGACCATGTTCGACCGTGCGGCACAACACAGTTCGCGGGCCATCGACTTTTTCGGCACCTCGCTCACCTTGCCTCCGGAGGCGAAATTCGGGTCGGTGGACTCGGTGCAGCGCTACGTCGACGACGTCGTCGCCCGGGTCGGTGCTGATCCGGTCGCCGTGCGTCGCCGTCGGGGCGTGACTGCTGCGCACTACGAGCTGATCGACGGCAAAGCCGTCATCGCCGTGCCCGAGCGCGACACCTGGGCACTGCGGGAGTTGGTGGTACTGCACGAACTTGCCCATCACCTGAGCCATGCGGACCCGCCCCACGGACCGGACTTCGTCGCGACCCACATCGAGCTGTGCACAGCGATCATGGGGCCGGAGGTCGGGCTGGTGCTTCGGATGGTCTACGGAAAAGAAGGTGTGGTCTGAATCTGCGGCTAGCCTGGCGCACATGACCGAACCCCGCGATGTCGACCTCATGTTCAACGAGGTACTGCGCACCGAGGACGAGGCGCTGGCCGCGGCGCGCCAATCCGCACAGGACGCCGACATGCCCGCCATCGAGGTGTCGGCCCAGCACGGCAAGCTGTTGTCGCTGCTGGCCACGATCTCCGGGGCGCGACGGGCGCTCGAGATCGGCACACTCGCCGGTTACAGCACCATCAACCTGGCCCGCGGCGTCGGACCGGACGGCAGCGTCGTCACGCTCGAGTACGAGCCGCGCCATGCCGAGGTGGCCCAGGCCAATCTGGTCCGGGCCGGTGTCGCCGACCGCGTCGAGGTGATCGTCGGTGCCGCCCTCGACACGCTGCCCCGGTTGGCCGAGCGTGGCGACGTCTTCGACCTCGCCTTCATCGACGCCGACAAGGAGAACAACGTCCACTACGTCGAGTGGGCCATCAAACTGGGCCGGCCGGGCTCGATCATCGTGGTGGACAACGTAACCCGGTTCGGGCGGGTACTGGCGCCCGCAGCCGACGACCAGCAGGCGCGTGCCGTGCGCGACATGCTGGAGATGATGGGTAGCCATCCGCGACTGGATACGGCCGCCATCCAAACTGTGGGTACCAAGGGCTGGGACGGCTTCGCTGTCGCGCTGGTTAGGTAACCGCCCCCTCAAACACCGCGAGCGACCGCGAATGTACGCAATTCACAGTGTGTTGGCGTACAGACACGGTCGCTCGGGGTGCTGGGGGAGCTACTAGGCCAGGGAGTCCTGCGGCTCGCGCTGGACCGGCTTGGGCCAGGGCTCGGGCTTGGGCCGCTGACGCACCCGTTGCGGCCACCAGAACCACTTGCCCATCAGGGCCGCGATCGACGGGGTCATGAAGGACCGGATGACCAGGGTGTCGAACAGCAGGCCCAGGCCGATCGTGGTGCCGACCTGGCCGATCACGGCGAGCTCGCTGACCGCCATCGACATCATGGTGAACGCGAACACCAGGCCCGCCGAGGTGACCACCGACCCGGTGCCGCCCATGGCGCGGATGATGCCGGTGTTCAAGCCGGCGTGGATCTCCTCTTTGAACCGGGCGACCAGTAGCAGGTTGTAGTCCGCACCGACGGCCAACAGGATGATCACCGACATGGCCAGCACCATCCAGTGCAATTCCAGGCCGATCAGGTGCTGCCAGATCAGCACCGACAGACCGAAGGATGCGCCGAGGGACAGCACCACCGTGCCGACGATGACCGCGGCGGCCACCATGCTGCGCGTGAGGATCAGCATGATGATGAAAATCAGGCAGAGCGAGGCGATTCCGGCGATCAGCAGGTCGTAGTTGGCGCCTTCCTGCATGTCCTTGAACATGGCCGCGGTACCGCCGAGGTAGATCTTGGATCCCTCCAGCGGGGTGCCCTTGATCGCCTCCTTGGCGGCCAGCTTGATGGGTTCGACGTGAGCGACCCCTTCGGGGCTCATCGGGTCGCCCTCGTGGCTGATGATGAACCGCACCGCATGCCCGTCCGGGGACAGGAACATCTTCATGCCGCGCTTGAAGTCCGGATTGTCGAAGGTCTCCGGCGGCAGGTAGAACGAGTCGTCGTTCTTCGCCTTGTCGAAGGCCTGCCCCATGGCGGTGGAGTTGTCCTGCATCGCCGCCATCTGATCCTGCATGCCGCCCTGGGTGGCCTGCATGGTCAGCATCATGGTCTTCATCGTCTTCATGGTCGCGATCATGGGTTGCATGTTCGCGATCATCACCGGGATGAGGGCGTTCATCTTGTCCATGTCCGGGACGATCTGCTCGAAATCGGCTGTCATGGTGTCGACGCCGTCGAGGGTGTCGAACACCGAGCGCATCGACCAGCACATCGGGATGTCGTAGCAGTGCGGTTCCCAGTACAGGTAGTTGCGGATCGGCCGGAAGAAATCGTCGAAATCCGAGATGTGGTCGCGGAGTTCCTTGATGTCGTCGACCATGCCGTGCATCTTGCCGACCATGCTGTTCATGACGTCGCGCATCTGCTCCATGAGCGCGATCATCTTGTCCATCGTGTCGATGGTGATCTGCATTTCGTCGGCCTGCTTGAGCATGTCGGCCATGCGATCCTGCATGTACTTCTGATTCATGGTCTGGGTCGTGCCCTGCATGCTGATGTTGAACGGGATCGAGGTGTGCTCGATCGGCGTTCCCTGCGGGCGCGTGATGGCCTGGACCCGGGAGACGCCCGGCACTCCGACGATGCGTTTCGCGATCCGCTCGATCACCAGGAAGTCGGCGGAATTGCGCAGATCGTGATCGCTCTCGATCAGCAGCAGTTCGGGGTTCATCCGGGCCGGGGAGAAGTGCCGGTCGGCGGCGGCGTAGCCGGTATTGGCCGGCAGATCGGCAGGCAGGTACTTGCGGTCGTTGTAGTTGGTCTTGTACCCGGGCAGGGTCAACAGACCGATCAGCGAGATGGCGATGGTGGCGATCAGGATCGGTCCGGGCCAGCGCACCACCGCGGCACCGATCTTGCGCCAACCGCGGGTCCGCATGGCCCGCTTGGGTTCCAGCGTCTTGCCGAACTTGGTGGCCACCGTGATGATCGCCGAGCCGAGGGTGAGCGCGACCAGCACCACCATGACCATGCCGATGGCCAGCGGGATACCGAGCGACTGGAAGTAGGGCAGGCGCGTGAAGTGCAGACAGAACGTGGCGCCGGCGATGGTCAGGCCCGAGCCCAGGATGACGTGGGCGGTGCCGTGGAACATCGTGTAGTACGCCGACTCTCGGTCTTCACCGACACTTCGAGCCTCTTGATATCGGCCTATCAGGAAGATCGCGTAGTCCGTGGAGGCCGCGATGGCCAGCATCACCAACAGGTTGGTGGCGAATGTCGAGAGCCCGATGATGTTGTAGTAGCCCAGAAACGCCACCAGGCCGCGGGCGGCCGACAGTGACAACACCACCATGAACAGGGTGAGGATCACGGTCACGATGGAGCGGTAGACCGACAGCAACATGACGATGATGACCACGAACGTCAGCGCGGTGATCATCTCAAGGCTGCGGTTACCGGCGATCTCCTGATCGGCGGCCATCGCCGCCGGGCCGGTCACGTAGGCCTTGACGCCGTCCGGCGCCTGGACGCTCTGGACGATCTTCTCGGTGGCCTCGACCGATTCGTTGGCCAGCGCCTCGCCCTGGTTACCGGCGGTGTAGACCTGCACGTAGGCCGACAGGCCGTCGGAGCTCTGCGCGCCGGACGCGGTCAGCGGGTCGCCCCAGAAATCCTGGACGTGCTCGATGTGCTTCTTGTCGGCCTCGAGCTTGGCGACGATCTGGTCGTAGTACTTGTGTGCGTCATCGCCCAGCGGCTTGTCGCCCTCGATGACGACCATGACCGAGCTGTTGGACTTGAACTCCTGGAACACCTCGCCGACGCGCTTCATCGCGATCATCGACGGCGCATCGTCCGGCGTCATCGACACCGAACGCATCTTCCCCACTTCCTCGAGCTGGGGAACGATCACGTTCAGGAACGCGATGACGGCGATCCACGCCAGGATGATCGGGATGGCCAGGCGCCGGATCCACTTGGCGATGCCGCCGTGGTTGCTGTGCTGCGGTGCGGAGGCGACCGGGATCGAGTCGGTCGGGGTGTCGTAATTGCTCATGCAGATTTCACCAAGCAGAAGGTCTGGGCGTTCACGCCGTTGGAGGTTCTCTCGTCCTTGAGTTCGTCATCGACGGTGATGCGGCAGCTGATCGTGCTGCCGTCGCCCTGCGCCACGATGTTGGGGAACACCGACGGTGCGGTGGATTCCAACCGCAGCGTCCACGGCAGGGTCACCCCGTCGATGCGCTGGGGCTGAGCGTCGAGATCGAGATAGTTCACGTCCGCGGTGGCGCCGGGCTCGCCGTAGATCTCATAGACCACGACTTTGGGGTCGAACGGTTTGGTGTCATCGACCTTGGCGCTGGAGATGCCGGAGCCGCCGCCTGCGCCGAAGAACGTGCGTACCCGCATCACCGTGAACCCGCCCACCAACACCACCACGATGATGATGAACGGAATCCAGAACCGTCTCAACAGCTTCATATTCGCTGGTCGGCCTTTCGGAGGTCAGGTACGCGGTGACGTACCGGCTAGCTGCGAAGCTCCATTGCCACTTCGTGATCATGTCGGCGTCGGCGGATTCCCGCCAACTTCTTTCTACGTCGACATCAGCGGCGACTTCCTCGCCGGAATCGTCCCGGAAGGGACTGACCGATATCTCCGAGATCAGCCGGCTGCCCGGCGCGCTCATGGCGGTGATGTCGGAGACGAGCCGACGCTGCTCATCCAATGGGATGAAGGGTAGTACGCCTTCCACGCTCCACAGGGTGGTCCGGTCGGCGTCGAATCCGGCCCCGGTGAGCGCGGCGGGCCAGTCTCCACTGATGTTGGCGGGGACACCGCGCACGTCAGCCGTGGGTGTGGTGCCGGCCAGGGCGTCGGTCTTGACCTCGAGGATCGCCGGGTCGTCGACGACGTAGACGGTGGTGCCGGCGGGCCAGGGCAGTTGATAAGGACGCGGGTCCAGATCGGAGGCCAGGAAAACCACCTGCTCGGCGCCGGTCTCGACGGCTGTCATCAGATAGGTGTCGAGGAGGTCCGACGGGTGCGCCACGCATGAGCTCGACATCAGCACTCCTCCCCGCAGCTCTCCTTGCCGGATGTAAAGTGAAACCTATACAGTCGGCTAACTTCGATCAAGTTAGTTCGTTTAATTGACGGTGTGATCTAGCACCCTTGGGTACGCTCAGCGCGACGAAGGGACAGGTGTGGCAAAGGCTGTGGCGCCGCGTGGCTTTGCCCGCGAGCGGGTGCTGGAAGCGGCGTTGAGCCTGTTCGCCGAGCACGGTGTCAACGGCACGTCGCTGCAGATGATCGCCGACCGCCTCGGCGTCAGCAAGGCTGCCGTCTATTACCAGTTCCATTCCAAGGACGAGATCGCGCTGGCGGTCATCCAGCCGGTCTTCGACGACATGATGCGGTTGGTCCGCATCGCCGAGGCGATGTCCACGCCGGAGGCCCGGCGGGAGGCCGCGGTCAGCGGCATGGTGGAGATGGCGGTGCGGCATCGCCGGGTGACCGCGGTGTTCCACGGCGATCCCGTCATCGACAGCCTGGTGCACAGTCGCGCCGAACTCCAGGACACGATCGAACGGCTCACCGGGATCCTGCTGGGTCCCGACCCCGACGCCGCCGACCGGATCTGTATGTCGGTGCTCGCCGCCGGCGTCTACGGCAGCGCGACCGATCCGGCGCTCAACGACGTCACCGACGAGGAGCTGCACCGGGTACTGCTGGACTGTGCGCAGCGGTTGCTGCGCACGCCCGTCGTTCCTGCCTAGCCTGTGATCAGTCGCCGAGCGGTAGCTGGGTGGACAACTCCTCGTGCAGCCCTTGTATCGCCTCCTCGTCGTCCTCGCTGCCGACGTGATGCCCGGCGAACCAGTCCGCGTACTCGGTGATCTCGCTGAGTCGCCAATCGAGCGCAAACAACTCGACCATGAGCGGGTCGGCACCCAGCCGGTCGGAGCAGCCCGCGGCGATCAGATCTGAGTAATCCCGTTCCCGGGGAGCCAACCGAACGGTCTCCCAGTCAACGAGTTTCAGGAAAGTGCCGTGCACCACCTGATTGCCCTCGTGCGGCTCCCCATGCGTCGGTACCCAGGTGTGCCGTCGGCTTTGCGCCTGCTGCGTGAGTTCGTGGTAGCGCTGGGTCCAGCATTCGATGTCGGAACCGTGCGCGGCCAGCGCGGTGCGGGCCGCTTCGCCGAACGGCCCCGAGTGCCACGGGTGCTCAGTGCGAAACCGCACCTCCTGGGCGAAGTCGGACGCGACGCGCGGCGACCAATCCCGCAGCGGCCCGCGGGCGGTCGTTGCGTGAAGCGAGTCGAGTGCGTTGATGACCTTCGTCAGGTGCGCCGGTGCGCGGTACTCGACTTCGGTGGGCGAATGACCGTCCAGCCAGGGCGTCGCGCTGAGAATGCCGACGCCGGCATCGAGGGTGAACCGCCCCAGCCCGTTACGCAACGGGGCGCACACCATCTCCAGGCCGCCGGCCGCAAGTTCGGCGGCCGTGGCATACGCGCCTTCCAATGATGCTGCCGAGTGCCGCGTCCCGAGCTGATCCAGGGTGACGAACAGTGTGCCCCCGGCCCCGGTGGCCCGCCAATGGTGGGCGCCGCCGCCCACCGGAAGGTGCTCGATGTCTTCGACGGCCAGCGACCAATGGTCGGCAAGGGCTTGGGCGATCAGTTCGTCATTGACCGACGCCGGAGGGGTGCGCATATCCGCCAATAATATTCAGGCGGAAGCAATCATCCCCGCAGCGCCGACGCGAAGATCGCCGGCAGCTTGCCCCATCCGGGTGCTCCGGCGAAGTCCACCAGCAATCGGCCTGTCGTCGCCGCGGTGCGGTTGTTGACGAACCACGGCGGCTTCGGCGACAACGACCACTCGCCGCGGAACACCGAACGCGGCGCGGGCCGGAACGGGCCCCGGACCACGGTGCGCTCCGGGCGGTCGAGCAGAAAAGCGTTGTGCACCACGCCGGTTCCGCTCTGGATGTCGTTGCGTTTGTGTCCGGGGAACGCTCCCCAGGTGGCCGTCGGTGTCAGGTAGCCGACGCCGGTCCAGGCGTTGATCGCGATGGTGCCGTAGCGCAGCTGCTCGACGAGGCGGTCGAACTTCTCGCCGAGGCCGGCGAGGGTGTCCGGGTGGGCGATGATGTTCACTCCGAGGGTGCCGACGAACTCGTCGTTGGCGACCCGAACGGCCTCCTCGGCGAACTGCTCATCCGGGACGTCGAGTTCGATCACACCGAGCACCGGGCCGAAGTACTCGGTGCACAACAATGCTTCGCGGTCGGCCGGATCGACCACCAGGACCCGGGCACCCCGCGAGCCCAGGTGCTGTGCATCCGGATACGACGTGTCCGCGCTGGCCACCCTGACGTCGGAGCCGGGGTAGTAGGCGGCCCGGGCCGGCGCGTCGTTGACGGCCTTGCGGACGGCGGCGATGAACTCGTCGCGCTGCGCCCAGTGCTTGGGCAGCACCACCACCTGCGCGGCCACACAGTTGTAACCGTTGTTGTGCAGTCGTTGCGTGGCAACGTGATTGGCCTGAAACTCGATGTCGGCCCTGCTCCACGTGCCGGGCAAGACGATCGTCGGCGACACCCCGCCGAGTTCGGCGGTCATCTCCTTGTCGAGCACCGGCTCGTCGGCCGCCTTGCGCCGGGCACCCTCTTCCCCGGTGCCGAACACGATGGCGTCGTAGGTCAGGGCGCTACCCGTCATGTGCACGTGGTCGACGAGCTTGTGCCGCACCAGATATGTGCCGGCCTCGGCTCCGCCGGTCAGAATGCGTACCGCGCCGATCGCGATGAACGGGGCCAGCACCTTGGTCAGCACCGGCAGCAATGGATCGGTGATCGGGTTGAGCTTGAGGGCCACGACGCGGTTATTGGCGTAGAGCTCGTAGATGGTGTCCAGCGGGGCGATCGAGAAGATGTTGCCCGCGCCCAGAACCGCGCCCACGCCGTTGGTGCGGGACGGGTCGCGTTGGGCCAGACCGGCCGACCGAATTGCCTCGGCCTTCTCGATCCCGGGTTGCAGCCATACCTCGGCGCTGAACCCGGACAACAGCAGCTGGTCGAAGGTGTTGAGCGGCAGGGCCTTTACCGTGGTCCGGCCGCCCGGGGCGTAACCGAACTCGGCACCGTCGAGCGGGCTGCGGCCCGATTCGAGTTTCGCCAGGCTCTCCGACAGGGCGCCCAGCCCGGCCGCCAGCGAGTACGGGCCGGACATCCACTCCTCGCCGACCAGCGGCGAGGACGGGTCCAGTTGTTTGATCCCGACGGCAGCGTCGACCCACTCGGCGGCATGGCGCACCGTCAGTGCGCGCACCTCGTCGAGCAATCCGCGGCGGGCCGCCAATGACAGGGAAGCCCAGGTCTTTTCGCCCTCGACGAGTTCCTCGAGGGCCTCGTCGATCTGCGTTTCGGTCATCTCAGCTCGCGCTCTTGTCGAATTGCACCAGTGCGTCGTGGTGGTTGTGGGCATACGGGGTGGGGCCGTCGCCCGTCTCCCGTTTGGCCACGATCGCAGCGTACTGCTCGAACGGAGTGGTCCGGTCCCATTTGGCCCTGGCCTCGGCCGGGGAGTAGGTCACGGTGTTCTTGGCCGGGATGCCCAGCAGTGTGGGGCCGACGATCGCGGTGGTGTGCGGTGTGGTCAGGTCCAGCATCGCCAGTTCCAGCCGCGGATAGGCGGCGACGGCCTTCAGAAAGGGGCGCACCACAGCGCGTGCCGCGACGTCGGCGATCCGGCGTTGCGGGATACCGCCCAACCGCCGCATCCACTGCGGCATGGTCGCGATGATGGCGGCGCGCATCGGGACGTTGAATGCCTTGCGCAGCCAGTGCGGCATCCGCTCGGGCAGGATGTGATAGCCCAGGTCGACCAGGTAATCCATCATCCGCTGGGCCACTTCGGAGCCGACCAGATCGGCCCGGTTGCTCTCGAAGTATTCGCGGATACCCTCACGGGTGCGCGGCACGTCGTCGGGATTGATGGTCTGGAACTCCGCGGCTCGCGCGCATTCCTCCCAGTACTGGCTCTCCTCGGCCGGCGAGAGCTTGCCCGGGCCGAACATCTCGTAGCTGTAGAGGATCGAGTGCCACGCGGTCAGGTGGATCCACAGCTGGGAGTGCGGATCGTTGGCGTCGAACGGGCGCTTGGTGATCGGCTCGGTGCCGACGGCCTTGGAGTGGATCTTGACCAGGATCTCGGACGCATCGAGGACCGACTCGGCATCGCCGAAGGCCACGAGGGCGAAGTACTGCATGGTCCGGTCGTAGCGCAGTCGCGTGCGCGCGTAGACCTGCCCGGTGGCGTCGACCGCGGCGGCCAGGAACGGGTCGAGGTGCTCGATGGTCACCGCGCGGGAGAAGCCGATCAGCAGCGAGGTGGGGTAGCTCCACACCTTCCAGGTGACCGAATCCGGGCCGAAGAAGCCGTAGTCCTCGGCAGGCGCCAACGGTTCGGCGACGGCCGGCAGGCCCGCTGCTTTGCGAAGTGCGATTACCGCGTCCATCTGCGTCGTTCCCTTCAAAATCAAGTGGTACATGACGTACCAGTTACGCGAATGGTACGTCATGTACCACTTGATTGGCTAGGGTGTATCTGTGGAAAGCGGCACAACTGGGAGATGGGCGGGCCAGCGGGAACGCCGGCGGGCGGAATTCGTCGACGCCGCACTGTCCGCGATCGCCGAACACGGTCCGCAGACCTCGACCGAGCAGATCGCCGCCCACGTCGGTGTCACCCGCACCAAGCTCTACCGGCACTTCGCCGGCGCCGCCGACCTGCAGCGCGCGATCGCGCAGCGCGCCGCCGAGATGCTCAACACCGAACTCGCCCCACTGTGGACACCGCACGGTTCGATGGCCCAGATCATCGAAGCCAGCGTCGGCGCCCACGTAGGGTTCCTCGTCGAGCACCGCAACCTCTACCGCTACCTGGCCCGGTGCTCACTCGGCGAAGACGGCTCGGCGCCCGACGCCATCGCGGACATCAGGCTGACCATCGGTACCCAGCTCGGTGCGCTGTTCACGTTGTACCTCAACGCTTTTGGAGTCGACACCGATCCGCAGCCGTTGGCATTCGCCATCGTCGGGCTGGTCGAATCGACGACCGGCCGGTGGCTCGACCAGCCCGGCTCCACCGCGCAGGACCGGCTGGTGGCCGATTTGGTGCGGTGGATCTGGCTGCTGGTAGACGACACCCTGCGGGCCGGCGGCGTGTACCTGGACAGCGCCGAGCCGCTACCCACCCCCGATGTGATCGCGGCGCAGGCCGAGATCTACCGAAACCCGCAACGCGTCGGCGTCGCCTGACATTTCGCGTACGTAGCGCTGCGGCGGAATATCGGGCCGGGCGCCGCCACTGCGCTACGAACGCGGCGTTGGGGTCTAGGGCGCGAGATCGGCGACAGCCTGCGCGGCCGACGTGACGCGGTCCAATCGCAACGCGGTCTCGCCGGCGTACAGCGCGGCCCGGTCCGCCCAGTGCGCCGGCATGTCTGCGGTGAGCGTGATCGGGGTGAGGAACGGCAGCGCCGGGTGTTGCAGGTGCATCAGCGCACCGTCGCCGCGGTCGGGAATCCGGGAAAGCGGCGCACTGTATTTGTTGATCGCCGCAGGCAGCCGGCGTGCGCTCCCGTCCGGGCGGCACCAGCGCCGGGTCATGGCGTTCGGGATCACGCGGTGTCGTTCCGGCCAGGCCAGACCGAACACGGTCGTCTCGATTGTGCTGTCCGCATCGATGATTCGCTGCCGGTACACCGGATGGGCACCGGACTCGTGGGTGAGCAGGAACCGCGTGCCCGCCAGCGCACCCGCGGCGCCGGCGCCGAGCGCCGCGCGGGTATCGGCCGCGGTGGCGATGCCACCCGCGGCGAAGACCGGTCGGGAACCCGACAATGCCAACGCCTTTGGCAAGAAGTCGGCCTGCGCCACGGTGCCGACCAGGTGCCCGCCCGCCTCACGGCCCTGTGCGATCAATCCGTCGGCTCCGCAGGCCAGCGCCTCGGTGGCCTGCTCTTCGGTGCCGACCATCACCATGACGAACACGTCACCGTCTGAGAGCCGTTGGATCAAAGCTCGATCGATCGCGAAGGCCATCACAGCGATATCGATCCGGGCTTCCAGGCAGACGTCGATGTGGGGGCGGCGGGTGAACGGCATCAACAGATTCACCGCGACCGCACGGCCGGGAGCCTGTTCTCGGACCGTCGAGATGGCCGACTTGAGCTGCCTGGGCGGCAGGAGCCCCAAGGTGCCCAGTCCGCCGGCCGCTGACACCGCGGCGGCCAGCGGTGCACCCGCAATGCCGCCGCCCATGCCCGCCTGGAGCACCGGTACATCGAGTTTCAGCCGATCTGCGATGTCCATTCCGCGATTCTGCACCCGCGGTGCCGGGTTACCAGCGGCAGACGTCGGCGCCCGAACCGGAGTCGACGGCGCGGAAGGCGAGCAGGTGCCGCTGCCACCACGGCAGGGGTGCCGTGAGAACCGGATCGTTCGTCGCGTCGTTCACCACCCGCGGCGGTCCGTCGTGCAGGTAGGCGATCCGGATGCCGGTGAGGCCGGCGTCCCGCCACAGCAGCACCGTGCGGCGCAGCTCGAGCCAGGGGATGCGGACCGGAGGATCTTCGGACATCCAGCGGGTCTGCCGGCGAAGGTATGTCATGTCGCCCGGATGCGCGGGCAACTCCAGCCCGACCACGGTGACGGTGTCGCGCTGGTAACCCGCGAGCTCTAGGGCGGTGACGCCCGGGAGCAGGTGGTTGGTGGTGCCTTCCTCGGTGTGCAGGTTGCTGAACATCGAGAAGTTCGCGACGGTCTTGAGCCCCACATACGGGGTGACCCCGTTGGCGAGCGCCAGCAGCGGCGCGACGAGCAGCACCAGGGGGCGCAGGTGCCAGTTCGGGGCGCGGACGCCGGTCGCCTGTGTGGTGCGGTAGCCGCGCAGTAGCGCGACCATGAACGGGATCACGGCGATGGCCCAGGTGAGTACGAGCAGGGTGTGCCACGGCAGGCCGATCGGGCTGGCCGGCGACTCGGCCGAACTCGACACCACACTCAGCAGCACATGGGCCGCGAAACCCGTGAGCGCTACCCGGCGCAGCGCAGTGGTTCGGGGCGCCAGGGTCGCGAACACCTCGGTCGGGACCAACAGCACGTACACCGCGAACACGACCGTGGCGAAGTCATAGAACGAGGCCAGCGCCAGGATCGAGTGGAAGCCCACACCCAGCAGCACGCCCCAGAACCGCAGGCGTGGAACCGCCAGCAACCCGAGAATGGCGGCCTCGATCACGACCGCGACAACGGCGACGAACTGCCCGACAGCCGGACCCGGCACCACGTTGCCGAAGCCGTTGAGCCAGATCAGCTGGCCGAACAGGTCGCCACCACATGAGGTCGCCGGGGTGAAGTAGGCGGTGTTCAACTTGTCGAAGACGGTGAACAGGTAGACGACGAGCAATACCAGGCCGACCGGGCTGCGTGCGGCATCCAGCCAGCGCTCGGCAAAGCTGTCCGGCACACCCGGCCGGTTCCGGACCGCCAGCGCCCATAACGCCGCCGTCGCGAGCGCGACCGCGACCAGCAGGCTCAACATCAGATGGTTCGACGCGGCAGGCAGGCTCAGCACGGCCACCGTGGCGCCGGCCGCCACAGCCAGACCGGCGGCGGCCACCGAGCCCGGAAAGATCAGGGCGGGCAGGCCGGCCACCAATGCCGGCGCCACCGCGAGGGGCTGGCTGTCGGAGTAGTGGAAAACCAACGCCATCGCGAACAGCGTTGCGAACCAGCCGAGTTGCTGACGTGCGCCGGTGGGGTCGTCCGTTCGGGCGTTGCTGCGCCACCGCATTGAGACGACTGTACCGGGCGGCCGTCCGGGGTCGTCTTCAGCCGGCGCCGCCAGGCCGTTTGCGGCGTAATCTGGAAGGCGATGGATGGGTGCGGTGGGGCCCAAACGCCTTGCCGTGTAACGGAAAGGATATGAAATGAGTACAGTCCATTCATCAATCGACCTACACCCGGACATCATGGCCCTGAGGGCGAGCTATGACCGTGTCGCAGAGTCGATGGCCGCGCAGGTCACCTTTGGCCTGACGTTGCTGACGGCGATGTACGTCGCGCTGTCACCCTGGATCGTCGGCTTCGACGCCTTCAACAGGCTGACGGTCAACGATCTGATCGTCGGAGGGGCGATCGCGTTCCTGTCAATGTGCTTCAGCTTCGCGCTGGACCGGGCGCACGGCATGACCTGGACACTGCCGATCTTCGGTGTGTGGCTGATCATCTCGCCGTGGGTGTTTGTCAGTGGACCGACCGCAGGCATGATCTGGTCGCACGTGATCAGCGGTGCGCTCGTGATGGTGCTGGGCTTCAACGCGATGTATTTCGGGATGCGGGTGCGCAATTCTGAAGCGCGGCATGCCTGACCGGCACAGTGGCCGGTAGGCGCCGCTGAGAGGCCAGCCGGATCCCGGCTGGGAGGGAGATCTGCGCGCCCGGGCCGACCCTGGTATCTGAGGATGCGTCAATTTGCGCCCCGGTCCGGGTTTCGCGCCATATCCTGGGCAAACGCAGGACTTCCGATGACGGCGATGGCGGGTACGAACTGCTGAGATGAAGCTGGCGGGGCGGGAAGAAGAACTGGCGGCGATCCGTCGTTCCCTTGGTGGGCCGGGAACCCATCACGGTGTGGTGATCGTCGGCAGTGCCGGCGTCGGCAAGACCAGGTTGGCCCGGGAGGCCCTCAGCCATGCCGCGGCGTCCGGGCACCGGACCAATTGGTTCGTCGGAACCGAATCGGCGCGGGCCATCCCGCTCGGAGCATTCACGGGATCGATCAGCCAGGGCATGTGCGACCCGTTGCCGGACGTGCGGCGCCTGATCGATTCCTTCGTCGCTCAGCAGCGCATGGGCAAGGTCGTCATCGGCATCGACGACGCCCACCTGCTCGACCCGCTGTCCGCGCATGTCGTACACCAACTGGCGCAGACGCAGGGGGTGCGTCTCGTCGTCACCGCGCGTTCCGGCGGTCCGGAACCCGACGCGGTGACCGCCTTGTGGAAGGACAGCCTGCTCGACCGGATAGACCTCGAACCGCTGTCCGCCACCGCGGCCGCCGTGCTGGTCGAATCCGCGGTCGCCGGACCGGTCGACAGCCGCAGCACGCGCCGCTTCTGGAAACTCACCGGAGGCAACGCGCTGTACCTGCTGCAATTGGTCAAGGACCAGATCGCCGCCGGGCGGATGCACAAATCCGCCGGGGTGTGGATGTGGGACGGAGATGTGGCGGTATCCCAGAGCATCACCGACATGGTCGGACGCCGACTGGGCGAACTCGAACCCGGTATGGCGCTGGTGCTGGACACGCTTTCGCAGTGCGAGCCGCTGAGCGTCGACGTCCTGGTTGACCTGGTCGATCAGGCCGACCTGGAGGCCGCCGAGCAGATGCATCTGGTCACGGTCGAACGCGCCGGACGTGGTCTGGTGGCCACGCTTGCTCATCCGCTGTACGGCGAATTGCGTAGGGCCACCGCCGGTGAGATACACCTGTCGAAAATCCGTGGGGAGCTCGCGCGGCGGCTGGCGTCGGAGCCCGACGGGGATATGCGCGCGACGGTGCGCCGGGCGCTCCTGACGCTGCACTCCGACCTGCCACCTGATCCTGAGCTGTATCTGACTGCGGCACGGTGCGCCGCAGTCCTGCTCGATCCCGATGCCGCGAACCGATTCGCCGCTGCCGCAGGCGAATGCGGTGCACCGGAGGCCGCGCCGATGCGGGCCATGACGTTGTTCTTGCTGAGCCGAGGTGACGACGCCGAGGCGGTCCTGAGTGATATCAGCACCGACGGCAGGCCGGACAGCCATCATTGGGCGACAGTGCGGGCGGCCAACCTGGCCTGGATCCTGGGCAGGCCTCGTGGTGCCGGTGCCATATTGGAAAACCTGACTGGCACAAACGAATCCGATGAGCAGCGGATGGAACGCCTGGCGATGCAGGCTTGTGTCGACGCCGTACTCGGGCAATGTGCGAGTGCCGAGAAGAATGCCAGGGCCGCCCTGGATTCCGGTGGGCTGCCCGACCTGCACGCGATGATGGCCTCGCTCGCGTTGATGATGGCGCTCGGCGCCCTCGGACACGTCGATGAGATCCCCGACGTCGCCGAGCAGGCTATCGCGCGGGCCATCACATCATTCGAATCCTCGCCGATACGATTCTGGTTCGGCGCGGTTCACGGCCGTGCTTGCCGACTGACCGGCCGCATCGACGAATGTCTGGCGATGGCAGCCCGGTTGGACGAGTCGGCACGTGATGTTCCCGGCCTCGCCTATGCCAACCTCGCCTACCTGCTCGGCCACGCTGAATTGGTCCGGGCCGATCTCGCCGCTGCCGTCAAGCACCTGCACGAGGCGTATGCCGGTGCCGAAACACATGAAATAACAACGGGTTTACGGGTTGCCAGCTGCTTTTCTCTGGCCGAGGCGTACGCCAAACTCGGCCAGGCCGACGCGGCCACCGAAGCGCTGGCCCGGGCCCGGCAGCGGGTGCCGGAGGATTACGTGTTCATGGGTACCGCGATGTCGGTGGCCACCGGGTGGACGCTGGCCGCCGGCGGCGCGTTGACCGACGCCATCGAGATGGTGCGCAAAGCGGGCCGCGACGCGGCGCGACGTGAACAGCCGACGCATGAACTGCTGTGCCTGCAGACGGCCGCGCAGTGGGGAGACACCGCGGGCGCGGCGCGCGCACGGGAGCTGGCGGACACGCTGAAACTGCCGCTGGCCGAAACGGTGGCGCGCCACATCGAGGCACTGGCGGCCGACGATGGTGCCGGATTGCTTGCTGCCGCAGAGGGTTACCGCGCCATCGGTGACCGGGCCACCGCCACCGACGCCACCGCGCAGGCCGCGGTCGCGTTCGGTCGCCATGGTCAGGGCAAGCGCAGCGCCTACGCGGCTGCCGTGGCGCAGGAGGGCGCCGACGAATGCGGCGGGCTGTGTACCCCGGCGCTGCGCAACCCGGCCGGTCAGCCGCTGACCGGCAGGCAGCGCGAGATCGTCGAACTCGTCGTTGCGGGCCTGTCCAACAAGCAGATTGCAGAGCGGCTGGTGATGTCGGTGCGCAGCGTGGAAGGTCACCTCTACCGGGCCTGCCAGCGGGTGGGCGCCAGCTCACGTGAGCAGCTCGCCGCCATCATCCGTCGTGGTCCGAAGGGGCCGGCATGACGTGCCGACGCAGCACGTCCGCGGCCTCGGTCTGGTAGGCGTGCTCGGCCCAGGCCAGCGGCGTCGAGCCGAAGCGCCGGTCGGTGATCGTCGTATCGGCCCCGGCGTCGAGGAGGCGCCGGATCAGCGGGAGGTCGCCGGCCCAGGCGGCCTGGTGCAGGGCTGTCGCACCTTCGTCGTCGACGGCGTTCGGGTCGTCGGGGAACACCGGAGCGACCACATCCACTCCGGATACGTCGATTCCGTGCCGGGCGAGCAGGTCGAGCCGGTCGGTGAAGGCGTGCTCGGCAGCCCAGGTGACCTGGCGCCGCCACATCTCGTCACGGGATTCCATTGCCTCGCCCAGCCGCAGCTCCCATGGGCTCGGCCCGGCGTCGATGAGTCGGTGCGCGAACAGCAGTTCCAGGTGTGAATCGTCGGCGCGAAACATCCGGTTGTAGAGCGTCTGCTGGTCGACCGGATGCGCACCCCTGGTCAACAGCAACGTGGCCAGTTCGGGGGCGAACGGGTGCCGGGGCTGACGCCGTGGACCTTGCTCGCCCTCGCCGAAAACTCCGGTCAGCACCGTGAAGGGTGTCGACAGCCCGCACCACAGGTATCCGGCATTCGGGTCGGCACCGGCATCGAGCAGCAGGGTTGCGGCCGCGAGCACCTCGTCGGCGTTGCGGCTCAACGGAACTCGTGAATAGCACAGGTACATCAGCGGAACCCAGCCGAACGGACCGCCACCGGTGTTCGCCAGTGCGGGCCGGGTTGTCAGATGGCGGGCCAGCGCCACCGGATCTGCCGCCGACGCGGCGGCCCAGACATGGGCGTCGACCAGATCGGGCTCGGCGGCGAGTAGGGCCGCGGCGGCATCCCGGCGCGGCGGTGCGTCGGTTTCGTTGTAGCGCAACGATGCCCATGAACTGAACCGGTCCGCGGCACCCAGGGTGTCCTCATCGAGTGCGCCGGGGTCGACGCTGAGTGCGGCCGCGTCGCGCAGGTAGTGCACGAGCCTGGGCCAGCTGCTGAAACCGTAGTCGCGAGCGACGGCGAACTGGGCTTCGTGCAGTGGGATGCGATTCGCGCGCTGCAGCTTGCGGGCTTCCACCCGTAGGTGGTCGATCGAGGGATTGCTCGGCAGACGGCTGGCCATGACGGCCTCCTCTCACGCACCCGCGTCCGCAATCGGGCTGAGAAGAGGTCGGTCACAAGGCAACTCAGTGTGCAGGGAGGCTGGGCCTCTTCGACCGGACGTCGGGCGTTCCTGCACGCCCGACGTCACTCTACCGGCCCGCGACCGTCGGCGAAATGCCGACGGTCCGTAGCGTGCCGGGTTCTTTTAGTTGCAGACAGCGCCGACGGCGGCGGACTGGACCAGTTTGGTGTACTTGGCCAGCACGCCGGTCTTGTAGCGCGGGGGCAGCGGTTCGAAACCGGCCTTGCGGGCCTCGAACTCGGCCTCGTCGACCAGCACGTCGAGCGTCCCGTTCGCCACGTCGAGGCGGATCCGGTCGCCGTCGCGCACAAACGCGATCGGCCCGCCGTCGACGGCCTCCGGGGCGATGTGCCCGACGCACAGGCCCGTCGTCCCGCCGGAGAACCGGCCGTCGGTCATCAGCAGCACGTCCTTGCCCAGCCCGGCGCCCTTGATGGCGCCGGTGATGGCCAGCATCTCGCGCATGCCAGGGCCGCCCTTGGGGCCCTCGTAGCGGATCACCACGACGTCGCCGTGGGTGATGGTGCCGTCCTCCAGCGCATCCAGGGCAGCCCGCTCGCGCTCGAAAACCCTTGCGGTGCCTTCGAACACGTCGGACTCGAACCCTGCGGACTTCACCACGGCACCCTCGGGGGCCAGCGAGCCGTGCAGGATCGTGATCCCGCCCGTGGGGTGGATCGGGTTGTTCATCGCCCGCAGCACCTTGCCGTCCGGGTCGGGCGGCGCGATGTGAGCGAGGTTCTCGGCCATGGTCTTGCCGGTGACGGTCAGGCAATCACCGTGCAGCAGACCGGCATCCAGCAGCGCACGCATCACCACCGGCACACCACCGATCTGGTCGACGTCCTTCATCACGTGACGGCCGAAGGGCTTCACGTCGGCCAGGTGCGGGACCTTGGCCCCGATGCGGGTGAAGTCGTCCAGCGTCAGCTCGACCTCGGCCTCGCGGGCGATCGCAAGCAGGTGCAGCACCGCGTTGGTGGAACCGCCGAAGGCCATCACGACGGCGATGGCGTTCTCAAAGGCTTCCTTGGTGAGGATGTCGCGCGCCGTGATGCCGCGGCGCAGCATCTCGACGACCGCCTCGCCCGACTTGCGGGCGTACTCGCCGCGCCGCTTGTCCACGGCCACCGGAGATGCGCTGCCCGGCAACGACATACCGAGGGCCTCGGCGGCGGACGCCATGGTGTTGGCGGTGTACATGCCGCCGCAGGCGCCCTCACCCGGACAGATGGCCCGCTCGATGATGTCGACGTCCTCGCGCGACATCAGCCCGCGCGCACATGCGCCGACCGCCTCGAAGGCGTCGATGATGGTGACTTCCTTCTCGGTGCCGTCGGTCAGCTTGGCGACGCCGGGCATGATCGAGCCGTTGTAGAAGAACACCGAGGCCAGATCCAGCCGGGCCGCGGCCATGAGCATGCCGGGGATCGACTTGTCGCAACCCGCCAGCAGGACCGAGCCGTCCAGGCGCTCGGCCTGCATCACGGTCTCGACGCTGTCGGCGATCACCTCGCGGGAGACCAGCGAGAAGTGCATGCCCTCATGGCCCATCGAGATGCCATCGGACACCGAGATGGTGCCGAACTCCAGCGGGTAGCCGCCGGCCTCGTGCACACCGTTCTTGACGTCCTGCGCCAGGCGCTGCAAGGACATGTTGCAGGGGGTGATCTCGTTCCATGACGACCCGACGCCGATCTGCGGCTTGACCCAGTCGTCGTCGCCCATCCCTACCGCGCGGAGCATTCCGCGGGCTGCGGTCTTCTCCAGGCCGTCGGTGACGTCGCGGCTGCGGGGCTTGATGTCAGGGGTCTCGGCAGACATGCAGGTAAGTATGCCTCCCGCTTTGTTAGCCGCCCAAATTCTTCTGATACCCAAGGGGGTATGTGTTCAGCCGGTCCACTCGGTGGACTTGATGGTGAGGTCGAGCCCCATCAGGAATCCCACGATGGTGCACACGATCGACACGAGGGGCCATACCCACAGCCACCGGCGGGTGAAGAACACCATGATGACGCTCCCGCTGAACCCCGCAATCAGTCCGCCGCCGATCCAGCCGAAGGTGGTCGGATAGACCTGATCGTCATAGGGGGTCGGGCCGCACGTCGCGTGGCAGACGTCGGTCGACATCCCGAAGAACAACGACAGCCACGCGGCCGCTGCGGCGCCGAGCACGGCGACGATCCACAGTGCGACGGTGAGGATCATGCTGACCACTGTGACGGCGGTGCCGAGCCCGGAGCGGGCGCGCGGCTCTGCCGGCTGGGGCTGTGGTTGAACGGGCCAGCCATACGGGGGATAGGCCGGGGGCTCGCTGTACGGGCCAGGCCAGGGTGGCTGTGACATCGCGTCGAGCGTATCCGGCCCAGGGGCGGCCCGTTGGCACCATTTCGCCCGGCCAAAAGGATATGGATACCCCTGTGGGGTACCCGTATACTGATGTCATGGACGCGGCTGACAACTCGGGTGCACATGGCTACTCGGCGCAGAAGGAGAACTACGCCAAACGGCTGCGCCGGATCGAAGGCCAGGTCCGGGGCATCGCCAAGATGATCGACGAGGACAAGTACTGCATCGACGTCCTCACCCAGATCAGCGCCGTCAACAGTGCGCTGCAGTCCGTGGCACTCGGCCTGCTGGACGAGCACCTCGGACATTGCGTGACGCAGGCCGTCTCCGAAGGCGGAGATCAGGCCGAGGCCAAGCTGGCCGAGGCATCGGCTGCCATCGCCCGCCTGGTGCGCTCCTGAGCATGCTGGTCCTGAAGATCGCCCTCATCGTCTTTCATCGTGGCGGCACTGCTCTTCATCGTCGCCACGGGCCTCCGGCGGTGGCGAAAGGACCCGGGCCTGGTGGACCTCAGCGTTCCCTACGCGGCGCGCTACGGAGCGCCGATGGCGGGCAACTGGACCCCGCCGATCGAGGACAACGTCCAGATCGTCGCCGAGGAACCGCTCGATGACGACCCGAAATCGAACTAGTCGGCCAAGGCCTGCTCGATGCGCTCGACCTTCGCGGTGAGCTGCCCGGTATAGCCGGGACGGATATCGGCCTTCAACACCAGGCTGACGCGTGGCGACACGGCGGACACAACTTCCACGGCCTGCTTCACCACGGCCATCACCTCGTCCCATTCACCTTCGATGTTGGTGAACATGGCATTGGTCTCGTTGGGCAGGCCCGAAGCCCGCACCACCCGCACCGCTTCGGCCACCGCGGCGCCGACACTTCCGGTTTCATCCCCGCCCGTCGGGCTGATGCTGAACGCGACAATCACGGAATCGATTGTGCGCTCACGTTCGTAACGCAGTGGCGGCCGGAGCGCCCTCAAAGTCAAGTGGCTAGTGCAACGTGGCTACGCAGCTTGATTGAGGAGGGTGGCGAGGCGTTGGGCTGGGGTGTC